>CAZYUL010000005.1:31218-70150 GCA_964650715.1 uncultured Gemmatimonas sp. | reverse complement strand
CGGCGCGCTGCGACGAGAAGAAGAGGTACTTCCCGTCGGGCGAGAAGCGCGGGTTCGAGCTCTCGGTGCTCGGTGAGGTGTAGCGCACCGGATCGCCACCGGTGGTCGGCACCACCCAGACCTCCTGGTGCCGGCGATTCTCGCGCTCGATGACCGTGGTGACGGTGAAGGCGACGCGGCGCCCATCAGGCGACATCGCCGGCTGCGAGAGCTGGGTCACGCGGTGCCAGTCGTTCGGCTGCATCGCGCGCTGGGCGGTGGCCGGGACGGTGAGGAGCGCGACGGCCAGGACCGACGCGACGGACGTCAGGGTACGCTTCATCTACTTCCCTCCGGTCATGCGGCGCAGCACTCGCCCTGCGCGCTCGGCGGCCTCGGCGATGCGCGCCGGGCTCGTGATGAACGACACGCGGAAGAACCCCTCGCCTCCGGCGCCCAGCGCCTTGCCGGCGAGGACGATCACCCCTTCCTCCTCCATCAACCGTTCCTGGAACGCGAGGGAGGGGACGTTCGCTGGGAGCGGGACCCACAGGTACATCGAGGCACGCGGCGGCGAGGAGACGCCGAAGCCGTTCGCCGAGAACGCCGCGAACGCGGCGTCGCGCCGCTCCCGGAAGACCGCGACGTTCCCCGGCACCCAGCTCGCCCACGACTCGAGGGCGGCGATGCCCGCCTTCTGCACCGCCATGAACTGGCCGGTGTCAAGGAAGCTCTTGGTCTTGGCGAGCGCCCCGACGATGGCCGCGTTGCCGCAGGCCCAGCCGCAGCGCCACCCGGTCATGTTGTACGTCTTCGACAGCGAGTGGAACTCGATCGCGATCTCCCGCGCCCCCGGGATGTCGAAGATGCTCGGCGCCACGTAGCCGTCGAAGGTCAGCTCCGAGTACGCGTTGTCGTACACGAGGAGGATGCCGAGCTCGGTGCAGCGCCGCACCACCCGCTCGAGGTACTCGCGCGGCGCGACGGCGGCCGTCGGGTTGTTCGGGTAGTTCAGGAAGAGGATGCGCGTGCGCGCGAGCACGTCCTTCGGCACCTCGTCGAGTTCGACGAGGAAGTCCGTCCGCGGAGTGATCGGAAACAGGTACGGCTCGGCCTCGCTCAGCAGGGTCCCGCCGAGGTAGGCGAGATAGCCCGGATCGGGGATGATCGCGACGTCCCCCTTCTCGAGGAACGCGAACGACAGGTGTGCGATCCCCTCCTTGCTCCCGATCAGCGGCACGACCTCCTTCAGCGGATCGAACCGGTGCCCGAAGCGACGCTCCATCCACGCGCTCACGGCGTCGCGGAAGGCGGGGAGCCCGAGTCCGAAGCCGTAGCGGCTCATCGCCGGGTCCCGCGCGGCCGCGGCGAGCGCCTCGACCGCGGCGGGCGGCGCGGGCAGGTCAGCGTCGCCCGCGCCGAGGTCGATCACATCCACGCCGCGCGCGATGAGCTCGCGCTTCCGCTGCGGGATCGTGGCCAGCATGTAGACGGGGAGCGCGTCGAAGCGGCGAGTGGTGCGCAAAGCCGGCGGGGAGTAGTGGAGTGGGAAGGGTCGGACGGACCGGTCGCACGACGCGGCCAGCCCTAAACCTACACCCTCTGCGACGTTGACCGCCTTCGGCTGAACCCCGACCTCACCGTCACGGAATTTCCTATTGCGCAGCCGCGCCGCGCGCGCAATGCTGAGGGTGCAGAGCGAGGGCAGCGCCTCCACGGCTCCCCAAGCGGATCGGGCAGTTGGTCCCGGTTCCCCCTCCCCGGAGGGGGCGAAGCGCGAAAGGGGTCGCGTGCGCGGACCCGCTGCGCCGACCCGCCACCGAGCGGGGCGAAGCGCCAGGGGCGGAAGTCCGCCCCGCAGACGGCGCGACGAGCGCCGGGGAGACGTCTCCCCGGCGCTCAGTGCATCCATCCTCTCCCGCACGTGAGTCTCCCCGCTCGACCGAGTCCGATCCCGGTGGGTCCCGCGACCCCCACGTCAGCGCGCGTGGCCGAGGCGTTGCAGTGGCTCGAGCGCCACGAGTCCGCGCGAAACCGTGCCGGGATGGCCCGCTACGCGATCGTCTCCCAGCGCATCCTCGGGGTCTCCGTCGCCGAGGTCCGCCGCCTCGCCAGACGGCTCGGCCGAGACCATCGCCTCGCCGAAGCGCTGTGGCGCACGGGGGTCCACGAGGCGCGGATGCTAGCGGCGTTCGTGGACGAGCCTGCGCGCGTAACCCGGTCCCAGATGGACCGCTGGGTGCGCGGATTCGACAACTGGGCGATCTGCGACGCGCACTGCATGCACCTGTTCGACCGGACACCGCACGCGTGGGCGATGGCGAGGGCGTGGACGCGCCGGCAGGAGGAGTTCGTCAAGCGCGCCGGCTTCGCTCTGTACGCCAGCCTCGCGACACATGACGACAACGCGCCCGACGAGCGGTTCCTCCCCGCGCTGCGCGCGATCGAGCGCGAGTCCGGCGACGATCGTCACCTGGTGCGGAAGGCCTCCAGCTGGGCGCTCCGCAGCATCGGGAGGCGCAGCCCCGGGCTCCGTCGGGAGGCGCTCCGCTGCGCCCGGCGACTTGCCGCATCCGGTGAGCGGTCGGCGCGTTGGATCGGAAGGGACGCGATGCGCGAGTTCGCGCGGCGCGCCCCCACGAGAGGTGGCGGCTAGAGCGAGAACTCGAGCGTCACGCGGACGAGGTCCCCGTCACCCTTCGTGCCGCGCACCCGCGCCGGCACGGCCAGCAGCGTCCTCGTCCCCTCCTGATCCCGCCACACGCTGGTGGTCCAGCACTTGCCATCCACTTCGGCGCGCACCGGGGTGCGTCCCCAGCCGTGGGTGACGGGTGGCGCGTACTTCGCCGGCACGGGCGCGAAGTGCCACCCCCCCTTGCCGGGATACTTGAACAGGCGAGCGCGGAAGCTCACGCGGTGCAACCGTCCCTCGAGCGGTGCCATCGGTGGCGGGAACCTAGCTCGGGCGCCATCTTCGCGCGTCCCTTCCCGCCCCGACGCCTTCGATGGCCGACTTCCATCGCGCGATCCGCCTCCCGCACGCCACGGCCATGGTCGTCGGCACCATCATCGGCGCGTCGATCTTCGTCCAGCCGTCCGAGGTCACGAGCCAGGTCCACTCCGTCTGGGCGGTCCTCCTCGTCTGGCTCCTCGCGGGCGCGCTCACGCTGATCGGGTCGCTCGTCTGCGCCGAGCTCTCGAGCACCTTCACGCGCACCGGCGGCGTGTACGTGTACCTCGCCGAGGCGTTCCATCCCCTCGTGGGATTCCTCTGGGGATGGGCGATGCTGCTCACGATGCACTCGGGGATCATCGCCGCGATCGCGACGATCTTCGCGCGGTACTCCGCGTTCTTCGTCCCGCTCGGCGACACCGGGAACCGCGCGGTCGCGGTCGCGGTGATCGTGGCGCTCTCCGCGGTGAACTACTTCGGCGTGCGGCACGGCACGCGGGTCCAGTCCCTGTTCACCGCCGGCAAGGTGCTCGCGATCATCCTGATCGTCCTCGCCGGCTTCCTGCTCGGCGGCGCGGCGCCGGACCACTTCGTGGGGGCATCCGACGGCGCCGGCGAGACGCTCGGCGGGTTCCTGCGCGCGATGGCCGCCGGCCTCTTCGCGTACGGCGGCTGGCACATGGTCACCTACACGTCCGAGGAGACGGTGGACCCGGCGCGGACCATCCCGCGCGCGCTGCTGCTCGGCACGTTCATCGTGACCGCGGCCTACATGGCGATGACCGCCGTGTACCTCTACGTGATGCCGCTCGACCAGGTCGCCGCCTCCACGCGCGTCGCGGCGGACCTTGCCGACACGCTGCTCGGCTCGGGGGGTGCCGCGGTGATGTCGGGGATCGTGATGTTCTCCAGCTTCGGCGCGCTCGCGGGGATCATCCTCACCGGGCCGCGCGTGTATTACGCGATGGCGCAGGACGGACTGCTGTTCCGCTGGTTCGGCGTCCTGCATCCGCGGTACGGGACGCCGCATCGCGCGATCGTCCTGCAGGCGGTCATCGCGTCGGCGCTCGTCGCGACGGGGACCTTCCGCGCCCTCTTCACGCGCGTCATCTACACCGAGTGGCTGTTCTTCGCGGCTCTCGCGCTGGGCCTCATCGTCCTCCGCCGCCGGGGGACGGCCGGCCGCATCTACTCGATGCCACTCTACCCGTTCGCGCCGATCGCCTTCATCGTCGTCTCGCTGGCGATCGTCGCGAGCACCCTGTTGGCGCAGCCGCGCGACGCGGCCATCGGGTTGGGCATCGTGCTCCTCGGCCTCCCCGCGTACCTTCTCACCCGTCGGCCCCGCTCCCCGTGAGTCCACGATGATCATCGACGTCCACAATCATTACTATCCGCCCGAGTTCATCGCGGCGATCCGCAAGGGACCGAGCCGGTACACCGTCGAGGAGGACTCGCACGGCAATCCGGTGCTGGTCTCGCCCGGCGACAAGAACTTCGTCGTGCCCGGTCACCGCGACATCGCGTACCGCGAGAAGGTGATCGCCGAGGCCGGCGTCGACATGCAGGTGATCACCCTGACGGCGCCGGGCACGACGATGGAGGAGCCGCGGCAGTCCGCGCGGCTCGCCAGCCTCGTGAACGACGCCCTCGCGGTGATCCGCTCCGAGCGGGCGAAGCATTTCACTGCCCTGGCCACGCTCCCGCTCAACGATCCAGCCGCGGCGGTGCGGGAGTTCGACCGCGCGATGGGGATGGGCTTCCCGGGCGCGATGGTGTACGCGAGCGTCAACGGGCTCGCCCTGCACGATGACCGCTTCCTCCCCCTCTGGGAGCGCGCGAACGAGCGGGCCGCGGTCATCCACATCCACCCGAACTATCCGGCGGGCGTGGAGGCGATGCAGGAGTATTGGCTGATGCCGCTCGTCGGGTTCATGTTCGACACGACGCTCGCGGCGGCGGGGCTGGTGTTCGCGGGGATCCCGCGACGCTTCCCGCGCATCCGATGGATCCTCGGGCACCTCGGCGGCGCGATCCCCTATCTCGCCGAGCGGCTCGACCGCGGATACGAGGCGTATCCCGAGTGCCGCGTGCACATCGACGAGCCGCCGAGCGAGTACCTGAAGCGCTTCTACTACGACACGGTGAACTTCGACCCGAAGGCGCTGCGGCTCGCCCACGAGTTCGCCGGCGCGAGCCAGCTGCTCGCCGGCAGTGATTACCCGCACCTCATCAGCAGCATGCGGAAGATGCGGGAGTCCATCGCCGCGATGCAGATCAGCGACATCGAGCGCGCGAGGATCCTCGGCGGCAACGCGCGCTCGCTCTACGGCATCGCGTGAGACCCGAGAGCCGACACGACCGCGCGCCCAACAGCGCGCTCTGATCGCGCGTAGCATCTTGGATGGCCGCGCCGGGCGCGGCCGGCACCCACCTCGTCCTCGCAGGGGAATCCCGATGTCCATGTTCCGACGCGCTTCGCTCGCCCTTCCCGCGCTCCTCCTCGCCAGCACCACGCTCGCCGCCCAGGGCGGCGGCGGATTCGGGGGCTTCCAGCAGGGGCCGCCGGGACCGCCGGCCAAGGACAGAGTGCTCGTCGTGCCCGGCACGCGCGATGGGACGAGCGTCTTCCCGCTCACCAACTATCCCGAGACCAAGCCCCTCGTCGAGGGGCAGATGGACTTCAAGCACTATCACACATCGGCCGAGATCGAGTGGTGGATGCGGAAGTGGGCGACCGAGCACCCCGACCTCATCGACCTCTACGTCGTCGGCAAGTCGTTCGGGGACCGCGACGTGTGGCAGATGACCTTCACGAACAAGAAGACCGGCGCGCACACGACCAAGCCCGCCGCCTTCTTCGAGGGAGGTCGGCATTCCGGCGAGATCACCTCCACCGAGAGTGTGCTCTACCTCGCGTGGTACTTCGTCGAGAACTACGGCAAGAACCCCGAGATCACGAAGCTCCTCGACGAGAAGGCGGTCTACCTCCGTCCGCTGAACAACCCGGACGGCAGCGACATGTACCGGCTCACGGCGCAGGCGAACCGCAGCACCGTGCGGCCCTACGACGACGACCGCGACGGCCTCTTCGACGAGGACCCGCCGGAGGACCTCGACGGCGACGGCTACATCCGCCAGATCCGCCGCTACGTCGGCGCGGGCCGCGGGAACATGGTGAAGGACTCGCTCGACCCGACCGGTCGCCTGATGAGGAACGTCGGCCAGGGCCAGGGCGACTACACGATGCACCCCGAGGGGTTCGACAACGACGGTGACGGGCGCATCAACGAGGACGGGATCGGCGGGCTCGACCTGCACCGCAACTACACGTACAACTGGCGGCCGATGCAGGAGCCCACGGGCCGCGGATTCACGCAGGGGGGCGCCGGGGAGTATCCGCTCTCCGAGCCGGAGACGCGGTCGGTCTTCCTCTGGGTCGTCGGGCACCCGAACATCGGCGTCGCCAACTCGATGGACACGTCGGTGCCGATGCACCTCCGCGGCCCATCCACCTGCGAGGAGGAGGAGTGCATGTTCCCCTCCGATCGCCGCCTCTACCTCCATTTCGACTCCGTCGGCCTCAAGATCACGCAGTATCCCTGGGCCGGGAACACCTACCGCACGTACGCGACCCGGTTCAACCCGCAGGGCCAGCCACAGCCGCTCTTCGGGCACGGTCCCGATTTCGGCTACTTCCAGATGGGCGTGATCTGGTACGGTGACGAGCTCTGGAACGGCGGCCGCGAGCGCGACTACGACAACAACGGCACCATCGACCAGTACGAGGTCCTGCGCTACTGCGACGAGGAGTTCGGCGGCACCTGCTTCAAGCCGTGGACCAAGTTCGTGCACCCGACCCTCGGCGAGGTGGAGAGCGGCGGGTACAATCCGAAGTTCTTCTCGCAGAACGGGCCGCCGCAGGTGCTCGAGCGCTGGGCGGGTCGGCAGGCGATGTTCAACCTCGAGCTCGCGAAGGCGCTGCCCAAGCTCGAGGTCGCGAGCGTCGCGGTGGCGCCGGTGCGCGCCGCGCGCGACTCGGCGACGCACGAGGTCCGGGTCACGGTCCGCAACACGGGACTCCTCCCCACCGCGCTCGAGCAGGCCAAGCGCGTGAAGATCGTCCGCCCTGACCGCCTGCTCCTGAGCGGCGCCGGGGTGCGCGTGCTCGGCGGCACCCCCGAGTTCTGGATCAACGGGAACGAGACCCGCACGATCACCATGCGCGTGCGCATCACCGGCACGCCGGGGACGGCGACGCTCCGCCTGGTGAGCACCCGCGGCGGCGAGGTGACCCGGGAGGTCTCGCTGCGCTGAGCGGAGGCCGCGCGGACCGCTGGGCGCGCGCGCCGCGCCCGCTCAGCGGTCCGTGCGCGCCGTCCGCTGCCGTTCCAGCACCTTCCCCGGCTTCGCGTCGGTCGGCTTCCCGCCGTCCACGACGAACTGGCCGTTCACGAGCACGAAGTTGACGCCCGTGGAGTACTGGAAGGGCTCGAAATAGGTCGCCTTGTCGGCGATCGTCTCGGGGTCGAAGACGACGATGTCGGCCTTCAGGCCCTCGGCGATCAGCCCGCGATCCTTCAAGCCGAGGATCTGCGCCGAGAGCGAGGTCATCGAGCGGATCGCGAACGGCATCGTCGTGACGGGCTCGTCCAGCACGAAGCGCTTGATCCGCCGCGTCGCCGTCCCGAACGTGCCGGGATGGATGAACGGGTTCTGCCGGATCCGCGGCCCGTCGCCCCGGCGGTCCGTGCAGACGGCGGTGTAGTCCTGCCGCATGAACTCCTTGAGATCGTCCAACGAGACTGCGAAGGCGCGCCACTGGATGCCGCCCGGCCGGTCGAACCCGTTCAGCTGGATGTGGATCGCGGTCTCGACCGGATCCTCGTTCCGCATCCGGGCCACCTGCGCGAGCGTCTTCCCGATCCAGCTCTTGTCGGGATAGTCCATGACCAGCAGCCCGTCGGGCCCGCCGCCGCGATCGATCTCGTAGGCGATGTCGGCGCGGATCAGCCGGGCGGTGTCGGGGATCGCGAGGCGGCGGCGCAAGGAGCCGCGCATGTCGGTGTAGTCGGCTGTCGGATGGCTCGCGTCGAACTGCCCGAGGTGCTCCACCTGCTGCTTGATGAGCGCCCAGCGCGGCACGAGCACGATCGTCTCGTCGTACGCCTCGTAGGAGTGCATGTTGATGTAGACCTGGTGCCCCTCGCGCCACGCGCGGTCGATGAGCCCGGTGATGATCTTCCCGGATCCCCATTCCCGCGGTCCCTTGGGATGGAGGTGGTCGAGCATCGAGGGGATCCCGGCGATCTTGGCGATGTTGATCGCCTCGGTCACCGCGTCGATGTTGCTCAGCTGGCGGTCGGCGGTGCTCGGCGTCTGCCACTTCGGGTACTGCCCCTGCGACCGCAGGTGCGACTGATAGTGGCCGCCGAAGGGAGCGACGACCTTCGCGAGCTCGAGCACCTCCGCCTCCGTGCTCCAGCGCGCCGGCGAGTACTCGAGCCCCGTCGTCAACCCGAAGGCGCCCTGCTCCATCCCCTCCTTCGTGAGCTGCTTCATGCGCTCGATCTCGGCGGGCGTCGCCTCGCGCCGGAAGTCGCTTCCCATCGCCATCGCCCTCACCGTGGCGTGGCCGACCATCGGGACGAGGTTGAGCGCGGAGCCGGCCCTCGCGTAGTCCTGCTTCGCCTTCGCGATGGGCCAGACGTGAGTGCGGCCATCGGCGTCTATGACGGCCGTGGTGAACCCCTGGGTCGTGAAGTTGGGCAACGTCCCCTGGCCGGCCAGGATGTCGGCCTCGATGTGCTCGTGCAGCGCGAACCAGCCCGGCGTCACGAACTGTCCGCGCGCATCCACCACGCGTCGCGCGCGCGCCGAGCGCAGGTCGCCGACCCGCGCGATCACGTCGCCGCGGATGCCGACGTCGGCGAAGAAGTACGGGTTGCCGGTGCCGTCGAGCACGCGCCCGTTGCGGATGATGACGTCGAACTCGGGACCCTGCTGTGGCGCCATGGCTGGCAACAGGAGCAGGACGCCAGCGACGGCAACGAGATGGCGGACGGTCCGCAACGCGCGCTCCGCGAAGGTGGGGAGCGCGACGTTATCGCGGAGTGGAGAGCCTCGCAAGCGTCGAACCCCTGATATGCATCCAGCGGAGGCCGCCGAGACCCTCCGCCTCGCTGCTGCGCGCCACCAGCACCCGACCGCCGTGCGCGCCCAGCACCCGATCGTCGGCGTCGAGGACCAGCCGCCCGAACGGGAGCGGCGGATCCTGATAGACGACCCACGAGACGGAGTCCCCCGCGGCGTGGGGGGACTCGCGGACCCAAAGGCTCCCATCCTCCATCGCGACGAGGCGCGTGATCGCCGGATGTCGCGGTGCCGCTTGACGGATGCTCGCCGCGACGGCCTCGCGCATCGCCGCCATCGGGAGGCGTCGCTGGAGCCGCGCGGCCTCCGCGTCGAGGTCCTCCGCCGTCACGGCACGTGGCGCGACCGCGAATCCGAAGCGCGTCCTCGGCGCGCCGGTGGAGTCGAACTCCTCGAGGACGAACATCGCCCCCGCGGTGTGAATGAGCCCCCCGTCGGCCCTGAACGCGAACTGTGCGCGAGCGGCGAATGGCGGCGGGAGCGGACGGAAGTCCCCCAGCCCGTAGCCCGGAACGCGGACCGGGGTGTCGGCGATCGGCGCCGCCCGAGCGGCCCCCGGCTCGCTGCGGAAGATGCGGACGCGCATCGAGTCACCCGCCTGCGCGGGGACGTCGGTGCCGAGGAAGTGCAGTTCGCCCGCCACGAAGTCGCCGTCGAAGAGGCCGTCCGGTACCGGCGTCGCCTGCGTGAGACGGGCGCTCCCGTCCGGGTCGTACACCAGGACGCGGCGCTGCATCCCATCGTACGCCGTCACGGCGCCATCCGGCGCGATGCCGAGCGACATCAGGATGCGGTACTCCCCGGGCCCGGCGCCGGCGCGGCCGAGGGGACGCGGAGCGCGCGACGCACTGTCAACCAAGTAGAGCTGCGGCGCGCGACCGCCAGGACCGACGAAGGCGACGGCGCCGTCGGCACCGATCGCGGCCAATTGATCGGCCGTCGTCAGGCAGGATCCCTGCGACGCCGCGCACAACGGTCCGGCGTCCTCGAGCCGCAGCTCCTCGAGCGAGGAGTAGGCCGCGGCCGGGAGCACCGAGACGACCGCGGCCCCCGGCGGTGACTCCGGCGTGCATCCGCCTGAGGCGAGCAACCCGCCGACGGCACTGATGAACAGCGAAGACACCCGACGCATCGTGGAGACCTCCAGGTCGGAGGAGACGCTACGCGCCTCACGTTGCGACCGAATGGCGACCGGATGAGGAGTTGATTACGCGTCGGAGGCCGGATCAGGCCGGTGCGAGCCGCGCCGTGAAGTGCCGCAGCGCCGGCGGCGCCTCCACGATGCGATACCCGCGCAGCGACTCCCGCTCGGCGAACACGTGGAGGATCACCTCCGCGAGGTAGTCCACGTGGCTCTGCGTGTACACTCGTCGCGGGAACGCGAGCCGCACCAACTCCTTGTCCGCCGCGCGCTCCGACCCGTCGGGCTGGCGGCCGAACATCACCGAGCCGATCTCGACGCCGCGAACCCCGCCGGTCAGGTACAGCGCGTTGTTGAGCGACCACGCCGGGAACGCGAGCGGCGGGATGTGCGGGAGCATCGTCGCGGCGTCGAGATAGACCGCGTGACCGCCGGTCGGCAACAGCAGGGGTACGCCTCCCGCGGCCAGCCGGTCGCCGAGGTACTCGATGGACCGCACGCGGTAGCGCAGGTAGTCGGGGTCCAGCGCCTCCCAGAGCCCCTGCGCGATCGCCTCGAGGTCGTAGCCCGCCATCCCGCCATAGGTCGGGAACCCCTCGGTGAGGATCTCCAGGTTCCGGCACTGCACAGCCAAGGCGTCGTCGTTCAGCGCGAGGAAGCCACCGATGTTCGCCATCCCGTCCTTCTTGGCGCTCATCGTGCAACCGTCGGCCAGGGAGAAGAGCTCCCAGGCGATCTCCCGGGGCATCCGTCCCTCGTTCCCGGGCTCGCGCGAACGGATGAACCAGGCGTTCTCGGCGAATCGGCAGGCGTCGATGAAGAGGGGGATCCCGGCGCTCCGCGCCGCCGCGCTCACCGCGCGCGCATTCTCGAGGCTGACGGGCTGCCCGCCCCCCGTGTTGTTCGTGACGGTGAGCATCACGAAGGGGACCCGTGCGCCACCCGGCGTGCGGAGCAGTCGTCGCAGGGCTTCGACGTCCATGTTCCCCTTGAAGCGATGAGGCACCGCGGCCTCGCGCGACTCGGCGCAGGGGAGGTCGAGCGCGACCCCACCCGCGTGCTCGACGTGCGCACGCGTGGTGTCGAAATGGCCGTTGCTCGGGACGATGTCGCCGGGACGCACCAGGCAACTCATGAGGATGTGCTCGGCGGCCCGGCCCTGGTGTACCGGCAGGACGTGCCGGTACCCGGTGATGGCCCGCACCGCGGATTCGAAGCGGTAGAAGGAGCGGGCTCCGGCGTAGGACTCGTCGCTCGCGATCATCTCCGCCCATTGCCGGGAGGACATCGCGCCGGTGCCGCTGTCGGTGAGGAGGTCGATCAGGACCTGTTCCGAGCGCAGCTGGAACGGATTCCAGCCGGCCTCGGCGAGCGCGACCCGCCGCTCCGCCTCGCTCGTGGCGCGGATCGGCTCCACGGAGCGGATGCGGAACGGCTCGATGATGGTGAGCGGACTGAACGCCACGTGCCCACGGTAGCCGACCGCTCCGCGACGCACAGTCCGGCAGCCCCTCCCTGATCGTCAGGGAGATCCCGACACTCGTGCTACATCACGTGCGCGAGGCGCGGCCGGAGCAAGGGTTCGGCCACGCCGGAGCCTGCGAGCAGCGAGCGGATCGTCGCATCGTCCGCGGCCTCGAAGTCGCGATACCAGAACGCCGCGTTCCCGACCGGCATCGGCGACGCCAGATAGACGCACTGGTCGGCGAGGTCGCGCAGCGTCTCCACCGCGATCTCGGACGCGACGGGGCTGGCCACGATCACCTGATGCGGGCGCCGCGAGCGGACCGCTTGGACCGCCGCCCGCATCGTGTTGCCGGTCGCCATGCCGTCATCCACCAGGATCGCGACGCGCCCGTTCACCTCGAGATGCGGCCGACCGCCCCGGAACCGAGCATCGCGCGCCGCGAGCGTCCGCGCCGCCTCTTCACGCGCGGCGACCACCGCCGGAGCGCTGAGGCCGGCCGCGGCGATGCGTGGCGTGTCGAGGATGTACGCCCCATTGCTCGCGACCGCGCCGATGCTGACGTACGAGTGTCCCGGCGCCTTGATCGTGGCGATCGTCAGGAGATCGAGGGGCGCGCCGAGCGCCTGGGCGACCTCGCGCGCGACCGAGAGCCCGCCGCGGCCGACGCCGAGCACGACCACGCCCGGCCGACCGGTGAAGACGCGCAGGAGGGGCGCGAGCGCCTGCCCGGCCTCGCGTCGGTCCTGGAAGATGTACGAGAGTCCCATCGTGCCTCCTCAGCGAGGCGCGAACAGCCCGGCCGCTCCGCGCGACCAGGCTCGCGTCCCGTCAGGTCTGACGAGGCGCGAGGGGCGAGGTCACAGGTCGGCGCAGTCCGGGCGGAGGAGGCGGCACCACCACGGGGCGAGGCAGCTGGAAGCGGAACATCTGTTCGGCGAGTTGCCGCACCGGCGTGTCGCCCATCCGCGCCGGGCGGAAGCGCATGCCGGGGAGCGCCTCGCGCACGGCGCGCGCGAACTCCTGCCGGCTCGCGAGCACGACCTGGACCGTCGAGAGATCCACCTTCCCCGTCGTATCCACGACGAAGCGCACCGCGACGTAGCCCTCGATCTGCCGCGCCTGCATCTCGGGTGGGTAGGCCGGCGCGGCGGAGGTGGGATCGCGTTCGGCGGCCGAGTCCACCTCCACGACCATGAAGACGTCCGCAGGGAGTGTCGCGGCGCTCGCGAAGGCGGTCGCCGCGTCCGGTACCTCGTCCTGCGCCACGGCGCCATTCGAGAGCGAGTCCAGACCCCCGCGCTCCTCGGCGAACCGGTTCCCCTCGTCTGCGACGAGCGCGCCGTCCGGTGCGCCCTGCCCGCCGCCCTCCTCGGAGTACTGCAGTGCCGTTACCGCCTCCTCCGGCGCGGCGCTCGGCGGCACCAGGAAGCTGAGACCCTGCGGCAGTGGCTCGTCGAAGGACTCCACCCGTTCCTCGACCGAGGGACTCGACACGAGGGCCGCGAGGGCGGCGATGTGCATCACGGCGCTCAGCGCGAACGCGGTCCCGCCGGTGGAACGCACCGGCCGACCCGAGGCGATGAGCGTGAGACGCATGAGCCGAATCTTGTGACTGGAGTGTTCGCAATCTAGGCCGCGTGGGACTGGCGGTGCGCGGCGCGGGGTCAGCGGTACTCCACTTCCTACCCCATCGCCGGCGGAAGTGGCAGCGAGCGGATGCGGCGACCGGTCGCTGCGAAGACGGCATTGAGCACGGCAGGGACGACCGCCGGGACCGGTGGCTCACCCATCCCGAACGGTCGGATGTCCGTTTCCACGATGTGGGTCTCCACCTCCGGCATCTCGCCGATGCGCAGCACCGGGTGCTCCGCGAAGCCCGCTCCCACCGTGCGCCCTCCCGCGAAGCGCACGCCCGGCCCGAACAGCGCCGAGAGCGCCCAGCCGACCGCGCCCTCGAACTGCTTCTCCACCCCGGCACGATTGATGATCCGGCCACCGTCCACTGCGCTCACGATGCGATGGACGCGGATATCACCCGCTTCACCGACGGAGACATCGGCGACCTGGGCCACCTGGGTTCCCCGATGATAGGGGTTGCAGGCGACGCCACGACCGTACCGACGAGCGGGATCGGGGGCCTCGACCGGCGTCCCCCACCCCGACCGCTCCGCCGCGAGACGAAGGACCGACCGCAGTCGATCGCCGTTCGGGAACGAGGTCTCCCCGCGTCTCACCATGCCCGGGGAGGGGATCAGTTCCAGCCGGAGGGCGAGCGGGTCCTTCCCCACGGCAACGGCCAGCTCGTCGATGAAGCACTCCCGCGCCATGACGGCCGCCGGATAGGAGACGGCGCGCCAGGCTCCGGTCGGCACCGGTGACTCGACGACGGCGAGCTCCACGCGCAGGTCGTCCACGACATAGGGCGAGTCGATCCCTCCCCACGGATCGCCGCTCGCGAAGGGATCATAGCCCGGATCGAAGGCGCCGAACATCGAGAGGTGGAAGTCGGCGACCCGGTGCCACCACGCCACCACGCGGCCCTGAGGATCGAGGCCCGCCGACAACCGGTTGAGCTGCGCGGGATTGTACATGTCGTGTCGGAAATCGTCCTCGCGCGACCAAGTCACCTGCACCGGCGCACCGATGGCGCGGGAGACCTCGGCCGCCTCGACGATGTGATCGCTCGCGATGCGGCGCCCGAAGCCGCCGCCCAGCCGCATCAGGTTCACCTCGACCTGCGCGGGAGCGATCCCGAGCGCCTGCGCGACGAGCGACTGGGCCCGATTGGCGCTCTGCGTCCCCGCGAAGATGCGACAGCGATCCCCCTGCACATCGGCGACGGCGCTCAGGGGTTCGATGGCCATGTGCGCCTGGTACGGCCAGCGGTACTCGGCGTCGATCCGTCGCGCGGCCCTGGCGAGCCCCCCACGCGCATCCCCGCTCACACGGGCGGCCTTCCCCCCGCGATCGAGCGCCCGCTCGAGCGAGCGCCAGGCCGCCGCGTCGTCGAAGCGGGCGTTGGCGCCCTCGTCCCACTCGATGACCAGCGCGTCGCGTCCACGGAAGGCCGCCCACGTGTTCTCCGCCACGACCGCCACGCCGCTCGGTACCTGCGCGACCCTCAGCACGCCCGGGACGGCCAGCGCGGGAGCGGGGTCGAACGACCGCACGCGGCCACCGTGGACGGGGCATCGCGCGACGGCCGCGAACCGCATCCCCGGCAGGCGAGCGTCGATCCCGTACTCCTGCCGGCCGCGCACGATGTCGCTGATGGCGGGATCGGCGACGCGAGTGCCCAGGAGCGTGTAGTCGGCGGGGCCCTTGAACGTCGGCGACTCAGGCACCGGGAGCGCGCGCGCCGCTCCGATGAGGCGTGCGAAGGCGATGCGCCGCGAGGAGTCGCGCTGCCGGACGAAGCCTCCCTCGGTGTAGCAGGTCTCCGGTGCGACGCGCCAGCGGGTCGCCGCCGCACTTACCAGCATCATTCGCACCGCCGCCGCGGCACGACGATGGACCATCCAGCCCTGGATGACGCTCCCGCTCCCGGCGGTCCCCATCTCGGGGTACCGCGGCCCGGGACGCGCCTGCACCACCCGCACCGACGACCATTCGGCACCGAGTTCCTCGGCCATGATCATCGGGAGCGAGGTCGAGACGCCCTGCCCCATCTCGGACTTGTCGAGGACGAACGTCACGATGCCATCCGCGCCGACCGCGATCCACTGATCGGCCTCGAGCGGAGGGCCATCCGCCGCGGCATCGCACCCCACCAGGGGGATCGTGACGAACAGGGCGAGACCCTGTGCCGCCGTCGCCTTGAGGAACCCGCGTCGGGTGGTGGCCATGGCTGACCTTCAGCGGCCGGACCACCACCCGCTAGAACAATCGTGCCTCCGTCCGGCCGCTCACCGATCGCGGACGACCCTGTTCCGCAGCACGCCCACGCCCTCCACCTCGATCTCGACCACATCCCCCGGCTTCATCGCCCGCGTCGTCTGGGGCGTCCCGGTGAAGATCACGTCCCCCGGCTCGAGCGTCAGGTAGCGACTCAGGTAGCTGACGATGGTCGCGACGTCGAAGATGAGGTCCTTGGTGCGTTCCGACTGCACGACCTCGCCGTTGAGCCGCGTCTGGAGGAGGAGGTCGTTGTAGTCGAGGCCGCTCACGACGACCGGCCCGATGGGCGCGAAGGTGTCGGACGCCTTGGCGCGGAACCACTGGAGGTCGCTCGCCTGCCACGCCCGCTCGCTGACATCGTTCCCCGCGGTGACACCGAAGATGTATGCCGGGGCCTCCTCGCGGGTCACGTGCCGCGCGCGCCGACCGATCACGATCACCATCTCCCCTTCGTAGTGGAGGTTCGTCGCGTCGGCGGGATAGCGGATCTCGGCCTCGGGACCGACGACCGATGACGGGTACTTCGCGAAGAGGCCCGGCTCCGCAGCCGGTGCGCGCGTCCCCAGGTGGGAGCGGAAGTTCAGCCCGACCGCGATCACCTTCCCGGGCGTGACCGGCGCGAGCAGCGTCACGTCGGCCAGCCGTCGCGTGCGCCCGGTCGGCCGCGCCCCATCCCAGGGCGCGCCGGCGAGCTCGCGGATCGTCTCCCCCTCGAGCAGGCCGAACGCGGTCGTCCCGGCCGCGCTGAATCGGACGTATCGCGCGATCGGCGCGGATTGTGCGCCGGAGACGTCGCCGCCCACGGCGAGCAGCGGAAGGACGGCGAGGAGACCGGTCGCGAGGGCGCGGACGGAACGAGGCACGGGGCGCTCCGGGTGGGGGTGGCCGCGAATGTAACGCACTCCGTCAGGGGCGGGATGCGAGGGGGCCTCCACCTCCCGCGACCTCGCGCTGACGGCGATCAGCTCCGCGCGACGTCCAGGAACCGCGCCAGCGCGGCAGCCGCCTCGAGGAAGTCGGCCGGGGTCGCGGCCGACGATCCCCTCGCGAGTGCCTTCGCAAGGGACTTCGTGTGCGCGGCGCGCATCTTCGGGATCGGCGCGTCGACGTTCGTGAGGCGGATCCGCGGATGCGGCTTCGGCAGCCCGCGATCATCCGTGCGCATCACTTGCGTGTCGAGCTCGTCCGCGAGACCGGTGACGACCCAGCTCCCGTCGGCGAGTTCGGTGAGGAAGATGAACTCGATCCGGCCCTCGGCGGCGATCAGCGCGGCGAAGGCGTCGGCGCCGCCCGTGTAGAGGCGCGCACCGATCTCCATCGTTCCCAAAGGTCCCTCGAGCGTCCACCCGAGGTCGCCTTGAGGCATCAACCCGAGCGGCGCGGCCGCGTCGTCGAAGCGCCGGATGGCGTCGGCCAGCGGCAGCGACTCCAGGTCGTCCGATCCGGGGAACACCTCCGAGAGCAGGAACGGTAGGAAGGCGTCGTCGAAGAAGCGCTTCTCCGCGAGGTCGATCTGACCCGCCTCCGGACGGGACGCGGCGGGGGGATGCGCCTCCGGATCGAGCACCTCCAGTGTCCCGGGGAGCCAGAGCTTGTGGTGCTTCGCCTCGGCGCGCGACTTCGTCGTGTCTCGCCGCGCGAAGAGTGCCTCGTGGGGCGCCCAATCCTGCGGCGCGATCACCGCGGCGTACCCGTACTCATCGAGGGAGATGTTCGCCGGCGGCGGGAGACGGCGAGCCTCGTCCCAGGTGGCTCCGAAGACGCTCACGAGCGTGAGCCCCGCCGCGGGGACGTGGGTGCGGAAGTACCGGCCGGGCCCGAGCCCGAGTGCCGCGCACGCCTTGGCGTCGAGGTTCACGAAGAACGTGTCCCAGTAGTCGTCGAACCAGACCAGTACGTCGGCGCGCGATCCCCGGATGGAGTGCTTCCCGACCCAGCTGGTGTCGCGACGTTGCTCGAACGGCAGGAGGTCGCCCGCCGCATCGGCCGCCTTCCCGCCCGGCGTGAGGAGCACGACTTCCTGCGGCCCCTTCCAATCGCGTTCCTCCCGGTCGAGCGCCTCGTGGTCAACGCGGAGCAACGTGACCTTGTAGTCACCGGGCGGCACCGGCACCGTCGCACCCTGCTCACCCGGCGACTCCGGACCGATGCGACTCGCGTCATTCGACTCGATGCACAGCCGCCCCGACGGCAGCTTCAGCAGGGCGGTCTGCGGCTCGAGCCACCGGCCCTCGGCGAGTTCCTCGTCCGTGAAGGGCGGCCCGACGTGCACCTCCACGTCGAGCTCGTCGTCCTGATAGAGGCTGTACCCGACGATCAGCCCCTGCTGCGTGGATCGCTCGAAGCGAGGCGGCATCCCGCCAGCGCCCGCGTCCGCGGGACCGGCGTTCGCGATCCGCTCGCGGTTCGACTCATCATAGAGCCAGACCTCGAGTCCGGAGTTGAACACCGAGACGCGCGCGCCGTTGGGGCGCAGCAACGGCCGGGCCGACTTCTTCGCGGCCGGCTTCTTCGCGGCTGGCTTCTTCGCGGCCGGCTTCTTCGCGGCCGGCTTCTTCCGCGCCACGCGCTACTGCCCGCGCCGGCCGGACTTCGCCGACGTGGCCTGCGGCTTCACCCGCGGCCCGCTCGCGGCCGGCTTCGGGGGGCCCGAACCCGCCTTGGCGCCCGGCACGGTCTTCTGTGGACGCGAGAAGTCGGGGATGAGTGGCTTGCGGTGCTTCGACATCGTTCCCTCCGGCTGGCGCCTCAGGGCGCACGCGGATTCTCGCTCCGCTGGGGGAACGGCGTCAACCGCCGTGCGTCCGCCGCCCACCCGGCGCCGTCGCCGGCCGGACGAGCGTGAACATGTTCTGCGCGCCGACCCAGGCCCACTCGTGCCGGCCCATCCGCGCCGCGGGTTCCACCTTGGCGGTGTCCGGCAGGCCATCCTCCGCGAGCACGCGCTCGTCCACGTGGAGCACGAGCGCCTCGCCGATCACCCACGTGCCGTGCAGCGGGCCACTCCCGTGCTCGACGATCTGGAAGACCCGGCACTCGAGGGCGGCAGGGCTTTCGCCCACTCGAGGCGGCCTCACGACACTGCTCGCCACACGGGTGAAGCCGACGGCGTCGAACTCATCCACGTCGAACGGATACGGCGCGGAGGCCTGGTTCACGAGCGGTGCCATCGCGTGCGAGACGACGTTGATGACGAACTCGCCGGTCTCAACCACGTTGCGCAGGGTGTCCTTCGGATTGCCGTCGCGGTCGGCGACCGGGCAGAACGCGACCGACTGCGGTGACTGTCCCCCCATCGCGAAGAACGAGAACGGGGCGAGGTTGCCGACACCACGCGCACTCACGGTGCTCACGAACGCGATCGGTCGCGGCGCGATGAGCGGCGTGAGCCACCGGTGCCGGTCGTGCGGCGCGAGGTCCGCGAGGCGGATCTCGCGGGTCATCCCTGGGACCGCGCTCACGCCGCGCCCCCCGGGCTCAGCTGGTCGGAGGAGCGAATCCCCCGCTCCCGGTATCCAGCCACGAGAACTGGTACTTCGGGTCCTCGTACGGGAGGATCGCCTTGGCCACCCGGAGCGGACGGAAGGAATCCATCATCACCGCCAGCTCATTGGTGTGCGTCTGGCCGATGCTCGCCTCGTAGCGCCCCGGATGCGGACCGTGCGGGATGCCGTCCGGATGGTGCGTGATGCTGCCGTACTCGATCCCCTTGCGGCTCATGAACTCGCTCGACGCGTAGAAGAGCACTTCGTCGGAGTCCACGTTCGAGTGGTTGTAGGGCGCGGGGATCGCCTCGGGATGGAAGTCGTAGGGGCGCGGGCAGAACGAGCAGATCACGAAGCCGTCGCCCTGGAAGGTCTGGTGCACCGGCGGCGGCTGGTGCACCCGGCCGACGATCGGCTCGAAGTCGTGGATGTTGAACGCCCACGGATAGAACTGGCCGTCCCAACCGACGACGTCGAGCGGGTGATGGTCGAGCACCACCTCGTTGAGCCCGTCGTACTGCTTGACGATGAGCTGGAAGTCCCCCTTCTCGTCGTGCGTGCGGAGCTCGCGCGGCACGCGGATGTCCCGCTCGCTGTACGGCGCCCCCTCGACGAGCTGCCCGACGTTGTTGAGATAGCGCTTGGGCGGCCGGATGTGACCGCGGCTCTCCATCACCAGCAGCTTGGCGGGCTTGGTGAAGCGGTAGCGGTGGAGGATGTGCCGGTGGATGACCAGATAGTCCCCGGGCTTGATCGGGAGGTCCCCGTACTGCGTCTCGAGGTTCCCCTCCCCCTCGGACACATAGACGACCTCGTCCCCCTGCGCATTCCGGTAGAAGTGCTCGTCATCGCGGTCGGGCGCGACGTAGAGCATCGCGATGTCGGCGTTGAAGAGGATCGGCACGCGGTCCAGCGTCGGGCTCCCGCCGCGCGCGATCGGCGCGGTGCGGAAGTGGCGATGCCTGAGCGTCCGGTCCGGGTCCGCCTCGTACGGCGTCTCGCGCAGCCGCCGCACGGCCTTCACGGTCGTCGGCGGGTGGACGTGGTAGAGCAGCGATGCCGGCCCCGTGAACCCCTCGATGCCCACGAGCTGCTCGTTGTAGATCCCGCCCCCCGGCTTTGGGAACGCGATGTGGCGCTTGCGCGGGATCCTCCCCAGCGTGTGATAGAACGGCACTACAGGTTCCCCCGCAGCGCCTGCTCCCGCTCGATGCTCTCGAAGAGCGCCTTGAAGTTCCCGGCGCCGAAGCTCTTCGCCCCCTTCCGCTGGATGATCTCGAAGAACAGCGTCGGCCGGTCCTCGACCGGCTTCGTGAAGATCTGCAGCAGGTATCCCTCGTCGTCGCGGTCCACCAGGATCCCGAGCTCCGCGAGCGGCGCGATGTCCTCGTCGATCCGGCCGACACGGTCGAGCACGGTCTCGTAGTACGTCCGCGGGATGTGCAGGAACTCCACGCCACGCGCCTTGAGCGCGCGGACGGTGGCGATGATGTCGTCGGTCGCGACCGCGATGTGCTGCACCCCCGGTCCGCGGTAGAAGTCGAGGTACTCCTCGATCTGCGACTTCTTCTTCCCCTGCGCCGGCTCGTTGATCGGGAACTTGATCCGCCCGTTCCCGTTGCTCATCACCTTCGACATCAGCGCCGAGTACTCCGTGCTGATGGTCTTGTCGTCGAAGGAGAGCAGGTTGTAGAAGCCCATCACCCGCGAGTAGTACTCGACCCAGAAGTTCATCTTGCCGAGTTCGACGTTCCCCACGCAGTGATCCACGTACTTGAGACCGACCGGGGACGGCATGAACGGGGACTCCACCGCGCGGAACCCCGGGAGGAAGAGGCCGCGGTAGTTCCGCCGCTCGACGATCGAATGGATGGTGTCGCCGTAGGTCCTGATCGCGGCGATCACGACCTCGCCGTGCTCATCCTTGAGCACCTCGGGCTTCCGAGCCGACTCGGCGCCGCGTTCGATCGCCTTGGCATAGGCATCGCGCGCGTCGTCCACCCAGAAGGCGAGGTCACGCACGCCGTCACCGTGCTTGTTTATGTGCGCCGCCATCTCCCCCTCCGGCCCCATCGGGGTCGTGAGCACGAGGCGGATCTTCCCCTGCTCGAGGAGGTAGCTGGCGCGGTCCCGCACCCCGGTCTCGGGTCCGAGGTAGCCCTTCAGCTGGAAGCCGAAGGCGCCGCGGTAGAAGTGCGCGGACTGCTTGGCGTTCCCGACCCAGAACTCGATGTAGTCGGTGCCGTTGATCGGGAAGGTGTCGTGCGCCTGCTCGGCGCTGGGCTTGGTCGTGGTGGCCATTGGACTGCCGATGAAGGAGGGAAGGAGGACGACGGGAGGAGGACCTGGAGCGCCGAGGGCGCTCGCGACCTCACTGCCCTCTCGAACCCGTGCGCGCGCACGTCCACCAGCGTCCCCACGCGGTGCTCGATGCCCAATCGCTGATCACCATGAGTCGCCTCCCCGATGAGCCGCGCGTTCCCGATCGCGGCGCTCGGAGAGAATATACCAGCCGGGCGGGCCACTGGCTGCGGTCGGCCCCTACACCCGGAGAGCCGGGAGATCGCGGAACTGCTCCAGCGCCTCCGGATTCGCCAGCGCCTCGGTGTTCCGCACCGGTCTCCCGTGCACCACCTCGCGCACGGCGATCTCCGAGATCTTGCCGCTCACCGTCCGCGGGATGTCGGCCACCTCGACGATCGCCTTCGGCACGTGATGGGGGCTCGCCGCGCGGCGGATGGCGGCCCGGATCCGCTCGCGGAGCGCGTCGTCGAGCCGTCGCGCGTCGCGCATCCGGACGAACAGCACGATGCGCACGTCCCGATCCCCCCCGTCGCCGACCTCCTGTCCGATGACGACGCTCTCGAGGATCTCCGGCAGCTGGTCCACCACACGGTAGATCTCCGCGGTCCCGATGCGCACGCCCCCCGGATTCAGCGTCGCGTCGCTCCGGCCGTGGATCACGAGCCCGCCGTGCCCCGTGATCTCGGCCCAATCGCCGTGCCGCCACGCGCCGTCGAAGAAGTCGAAGTACGCGGCGCGATACTTCGCCCCGTCCCCGTCGTCCCAGAACGCGACCGGCATCGAGGGGAACGGCCGCGTGCAGACGAGCTCCCCCGCCTCGCCGCGCAGGCTCCTCCCGGCGGGATCCCAGACATCCACCGCCATCCCGAGCCCCAGGCACTGCAGCTCGCCGCGCCATACCGGGAGCATCGGGTTGCCGAGCGCGAAACAGGAGATCAGGTCGGTCCCGCCGGAGATGCTCGCGAGGTGCACGCCATCCAGCACCTCGCGGTGGACGTAGTCGTACGAATGCTCGGCCAGGGGACTCCCAGTGGAGAGGATGGTGCCGAGCGCCTCCAGCTGGTGGGTGCTCCCCGGGCGCAGCCCCAGCTTCTCCGCCATCGCGAGGTACTTCGCGCTCGTGCCGAACACCGCAACGCGCTCCGCGTCCACCAGGTCCCAGAGGATCGTCGGGCGCTGATCGGGGAGCGGCGCGCCGTCGTACAGCACGATCGTGGCCTCCGAGGCCAGTGCCGAGACGAGCCAGTTCCACATCATCCACCCGCAGGTGGTGAAGTAGAGGATCCGCTCGTCGCGCCGGAGGTCCACGTGCAGCCGGTGCTCCTTGAGGTGCTGCAGGAGCGTCCCACCGGCGCCGTGCACCATGCACTTCGGCAGCCCGGTGGTGCCGGAGCTGTACATCACGTAGAGCGGGTGATCGAACGGAAGTCGCTCGAACGAGAGCGCGCCCTCGCGCCCGGAATCGAGGAAGCCGTCCCAGACCGTCGCACGTAGCCCGGCCGCTGCCACGCCCGGCGATGCGTCGCGCTCGCTCCCACCGAGGAACGGGACGGTCACGACGACGCGGAGCGACGGCAACGCGGCAACGATCTCCCGCACGCGCTCCCCGAGCTCGATCCGCTTCCCCGCGTACCGGTAGCCATCGGCGACGATCAGCACCACCGGTCCGATCTGCCCGAATCGGTCGAGCACGCCGCGCACGCCGAAGTCGGGCGAGCACGACGTCCACACCGAGCCGATCGCCGCCGCGGCGAGCGCACTCACCACGGTCTCGGGGATGTTGGGCAGGTAGCCCGCGACCCGGTCGCCCGGGCGCACTCCCGCCGATCGCAGCGCGTTCGCCGCGCGACGCACCTGCTCGGCGAGCCCCGAGAAGGTGATCGCCCTTCGTGCGCCGGTCTCATCCCACGCGATGATCGCCGGCGCGTCGTCGCGTCGCCGGAGCACGTTCTCGGCGAAGTTGAGCCTCGCCTCCGGGAACCAGCGCGCCGCTCCCGCTGCGCCGGGAGGCGCCATCCGCTCTCCCCCGTCGAGCGCCCGCGCGCCCTTCGTCCCGATCACTCCGCTCTCGTCCCAGACCGCGCTCCAGAAGGCCGCTGGCTCGCGGACCGACCACGCATGCAAGTCGGCGTACGGCGCCGCCGCGCGCGGCGCCGACGGCTCGCGCGCCGACACGGCGCGGAAGAACGACGCCATCGCGCTCGCCTGCGCGCGTCCCGGATCGGGGCGCCAGAGTGGTCCGTCGTTCGCGTGCGTCATCGGGCAGGGAATCTAGCCGAATCCGCTGAACCACCCTCGCCGATTCCGCAAGTCCCACCGCCGCGCGAGCACGACGCACATGACTCGCGGCGGTGCGTGGCTCCGCCTATGCTACGGCCATGCCCCCCCGCCGCATCCTCCTCGCCGACGCCGACGCCTTCTTCGTCGCGGTGGCGCGGATGGCGGATCCCGAGGGCGCGGGGAAGGCGCCGCTGCTCATCGTCGGTGGACGTCCCGGTTCGCGCGGCGTCGTCTGCTCGGCCTCCTACGAGACGCGCGCCTATGGCGTGCGGTCCGCGATGCCGATCGCGCAGGCGCTCCGGCTCTGCCCCGATGCGCTGGCCGTGCCGGTCCCGCGCCAGGCCTGCAGCGCCACGTCGAAGGCGATCGCCGCGGTGCTCGCGCGGTTCACGCCGGTGGTCGAGGGCGCCAGCATCGACGAGTGGTACCTCGACCTCTCCGGCACCGAGGCCCTCTACAACGATGAGCCCCTCGCCGAGACCGCCCGCCGCATCCGTGCGACGGTGCACAAGGAGACGGGGATGTGGCTCTCGATCGGCGGCGGCACGTCGAAGCTGATCGCGAAGCTGGCGGCGGAGCGCGCCAAGCCGCGCGCCGACATCGGTGGCGATGGCGTCCGCGTGATCGCGCCCGGCGCGGAGGAGGCGTTCCTCTCGGAGCTGTCGCTGGCGGAGATCCCGGGGATCGGGCCCAAGCTGCAGGAGCGGCTCCGCGCACTCGGGATGGTCCGCGTCGAGGACGTCCTGCCGCACGAGCGGGCCACCCTCGCGCGATGGCTCGGCCGCCGTCCCGCCGAATGGCTCTGGGCGCGCGTCCGCGGCATCCACCACTCCCCCGTGGAGGCGCGCGGCTCGGCCCGGCAGATGAGTCGCGAGACCACGTTCGACCGGGACATCCGCGAGACACCGCGTCTCGAGGTCGTGCTCCGCGCCCTCGCCGCCAAGGTCGCGCACGACATGCGGGGCGAGCGCCTCGGCGCGCGGACGGTGAGCGTGAAGCTGCGCGACGCCGACTTCACCACGCGCCTCGCCAGTCGCACGGTGCCCGACGCGGTGGAGAGCGACCGCGCCATCGCCGACATCGCCGTCGGGCTGCTCGCGAAGCTCCGCGCGGCGCGCCGGGTGCCGGCGCGACTGGTCGGGGTCGCGCTCGGGAACTTCGTCGCCGCGCGCGACGCCGAGCAGCTCGGGCTCTTCGGGCCGCCGACCGCCGCCCTCGAGCGCGTCGAGGACCGGGAGGTCTCGCGTGCGGTGGATCGCGTGCGCGAGCGGTTCGGCGACGCGGCGATCTCGTTCGGGCCCTCGCGCCCCCGCCGCTAGGGCAGCGAGGCCACCAGCTCGTCGAGCCAGCGCGCCATCGGCGGCTGGATCCGGACGGCGCTCGTGTTCACGAGGAGCGCGACGGTGATCCCCTTGGCGGGATAGTGACGCAGCTCGGCGACGTATCCCGGGAAGAACCCCGAGTGCCCGTGCATCGCGCCCGCCGCGGTGGAGTCGCGGATGATGACGCCGAGCCCGTAGCGCGTCCCCGCGCCGAGTCCCCGGGCGGCGACACCGGCCAGCGCCTGGGCGTGCACGTCCGATCCGACCAGTGCGCCGCTCAGGAAATGCGATCCCCAGCGCGCGGCGTCGGCAGCGGTGGCGGCGTACCCACCCCCCGCGCCCTCGAACTGCGGGTTGATCGCCAGCCGTCCGTCGTCGCCGAGCATCGCGTCCCGACCACCGAAGGGGTTCTGCGCGCCGGCGTACCCCTGCACCACGCCGGGCAGCGCGCGCGCATCCGAGGGAATGGTGTTCTCGAGGGCCAGCGGCCCGAGGAACCGCGCGCGGATCTCCTCGTCCACCACACGGCCGACGATCCGTTCGAGCACGAGCGCGAGCACGAGGTAGTTCGTGTCCGAGTACTCCCACCCCGCGCCCGGCGCGAAGGGCGCGCGGGTGCCGTGCAGGTAGCGCACCTGGTCGCGGGGATCCCAGACCCGGTCGGGGTCCCCGGTGAGGGCCGCGGTGAACTCCGGCCGGAACTCGTATCGCACGAGCCCCGAGGTGTGGTTCATCAGGTGCCGGACGGTGATCGCCGGGGCATTGGGAAGGGAGTCGAACCACCCCTGACCGCCGACGTATCGCGACACCGGGGCGTCGAGGTCGAGCCGCCCCTCGCGCACGAGTTGGAGCGCGGTCGCGGCGACATACGTCTTTCCGACGCTTCCCATCAATAGGCGGTCGTCCGTGCGCATCGGTCGGCGACGCGCCGTGTCGGCCATGCCCGCCGCCACGGCGATCACCCGCCCATCGCGCAGCACCACGCCAAGTGACGCGCCGGGGAATCTGTTGGCGGCGTGGTACGCGTCGAGTCGCGCCTGCACCCCGCGTGTGAGTGAATCCTGTGTGACCGACTGCGAGGGGAGCGCGGATCCGAGCGTCGCGACGCAGGATATGGCGACCAGCGTCGCCGTGGCACCGCTCGCCTGCAACCATCCCGGGACCGCTGACGTCATATCCGCATCACCCTCGCTCGCCGGAGTCTCCCACGTGTCCATTCCCCGTCCTGCCCGTCTCCTCGCCGCGGCGCTCGTGCTCGCCGTGCCATCCCTCGCCGCGCGGGATGCCGACGCGCAGGGCGCCGATCCGCGCGACGCTGTCAGGCGCGCCGCCCTCGACTACGTCGAGGGATTCTACGAAGGGGACAGCACCAAGCACATCCGCAGCATCCACCCCTCGGTGTACAAGTACGGCTTCTTCTATCGCGAGCGGGAAGGCCGCTACAACGGCAGCCAGATGCGATGGGAAGGCTTCCACCAGTACACCCGCGACATCCGCCGCACGGGAGAGAAGCCTCCCGCCGGCGCCCCGAAGGAGGTCGTGGTGTTCGAGGTGCTGGACCAGACCGCCTCGGCGAAGGTCACCGCCTTCTGGGGGATCGACTACCTCCTGCTCGCCAAGTACGACGGGAAGTGGATGATCACCCACGTCCTCTGGCAGACGCCACCGCGAACGCCCGCGCCCTGATCGTTCCGGCCGGCGTCCGCGCGCATCACCGCGAGCGGACCCGCGCGACCTTCGCCGGGATCGTCCCCGGCGACGCGCCGTACGCGACCCAGAGGTCGCCGGTGCGGGCGTCCACGTCGAGGTGGCGGACGAGGGCGCCCCGCGACGGGAGCGGGATGGTCTCGAACCGGCGCGTCGCCCGGTCGAAGCGATGGATGGCGTCGCTCGCTCCCGTCCCGACCCAGACGACGTTCCGGGCGTCGTCCACGCGCACCACATACGGGAGCGCGTCAGCCACGGGCAAGCGATGCCGGTCCATCCGGCCGCTCGCGGGGTCGAGCTCGACCACCTCCCCCGCGGCGTACAGCGGGATCCACACCCGCCCGTCGCGCGACACGTCGAGCCGCCGCGGCCCGCTGTGCGGCACCGGCATCTCGAACACGCGGTGCGACCGGTCGCGCGGATCGAAGGCGAGCACGCGACCACCATGCAACTCGGTCATCCAGATCCTTCCGTCGGGCCCGGTGCGCAGCTCGTAGGGGATCGGACTCACCCCGGGCGCCGTCGCGCTCGGGAGTTCGGCGGTGGTGACCGTGCCACTCGCCGCCTCCACGTGCGCGAGCTGTGATGGATGCCCCGTGAAGTGGCCATTGACCCAGACGCCCCGGGCATCGCGCGCCACGCTGTGCGCGTACATCCCCACCCGATGCGTCCGCCACTCACCGGCCGGCGTGCGTTGCGCGAGCATCCCGGGGCCGCCGAGCAGGACCCACCAGGTCCCGTCCGCATCTATCTGGAGCGCGCGCGGATTCGCGCCCGGCACCGGGATCGCCTCGGTGGTGATCGCGCCCGACGTCGGGTCGAGCAGGTACATCCGGTGCGTGAACATCCCGGTGATCACCACCTTGCCATCCGGCGCGACGATGAGGTCGTGGGGCAGGTCCCCGGGTGCCGGGATCTCGAACTCGGTGACCCGTGGGTCGGCCGCGCGCGGCGCCACCGGCGCTGGGGGCGTCACGAGGTGTTGCGCGAGCCAGCGCGCGAGCGAATCGGGTGACCCGGGGTCGGCGATGATCGGGAAGCCCGTGCCGCGACCGAACCGGTCGTGCATCGAACCGATCCGCTCGACCCACGATTCGACGCTGCGGGGCGAGCCCGACGGGAAGGCGGTGCGCGCGTCGAAGGTGTGACAGCCGGTGCAGTCCACGATGAAACGGCGCTTCTCCGGCCCGTCCGGCAGGAGGGCGAGATAGGCGCTGCTCGCGGGTGGGACGGACTGCTGGCGGGCACCGAGCAGCACGGCGGCTCCACCGACGATGATCAGGATCGAACGCATCGCGCCTCGGATGTCGGGTTCAGGGTCGCATCTATGACAAGCAGCGGGTACCCGCCGTTGCCCCCGAACGTTCGGCGCATTCCCCGTGTCCAACTGGTTGGTGGTCCCGTGCGACACTGGACCAGTGGCACCGACGTCACCCCGCCAGCCTTCACCTGACCTCCACCGGGACGTAGCCGTGCTCCTCCGCCACATCGAACTCCCGATACCAGCTCAGCGCCGAGATGCGCCAGGTGCCGTCGAGGCGCACCAACTGGATGGCATTCACTCCCCGGAGCAGGTCCTTGCCCCCCGGACTCGCCCGGCCGGTGAACCAGGAGTACACCTGCGCGATCGGCCCACGGACGTCACTCACGCGCCGCGTCTCGAACTCGTGGAATCCGAGCGTCACGAAGAGTGGCTCCCGGGAGGCGCGGTACTGCGCGACCGACAGCGGCGTCCCCGTCCATTCGCCGACCGCGTCGGGGACGAGTCGCGTGAGCCGCGCCGCGGGGATGAAGGCGGCCTCCATGGCCGCCCAGTCGCGCGGCACCCCGGCGGGACCGCTGATGGACCGATAGAGCATCGCGATCACCTCATCGAGCGATGCATCCGTGGCGACGTGTGCAGTCATGGCGGCGGAATCTCTCGCCGTCGCGCGCCAGTCGCTGGACCACCTCTCACCTGACGGACCCACCGATGCCCCTGCAGCGCGTCCACGGCGATCGCATCCTCACCCTCCCCATCGAGCAGGGGAGCGACGTCCCCGTCTATCGGCAGGTCTATCTCGGCGTCCGACAGGCGATCCTCGCCGGCAAGGTGTCGCCTGGCTCGCGCCTCCCCTCGACCCGCGCGCTCGCGTCGGACCTCGGCGTGTCGCGCAACACGGTGGTGATGGCATACGAGCAGCTCCGCGGCGAGGGCTACACCGTCGGGCGCGGTGGCAGCGACACGAGGGTCGCCGAGAACGTCCCCGACCGGCTGATGCAGGCGGCGACGGCCGCCGCGCGGCCGCGTTCACGCGCGGCGATCGCGCCCGCGTCTCGCACGGCCCGCGCCCTCGAGCGCGTCCACGCCGCGATGGCGCCTCGGCTCGAGATGCCCCCGCGCGCATTCCGCGCCGGCGTCCCGGCCACCGACCTCTTCCCCTACGCGCTCTGGGGCCGGATGCTCTCGCGTCGCTGGAATCGCGTGACGCACCGCGACCTCGGCTACGGCAACGCGCAGGGGTACCTCCCGCTGCGGGAGGCGATCGCGAGCTACCTCGCCTCCGCGCGGGGCGTCGCCTGCGGACCCGAGCAGGTGTTCATCGTCGGCGGCGCGCAGGGGGCGCTCTCGGTGGCGGCGCGCACGGTGCTCGACGACGGCGACGTCGCCTGGATCGAGGATCCCGGCTATCACGGCGCGCGCGCCGCGCTCGTGGCCGCCGGTGCGCGCCTCGCGCCGGTGCCGGTGGACGCCGAGGGACTCGTCGTCGCCGAAGGGATCCGCCGCGCCCCGGACGCGCGACTCGCGTTCGTCACGCCTTCCCGCCAGCTCCCGCTCGGGATGCCGCTCTCGCGGGAGCGCCGCGCCGAGCTCCTCGCGTGGGCCGTCAGGCACAAGCGCTGGATCCTCGAGGACGACTACGACTCCGAGATCCGCTTCGCGTCCCGGCCGCTCCCCGCGCTACAGGCCGAGGATGCGCACGGCTGCGTGCTCTACGTCGGCACGTTCAGCAAGGTGCTCTTCCCCGCCCTCCGCATCGGGTATCTCGTGGTCCCGCCGGACCTCGTGAACGCGACGCTCGCCGTGCGCCACACACAGGAGATCCATTCCCCGACGCTGGAGCAGACGGTGCTCGCCGACTTCATCGCCGCCGGTCACTTCGAGCGCCACGTGCGGCGGCTGCGGCAGGTGTACCTCGAGCGGCAGCAGGTGCTGCGCGACGCCGTGAAGCGGCAGCTCGGCGGAGTCCTCACCATCCCGCCGGGCGAGGCCGGACTCTTCGTGACCGGCTGGCTCCACGGCATGACCGACACTGCGGCCGCCCAGAAGGCCGCCGCCGCGGGGGTGGACGTGATGCCGCTGAGCCGGATGTCGGAGGGCCCGGTGCCGGCCGGCCTGGTCCTCGGCTATGCCGGCCTCAACGTCGCCGACATCGCCGAGGGCGTGGAGCGGCTCGCCGGCGCGCTGACGAAGCGCTGAGCCCGGCGCGCCCCTCACACCTCACACCCGCACCTGCCCCTATCTCGCCCTGACGAACTCGATCGGCGCCCCGGTCGGCCCGAACTTCATGAGCCGGTGCGGCGCGGCCTTCTCGATCCAGTACGTCCCCGGCTGCTCGCCACCGCTGCTGCTCACGCGGTAGGTCTCGACGGTCCCGATCGGCAGCGTCAGGGTCTCCTCGCCGGCGACGCGATAGGTGCGCTGCTCGATCGTCCCCTTCCCGCTGGCGAGCACCTGGATGGTGATCTGCGCCCCCGGGGCCCACCGCAGGAACGGCATCAGCCCCTGGATGACGTTGTCGTCCACGGTGCCGCTCGGCGCATCCACGCCGGAGTAGTTCACCGGCTGCATCCCCTGCGGTCCCGGGGTCGTGCCGGTGCCGCTCGCCTTCCCATCCATGTAGCGGACGTCGAGCCGCAGTTCCTGGCCCTGGAACCGGCCGGACTGCGACGCCGCGATCATCAGCAGGTCGCTCGTCATGTGCACCGTGGTGCTCTGCTGGATCACCGTGGCGAGTTGTGACTGCTCGCGGTACACCCAGCCGTCGCCATCGCGCTCGAGCGACGAGGTCTGGTAGCCGAACGGGTTCCCTTGCACGAGGACCACGAACGAGTCGGAGTAGGCCGCCATCCGGTCGCGATCGATGTCGAGCGCCGCCGCCTTCACCTCGAGGTCGCTCGCGGCGATCGGCCTCCCGTCCACGTCCATCATCGTCACCGGGCCGATCGCCCGCAGTGGCTCCGCGATCTTCGTCGCGTCACCGACGACGACGATGAGGGCGGCGTCGGCGCGCATCCCGACCCGCGCCGCGCCCTGTGCCTGCTCCGCCGTCACCGCCGCGAGGCGCTGGCGGTACGTCTGCACGTAGTCGTTCGCGAGGCCGAGCAGCCGGGCGTTCGACACCTGCGACGCGACCTGTCCCGCCGTCTCGACCTGGAGCGGGAACCGGCCGACCAGCGTCTGCTTCTGCCGCTCGAACTCCTCGACCGGCATCGGCTCGTTCCCCACGCGCCGCACCTGCGCGAGGAGCTCGACGAGCGCCGAGTCGGTGACCTCGGTCCGCACCTCGGCCGTCGCGCTGAAGTTGCCGAGACCACGCCGCCGCGTGACACTGGAGTACGACCCATAGGTCCATCCCTTCTCCTCGCGCAGGATCATGAAGAGCCGCGAGTCGCTCGCGCCGCCGAGGATCTGGTTGGCGATCGTGAGCGCGTAGCCGCGCGGATCGGTCGCCATCCAGGTCGTGTTGCCGACGATGATGTTCGACTGCACCGAGCCGGGCCGGTGGACGAGGAGGATCTCGCGCTGCATGCGCTGCGGCGCGGGCCGGGTCGGCGGCGCCCCGGCGGCGACGCCGCCCCACGCCGCGAACGACGCCTCGCCGAGCTGCCGCGCCTCGGTGGTGTCTATCGCGCCCGCCACCACCAGCACCGCCTGGTTGGGGCGCATCCGCTGGCGATGGAAGAGCTGCAGGTCCTCGCGCGTGATGGACCGCACGCTGGACTCATCGGACGAGGCGCCATACGGGTGGTCGCCGAAGAGCCCCTTCGCGAAGGTGCGCGCGGCGATCGCGTCGGGCTGGGACTTCGCGAGCGCGAGCGCCGAGAGGGTCTGCGTGCGGAGGAGTTCGACCTCCTCCTGCGGGAAGGTCGGCCGGAGCGCCGCGTCCGCGAGGAGCTCGAACGCGAGCCGGCGGTCGTTGGTCAGCACCGACGTCGAGACGGAGAGGAAGTCGGCGCCGGCGCCGGCGACGATGGAGCCGCCCACCCCCTCGATCGCGGCGGCGATCTGCTCCGCCGTCCGGTTCCCCGCGCCCTTGGTGAGGAGCCCGGCGACCATCTCGGCGGTGCCGCTCTTCCCCGCGGGGTCGTAGAACGATCCCCCCGGCACGGCGAGCGTCAGCGAGAGCACCGGCTGCTTGTTGTTCGCCACGACGATGATCCGCAACCCGTTCTCGAGGATGGTCTCGGCGAACGGCGGGAACTGCGCCGGCTCGAGTGGCATCGGCGGCGGGGGCGTCGTCGGGAACTGCTGGGCTGCCGTCGGCGCGGCGAGCGCGGCGGCCACGAGCGCCGCGGCGAATGCGGAAGTCGGCGCGCGCATCAGCGGGCCTCCGGGAGGATCACGAGCGTCAGGGAGTTCTCCGGTCGCAGGTAGGTGGCCGCGACCCGGCGCAGGTCGGCGAGCGTGACGGCCTCGTACCGCGCCGCCTCGGTGTTCACGGCGGCGGGGCCGCCGAGGTAGAGCGCGGCGTAGTGCACCGCCTCGGAGACCTCCATCGCCGTCTGGCGGCCGAAGATCGTGGCCGCGCGCCAGGCGTTCTTCGCCTTGCTCAGCTCCTCCGGGGTGATCCCGTCGGCGGCGGTGCCCATCTCGGCAGCGAGCCGCGCGCGGAGCGCGTCGGCGTCCACGCCCTGGTTGGCGATCACCAGCGCGCCGAAGATGCCGGCGCCGCGCATCGGGCCGAAGGGGTTGTAGAGCGCCTGCGCCGCGACCGCCACCTTGGCGTCACGCACGAGCGAGCGGTTCAGTCGCGAGCTCTCCCCCACGCCCATGATGGTCGAGAGCAGCTCGAGCGCGGGATAGTCCGCGTGCGACGGCGGCACGGTCCGGTAGGCGGTCAGCACCGCCGGGAGGGTGGCGTTGCGGTCGGGGATCCGCTTCACGACCTCGCTGCCGGTCGAGCCCTGGGGCGCGCACTGCACCGCCGGCGGCGTCTGCCCCCGCGGGATGCCGCCGAAGTACTCGCGCACCAGTCGCCGCGCCTCGGCGGGCTGGAAGTCGCCGACGATCACGAGGGTGGCGTTGTTCGGCGCGTAGTAGAGGTCGAAGAACGCCTTCACGTCGGTCACCGACGCCGCGTTCAGGTCCTCCATCGAGCCGATGATCGAGTGCGCGTACGCGAAGCAGCGCTCGCGGTCGAACATCGTCGGCAGCGAGTCCACGAACGCCGCGAAGTAGGGCTGGTTGTCGAACCGCATCCGGCGCTCCTCCTTCACCGCCTCCTGCTGGTTGCGCAGGTTCTCCTCGGTGATCGCGAGCGACCGCATCCGGTCGGCCTCGAGCCACAGCGCGAGGTTGAGGCGGTTGGAGGGCAGCGCCTGGTAGTAGTTCGTGCGGTCGGGATTGGTGGAGCCGTTGAGCATCCCCCCCGCGCGCTCGATGTGGCTGTTGTGCTCGGCCTTCTTCACGTTCGCCGACCCCTGGAACATCATGTGTTCGAAGAGGTGCGCGAAGCCGGTGCGGCCGGCCCGCTCGTTCCGCGAGCCGACGTCGTACCAGACGTTGACCGCCACCACCTGCGCGGTGTGGTCCTCCACCAGGTGCACCCGGAGCCCGTTGGGCAGCGTGAACGACTCCACGGTGAGGGGCGTCGGGGCCTGCGCGAGCGCGGTCGCGGGCCCGGAGACGGGCGGGGCCGCCACGGCGGCGACGAAGGGGAGCCAACGAGTCCAGCGCGATCGCATCGCGATCCTCCACCGATTGTGATCAGACGAGTAGCGGTCGTTCATCGACCGGTCGAACCGAATCCGCCCACGCGCTCCGTCGAGCGCGCGACCGCGCCCGCGGTGAACGCCAGGGTCTCATACCGCGCCAGCACCATCTGCGCCACCCGCTCGCCGTCCCGCACCCGGAGCGGCGCGACGCCGCCGTTCTTCACCGGCACGCACCACTCGTCCGGGAAGTCGGCGTCGATCGTCCCCGGCGAGTTCACGATCACGAGGTCGGTGCGGAGACTCGTGCCCGACCGGGGACGCACCTGCGCTTCATACCCCACGGGGAGCCGGGCGCGGAAGCCGAGCGGGAGCAACGCCTTCTCCCCCGGCGCGAGTTCGAGGTAGGCGCCGACGGCATCGCGCCCCACCTCGCGCTCGCTCGCCTCGCCGCCGACGAAGACGCGCACCCGGCCCGAGCGCAGGCAGAGGGCCAGGTCGTGGCCGGCGCTCGCCGACGTCGCCCGGCGCGGGGGCTGCACACCCTCGTGGAGCGGCTCGAAGATGATCTCCTCCATGGCCTGCAAAGGTAATACCCGCGTCGCGCGGACACTTCCCGGCCCGCGCCGTGTATCATCCTCCCGTGCACGCCTTGCCCTCCCTGCTGCTGCGCCACCGACTCCTCGGCCCCTCGCTCGCTGCGGCGGCACTCCTCGCGATGCCTCCGCGCGTCGGCGCCCAGGACCCCAGCGCGATGCCCTCGGTGGCGCTCTTCCAGGATCCCCGCGAGCTGGCCCGGAAGGCGGTCTTCGACTTCGAGGCGTTCCGCCGCAGGAACCTCGAGACGCATCGGGGACGGAACTACCGCGGCCGCTGCGTGGAGCCCGTCGGGAACGTCTGCTACGAGTACGATCCCGAGCACGTCCCGCCGGCGACGAGGCCCGAGGTCTTCATCGCCCGCGACAAGTTGATCGCCTACCTCGACTCCCTCGGCACCGCGCACCCCGGCGACAACTTCATCAGCGGGCAGCGCGTCAGGTACCTCCTGGAGGCCGACCGGCGCGACCGGGCCCACGCCGTCGCGACCACCTGCGCCTCCGTCGGATGGTGGTGCGATGCCCTCACCGGCCTCACCCTGCATCAGCTGGGCCGCTATCGCGAATCCGAGGCGTCGTTCGAGAAGGTCCTCGCGGCCCTCTCCCCGCGCGAGCATTGCACCTGGCTCGACCTCACGCCGTATCTCGACGAGGACACGCGGCGCCAGTACATCCGCACCACCTGCGGGACGCCGGAACGCGCCGCGTTCGAGGCGCGCGTCTGGTGGTTCGCCCGGACCCGCTATGGACTCGACGGGAACGACTCGCGGACGGAGCACTTCTCGCGCCTCACCTACGTGGAGTTCCTGCGCGAGGCGGCCCGCGCCCACTACCGGCCGTTCGAGGAGGCCGACCGTGAGGTGCTCCTGCGCTTCGGGTGGGAGCGCACCTGGGCCGAGAACCCCGGCCGCCCGATCGACGCGATCCGCGCCGACCCCAATTACGTGGACGTCGTCGGCTTCGAGCCGATGCCCGCGCACCGGTTCATCCCGCCGAGCCACGTGCTGACGAGCCCGGCCGCGTCCGACTCCACCGACTGGGCGGTGCAGCTCCCGCCCGTGGTCGCGCGCTACCAGCCGGAGTACGCCCGACGCCTGCGGATGCTCGAACACCAGCAGGCGCTCTTCCGGCGCGGCGACACCGCGCTCGTCGTGCTCGCCTACGACGTCAGTCGCGAGTGGGGACGCGACAGCACGCCGCTCGACCGCGTGCCACTCGAGGCCGCGCTCGTCGTCACTCCCGGGACCACCCCGCGCGGGACGATCACCCGGGTCGCGAACGCGCCCGCGAAGGGCACGATCACGGTCCGCGCCCCGTGGGGGCCCCTCCTGATGAGCGCCGAGGTGGCCGCCGACTCGGTCTCCACGCTCGTGCGGGCCCGTTACGGCATCCGGCCCCCGTTCGCGATCGGCGCGCGCGTCTCCCTCTCCGACCTGTTGTTCTATGTCCCGTCCGGCGAGCGTCCGACGACGGTCGAGGAGGCGCTCCCGCACGCGCTCGCCACCCAGCGGGTGCGCGCGTCGCAGACGCTCGGCGTGTACTGGGAGGCGTACAACACGAATCCCGAGGGGGAGCGGATGACGATCTCCCTCGTCGTCGCGCCCGAGAACGAGGATGACGCGCGGGGCTCGCGCATCGGGCGCGCGCTGCGTCTCTCGCGCGCGACCACGCCGGTGAGCGTCACCGTCGAGGACCGGTCCGCCCGCGGGGCGCGCGTCACGCCGCGCGCGCTGGAGCTCGACATCTCGACCCTCAGGGCCGGCGCCTACCTCGTCCAGCTCGAGATAGACGTCGCCGGGCAGTACACCATCCGCGCCGACCGCCGGCTCGTCGTCACGGGGCCGTAGCACCGCGCCGCGGCGTGCCGCCCGGGGGACCCCGGTCCCTTCGCTAGATTCAACCGTGACGCCCCCCGCGCGCGGGGCGTCTTCCATCGCCCCCCGAACCCACCGCGACACGCCCGTGCGCCTCGCGCTCGCCCTCGCACCCCTCCTCTGGTCCGCGCCCCTCGGGTCGCAGACCGATACCGTCGCCGTGCGCGACACGAACGTCGTCGTCCGGCCCCCGAGGCCGATGACGGCCGAGGCGCGCGCCGTGATGCGCCGCGACTCCATCCTCGACCTCAAGTGGCCGGTCAACGGCCCCGATCCCCTGCCGGGCTCGATCCTCCCCTTCCGGCGCATCGTCGCGTACTACGGCAACCCGCTCTCGACGCGGATGGGCGTCCTCGGCGAGTACCCGCCCGACACGATGCTCGCGATGCTCGACCGCGAGGTGAAGGCGTGGGAGGAGGCCGATCCGGAGACGCCGGTGCAGCCGGCGCTGCACCTGATCGCCGTCGTCGCGCAGGGCCACCCCGGGCGCGACGGGAAGTACCGGAACCGCATGGGCGATTCGGTGATCGAGCGGGTGGCACAGTGGGCCGAACGGCGCGGCGCGATCGTCTTCCTCGACATCCAGACCGGGCACTCGACGATCCAGGAGGAGCTGCCGCGCCTCGCGAACTACCTCGCGCGGCCGAACTTCCACCTCGCGCTCGACCCGGAGTTCTCGATGAAGCTCGGCGGCATCCCCGGGCAGCGCGTCGGGACGATGGACGCCGCGGACATCAACTACGCGAGCGAGTTCCTCGCGAACCTCGTCGTGAACCACAAGCTGCCGCCCAAGGTCCTCATCGTGCACCGGTACACGCAGCGGATGTTCACGAACCACCAGGCGGTGGTGCTGCGTCCCGAGGTGCAGGTCGTGATGCACATGGACGGCTTCGGGACCCCGACCCTGAAGCAGAACACGTTCCGGAACTACATCAAGGCGGAGCCGGTGCAGTTCGTGGGCTGGAAGCAGTTCTACAAGGCGAAGAACGACTCGCCCCGCACGACGATCCAGCAGATCCTCGCGCTCAACCCCAAGGTCCTCTACATCCAGTACCAGTAGGGGAGCGCGGCCCGGGGCGCGGCAGCGATCGGACCTCCGCGCACGCCGGCCGTCAACGCACGACGGTCACGCCCTTGATCGGGTCCGCCTGCGCGAAGATGCGGCCGTTGGGATTGTAGAACGTGATCCGACGCTTGCGCCCCGAGACGATCTCGTCCGCGCGGGCGAACTGCTGGGCGAGGGCGACCTGGCCATCCTCGCGCACGGGGAAGGTCGCCGCCGGATAGCTGACGAAGAGCTCGTCCCCCGACTGCTCCTCGACGAGCGCCGTCTCACGCGTGTGGCGGATCAGCGCCTCGGCCTCCTCGCGCTGCATCGGGGTGGCGATCACGTTCGAGGGCACCGTCCCCGGCGTGAACGTGGGACCCTCCTCACCGCCGACGATCACCCAGAGCAGGAGCACGAAGAGGATCCCCGCGCCGCTCCAGCGGACGACCGGCGACTGCCGCATGACGAAGTCCCGCGCACGGCCCACCGCGAGGGTGAGCGGGCTCGGGCCCGCCGAGGACGCTCCCGACTGACGCTGGACCTGCTGCGAGGCGCGCGCGCTCCCCTGCGAGGCCCGCGCCGCCTGCTGCGAGACCCGCTGGTGCGAGCCCGACCGCGCCCCGACCTCCTCAGGGGGATAGGGCGTGAAGCAGAACGGGCAGACCCGCTTGTTGTTGGACTCCTTCTCGCAGACGGCACACTTCATGGGCTCGAAAGGTACCTCCGGTCGCCCGCGCGGCTCAATGCGCGTCCACGCGGGAGTCGTCCCGCCCTGCGTTGCCGGCGCGGCTCAGGCCGCGGCGTACTCCTGCCGCGCGGCGGAGATGCCGCCGCCGTCGGTGACGCGCCGATATCCGGCGGCGCGGAGCGCGCTCGCGGCGGCCGCCGAGCGGGCGCCGCTGGCGCAATACACGAGTATCCGGGAGTCCTCGGTCACGCCCGCACGGCCGATGAGGGCGTCAGGCAGCTGGTCCACGGGGATGCAGATGGAGCCCTCGAGGTGGCCGAGGAGGTGCTCGAGGCGGGAGCGGACGTCGATCACGAGGTCCTGGGGGATGTCCTTGAAGCGGGGCATGGGATGAAGAGAGGGGGAGGAGCGAAGAGCGAGGGGGAGGAGCGAGGGGTGAGGAGCGAGGGGGAGGGGAGAGGGGGAGGACCCTTCCCCGTTCCACGACTTCATTCCTATTCAGTAGTATAGCGATGCGCGAGCCGGGAGGCAAGCCGCCCACGTTGTGCCGCTGGCGTCGTCTGGCCATCTTCACGGACCCTCAACCCGGACCCGGATGCGACACGCCTTCATCTACCACGGCGCCCTCGAGCGGAATCACGCGACGATCACTCCCGGTGCGACCACCTTCGAAGGCACCGATGGCCAGCGGCATGACATCCTCCCTTGGCCCGAGAGCGCGTTCGTCCGCATCGGCTACATGGAGAAGGCGGGCAAGAAGTTCTGCGCGGTCCGCGTGGCCGACCGCGAGGTCGATGTCATCGTGAAGAACGAGGTCGTCCTCGAGCCCGGACGGCACATGGGCTTCGGCGTGCGGTTCGGTCCCGAGGCGACCCTCGTCGAGGACGACTCGGTCGTCCTGACCCTCCTCGAGGACATCATCAAGAAGAACGCCGACCAGGCGACTGCCCTGCTCGGCGTCCGCGACCGCCTCAAGAAGGCGATCAAGCGCTGATCGGTCGAGGGAACGTGGAGGGTGGGCACCACACGCACCCCCACCCACCCCCCCCCCCCCCCCCCCACCCGCCTGGGGCCGCGCGCCCGGCCCCCGCGCCCCCCCCCCCCCACACCGGTTTATCGGGG
>CAZYUL010000005.1:0-31208 GCA_964650715.1 uncultured Gemmatimonas sp. | reverse complement strand
CACCCTCCCCCTCACCCCTTCCCCCTCGCTCTTCCTCCCTCGCTCCTTCCCCTCGCTCCTCGCTCCTCCCTCACGGTTTTAGCGGGTCCTTCAGCTGGTCCTTCTCGAGGAACGGAACCCCCTCCCGCATCCAGTACGGCGCGGGCGCACCCTTGAGATGATGGTCGAAGAACTGGAAGTAGCGGATCGTCAGGTCCTTCCGGTTCGCCATCCCCCGCAGGCCGTGCCCCTCGTTGGGGTACGCGAGCATGATCGCGTTCTTCTTGTTGTAGCGGAGCGCCTGGTAGAAGTTCATCCCCTCCTGGAACGAGACCGTCGGGTCCGCGGTGCCGTGCATGATCAGGACCGGCATCGACACGTTCGGCGCGTGCGTCAGCGCGCTCTCGAACCGATAGACCTCGGGCTTGTCCCAGGGTGAGAAGCCCCAGCGGCCCTGGCCGTACAGGTAGTAGTCGAACCCATTCGCGCCACTCCCGCTGTTCACCTGGTACGACCAGCCCCAGCTCTGCGAGAAGTCGGAGAAGAGGTCGGTGACGCCGGCGCCCATCCCGACCGCCGCGAACAGCTTCGACTGCGTCGCGATGAAGGCCGCCCCCTCGCCCCCGTAGCTGTGGCCGTGCACGCCGATCCGCGCGGGGTCGGCGTAGCCCAACTCGATCACCTTCTTCGTCGCCTCCTCCACCGCCTCCAGCATGTCCGAGTGCGAGCGCCCGGTGCGGAAGTACACGTCCGGCAGCATGGTGATGTACCCCTTGCTCACCGCCGCCGTCGGGATCGACCCCATCCCGGTCACGAAGCTCGGCATCGGGTAGCGGTGCATCGTCTGCGAGTTCTTCTCGTAGAACGTGACGATCATCGGACGCTTCTCCCCTTCCTTGTAGTCGTCGGGGAGGGCGAGCACGCCCTGTGACCGCGTGCCGTCGCGCAGCGTGAAGTCGAAGAGCACCCGGCGGCCCCAGTTGTACTCGGCCTGCTGCGGGTTCACGTCGGTGATCCGGCGCGAGGTGGCCAGGCTGCGGTCGGCGATGCGCAGGTCGGGGAACTCGCGGAACGTCTGGCGCGTGAACAGGTAGCGGTCCGCCTTCAACGCCTTCACGGGCGTGCTGAAGCTCGCGTCCTCGAGGAGGATCGGCGCCACCCGGTTGCCGCGCAGCTCGCTGAAGCCCGCCTTCTTGGTCCACTCACCGTAGGTCGCCAGCATCACCGGCCGCGACAGGTCCACCACGCGGGGGTCCCGCTCGGCGCGCGGCAGCATCGGGTCCGCCGGCATCACCCGCGCAATCCGGTGCTGGATCTCCCCGGTGCGCCCGAGTTCGCCGGTGAGGCTCCGCGAGGGCGCCGTCGGCACGTAGGGGACGTACCAGAGGTCGTACCGGGTCTGCGCGATCACGCCGCGGCCGTCCTTGGTGAAGCCCGCGATCCCGTACGACGGCTTCGTCCCCGGATTGTCGAACTGCTCGCTCACGAAGCTCGGCGCCCCGTTGGCGCCGATCGCGCGCATCGTCCCCAGGTCGAGGTCGTAGTCGTGCAGCTTCTCATCCTGCCAGTAGAGCCAGTGGCGCCCGTCGGCGGAGAAGCCGAGGACGTGGAACCCGGCGAGCGCGTCATCCAGGATCAGCGTCCGCTCGCCGGTCACCGTGTTGACGCGGTAGAAGTCGGCGCGCGGACGTCCGTAGTCGGCGATGTGGCCACGCACGTCGCGCCCCACCGCCCAGCGTCCGTCGGGGGCGACGTCGAGCTCGCGCATCGTGGTGTCGGCGAGGAGCACGAACCGCGCGGCGGGGATGTCGAAGGCCTGCCGGAACGTGAAGTTGCGATCGGCCCCGGCGCGGATCATCTGCTGCGACTGGATGCGCTCGTCCTGTGTGCGCCACACATCCACGTCCGGCACCGAGTCGGTGCTGCGGCGGCGCGCCGAGTCCGAGGGGGACTGCGGCTTGGCGCCGAAGAAGACGCGCCGGCCGTCATCACTCCACGAGAGGGGTGCGAGGTCCGAGATCACCCAGCCCTTCGGGAATCCCTCCGCCTTCGCGGGATCGAGCACGACCGGGGTCACGGGGGTGCTCGCAGCGATCGCCGCGCCCACGTCGGGATAGGTGACGAGCAGCTGGTCGCGCTCGCGCATCCGCGGCACGTCCTTCCCCTTCAGCACCGCGAGCCCGGTGCCGGCGTCGTTCCACGCGAGGCGATTGTAGGTGCGCTCATCGTTCTCGAGGGCGATCGTCCGGCCGGAGCCGAGGTCGACGACGAAGAGACCGTTCCCGTCCTTCACCGTCGCCTCGACCGTGTAGGCGAGGAGCCCGCCGGTGCGGTTGAACTCCGCCGTGCCCACCGACCCGAGGAACTGGCTACGACCGGTCGCGAGCGCGACCAGGAGGGCGTCGGTGCCGCGCACCGCGCTGCCGCCCGCGGCCGGCGGTCCGCCGGCGGCATTCCCCGACGCGTTCCCTGCCCCGCTCGCAGCCGCACTCGGCGGACGGCGGCGCAGCAGCAGGTGAGTCGAGGTGGGAGAGAAGGACGCCGATTGGATGTCCTGCCACGCCTGCACCTTGCCGGTGGCGAGCTCGCGGAGCTCCGTGCGACGCGTGGGCTGGGCGCCGGGGGCGGGGCGCGCGCGCGCCGTGGAGTCCGCCGTACTGTCGCGTCGGGCGCCAGCGGGGATCTCGATCTGGTACACGACCCACCGCGAATCCGCCGAGAACTGGGCGTTGGTCGCGTCGGCGACCTCGACCTTCTCGTTCGTGTCGAGGTTCAGGAGCGTCAGCACCGGCTTCGCGTCGGGCGTCACGACATTCGTGAAGCGCGTGCCGTACGCGACCCATCTGCCGTCGTTGGAGATCTCCGCGGCGTCGATCGTCCGCCAGCGCGTGAAATCGTCCACCTGGAGGATCTTCTTCCCGTTGGGGTCGGCGGGCGCCGTGGGGGACGCCATCACGTTCGTCGGCGTCTGGGCGTGGGTCGCGATCGGCGCCGCCGCCAGCAGGAGCAGGAGGGCGAGCGCGGCGCGGCGGACGGGGATCGGACGCATCAGGTGTCTCCTCCGGCAGGGTCGTGGTGCGGCTCGGGGGCGGGCAACTGTGGGACACTCGCCTCCGATGGACGGTTGAGCAGGCCGACCCGCGTGTACTCGAGCAGCTTCTCGCGCGTGTCGGCGATGTCGAGGTTCCGCATCGTGAGCTGCCCGATGCGGTCGAGTGGCGTGAAGGCCCCGTCCCCCTTCTCCATCGTGAGGCGCTCGGGCTTGTAGGTGAGGTTCGGGCTGGTCGTGTCGAGGATCGAGTAGTCGTTGCCGCGGCGCAGTTCGAGCGTGACCTCGCCGCTGACCGCGCGCGCGACCCACCGCTGCGAGGCCTCGCGGAGCATCAGCGCCTGCGAGTCGAGCCAGCGTCCCTGGTAGAGCAGCCGGCCGAGCTTCCGCCCGTTGAGCCGGTACTGCTCGATCGTGTCCTCGTTGTGGATCCCGGTGACGAGGCGCTCGTAGGCGATGAAGAGGAGCGCCATCCCCGGCGCCTCGTAGATGCCACGGCTCTTGGCCTCGATGATCCGGTTCTCGATCTGGTCGGTCATCCCGAGGCCGTGGCGCCCGCCGATCGCATTGGCCTCGAGGAACAACGCGAGCGCGCTCTCGTACGTCCGGCCGTTAAGCGCCACCGGGACGCCTTCCTCGAACCGGATGCTCACCGTCTCCCGCCGGACCACGACGTCGTCACGCCAGAAGGCGACGCCCATGATCGGGTGGACGATGTGCATCCCCTTGTCCAGGTACTCGAGGTCCTTCGCCTCGTGCGTCGCGCCGAGGAGGTTCGAGTCGGTGGAGTAGGCCTTCTCCACGCTCATCTTGTACGCGAAGCCGTTGGCGATGAGGTACTCGCTCATCTCCTTGCGGCCCCCGAGTTCGTCGATGAAACGCTGGTCGAGCCACGGCTTGTAGACCTTCAGGTCCGGGTTCGTGAGCAACCCGTAGCGGTAGAACCGCTCGATGTCGTTCCCCTTGAACGTCGAGCCATCGCCCCAGAGGTGGACGTCGTCCTCGCGCATCGCGGCGACGAGCATCGTGCCGGTGACCGCGCGGCCGAGCGGGGTGGTGTTGAAGTAGGTCTGGCCGCCGGTGCTCACGTGGAAGGCGCCGGACTGGATCGCCGCGATCCCCTCGGCCACGAGCTGGTGGCGGCAATCGACGAGACGCGCCTTCTCGGCGCCGTACTCCAGCGCCTTGCGCGGGATCGCCTCGTAGTCGGACTCGTCGGGCTGGCCGAGGTTGGCCGTGTACGCGAACGGGATCGCGCCCTTGGCGCGCATCCAATGAAGGGCGGCCGACGTGTCGAGGCCGCCGGAGAAGGCGATGCCGACCTTCTGGCCGGTCGGGAGGGACTGGAGGATCGTGGGCACGGCGGAAAGTTATGCGCGCCGTGCTGGTTGTGCCGAGCCGCTCCGAGGGCGAACTTCTCGGCCGGCGCACCTCCTCCGCGCGCCCACGCCCTCCCCCACGGACCCCGAACGCGTGAACGCTGACATCCGCTCCCGGCTGCAGGCCACGTTGGGAAGCGCCTACACACTCGAGCGCGAACTGGGCGGCGGAGGGATGTCGAGGGTCTTCGTCGCCAACGAGACCGCGTTCGACCGCCGGGTCGTCGTGAAGGTGCTGCCACCGGAACTCGCCGCCGGCGTCAACGTGGATCGGTTCAAGCGCGAGATCCAGGTGGCGGCGCGGCTCCAGCATCCGCACATCGTGCCGGTGCTCTCGGCAGGGGAGACGGATGGGCTTCCCTTCTATACCATGCCGTTCGTTGAGGGTTCGAGCCTCCGCGCGCGGCTGGCGCAGGGCCCGCTGCCCATCACCGAAGCGGTGGGGCTGCTTCGCGAGGTCGCTCGCGCCCTCGCCTACGCGCACGACCACGGAGTGGTGCACCGCGACATCAAGCCCGACAACGTGCTCCTCACCGGGGGCTCGGCCGTCGTCGCCGACTTCGGCATCGCGAAGGCACTCAGCGCCTCACGCGTGGAGGGCCCGGCCTCGGCGACACTGACCGCCCTCGGCACGTCGCTCGGCACGCCGGCGTACATGTCCCCCGAGCAGGCGAGTGGCGATCCGAGCACGAATCATCGGGCCGACCTCTACGCCTTCGGCTGCATGGCGTACGAGATGCTCACCGGGGCGCCGCCCTTCGACGGCCGCACCCCGCACAAGCTGATGGCGGCCCACATGGGAGAGCGCCCGGTCCCGGTGGGCGAGCGGAGGGCCGACACGCCGCCCGCGCTCGCCGAGCTGGTGATGCGCTGCCTGGAGAAGGAGCCCGACGACCGCCCGCAGAACGCGGCCGACGTCGTACGGGTCCTCGAATCGGTGACGAGCAGCGGGACCCAGCCGATGATGCCCGAGGTGCTCCTCGGCGGGCGCGGGATGCTGCGCCGTGCCCTGCTCACCTATGCCGTGGCGTTCGTGGCGGTGATGGTCCTCGCCAAGGCCGCCATCATCGGGATCGGGCTGCCGGAATGGGTCTTCACCGGTGCGGTCGTCGTGATGGCCCTCGGTCTGCCGGTGATCCTCTTCACCGCGTACGTGCAGCGGATGACGCACCGCGCCCTCACCGCGACGCCGACGCTCACGCCCGGCGGGAGCACCGCGGCCCAGGGGACGATGGCGACGATCGCGGTGAAGGCCGCGCCGCACGTCAGTTGGCGCCGCGCGACCCTCGGCGGGGTCTGGGCGGTGGGCGGCTTCGTCGCGCTCATCGCCGGATGGATGGTGCTCCGTGCCCTCGGGATCGGGCCGGCGGGCTCGCTCATCGCGGCGGGGAAGATCGCCGACGGGGAGCGCGTGATCCTCGCCGACTTCCGCGGCTCCGCCGATTCGGCGCTCCGCTTCACGGTGACCGAGGCGTTCCGCGCCGACCTCTCGCAGTCGCGGAGCCTGGTGCCGATGCCGGCCAGCGCGGTGCGTGAGACGCTCCGCCGCATGCAGCGCGCGCCGTCGCTCGCGGTGGACTACGCGCTCGCCCGTGAGATCGCCACGCGCGAGGGGATCAAGGCGGTGATCGAGGGCGAGGTGCTGGCTGTCGGGAACAGCCACCTGCTCTCGGTGCGGCTCGTCGCGTCGCAGACGGGTGAGCAGCTCGCGACCCTCACCGAGACGGCGGACGGCCTCGATGACGTCATTCCCGCGATCAGCCGGCTGACGCGGAAGCTCCGGACGCGGACCGGTGAGTCGCTCCGCCGGATCGCGAGCGCGCGGACGCTGGACAAGGTCACGACCGGCTCGCTCGAGGCCCTCGAGAAGTACATGTCGGCGATCCGGAGCATCGAGGCCGACGAGGGCGGGTTCGAGCGCGGGATGCAGTTGCTCGAGGAGGCGGTCGCGATCGACAGCGGGTTCGCGATGGCGTACCGGAAGATGGCGGCCGAGCTCAACAACCGCGCACTCGACCCCGAGCGGCGTCGCGCGGTGATCCAGAAGGCGTACGATCACCGGGACCGCCTGAGCGACGCCGAGCGGCTGCTGACGATCGCGGCGTATCACACGTTCGGACCGGCGCCGGACGGGACCAAGGCCCTCGCGGCGTATCAGGACCTGCTCCAGCGCGACCCCGACAACACGACGGCGCTGAACAACGCGGCGGTCCACCTGCTCGAGGTGCGCGACTGGGCCCGCGCCGAGTCACTCGTGCAGCGCGCCGTCACGATCCAACCGACCTCATCGGTCTACTACACGAACCTCACCTGGGCGCGCCTGAATCAGGGGAAGTTGCGCGAAGCCGAGGAGGCCGTGCGCCTCGGCATCGCCAATGTGCCCCGCAGCGCCAGCCTGACGTCGTTCGCCGCGGTCCGTGTCGCCCTCGCCCGCGGCGACGTTGACGAGGCGATCCGGCTGGCCGACAGCGTCCGTGCGGGCCGGGCGAGCGATCCCGACGCACTGCGCGACGCGCTGTTCGTGCTCGAGGGCACGGCCCTGATGCAGGGACGGCTCGCCGACGCGGGGCGGTACCGCGCGGGCGTTCGCGACGCCGGGTTGCGGATGTCCGCGGTCGAGGCACCGCTGACGGCAGCGATCGGGGACGCGATGGTGGACGTCTGGTACCGCGGTGACGCCGCACGGGCGAGACGACGCATCGACCAGGCGCTCGGTGAGCGCCCGCTCGGGTCCCTGGAGCCGGACCTTCGCCCGTACAACAACCTCGCGCTCGTCCATGCGCTGACCGGACGGCCCGACCACGCCCGCGCCACGCTCGCGGGGCTCGACAGCACGCGGTCGGGACGGGAACCGAGGCTGTTCGCGGCCGCGCAACGAGAGCTCCGCGGGACGGTCGCCTTCGCCGAGGCACGGTACCTCGACGCGGCGAACGAGTACCGCGCCGTCGACGCCGGCTTCTGCGTCTCGTGCCTCGACGCCCTCACCGCACGCGCCTACGACCTCGCCGGGGAGTCCGACTCGACGATCGCGGTCCTTCGCCGCTTCCTCGACAACCCGGCCCGTGAGCCGGGGTTCGACGCCTGGTTCCTCGCGCCGTCGCACAAACGACTCGGGGAACTCTACGAGGCGAAGGGCGACCGGGAGAACGCGCGGGTGCACTACGCGCGCTTCGTCGCGCTGTGGGCGCGCGCGGACGCGGAGCTGCAGCCGCAGGTGCGGCAGGTGCAGCAGCGCCTCGCGGCACTGGAGCGCGCGGAGCGGTAGCGCGCCGCGGCGCGGAGCGTTCCTCGCCCCGCCTCACTCCTCGATCGTGAACCGATCCGCGTCGAGGTGCGCCGGGAACCGGCGGCGATGGTCCCGCAGCGCGTCGAGCGAGAGCACCGCGTCGTCGACACGCTCCTGCGCATCCGCCTCGACCAGCGTCCGGCCGGTCGGATCCACCACCGCGCTCCCGCCGAGATGCGGGACACCATTCCCATCGGTGCCGGCCCGGTTCACGCCGATCGTGAAGCAGAGATTCTCGATCGCGCGGGCGCGGAGCAGCGTGCGCCACGCCTCGTGCCGCGGTGCCGGCCAGTTCGCCACGTAGAGCAGCAGGTCGTATTCGAGCGCGGCGTCGCGCGCCGGATCCGCGCGGTTGCGTGAGAACACCGGGAAGCGCAGGTCGTAGCAGACGAGGGGACGGATCCGCCAGCCACGGTGCTCGACGACCAGCCGGTCGCGCCCCGCCGCGTAGTGCTCGTGCTCGCGCCCCATCCGGAAGAGATGCCGCTTGTCGTAGTGCGAGACGGCGCCGTCCGGCGTCGCGAAGAGGAGCCGGTTGTACACGCCGCCATCGGCTCGGCACTGGATGCTGCCGGTGACCGCAGCGTCGAGTGCGAGCGAGAGCGCGCGGATCCACGCGGTGGTGGGCCCGTCCGGCGGCTCCGCGGTCCCGACCGCCGCATTCGAGAATCCGGTGGTGAAGGTCTCCGGGAGCACCACGAGGTCGGTCTGTCCCCTGTGACCGGCGAGGAGTCCGCGGATCCGCGTGCGATTGCGCTCCGGTTCGTGCCAGCGCGTGTCGAGCTGGACGAGCGTCACGCGGAGGTCGCTCGCCGGCGCGGTCGGCATCAGAGCGCCCGCAGCCGCTCGACCGCGGCATCGAGTGTCGCGTCCCGTTTCGCGAAGCAGAGCCTCACGAGCCGCTGCCCGCGGGGCGGCTCGCCGTAGAACGGCGAGAGGGGGATCGTCGCCACCCCGTGCGTCACGCAGAGCCAGCGCGCGAACTCGGCATCGGGAAGGTCCGAGACGGCGGAGTAGTCCACGAGCTGGAAGTATGTACCGCTCACGCCGAGCGGGCGGAATCGCGTGCGCGCGAGCGCGGCGCGGAAGCGGTCGCGGAGCCCTTCATAGAACGCGCCCACGGACGACGGGTGCCCCGGCAGCTCCCGCAGGACGTCCGCGAAGGCGCGCTGGGCGACGGAGTTCGTCGCGAAGGTGTTGTACTGGTGCACCTTGCGCAGTTCCGCCGTGAGCGCGGCCGGTGCGACACAGTAGCCGACCTTCCATCCGGTGCAGTGCCACGTCTTGCCGAAGCTCGAGACGACGATGGCGCGGGCGGCCAGTTCCTCGTGCCGCAGCACGCCCTCGTGGGCGCGACCATCGAAGGTGATGTGCTCGTACACCTCGTCCGAGAGGACCAGGCAGTCGCGCCCGCGCAGGAGCGCGGCGAGCCGCTGGAGGTCGTCCCGCGCCCACGCCGCGCCGGTCGGGTTGTGTGGTGTGTTGATCACGATCATCCGCGTCCGCTGCGTGAACGCGGCGGCGAGCCGCTCCCAGTCCACGGCGAAGTCCGTCGGACGCAGCGGCACATGGACCGCGCGCGCGCCGGTGAGCGTGATCGCCGGGTCGTAGCAGTCGTAGGACGGGTCGAGGACGATCGCCTCGTCGCCGGGATGGAGCAGGGCCTGGATCGCGTCGAAGATCGCCTCGGTGGCGCCGCTCGTCACGGTGATCGTCGCCCCGGGGTCCGCGCGATGGCCGTAGTCGGCGAGCAGGCGGTCGGCGATCGCCTCGCGCAGCGCGGGGAGGCCGGCCATCGGCGCGTACTGGTTGTGCCCGTCGCGGGACGCGCGGGAGAGCGCCTCCACGAGTGGCGCCGGCGGCTCGAAGTCCGGGAAGCCCTGCCCGAGGTTGATCGCGCCGGTCTCCGCGGCGAGCTGCGACATCGTCGTGAAGACGGTCGTGCCGACCGCGGGGAGCTTGGAGACGAGGGAGGTCACGGCGCCGGTCGAAGGTGGACGGACCGGCGGAAGTTGCGCCGCGCGTCGTCGCGGCGGGAGTGCCTGCTCCGCTAGCGTCCCGGCGTGGTCGCCGCGGGCGGCCACTCGAAGGGCGGCCAGCGCTTCATCGCCTCTTCGGGATCACGGCGTGAGTCGTCCGGCTCCCCGGGCAGAGTCCCCTCGTTCACGAACTGGATCAGTGCGGGGAGCAGCTCGCGCACCATCCGGCGATCGAGGTGCATCCGCGCGAGCGGCTGGCCATTGCCGTTCCGTGGCGGATCGTCACGGCCGAGCCAGATGCAGTCCTCGCCGGCGATCGAGGAACGCTGGATGGAGCAGGACTCACCGTAGCGGTCGGTGAAGTTGGCGACGCGGAGTCCCTTGTGCGTGTCGCGGTAACGTAGGCCCATGCGGTGCTATGTACACGGACGCCCATCGGCGCGCCATCAGCGGACCGCTGATAACGCCGTGGCGCCGAGGAGCGTGCCCAAATGGCTCCATCCGTGCCTACTCCCGGCGGAGCGCGACCGTGAGGGACTGCCGATCGAGGAAGCCGCGTTCGAGGTACTCGACGATCACCTCATCGAGCGCGCGCGGCTGCCAGTCGTCGTAGCGGCGCAGGAACGCTTCCCATGCGTCCACCGCGGCGCTCGCGGGTGCGCCCCCCGCGGTCAGGTGCCGGTCGCGGAGGTAGTGCCACGTCGGGTGGAAGGACTCGCGACTGTAGTAGCAGAGGGCGAGCAGCGGGATGCTGTAGGCGAGTCGTCCGCGCGTCCCGGTGTCGAGCGCGTCCACCTCCTTCGCGAAGCGCTCGAAGGTCTTCCGGATCCGCTGCAGCACGCGGATGTTCTCGATCCCGAGCCGCAGGCAGTTGGCGCGCACGGCATCCCATCCCTGCTCCTCCTCCGGGAAGACGAGTTCGACGCACTCCGCGGCCGAGGGTTCGAAGCTCACCTCGTGGTCGAAGACCTTCTCGCGCAGCAGCTCGTACTCGGCGCGATCCTCCGGAGTGAGTTCGTCGCTGTTGAGGACGAGGATCACGGAGCACTGCCGGTCATCGCGCAGGGTCGCCAGGTACCCGAGGACGTCGCGCATGCGGAGGTGCGTTCCGCGCCGCTCGAGGTCATCCACGCAGACCAGATACTGTCGTACACCGCGCAGGAGGTAGGCGTGGGCGAGGCCGCCGGCGTGCATCTTCCCGGCGAGCGCGCTGAGGTCGTCGGTCTCCTGCAGCGCGCGACGGAAGGCTTGACGCACCCGGCGCACCGTGCGCTGCAGGATGTCGGGGGGCGGCCGGTCACCGTCGCGCGGCTGCGAGGCGGAGACGACCTGCTCCCAGGGATCCCCGTACGCGAGCACCGCGTCACGCAGTTCGGCCAAGGTCTCGACCCCGAACAGCGAGACGTAGCTGTAGCGCGCCCAGCGGGCCGGGGCCTGCGCCGCGAACTTCCGCAGCGCGTCGCGCCAGAGGAACGTCTTGCCGCGACCCCACTTGCCGCGCAGGACGACGACCGTCGGCACGGGGGAGGTGATGATGCTGCGCAGGGCGAGCTTCACTTGGGCCGTGCTCATGCGGGGATTCTACTCTCCGGCTCGCTCGGATGCGCCACTGCCGGGGACGCGGGGCGCGGTCCGGCCTGCCGCGGCCCGCCGAGGGCGCCGCGCGGGAACCCGCGGTGGACACCCGATTGACCGTCTTCCGTGCGCCCGTGAGATTGCGCGGATGCGCCATGGAATGATCCCCGGCCACCGAGGGCGGTCGCTGCGACTGCTGTTGGCGACCTGGGGCGTCCTCGTCGCGGCGTCGCAGGGCCCGACGGGCGAAGGCCGCCTGCTCGACCCCGTCGCGCAGCGACTCTTCACCGAGGTCATGAGCCCGTACTGCCCCGGACTCACCCTCGCGACCTGCCCGAGCGAGGGCGCGACGATCCTCAAGGATTCGATCCGATCGCTCATCGCGGTGGGTCGGACGCCGGAGCAGGTGATGTCTGAGCTCGAGGCGAGATTCGGACCGGGCATCCGCGCGCGCCCACCCAGGCGCGGACTCGGCCTCGTGGCATGGCTCGGCCCGATCCTGCCGCTGGCGCTCGGCGCCGTCGCCGTCGCGGCGTGGATCCGCCGGTCTGCGCGTCGCACCGCCGTCGCGGCGCCGGAGCCGATGACAGGCGTGAGCGACACGGACGCGCAGCGACTCGCGGCCGCGCTCAGGGAGGACCGGTGAGTCGCGCACACGGATCCGGCCAGCGGCCGCTGCGGACGCTCGCGCGGCGCGTCGGGCTGCTTGTCGCCCTCGGCGGCTGCGCCGGCGCCAGCGATGCGCCTCGCGGGCGTGGCGAGCTGCACGGGCTGTCCCTCGAGCCGGTGCGCCCGCGACCCGCGTTCACCCTGACGGCGACGGACGGACAGGACTTCGCCTTCGCGGAACGGACGCGCGGCCAGCTGACGTTCCTCTTCTTCGGCTACACGAACTGCCCCGACATCTGTCCCGTGCATGTCGCGAACATCGCCGCCGCGATCCGCCGGCTCCCCTTCGCCGACCGCGAGCGCGCGCAACTCGTGTTCGTCACGACCGATCCGGGGCGCGACTCGACCGGCGCGCTGCGCCGGTGGCTCGACCACTTCGACGCGCGATTCGTCGGACTCACCGGCACCATCGAACGGATCGACTCGGTGCAGAAGGCCCTCGGGCTCCCGGTGAGCTACCGTGAGGCCGCTCGCCCCGACGGCTCGTATGGCGTGGGCCACGCCGCCCAGGTGCTGGTGATCACCGAGGACGACTCGCTGCGGTTCGCCTATGGGTTCGGCACGCGGCAGGGGGACTGGGACGCCGACCTGCCAACACTGCTGCGGTACCGCCGCCGATGAGCGCGCGCCGCTCGGGGAGGGCTCGACGGCGGATGGCGGTGCTGGGAGCGGGCGCACTGCTCGTCGCCGCGTGCGCGCCTGAGGGGCGATGCCGGGAGGGTGGTGACATCTGCGTCCTCGATGCATATGTGGTGCGCCCCGCAGGGGATGCGCCGACCGCGTTCTACGCGACGATCGCGAACGATGGCGCGTCGGGCGACACCCTCGTCGGCCTGACCGTCCCGGCGTACGAGCTCGCGATGCTCCACGCGACGCGCGACGGCGCGATGGAGATGGTCCAGGCGCTGTCCATCCCCGCGCGATCGATCGTGCGCCTGCGGCCCGGCGGGCTGCACGGGATGCTCGAGGGCCCGCGCCGCGCGCTCGTCCCGGGCGACAGCGTCGCGATGACGCTCCGCTTCGTGCGCGCCGGCGACCTGCCGGTGACGGCGAGCGCGATCGACTACGCGGACCTCGACCGGGTGCTCCCGCCATGACGGTCCAGTGGTGGTGCGCCGCGACCGGTGAGGCCTGGACGTGGACGTGGCGCCCGTATCCGGGGGTCTGGCTCTTCGTCGCGCTCGTGGGGGCAGCGGCGTGGCCCCTCACCCGCTCGGCGTCCGCGGCGGAGACGCGGCGCAGCCGATGGCTGACCGCCTTGGGCGTGCTGAGCCTCTGGGTCGCGCTCGACTGGCCGATCGGCGCGCTCGGCGCCGGATATCTGTCGAGCGTGCACGCGCTGCAGTTCCTCCTGATCGCGTTCAGCGCGGCGCCGCTGCTCCTGCTGGGGATGCGCAGCGGCGTCGCCGAACGCTGGCAGGAGGATTCCCTCGCGGCCCGTCTCATCGCGGTCGTCACGCGGCCGCTCGTGGCCGGGATCGTGTTCAACGTCCTCGTGATCGCCACCCACATGCCGCGGGTGGTGGATGCGCTCATGCCGACCCAGCTCGGCGCGTTCGCGATCGACGTCGCCTGGCTGGTGGCCGGGTTCCTGCTCTGGAGTCCCATCGTCCGCGCCGTCCCCACGCGCCGGCCGATGCCGCTGCCGCTGCAGATGCTCTACCTCTTCATCGCGACGCTCGTGCACACGGGGTTGGCGCTGGTGTTGCTGATGGCCCGCTTCCCCCTCTACCGCATCTACGAGCTGGCGCCACCGCTCCCGGGCTGGACGGCGATGCACGACCAGCAGCTGGCGGGGGGCGTGATGGAGCTGATCGGGGCGGCCTTCATTTTCGGGATCATCTCGCGGCTGTTCTTCCTCTGGGCCCGCGAGAACGCCTGAGGGAGCGAGGATCCGTGCCGGGGGCGCGATGACGGCGAGCCTCGCCGCTCACGGCAGTCGGGTGAAGCGCAGGTTCCTCACCCGTCCGGACTGGAGCACGAATCCGCGGATCCGTCCCCTCGCGTCGCGCTGCACGTCGATCACGGTCGTGCCGCGGGTGAAGCCGTCCCGGTAGCTCGGCTCGAGTACGCCCTGGCGTCGGTCGCCGATCCAGAGGACGAGCTGGGCGCCCTCGACGCGCCAGCTGTGCGTCGCCTCGACCTCCTCGTTCCGGTACTCCCCGGCGAACGCCGCGAGCTGGGCCGAGGTCAGCGCGACCGTGTCGGCGCGCACGAAGGTCACCGTGTCACCGGCGGTGCGGATGAGCATCCGTGACGGCACTGGCCCGTCGCCAACGAGTCGGACCTCGGTGCCATCGCCGACGCGGAAGCGGCCGTCGCCCAGCGGCACCATCCGCGTGCGCGCGCCTGTGACCGAGAAGAGGGTGTCGCCGACGAGTCGCGTGCGACGCACCTCACCCCGACCGAAGTGCCGCCAGACGCCCACCAAGGGACGCAGCGCCGACGCCGCCATCGGCCGCTCGGGCTCGGCACCGAGCGCGGCGACGAAGAGCGCGGCGCTGTCGGCGTGCATGCGATCGCCGAGGTAGATGCCGGCGACCTTGCGCGCGAGGGAGTCCGGGCCTGAGGTCGAGAGGTTGCAGAACGTGGCGACGGCGAAGCGGTGCTCGGGGAAACGGAGGAAGTGGCCGCGATAGCCAGCCCAGCTGCCGCCGTGGGAGACGACGGGGAGCCCGCGCAGGGTGCCGACACTGAGCCCGACCGCGTACGCGGCCGTCTGGCCCGAGACCGCCGGCGACCCATCGTTGAGCCGGGTCGGTGTCGTCATCGTCGCGATGATCTCCCGGCTCCCGACGACGAGCGTCTCGTAGTTCGCCAGCCAGCGCCCGAAGTCCTCGACCGTCGTGTGCACCCCGCCCGCGCCCATGATCGATCCGTCGTACGTCGAGTGCGAGACCGCGAACGCGCCGCCGGCGCGGGGCGAGTACGAGGTCGCGAGACCCGGGATGACGGCGGCCGCGTCGCCATGGTAGCGCGTGTCGCGCATGCCGAGCGGCGCGAAGATCCTCTCCTCGGCGAACTGCGCGAGGGTCTTGCCGGTGAGGCGATAGACGATCTGCGCGGCGAGGATCCACCCCGAGTTCGTGTAGAGGTAGCGCTCCCCCGGCTCGTAGTTCGGTTCGGCCGACCGGGTGATGATCCGCAGGGCGTCGATCGAGTCGCCCCGGAAGACGCGGCCGGAGTGCTGCATCATCACATAGAGGTCGCGGAGGCCGCTCGTCTGGCTGAGGGCGCGGCGGATCGTGACCCGGTCCGCGTAGGCCGGCATCTCGGGGATGTACTTCCGGATGGGCTCATCGATCGAGAGCTTGCCGTCCTGCTGGAGCAGCAGGATCGCCATCGCCGTGAACTGCTTGGAGATGGAGCCGACGTCGAGGACCGACCGCGGCGAGAGCGGGACGCCATTCTCGAGTCTCGCCATCCCATAACCGCGCGCGTAGACGAGCGCGTTGTCCTGGTACACGCCGAGCGCGCAGCCCGGGGAGTCGGTGCGATCGAAGGCCCGGAACACGCTGTCCACGCGGAGGGCGCGGGCATCGCGGGTGCCGATGTTCTGCTGGGCGTCGGGGGAGGCGGCGGCGAGCGCGAGCGTCGCGAGTGCACCGGCGACCGCTACGACAGACGTGCGAGACGAGGTCACTTCCACCTCCGGAACGTGCAGCGAGTGGACGCGCAGGCGCTCGGTGACGCACCGTGCCGCGGGAGAACCTTCCCCTCGCCGCTCGACTTGGCAAGGCGAGGAGGTCCGACTGCCGCTCGCGCCCTCGGCGGGTCAACCGTATCGTAGTGTCGGACCGGCAAGGAGAAGTGATGCGCTGCACCGTGGTCGCCCTCGCCCTCCTCGTCACACCCCTCGCCGCGGCCTCCCAGCCGGCCGCGCGCTTCGACGCGTGGAGGATCGCCTACGCCATCCCCGACGGGTGGCGGATCACCGCCCAGCAGGGTCGGGTCCACTCCCTTGGCACCGGCGGCAACGACGCCGTGCTCTACCTCGCGCCGGGGCCGTACCAGTCGTTCGAGGAGGTCGCGGCCGAACTGCCCAAGGCGTTCACCGCGCTCGGACTGCAGGGGATGCCGAACACGCAGCCGCAGGGCGGCACGCACGGCGGGATGCGGTCGATGTCAATCACCTACGTGGGCCGCGACGCGACGGGCACGCCGCTCGAGGCGAAGGTGCTGGCGGTGCTCACGCCGCACGGCACCGGGGTGGTCGCGCTCGGCGTCACGCGGATGGGGATGATGGCGCGCCTCGCGCCGGCGATGGACCAGGCGATGAACGGCATCACCGCGAGTGGCACACCGGTGCCCGACGCACAGGCGATCGCCGCGCTCCGCGGCAAGTGGATGTACTTCAGCGGCAGCACCAGCGGCGGGAGCCGCATCACCGGGAGCTCGAACCGCAGCTACGAGGAGAACGTCGAGTTCGACGGGACGGGACGCTACGCCTGGTCGAGCTCGGCGTCGGTGAGCGTGACGACGCCCGAGATCGGCGTCGGGGGCGGCTCCTCCGCGGGCGGCGCGAACGCGGGGAACGACCAGGGGACGTACACCATCATCGGGAACACGCTCGTGCTGCAGGGGCGCGCGGGGAAGACGATCGTGGACGTGCAGATCCTCGCCGACCGGATCATCGCCGACGGGAAGACGTACTTCAGGAACCAGTGAGTCCGCAGGACGCCACGCGACCGGCTCTGGATCGACATCGGCGCCGGGACTACGGCGTCACCCTCGGCGTCACCGGCGTGGCCTTGGGATCGACCATCGGCCGGCGCTCCTTGAGGTGCTGCTCCATCCGGAGCCGCGGCACGCCCTCCATCAGCCACTCGGGCGCCGGCTGGTCGCGGAGGAAGGTGTCGAACCACTCGGTCATCCGGAGCGCGTAGTCCTTCTGGTTCGCGGGACGCGCGAGGCCGTGGTTCTCCCCCACGTACTCGAGGAGCACGACCTCCTTCTCGAGATGCCGCAGGTGGTTGTAGTACGTGATCCCCTGGTTGTAGTCGACGGCGCCGTCACGGTCGTTGTGGAGGAGCATCAGCGGGATCGACACCTGCTGCGCGAACTGTTGCGGGGAGTTGCGGTCGTAGGCCTCGGGGATCTCGTTGGGGCTCCCGGTGAACCGGCCCTGGCTCGCGATGAAGATCGAGGCATCCGTGCTGCCGGTGTTCCAATAGATGGAGGCGAACATCGACGTCATGTCGGTGAGCGGCGCGCCGGCGACGCCGGTCTTGAAGACCTTGGTCTGCGTCGTGACGAAGGCGGTCTGGTAGCCGCCCCAGCTGTGGCCCTGCAGCCCGACGCGCTCGGCGTCGACATAGCCGGCGGCGATCGCGGCGCGGACGGCGGGGACGATGCACCAGAGCGCCGAGCGGCCGGGATCGTTGATCTTGTACTGGATGTCGGGTTGCAGGTACGCATAGCCGCGCGAGGTGTACACCGCGGGATTGGCGTACCGTGTCGCGTTCGGCTGGGGATACGTGTGGAAGTTCTGCGAGAGCTTCTCGTAGATGTACGTGAGGGTCGGGTAGCGCTTGCCGCGTTCGTAGCCGGCGGGGAGATAGAGTGCGGCCTGGCGGCGACCGAGCCCCTGCTCGCAGGTGTAGTCGATGAGCACGGCGCCCGGCGTCCACGCGACGTCGGACTGCTGCGGGTTGGCGTGAGTGAGCCGACGCACGTTGGTGAGTCCGGCGTCCGCGGCATGCCAGTCGGGGAAGTCCTTCACGGTCTGCCGCACGAAGACCCAGGTGTCGGCATCGCGGGCGCGACGGAAGTCGACCTTCGCGTCCTCCCACGCCACCTGCGTCGCGCCGCCGGCGCGCGGATCGACGCGGACGAGGCCCTCCTTCTTCGTCCACTCGCCGTAGGTCTCGAACCAGAGCGGCTGTGAGAGGTCGATCCCGGCGGTGCTCGTGCGCGGGTCGAAGAGCAGCCGCGCCTGGTGCCGCACCTGGTCGCGCTTGCCGGTGCGCGTGAGGTTCACCGCGCCGCGGCCGCTCGCCGGGAGGCGCCACACGTCCCAGTTGTCGCGCACGATGAGGTGCTCGCCGTCCGACGACCAGCCGATGAGCCCGCCTCCGATCGGGGGCTTCACCTGGTTGTGGTCGTCCTCGGTGTTCCAGAACTGGGTCGGCACGCCGGCGGAGACGGTGCGCGTCGTGTTCGCCGCGAAGTCGTGCACCTTCCAGTCGCCGGCGTCGTAGTACGCGACCTTCGCGTTGTCGGGCGTGTACGCGGACCCGGCGACGCCGCCGGCGCCAGGCACCTTCTTCTGGATGAGCGTGCGTTCCCCGGTGGCGAGGTTCACCGCGTAGAGGTCCCGATAGGCGAAGCCGCGGAGGCCACGCTCCCGCTCGTAGTCGCGGTCGTCGGTGCCGATCCCCCACGTGCTGCGCGGTCCGATCGAGATGTCGCGGACGCGCTCGTCGGCGAGTCGCGTGACGCGCCCGGCGGCGATGTCGAAGGTCGCGAGGTAGCTGAAGGCGCGGTCCGCGTTCTCCTGCACCTGCTGCTGCGACTGCGGGCGGCCGTCCTTCCAGTGCCAGAGGACGAGCGAGGGGACGTCGGCGCTGGTCTGCGGTGCCGCGGCGATCCGGCCGCCGGCGCCGGCGCCCGGCGCGGGGGCGTTCGCCGCCGGTCCGGCGACGGGACGCGCGTTCGCGTTCTCCTGCCGCGGGCGTGGCTCGCGGAGCCCGAAGAAGATCCGCGAGCGATCCTTGCTCCAGGTCAGCGCGCGGTCACTGCTGACGACGAACCAGCCGGGGACGCCATTCGTGCTCGCGTGGACGATCGACGGCCTGGACGAGCCCGCCATCGCATCGCTCCAGAGCAGCACCGTCGCGTCGTCGTCGCCGCTCGCGCTGTCACGCACGACGCGGAGGGCGGCGAGCGCGCGACTGGAGTCCGCCCACGTGAGACGGCGGTACGACGCCTTCCGCGACTCGAGCGAACGGGTGACGCCCGTCGCGACCTGGCGGAGTTGCACACTCGAGCCGATGTCGTCGGGCGTGCTGACCGCGTACGCGACCCATTCGCCGGAGTCGTCGAAGGAGAACTCGGAGACGTTGGCGATCTGGATCTGCATCGGGCTGTCACCGGCGAGGTCGATCAGCTCGAGCACCGACGCGGGGGCGCCGCCGGTCGGACGGTTCGCCGCGGCATTCGCTCCCGCCGCGCCTCCCCCGCCGCCGCCCGCGCCGCCGGCACCCGATGGCACCGAGTGATGGATGGCGAGCCAGTCGGAGGCGTCGCCGGCGAACCGATATGCGCGGACATTCTCGTACTCGCGCTTCTCGCCGGTGGCGAGGTTGACGATCGCGAGCTTGGGCTGCGCGGCGGCCGCGCCGCCCGAGGCCCCCTCTGCGCCGCCGGCGCCACCACGCGCGCGCGACGCGTTCGCGCTGGGGCGCACGAGGAACGCCAGCCAGCGGCTGTTGCCGGAGAAGGAGAGTGGAGCCGCCCCGCCGCCCGCGCCGCCACCCGGGCCACCCCCGCCGCCCGCGGCCGGCGTCCCGTCGCCCACCGGGAACCGCCGCTCCGCCGCACCGTCGGCGGTCCCACGCACGATCGCCTCGGCGTCCCCTTCGTTGGGACCGAGGATGTAGGCGAACCACTGGCCGTCGTTGCTCAGCTGCGGCGTGCGGATGCTCTTCCAGGTGAGCAGGTCGTTGAGTGTGAGCTGGCGTCCGATCGCCGTCGGTGGAGTCCAGCGCGAGACCGGCGTCGCACTCTTGGCCGCGTACGGGAGGTCTCCTTGGGGGTTCTCGTTCGCGGCGGGACGCTCCGCCACGTTGGGCTGGCGCTGCGCCGGAACGACCGTCGCGAGGGTGGCGAGGAGGAGCGCAGCGAGGACGCGTGACGGGCGCATGTCGGAGGGATCCGGTGGGGGACGTCGGAGGCGTGGACGAACGCCTGAGACGTTAGCGCACGGCCGCCGGAGCGGCCAGACTTCGCGCCCTCTCCCTCAGTCGTACCGCAGCGCCTGCATCGGGTCCGTCCGGCTCGCGCGCCGCGCCGGCAGCAGGCCCGCACTCAACGCCACCGCGGTGAGCAGCACGACCGACAGCGCGAAGACCGCCGGGTCGTGCCCCTCGAGGCCGAAGAGCAGGGACTGCGCCGCCTTCCCCAACCCGAACGCGCCGCTCACGCCGACGACGAGTCCGATCGCGATCATCGCCCCCACCTGGCGGAGTACCAGCAGCTGCACGCGGGCGCCGCTCGCCCCGAGCGCCATCCGCACGCCGATCTCCCGCGTGCGCTGCGCCACCGAGTACGCGAGCACGCCGTAGAGTCCCACCCCGGCCAGCAGCGTCGCGAGCACCGCGAAGGCCGCTGAGAAGATCGTGATGATGCGGTCCATCACGAGGTTCTCGCGGATCTGCTGCGGCATCGTCCGCAGGTCGTCGATCGGCAGTGACGAGTCGATCCGCTTCATCACCGCCGGGATGCTCGCGAGGAGCTGCTCCGGCGGGAGCGACGAGCGCACATAGTAGTACATCTGCCCGATGATCCGCTCCTGGCGCCAGGTCGTGAAGAAGACCGGCTGCGGTTCGCGCTTGACGTCGTTGTACTTGATGTCGGGGACGAGTCCGATGATCCGCATGTCGAGCGAGTCGGGATTCGTGTTCCCGGCGCGGGCCATGAACTTCCCGACGGCGTCGTTGCCGAGGCCGAACTTGCGGGCGAAGGCCTGGTTGACGATCGCGACGCGCGCGCCGCCGGACTGGTCGGACGCGGTGAACTCCCGGCCGCTCAGCAGCGCGACCCCCATCGCCCCGAAGTAGCCCGCCCCGACGGAGTTGTAGCGCGAGTTGCAGTCGGTGTCGGGACCGCACTCGAAGCCCTGCACCCGGACGTTGTTCCCCCAGCTGCTCCCCGCGAGGAGGGGGACGAGCGAGCTCGTCACGTCGGTGACGCCGGGGATCGTCCGCAGTTCCTCCTCGATGCGCGCATAGAGGATCTTCGAGGTCAGGGTGTCGTACCCCACGCGGAAGGGCGCGACGGCGAAGGTGCTCACGTCGTCCACCCGCACGCCGAGGTCCTCGCGACTCACGTTCACGAGGCTCTTGAGGAACAGCCCCGCCGAGACGAGGAGCGCCATCGAGAGCGCGATCTGCGCGGTGACCAGCGCGGCGCGGAAGCGCGCCGCGGCGCGACCTCCCGCGATCTGCCCCGCCCCGGCGCGGATCGAGCTGATCAGGTCCGAGCGCGTCGAGTGCAGCGCCGGGAAGATCCCGAACAGGAGCCCGGTCGCGACCGCCACCACCGCCGCGAAGAGCACGACTCCGGGACGCAACGTGAACTCGAATGTGGCCGCCGCGCTGGCCGGGATCAGCGCCGCGAGGCCGTCGAGCGTCCACGCCGCGACGACGAGGCTGGCCGCCCCGCCGACGAGCGCGAGCACGACCGACTCGGTGAGCAACTGCACGAGGAGGACGCGGCGGGTGGCGCCGAGGGCGAGGCGGACCCCCATCTCGGTGGACCGTCCGGCCCCCCGCGCCAGGAGCAGGTTCGCGATGTTCGCGCAGGCGATGAGGAGCACGATCGCCGTGATGCCGAGGAGCATGTAGAGCGGCGTGCGGGCCTCGTCGTGCAGCGAACTCTGCCCCTGGTGTCCGGGCTCGACGACCATCTCCTTGGCCTTGAACCGCGCCATCGTCTGGTCGCTCAGCCCCTGCTGCAGCGGCGCCTCGACCTCCGCGAGGATCGGGCGGATCACGCCGTCGAGGCCCGCCTTCGCCGCCTCCCGCGTCACGCCGGGCGCGAGGCGACCGAAGACGTAGACCCAGTAGTCGCGGCGGTTCTCGAGTCCGTTGTACGTGCCGGTCCAGGTGCGCGACTGCATCGGCACGTACACGACCGGCTGTACACCGAGGGTGGTGCCCTGGAACCGTGGCGGGGCCACGCCGATGACCGTGAAGCTCCGGTCGTTGATCCGGAGGACCTCGCCGAGCACGTCCGCGCTCCCCCCGAAGCGGTCCATCCAGAAGCCGTGGTCGAGGACGACGACCATGTTGTCCGCCCCGGGTTCGTTGTCCTCCGGGAGGATGAGTCGGCCGAGCGCGGGCTGGAGCCGGAGCGTCGGGAAGTAGTGGCCGGTGACCCACACGCCGTCGCCGATCGAAGGCTCGTCGCCGATCGAGAGGCTGACGCCGAAGGTGCGGTGTCCGGCGATCCCGGCGAGCACCGTCTGCTGGCGCTCGAGAGCCCGGAACATCGGGTAGCTGAAGATGATGTCGCAGCCGCCGGCCTGGTTGCAGGAGTCGTTCCCCTGGATCGGGCCGGGCATGCTGAGGTTGACCAGGCGCTCCGGTTCCGGAACCGGGAGGGAGCGCAGCAGGATCTGGTCGAACATCGAGAACATCGCGGCGTTGGCGCCGATCCCGAGGGCGAGGGAGAGGATCGCGACTCCCGAGACGAAGGGGGTCTTGGCCAGCATCCGGATGGCGAGCTTGACGTGCCGCATGGGGAGTCAGGGGCGCGGGGGGACGGCGATGCGAGCAAGGGGCCGAGGCAGGCGCGGACCGAGGTTGGACATCGAGATGACGCCCGGGGTTTGATTCGCAGGGATGGCCGGGGCGGTGACGGACCGAGGCGCCCCGTCCGCATTTGACCCCACCGTCCGGTCGGCGTTACTCTCTGCGCGACCCCTCCCCCGGAGGATCATGTTGCAGACCGCCCGACCGTCCCCACGACGCTGGCGTCTGTCCCTCGCGGTCCTGTGCACCGCCGCGCTGGCCCTGGCGGCGGCACGCGGCGTCGCCCCGGCCGCAGGCGCCGTCCCTGAATGGCCCGACGTCCCACCGGCGCAGCTGCGTCGCGCCGCGGACTCCACCGCCGTCACCTTCTCCCGTGACGTCGCACCGATCATCCAGAAGAACTGCCAGCTCTGCCACTCGCCCGGCGGCATCGGCCCGATGCCGCTCCTCACCTACCAGCACGCGCGGCGCCAGGGACCGCTGATCAAGCAGATGGTCCAGGCGCGCGAGATGCCGCCCTACCAGTACGACACGCACATCGGCATCCAGCAGCTCCAGCACGATTGGCGGCTCTCCGAACGCGACATCGCGACGATCGTGAAGTGGGTGGACGGCGGCATGCCCGAGGGGGACCCGGCGGACATGCCGCCGGCGCCGAAGCTCCCCGATCCTGCGGAATACCGGCTCGCCGCGAGTTACGGCCCGCCCGACCTCATCGTGAAGGCCTCGAAGTACACGGTGCCCGCGATGGGTCAGGACCGCTGGTGGCGGCCCTCGGTCCCGAGTGGCATCACGACCGATCGGTGCATCAAGGCGGTCGAGACCAAGCCCAGCATCGCCGGACGCGCGGTGACCCACCACGCGAACTCGATCTTCGTGCCGGGCAACTCGGCGACCGAGCCCGACGCGGTCGGCGGTGGCGGCCCCGGCAGCGTGCGCCTCTCCGAGTACGCCCTCGGCAAGATCGGCGAGATCGTCCCGGCCGACGCGTGCCGCATCGCGCCCGCCGGCTCGAACGTCCTCTTCGACATCCATTACTACCCGAATGGGACGGAGATCGTGGACGACCAGGTCGAGATCGGCATCTGGTTCCACGGTCCCGAGGTGACGCCGCAGACGCGCCATCGCCAGACGCTCGGCCTGTATGCGCTGCAGAGCGGCTCGGGGGACTTCGAGATCGAGCCGCACGGCACGCTCGTGACGCAGGGTTTCCATCGCTTCAATACGCCGGTGCGGATCGATTCCTGGCAGCCGCATGGGCACCTGCGGCTCGTCGCGAAGCGGCTCGAGGTGCTCTATCCCGACGGCCGGCGCGAGACGCTGAGCATGGTCTCGAATTGGAACCCCGGGTGGCACCACAGCCACGTCTATCAGGAGGACGCCGCGCCGCTCCTGCCGGCGGGTTCGGTGATCATCAACACGGCGTGGTACGACAACACCGAGAGGAATCTCTACAACCCCGACCCGGACCAGTGGGTCGGTGTCGGTGATCGCACGACCGACGAGATGAGCCACGCGTGGATCGCGGTCACGCAGCTGGACGAGGCCGCGTACCAGCGACTGCTGGCGAAACGGGCGAAGAAGTGATCCGTCGCGCGGTCCTCGCGCTCGCCGTCGCGCTCCCCGTCGCGCTCCCCCTCGCGGCGCAGCCCCAGCCCGGCGCGCGATACCCCCTCGGACCGAGCGCGCCCGCCGGCGCAGGCGTCGCACCGTACTTCGACGGATGGTATGCGAATCCGGACGGGAGCGTCACGCTCTCGTTCGGCTTCATGAACCGCAATGCGAGCGGCGCGGTGGACATCCCGATCGGCCCCGACAACCGCATCGAGCCCGCGCGCTTCGACGGGGTGCAGCCGACGCACTTCCCGGTCGTGCGCTACCCCGCGTTCGGCGGACGCCGTGAACGCGGGGTCTTCGCGATCACGGTCCCCAAGGGACACAAGGGCGATGTCGTCTGGACGCTCCGCTACAACGGCGTGACCTACTCGGTCCCCGGCCGCGCGACCAGCGACTACTACAAGCTCTCCTACACGCCGCAGGCCGCGGGCTCGATGATGCCCGTCGTGCGCTTCGCCGCGGACGGGCCCGTGTCGAAGGGGCGCGAGGGCGTCACCACCGGGCCGCTCACCGTCGCGGTGGGGGCGCCGCTCGAGATCCGCGTCTGGGTCGAGGATCGCGGCGAGCGGAAGCCGATCCCGGTGAACCTGCTCTGGTGGAAGCACCAGGGACGCGGCGATGTGACCTTCGAACCGCGCTCGGCGAAGACGGGACCGGGAGGCGGCGAGGTGACGACGTCGGTCCGATTCAGCGCGCCCGGGGACTACGTGCTGCGGGTGCGCGTGGACAACCACGGCATCACCGACAGCGCGCCCGGCCAGCAGTGCTGCTGGACGAACGGCTACGTGAAGGTGAAGGTCACCGGCTGAAGGCCGAGCGCGCGTCAGCGTGGTGGCGGGACGCTGATGTGCGTCGAGGGACCGTGCAGCGCCTCGCAATGGGGCAGCAGCGTCGTCGCCCCCACGACCATCCCAGGAACGCGGATCGGGACCTGCATCCCGGGATGCCCACGCTGCCCCGGGCGCGTGGTCTCGTCGATCATCGCCACGGCCTCGCGTGCCCAGTGGTCGCGGAGTGCGTGGGCCTGCTCGCGCTGTGCCGGGCTGAGCAGCGCCAGCGCGTCGCGCCGGGCGTGGAGCAACGCGATGAGCCACTCCGACTCCGCGGCCGCGAGTGCGGCCATCGCCTCGCGCAGCGGCGCCGCCTTCGCCGAGTCGGAGAGGAGTCCCGACAGCCGGTCGCGCGTGCCGGCGGTGCGCTCGGTGTACGCGACCTCCGCCTCGCACACCGTGCGCCGGAGGCGCAGGAGGCCCACCACCTGGCCGTCATCGAGCCCAAGGTAGCCGCGATGATGCAGGATCAGGTGCGGTCCGCCGAGGACGAGTTCGAGTCGCGCGTCGCGCGACCGCGCGTCCGCCATGGCCGTGTGGTCGTGGGCCTGCGCCGACGCCGCGACCGGCCACGCCAGCGACGTGAGGACGAACGCCATCGGGACGACCCGCCTTCGCGCGGACATGCGGCGGAATCTGCACTCCCTAGCGGTCAAGGCAACGTCGGGGCACGTTGTGGCGCGTTGGGAGACCGTCACCCGAGAACGGAGCACCGGATGGGACGATTCCGCTCGAGCCGGCCGCGCGCGGCCCTCGTGATCGCCGCGCTGGCCCTCCCCGCGCTCGCCCTCCCCGCGCCCGCGGACGCCCAGCGCGGCGCGGGCGCCGAGTGGCCGATCTATGGAGGCGACGCCGGCCACACGCGGTACTCGTCCCTCGACCGGATCGACGCGTCGAATGCGGCGAAGCTCGAGGTCGCGTGGCGCTGGAGCGCCCGCAACCAGGGACCGAACCCCGTCGCCGCGAGCCAGACGACGCCCATCTATGTGAACGGCGTGCTGTACGCGACGGCCGGGATCCGGCGCAACGTCGTCGCCATCGACCCCGCGACAGGGGAGACGATCTGGACCTATCGCTTCGACGAGAGCGAGCGGCTGGAGAACGCGCCGCGCGTGAACTCCGGCCGTGGCGTGTCGTACTGGTCGGACGGGCGGGGCGACGACCGCATCTACGTGGTGACGCCCGGCTATCATCTCGTCGCACTCGACGCCGCGACGGGGCATCCGATCCCCGGGTTCGGACGCAACGGTGTCGTGGACCTCCAGCAGAACCTCCGCGCTCGACCTGGCGTTTCCGTAGATGGCTCGATCGGCGCGAGTTCACCCGCCGCGGTGATCGGTGATGTGCTGGTCGTGGGCTCCGCGCTCCACGTGGGGATGCAGCCACCGTCGAAGGTCAACACCCCCGGCGACATCCGCGGATTCGATGCGCGCACGGGTCGGCTGCTCTGGACCTTCCATACGATCCCGGAGCCCGGGGAGTTCGGCCACGACACCTGGCTCCAGGGCTCGGCGGCGTACACGGGCAACACCGCGGCGTGGGCCCAGATCTCCTGGGACGCGGAGCTCGGATACGTCTACCTCCCCACCGAGGCCGCGACGGGTGACTACTACGGCGGTCACCGACCGGGGAACAACCTCTTCTCGACGAGCATCCTCACGCTCGACGCACGCACCGGCAAGCGCGTCTGGCACTACCAGACGATCCACCACGACATCTGGGACTGGGACAACCCCACGGCGCCGATCCTCGCCGACCTCACGATCGATGGTCGGCCGCGCCGGATCGTCGCGCAGCTCACGAAGCAGGGGTTCGTCTTCGTGCTCGACCGCGTGACCGGCCAACCGATCTGGCCGATCGAGGAGAGAGCGGTCCCCAAGGGGGACACGCCCGGTGAGTGGTACAGCCCGACGCAGCCTTTCCCGACCAAGCCCGCGCCGTTCGAGCGCCAGGGCTTCACCGAGGCCGACCTCCTCGACTTCACGCCGGAGATCCGCGCGCGCGCGCTCGAGGCCGCGAAGCCCTACCGGTGGGGCGCGCTCTTCGCCCCACCTTCGCGGGCCAACGCGGCAGACGGCACCCGCGGCACCATCACGCTGCCGACATCCACGGGCGGCGCGAACTGGGAGGGTGGCGCACTCGATCCCGAGACGGGGTACCTCTACGTCCCGTCGGTGACCGCGCTGGGGTTCATGGTCCTGGTGGAAGGCGGCACCCGGTCGGACATGGACTACATCGCCGGCGCCGGTCGCGCGCAGGTCGCGCCGGGCATCCCGATCGTGAAGCCACCCTGGGGCCGGATCACCGCGATCGACCTCACGACCGGCGCACACGCGTGGATGGTGCCGAACGGGGACACGCCGGAGTACGTCGCCCAGCGGCTCGAGCTGCCGCCGGCGAGCATCCCGAACACCGGCCGCGCGTCGCGCGCCGGGCTGCTCGTGACGAAGACACTGCTCTTCGCCGGCGAAGGGACGAACGGGAGCGGCAACCTCTGGGTGCTCAACAAGCGGACCGGCGAGCGCATCGCCAAGCTCGCCATCCCGAGCGGCACCCAGACGGGGCTCCCGATGACCTACCTGCACGAAGGGAGACAGTACGTCGTCTTCGCGACCACCGCGGCGGGCCAGCCGTCGGAGATCGTCGCGTACGCGCTGCCGCGGTGAGGGACCGGTCGCCTACTTCATCCCCACGACGTGCTCCACGAACTGATCGAGTGCCATCGCCGTCCCCTGCTCCCATCCCGACTCCTTGTTCTTCCGGAAGTCGGCCTCGTCGCGGTGGAGCGCCGTGAAGACGTAGCGCGTGCCTGAACCCTTGCTCTCCATCGTCACGATCGCCGTGATCGGCACGTCGTCGAAGACCGCGGGCCGGTAGCCCGGGAAGAGCATCGACGTCCACACGAGGCGCTGCATCGGGACCGCCTCGAGGTAGCAGCCGAGGTTGGGGAACTCCTGGCCGTCGAGCGTCGCGATGTCGATGCTGAAGATGCCGCCCGGCCGCACATCCATCTCGGCGCGCGCGACGCGGCCGAACGCCTTCGGCATGTACCACTCCTTCAGGTGCTCCGGCTTCGTCAGCGCCTCCCAGACGAGACGCACGGGGGCGTCGATGGTGCGCTCGATGACGATGTCGAGCTTCGGGTCCACTGCGAAGTGCTTGCTCATGACGCCTGCCCCTTCGCCCATTCGACGAGTTGATCGAGGGCGGCGCTCCAGCCCTGGTGGAACCCCATCGCGGCGTGCTTGGCCGCGTCCTCGGGATTCCCGTGGATGGCGATCGCGGTGTACTTCGTTCCCTTCGCGGTCCGCTCCATGCGGATGTCGCCGACGAAGTGGAACCCGGAGGCATCCACCGGGATCGGCCGGAAGCCCTCACCGAGCGCGCTGGTGAAGACGAGCCGGCGGTTGGGCTCGACGACGAGGTAGCATCCGCGGCTGGGGAAGCGCTCCCCCTCCGGCGACTCCATCACGAGGTCGCTGTGTCCGCCGGGGCGGAGGTCCACCGAGCACTCGACCGTCTTCCAGGGCTTCGGCGTGAACCACTGCATCATGTGCTCGGGGACGGTCCACGCCTTCCACACGAGCTCGGGCGGCACGGCGATCTCGCGTTCGAGCACGAGGTCGTGCTTGGGATCGGGCTTCAGGACGAAGGGTGCGGTCACGGCTGCTGCTCCTTGAGGGTGAGTAGGTAGGCGTCGAGCTGGTCGAGCCGGGCGGTCCAGAGGGTGCGCTGCTGCTCCATCCATCGCTCGGCGTCACGCAGGCGATCGGGGGCGAGTTCGTAGGTCCGCACGCGCCCCGCCTTGTGCGAGCGGACGAGCCCGGCGTCCTCGAGTTGGTCGAGGTGCTGGAGGAACGAGGGGAGCGCCATCCGGAACGGCTTGGCGAGCTCCGAGGTGGGCGCGGGCCCGCGGGCGAGGCGCTGGATCACGCGTCGGCGCGTGGGGTCGGCGAGGGCGCGGAAGGCGCGGTCGAGCCGGCGGGCGGTCGCTTGGTTAGGCATATACCTAACTATTGGACGGCGCCCGCTGTCGCGCAAGGGGGGGCCGCGGCGATCCCGGGCCCGCCCACTAGCGCACTACAACCACCCTTTCTGTCGCGCCAGCCGCGCCGCCTCGACGCGGTTCCCCGCCCCGAGCTTCGCGATCGCATCGGACAGGTAGTTCCGCACCGTCCCCTCGGAGAGTCCGAGCTCGCCGGCGATCGCGGCGCCGCTGCGCCCGTCGGCGGCCAGTCGCAGCACCTGCCGCTCACGGTCGGTCAGCGGATCACGCTCGCTCCACGCCTCCTGCGCCAGCGCCGGATCCACCGCGCGGAGTCCCTGCATCACGCGTCGCACCGCGTTCGCGAGGTCGGCCGCCGGCGCGTCCTTCAACAGATAGCCTGCGGCGCCGGCGTCGAGCGCGCGGCGCAGGTACCCCCCGCGCGCGAAGGTCGTGAGGATGATCACCTTCGTCGCGAGCCTGCGACGCTGGATCTCCGACGCCACCTCGAGACCGGTGGACTCCGGCATCTCGATATCGCTGATCAGGACGTCGGGCGCGAGGCGCTCGACGAGCTCGAGGGCCTCCCGTCCGTCCCTCGCTCGGCCGATGACCTCGATGTCCTGTTCGGTCTCGAGCAGCGCCGCGAGTGCGCCGAGCACCATGGACTGGTCCTCGGCGATCACGACGCGGATCATGCGCCGGTCGCCGCGAGCGGGACGCTGATCGCGAGCCGGTGCCCGCGCGACCGTGGCGCCGGCCCGACCTCGACGGATCCGCCGAGCGCCTCGACGCGCTCGCGCAGGCCGCGGAGGCCGTTCCCCTCACGGAGCGCGCCGCCCGTCCCATCGTCGATCACCTCGAGGCGCCCGCGATCACCCTGACGCTCGAACCTCACGTGGCACGCGCTCGCGTTCGCGTGACGCACGACGTTCGTCACCGCCTCTCGGACGGCGAGGGCGAGGGTCTCCTCGGTCGCGCGGTCCACCGCCTCGGGCCGGCCGGTCACGTCGCAGCGGACCACGGCGGTCTCGAGGAGGACGCGGGCGCGCGCGACCTCGTCGTCCCAGGTCGCGCGGTAGCCGGTGATCGCGGCGCGGACCTCGCCGAGCGCCTGGCGGGAGACCTGCTCCACCTCGCGGATCTCCCGCGCCGCGCGCACGGGATCGCGGTCGGCGAGCTTCGAGGCGAGTTCGGACTTGAGCACGATCAGCGTGAGGGTGTGTCCCACCACGTCGTGGAGGTCGCGCGCGATGCGCTCGCGCTCGGCCACGGCCGCGAGACGCGCGACCTCCTCCTGCGCGAGACGGAGACGCGCGTTGCCCCGCTGTCCCTGCTCGTACTGCCAGCAGACGGCGCCGATGAGCGGGGAGAGGAGCCCGGCGAAGACCCAGTACCACGCCGGCGCCGGCACGAGCAGGCCGAGCGCGAGGCCGAGGACCGTGATGAACGCGATCGTGCCGAAGGCGCGCCGGGGCGGCTCGAGTCGCGCCGCCGCCGACGCCGCATAGACGAAGAAGACCGACGCGCCGCAGTTGACGAAGCCGAGGATGAAGCCGACCGCGAGAACGAGCTCGACGGCGATCACGACGTGCAGGTCGCGACCGGTGACCCAGAGTCCGCGGAAGTACGCGACGAGGAAGACGACGGTCGCGGCGGCGGTGACGCCCCACTCGAACGCGCCCGCGCCGCGGACGGCGGGGTCGAGGAAGAGGTTGACGAGGTAGATCAACCACACGAACGGCACCCACCCGACCGAGCGGTCGGGTGGGAAGGGCCGGAGCATCGAGCGCGTCGCGCTGGTCACGCCTCTACCATAAGTGGCCCGGTCAGCGGATGCGAACGTCGTCCACGCGGAACGCGAACGGTCCGGGTGCCGGCCCGCCGGCGAGGATCAATGCCATCAGGTCGCGGCCATCGGTTCCGCCGAACGCGGAGAGGGGGAAGACGTGCTCCTTCCACTCGGCGCCCGCGACGAAGCTCTGCATGAGCGGCTGGTATCCCTTGCTCTCGGCGAAGACCATCACCCGGTAGGTCTTGCCGTCGCCCTTGGCCCAGAAGGCGATCTCCTTCTTGGTGGAGAGGTTCACGGGGGTCATCATCTGCGCGCCGGGGGTGAACATCGCCCCTGCCCAGGCATACGGGACGGCGTCGGAGGTGGTGCCGCGGATCTCCATGGACTTCGCACTGCCCGAGGCACCGCCATCGACGACAGCCAACTCACCGGTGGACTTGCCGCCCGCCATCGCGTCGGTCGAGACCGACCAGCCGGCGCCGAATGTCGTCGCCATCGTGCCGGCGTCGAAGTCGCTCACCAGTCCGGAGGCCGCGCCGGCCGGCGCGCGGGCGGCCGCCGCGGCCGCGGCGGCGCTGGGGGCGGCGAAG
>CAZYUL010000004.1:0-73690 GCA_964650715.1 uncultured Gemmatimonas sp. | reverse complement strand
TCGAACTTGTACTTCCCGTAGTCCATGATGCGGACGACCGGGGGCCGGGCCATCGGCGCGACCTCGACCAGGTCGAGCCCTGCCTCCACCGCCATGTTCAGCGCCACGTCCACTTCCAGCACGCCCAGCTGCGCGCCGTCGGCGCCGATCACACGAACCGGACTGATGCGGATCTGCCGGTTGATGCGGGGGCCTCGCTTGGTGGTATCCTGGATACGACGACTCCTGACGAAGGGGAAAGAAGAACGCGGACCCCAGTTGCTGGAGCCCGCGTAGCGCACGACCCCCGCTCGACGCGTTGGGCGCGTCTCGGGGTCGCTCACATCGGGACTCCTGCAGCACGACGTCCCAGTGAGGAACGAAGGCCAGAGGGTGGGGCGAGCAATCGCTCACCCGCTTTGCTGATTGTGGCCTAAAGCTAGACCTGTCGGGGGGTTAGGTCAAGGCGCCGCGACCGCGTACCCCTTCTCGCCGTGCGTCAGCCGTCCCCACGCGGTGGTCGCGTCGTGCTCGAACACCAGCAGCCACCCGCCGGCGACGGCGTCCTTCCATAGTGCCCGCTTGGATTCCAACGTCACGAGCGGCTCCACATCGTATCCCATGATCCAGGGCAGCGGCACGTGCGCGGCCGTCGGGCAGACGTCACCGAGGAACACCGCCGTCTCACCACCGCCGTCCACGACGATGCTCTGGTGGTGCGGCGTATGCCCAGGGGTGGCCCGGTACCGGATCCCGGGCAACAGCTCAACGCCACTCTCGGCAAGCGTGAGCTGCCCCGTCTCCCGCAGTGGCTCCCAATTCCGCGGGAAGTAGCTCGCCGCCGTCCGCTCGTTGGTGTTCATCGCGTACCGATGCTCACCCCGATGCACGAAGTACCGGGCATTCGGGAACGCCGGCACCGCCGCCGCCTCGGGGCCGGCGATGGCGCCTGGCGCGAGGACGGTGTTCCCGCCCGCGTGGTCGAAGTGCAGGTGCGTGTTGATCACGAACCGCACGTCCGCCGCGGCGACGCCGGCCGCCGCCAGCGCCGCGTCGAGCATCGTCCGGTGACCCGGCACGACGTTCTCGATCCCGTAGATGTCAATGAACTTCGCGTTCTCCTTGTCGCCGACGCCCGTGTCGAGCAGGACGAGGCCGTCGGGGTGCTCGATCAGCAGGCACCGCATGCCGAGCGCGATGCGATTCCGCTCGTCGGCCGCGATCCGCTTCTCCCACAGCGGCTTCGGCACGACGCCGAACATCGCGCCGCCGTCGAGCCGCTGGCCTCCGGCCTGCAGCGCGTGGATACGGAGGTGGCCGAGCTGGCGGGTCTCGTGGAGCGGGGTCGGAGCGGCCATGCCCGAAAGTTAGTCGGGCGGCCGGCGGCTCAACCGAACAAGGCGTCGAGGTCGATCACGAGCGGCTCGCTGCCCTCGATCGGTCGCCACTCGAGCGACTCTCCAACGACGCGATCCTCCTGCCCCGGGCGAACGACCGTGACCTCGCGCTCTTCCGGGTCCACGATCCAGTACTCCGGGATCCCCCAGCGCAGGTAGGCCTCGCGCTTGAGTAGCGGGTCGCGCCCACGTGTGGAGTCCGAGAGCACCTCGACGACGAGGATCGGCTTCGGCAGCGCCGTCCACTTCGTCCCACGCGGCCGATGCCGCGCGGAGTGCAGAAGTTCGCCAGCGCGACGGCGAGCATCGTCGCCAACTCAAGGATGCAACAGCGCGAGATGCGCGCACATCGCGGCGCCTCGTAGCGCTAGCGCGGAGCGAATCGACGCGCCGCGAATCCTTACGCTGCTACGCTCCCTCCGCCCCTTCGGACCAGGTCGGCAGCCCGCTCCTCCGCCTCCGCGATCGCGCGGTCCGCGCGCCGAGCAGCACGTCGAGATCCTCCCAGGTGTGCACACCGCGATGCGACGCGTCGCGCAGCAGGCCGCGCAGCACGTGCGCCGTCGCGATCGCATCACCCGAGGCACGATGCCGGTCCTCGATCTCGACGCCGTAGTGCTGCGACACCGCATCGAGGTTCCGTCGCGGCAGGTGCGCGAGGAGCCTCCGCGCGAGCCGCACGGTGCACACCTGCCCCATCAGCAGCGACCCGAGCGGCACCGGCGCCACCCGCGCGAACTCCGCGCTGAGGAACCCGAAATCGAATCGCGCGTTGTGGGCGACGAACACCCGGCCCACCAGGTGCGCCGCGAACTCGCCCGCGATGTCACCGAACCTCGGCGCGTCGCGCACCATCCGGTCATCGATCCCGGTGAGCCGCGTGATGTGCCAGGGGATCGGCCGGCCGGGGTTCACCAGCGAATGGAACGCGAGGCGCACGTCGCCCCCAACCACGTGGACCGCAGCCACCTCGGTCACCCGGTCGCTCCCCGTCGGCTGGCCGCCGGTGGTCTCGACGTCCACGACCACGTAGGGGAGGGTGTGCAGGTCCATGCCGGAAACTAGCGGCACCGGCATTCCCCCTATTGAGTCGGCGCGCGGGGGAGCTTAGCTTGTGAATGATTTCACAAGCCAACGAACCCGCCCTGTGAAGCACATCGCCGAGTCCACCGTCCGACGCCTCTCCCTCTACCTCCGGTTCCTCGAGGAGTACGAGGCGCTCGGCAACCCGACGATCGCCAGCAGCGAACTCGCCCGCTCCGGCGGCACCACCTCGGCCCAGGTCCGCAAGGACCTCTCCTTCTTCGGCTCGTTCGGCAAGCGCGGGCTCGGCTACACCGTGAAGGACCTCATCGCCGCGATCCGCGAGATCCTCGGGCTCCAGCAGTCCTGGTCCGTCGTCATCATCGGCGCCGGGAAGATCGGCGCGGCGCTCGCGCAGTACCGTGGGTTCGGATCGCGCGGATTCAAGGTCGTCGGGGTCTTCGACGCCGATCCCTCCAAGGTCGGCCAGAAGCTCGATGGCGTGACGGTGCGCGCCGACGCCGAGATCGAGCGCGAGGTCGCGCGACTGAAGCCGCAGATCGCGGTGCTCTGCGTGCCCGCCGAGGCGGCTCAGTCGTTGCTCGACCGCGTCACCAAGGCGGGGGTGCGCGCGGTGCTCAACTTCGCGCCGACGCCGCTCACCGCGCCCAAGGGGGTCACGGTGCGCGCGGTGAACATGGCGACCGAACTCGAGATCCTCGCCTTCGCGCTCACGAACGCGCCCGAAGCAACGAAGCGAAGTCAGTCGGCGTGAGGGTCTCCGGCCGCGCCTCGGGATCGAGGCCGGCCCGCGCCAGCGCTGCGTCCGCCCGCTCGGCATCGAGCGACCAGAGGGTCCGCACCACGCGACGGAGCTGCTTGCGACGGAGCCCGAACGCCCCGATCACAAGCGACTTGTAGTCCTCCTCCTCCCCGGGAGCGATCGCCGGTGCCGCGAGCGGCGTCACGCGGATCACCGCCGACTCCACCTTGGGCGGAGGCGAGAAGGCCCGCGCCGGCACTCCGAAGAGCCGCTCGACGCTCGCCAGCGCCTGCAGGTTCACCGAGAGCGCGCCGTAGGCCTCCTCCCCCGCCCCGGCCGCGGCGCGCTCGGCGACCTCTTGCTGCACGAGGTAGACCGCGCGCGTCGGGCGCGGGCGCCGGAGCGCGTGGAAGAGGATCGGCGTGGTGATGTTGTACGGCACGTTGCCCGCGAGGAGGAACGGTCCACCCGCGAGGGCGCCGAGGTCCTGCTGCAACACGTCGCCCTCGACGAGGGTGAAACGGGAGTCGCCGGCCCACCGCGCGCGCAGCCCGGCGCAGAGGTCTCGGTCCACCTCGATCGCGAGCACGCGAGCGGCGCGCGCGAGCAGCGCCTCGGTGAGCGCCCCCCGCCCCGGTCCGATCTCGATCACGAGGTCATCGCGCGTGGCGCCGAGGGCGTCGGCGATGCGGTCGAGCAGGCGGCGGTCGGTGAGGAAGTGCTGGCCGAACCGCTTGCGTGGGCGCGGTGCCCGGCGCGCCCCGCCCCCTGCCGGCGGCATCAGGCGCTGCGGAGCACGACCACCGCCTGGTCGTCGTGCGCCGGCACGCGCCCCATGTGCCCCTCGACGAGCGCGAAGACGCCATCCACGATCCGCGACGGCACCTCGCGCCGCCGCGCGCGGAGCACGTCGAGCACGCGCCGCTCGCCGATCGCGTTCCCCTTCAGGTCGCGCGCATCGCTCACGCCATCGGTGAAGATCACGAGGAGGTCGCCGGCGCGGTCCCACGGCCGGGCCGCCACGTGCAGCCCCTCCGGCCCCAGCCCCAGCGGCGGATCGGTGGCCTCGAGCCGCGTCGCCTCGCCGTCGCCGGCGATCACGAACGCGTGCGGATGCCCGGTGTTGGTCCAGCGGATCGTGCCGGCGTCGCGGTCGATCACCACGTAGCAGAGCGAGAGGAACATCTCCGTCTCGCGGAGCTCCTCCTCGAGCGACGAGAGGATCGCCTGCACCATCTCCGCGGGGTCGGCCGTCGTCTGCGCGTGGATGTTCGCCGCGCTCATCACGAGCGCCATGATCAGCGCCGCGCGGTACCCGTGGCTGGAGACGTCGCCGACGAGGACGCCGGTGCGTCCGCCCCCGAGCCGGAACAGGTGGTAGAAGTCCCCTCCCACTCCCTCCGCCGCCTCGACCCGCGCCGCGCAGAGCGCCTCCGGCGCGACGATCTGCGCCGAGGGCAGGAACTTCATCTGCAGGTCGTGGGCGAGCCGCATCTCGCTCGCGAGCCGCTCCTGCTCGATGGAGGCGCGCACGAGGCGCGCATTCTGGATCGCGGTGCCGATCTGCGAACCGACCGCCGCCACGAGCTTCTCGTCACCGGCGGTGAACGACGCGCCGTGCCGGCGCCCCGAGAGGCTCACCACGCCGAGCGGGATCCCGCCCTCGGGCGTCGTCCAGAGGATCGGCACCGAGAGCAGCGCGCCGGCGCGGAACGGCTCCTCCCCCTCCGCCTCGAGCACGCCCTGGTCCACGATCAGCGCGCTGCGGTTGCGGAACACCCGGGCCGTGATGGACCGCGGGTCGTCGGTGGGGATCACGGGCGCGGGAGCGGCGCCCGGCACGCGCAGCGCGGTGACGGGCCGCAGGGTCCCCGAGACCGCGTCATACACGTGCAGCGCGCCGTACTCCGCCCCGACCGTCTCCGCCACCTCCATGAGGATCGTGCGCGCCGCTTCCTCCAGCGTGACGGTGCGGCCGAGGATCTCGCTGATCGAGTAGAGGAGGTTGATCTCCTCGTAGCGCTCGGCGAGTTCGTCGGCGGCGCGGCTCGCCTCCCAGCGGCTCTGCAGAACCTGCGCGAGCGCGGGGACCAGCACCCGCATCCAGCGCACCGGCTCGCCGCCGTCGTGCCCGACGGGGCCGATCCCGATCCAGGCGCGGGTGCGGCCCGGGATGCGCGCGACGAGCTGCCGGCCGAGCGCCGTCTCCCGCGAGAAGCTCCCGCTCGCCCGCGCGAGCTCCGCCGTGTCGGGCGGGGTCACGTCGCCGCCGGACGTCGCCGCCACCTCCACGACGGCGCCGGGCGCGGCCTGCACCCAGATCACGGCACCCACGCCGAACACCTCGCTGAAGGCGTCGAGCACGCGGGAGAGGTCGCTCATCGCGGCGCCCTCAGCGACGGATCAGCGTGAGCCGCACGACGTTGCCGCCGCTGCGGAAGCGCTCGACGCGGTCCATCAGGGCCTGCATCAGGTAGAGCCCGCGCCCATCCTCGCGCTCGAGGTTCTCGGGCGTGGTCGGGTCCTCCGTGCACGCCTCGAGGTCGAACCCCGTGCCCTCGTCCTCGACCTCCAACACCAGGCGCGAGTCATCCACGCGCGCGCGCACCCGCACCGACTTCGCGGTGTCGTCGCCGTTCCCGCGGAGGATCGCGTTGGAGAGCGCCTCGGTGAGGGCGACGGGGACGTTCAGCGAGAGCTGCCGCCCGTCGAAGCGATGCTCGCGGCAGCGATGGACGACCTGCGCGACGATCCCCTCGATCTCCTGGACATCGCTCTTTATCCGGATGTCCAGCGCGGTGGCCGACGCCATCTAGAAACTCTCGAGGGCGCGCTCGCGGGTGTCGGCGATCTGGAACAGCGAATCGAGCTTGGTGAGCTCGAACAGGGTCTGGAGGTCGTCGTTGAGGTTCGCGAGGCGCAGGTCGCCGCCGAGCTCGCGCATCCGCTTGGCGAGGGAGACCAGCACGCCGAGTCCCGAGCTGTCGATGTACCCGGCGTTGGCGAAGTCCACGAGGATCTTCCGCGCTCCCCCCTCGGCCTCCTCGAGGACCCGCTGCTTGAGCTCCTGGCGGTTGCCGACGATCAGCTGGCCATCCACCTCGATGACGACGACGTCTCCCTGTCGGGTGACCTGCAGGCTCATGGGGTGCTCGGGCCGGGGTTTCTTTCCTGCGCGGTGAAAGATGGGGACTGGTACTTCGCGCGCAACGCCGCCGCGACCGCGGGATGCACGAGCTTGTCGATGTCGCCGCCGAAGCGCGCCACCTCGCGGACGAGCGACGAGCTGACATAGCTCACCTGCAGCGACGGCACCATGAACATCGTCTCGATCGTCGGCGCGAGATGGCGGTTCATCAACGCCATCTGGTACTCGTACTCGAAGTCGGCGACCGCCCGCAGGCCGCGGAGCACCACCTTCGCCCCCGCCTCCTTCGCGAAGTCCACCAGCAGCCCCTTGAACGACCGCACCTCCACCCGCGAGTCGTTGTCGAGCGCGGCGCGGATGAGCCGCATCCGCTCCTCGGTGTCGAAGAGCGGCTGCTTGGCCACGTTGATCGCGACGCCGACCACGAGGCGGTCCACGAACTGCAGCGACCGCTGGATCAGGTCGGTGTGCCCGTTCGTGATCGGGTCGAAGCTCCCGGCGTAGAGGGCCACCTTGGGCATCGTCAGGTCCCGCTGCGGTAGATGGTGATCGCGGTGTCGCCGTAGGTGCGACGATCGGACTCCTGCCCGGGTCCCGCCGCCGGGAGCGTCACCGTCGCCGCGTGCTCGATCCCAAAGATCGTCGCGAAGGGCGCGCGGAGCCAGCGCTCGGCGAGCTCCGTCGCCACCGGCGCGGAGTATGGCGGGTCGGCGAAGGCGACGTCCCAGACGACTGGTGAAAGGTGAACGGTGGAAGGTGGAGGGTGGTCCAGATACGCCGTCGCATCCCGCACATGCACCGCGGACCGCGACTCGGCCCCGAGCGTTGCGATGTTGGCACGCAGGACCGCCACGACCTTCCGGTCCTTCTCGACGAAGTCGCAGTGGGCGGCGCCGCGCGAGAGGGCCTCGAGGCCGAGCGCGCCGCTGCCGGCGCAGAGGTCGAGCACGCGCGCGCCGTCGAGGGCGGGCTGCACGATGCTCATCCAGGCCTCGCGCACCCGGTCGGCGGTCGGACGCACGCCGGCGGGAGGGACCTTGATGCGCCGCCCGCGCCACTCCCCGGCGACGATCCGCAGCTCAGCCACGGCCACTCGCGCGGAAGTCGCGGAGGTCGGCCTGCAGTGAGCGCCGCCCCTGGTACTCGTTCACCTCGAGTCGGTACGCAAGGTCCACCCGCTCGCCGGCGCGGAGCTCCCCGGCGCGCGCCGCGAGTCCCCACCCCACGCCGTCCATCGCGCCACGCGCGGTGCGCAGCGCCACCTTGATCCCATCGTTGCCGATCCGTCGCGGCGCCGCCGCCACCTCGACCCCGCGCGCCACGAACACCGGCCCGGGGTTCCCCACGCCGAACGGCTCGAGGTGCCGCAGGGCCGCGGCCAGCGACTCGTCCGCGTCGTCGAGCGGGACCTCGAGGTCCGTGCGCAGTTCGGGCACGAGCTGCTCGGGCTCCAGCATCGCGTGCGCCACCGCGTCGAACCGCTCGGCGAACGCGGGGATCCTCGCCGGGTCGATCGTGAGTCCCGCCGCAGCGCGGTGCCCGCCGTACTTCGTGAGCAGGTCCGCGCAGGAGGTGAGGGCGGCGTGGAGGTCGAACGGACCGATCGACCGCCCCGAGCCCTTCCCCACGCCGTCCTGCACCGCGATCAGCAGCGTCGGGCGATGCGTCCGCTCGACGACGCGCGACGCGACGATCCCGATCACCCCAGGATGCCAGGTGGAGGACTCCAGCACGATCCCCCACCGCGACTCGAGATCCATCGCATCGAGGCGCACCCCGACCTCGTCGAGGATCCGGCGGTCCATCGCCTGTCGTTCCTCGTTGAGCTCCTCGCACTCGCGTGCGATCCGGTTGGCGGTCGCCTCATCCTCGGCGAGCAGCAGTTCCACTCCCCGGATCGCCTGCTTCAGGCGACCCAGGGCATTCAGGCGCGGCGCGAGCGTGAAGCCGACGCGTCCGGCGGTGTGCTCCTTGCCATCGAGACGCGCCGCACGGAGCAGGGCGCGCAACCCGATGTTCGTCGTGTCGCCCAGCCGGCGGAGCCCCAGCCGCACGAAGACCCGGTTCTCCCCGCGCAGCGGCGCCACGTCGGCGACGGTCGCGAGGGCGACGAGGTCGAGCATCGCGTGCACCACCGACTCGTCCCCCCCGCACCGCTGGGTCACCGCGAGGGCGAGCTTGTAGGCGACGCCGACCGCGGCGAGGTCCTTGTCGCGTGAGAGGCAGTCGGGGCGGCGCGGGTTGATCACCGCGAACGCCGCGGGGAGTGCGGGACCCGGGAGGTGATGGTCGCTGACGATCAGGTCCACCCCCGCCGAGCGCAGCGCGTCGGCCGCCGGGAGCGCGGTGGTCCCGCAGTCGCAGGTGAGCACCACCGCGGCGCGGGCCTCCCTCGCGGCGGCCACGCCAGCGGGACCGAGGTCATACCCGTCGCGCACGCGGTCGGGGATGAACGGCACGGCGACGCCGCCGAGGGCCCGGATCGCGCGCGTCATCAGCGTGGTCGAGCAGATGCCGTCCACGTCGTAGTCCCCGTGCACGAGGACCGGCTCGCGCCGCGCGATGGCGGCGGCGAGGCGGTCGGCGGCTCGCGGCAGGTCGGCGAGGACCTCGGGTGACTCGATGTGGCCGAGGTCTGGACGCAGGAAGCGCTTCGCCGCCTCGACGTCGTGCACCCCCCGCGCCGCGAGGAGCCGGCACACGGTGAGCGGCACGGCGACCTTCCCGCGATCACCCGTCGCCGGGGTCAGGGCCCGCGCGAGCGACTCGGCGACGCCTTCGCTCGCCGGCGGGATCGCGCGCCAGCGGGCCGCCGCGCGCGGACGGCTCACACCGCGTGGTACATCAGCACGCCGCAGACCTCGCAGAGCTCGACCGTGTTCCCCGAAAGCATCACGTGCCGGCGCTGCATCGGGATCGCGGTGTCGCAGGCGCCGCACGAGAGCGAGTTGAGTGCGACGACCACGTGGACGCGCTTCTTGTTGCGGATCCGGTCGTAGCGGGTGCGGAGCGCATCGGGCACCTGGGCCGCCGAGGCCTTCCGCTTCTCGCGCGCCGCGGCGAGCTCCGCCTCGATCGTCGTCCGCTCCGCCGCCACTTCCCCGCGCGCGGTCGCCTGCTCCTCCTCGCAGGCCGCGAGCTCCCCCTTGGCCGCGTTGAGGGCGCCGCGGAGATCCTCGAGCCGCCGGTTGAGCGCGAGCAGGTCGCTCTCCTCCCCCGCCACGATCTTGCGCGCCTGCTCCATCTGCGCCGCCGCGGCCGTCGCCTGGCGCATCGTCTTCACGGCGTCGAGCTGGGCCTGGTTGCGGTCGATGAGCTGGCGGTGCTCCTGGATCTTGTCCTTCAGGAAGGCCTGCTTCTTCTCCTCACCGTCCACCAGCGCCGACTGCCGGCCGATCGCGTCCACGATCCGCTGGCGACGCGCGTCGAGCTCCCGCATCCGGGGTTCGAGCGCCGCGAGGCGCGTCTCGAGTTCGTGGATCGCGAGGTCATCGTTCTGGAGCGCGAGCAGGCTCTGGATGTCGGACATCTCGAGGGAAGATGGAAGATGGATGATGGAAGGTTACGCGATGCGGGACGGGGCGGCACCCCCACGGGCGGATCCGTTCATCGGCGCCGCACGCTGCCCCACGACTGCACCCCGAGCGAGCGCCGCTCGTCGGTGAGCTTCTTGATCGCCACGGTGATCCCGTCCTTCTGCGCCTCGTCGGCGAGCACGAGCAGCGACTTGAGGGACGCGATGCGCGAATCCACCGAGCGCCCCCGGAGCTGGCGCACCGCGTCCTCGATGCTCTTCCGCGCGTCCACCACGGCGTCCTTCTCCGCGCGGAGGTCCTCGTAGACAGCGATCGCCTGGGCGTCGAGCCGCTCCGCGACGGCCTCGGCGTCGGCCTCCGGGCCGAGGTCGAGCAGCGCGGCGTACACGTCGGCGTACACCGGATCCCGGAACGGGCCCGCGAGGTCGTCCTCGAACGGCTCCGTGCCCTCGGCCCCGGCGGGGAGTTCGTCGTCGGTGATCTTCCCGAGCTCCTCGATCACCAAGTCGTGGAACACGGGCTGCGTCAGCATCACCCGCAGGAGGGTCTGCTCGGCGTTCCCCTGCGGCACCCCGGAACGGTAGGGCCGCAACACCGGCGCCGACGGGGCGCCGTCACGCGGACCGTGGCCTTCGCGCGCATCCCCCGGCGAGGCGTCGCCTCCGCGGGATCGTTGTTCTCCCTCGCCCGGCGTTCGCCCGCGTGCCGCGCCGGCCCCCCGCGTGGCGCCGCCGCGGCGCACGGCGTGCAGTTCGGTGAGCAACACCTCGCGCGCGATCCCCGCGGCCTCGGCCGCGCGAGCGAGGTAGAGGTCCCGCGTCACCGGATCGCTCGCGGCGCGGATCGTCGGGAGCAGGCGGTCGAGCGCCCTGCGCTTGTGCTGCAGGTCGGAGAACCAGCCGGCGCGCTCGAGCAGCTGGACCTTGCGGTCGAACACGTCCATCGCCTGCTCCAGCGCGCGCTCCACCGGCTCCTGACCCTGCTTCCGCGCGAAGGTGTCGGGATCCTCCCCCTCGGGGAGCGTCACCACGCGCACCTCGAGCCCCTTGGCGAGGAGCAGGTCGGCGGCGCGGAACGTCGCCTTCTGCCCCGGCGCGTCGCCGTCGTAGAGGATGAAGACGTGTCGCGTGTACTTGCCGAGCAGCTCCGCCTGCCCCTCGGTGAGCGCGGTCCCCATCGGCGCCACCACGCACTCGACCCCCACACCCACGAGGCGCAGGACGTCGAAGTACCCCTCGACGAGGATCACCCGGTCCTCGCGGCGGATCGCGTTCCGCGCACTCCCGAGGTTGTACAGCAGACGCCCCTTCGAGAAGACGTCGGAGTCCCCCGAGTTCAGGTACTTCGGCTCCCCCGGCCCGAGGAGACGTCCGCCGAATCCCACCGTGTGCCCGCTGACGTCGGCGATCGGGAACATCAGCCGGTCGCGGAAGCGCGGTCGCGGTTCCTCCTGCTCCTCGCGTCGCACGAGCAGCCCGGAGGCGAGCAATCGTTCATCGTCGTAGCCGAGGCCGTTGAGGTACGTGCGCATCGCGCCGAGTTCGCGCGGCGCGTAGCCCAGCCCGAACCGCTCGGCGAGCGGCCGCGCGACCTCGCGGCCCGCGAGGTACTCGCGCGCGTGCGCACCCGCCGGTCCCTCCCACAGAGTCGTCCGGAAGTACTCGGACACCGTCGCCTGCAGCTCCCACATCGGCTCCCGCGGGTCGGGCCCCTCGCGCTTCCGCTCCACCTCCTGCACCTCGATCCCCGATTTCGCGCCGACGTACTTCACCGCCTCGACGAACGTCATCCCGAGGCGCTTCTGCACGAAGGTGAACACCGACCCCTTCTCGCCGCAGACGAAGCAGGTGTAACCCCCGCGCGGCATCACCGAGAAGTTCGCGTTCGTCCCCTGGTGGAACGGGCAGGGCCCGCGCCAGACCGAGCCGACCTTCTTGAGCCGCACGTGCTCGCCGATGATGGCGACGATGTCGGCCTGCTGCGCGACCTGCTCCACGACCTCGTCGGGGATCACGCGAACTCCGCGACGGTCACGCCGGCGCCCCCCTCGTTCCACGCGCCGAGCCGGAACTGCTTCACGCGCCGGTCGTTCCGGAGGAGCTGGTTGACCCGCTCGCGCAGCGCGCCGGTCCCCTTGCCGTGGATGATCCGCAGCGCGGCCAGGTCGGCGCGGACCGCGGCATCGAGCGCCTGCACCACGGCGTCGTCCACCTCGTGCACGCGCATCCCGCGCACATCCACCTCGGGGCGGACCGTGGGTTCCGGCACGTCGATCAGCGCGACTTCCACCCGGTCCTCCCGCAGGTGACGCGCCGAGAGCCGCCGGAGCGACGTGAGCGGCACCGTCAGCTTGAGACTGCCGACCGCGACCACGCCCTCGTCGCCGCGCTGCTCGAGCAGCTGCCCGACCTTGCCGCCGAGCGTGGAGACGGCGACGGCGTCGCCGACGGCGAGGACGGCATCGCGCCCCTCGCCCGCCCCGCGCGCCGCTCCCGCCACCCCCGCCGTCCGCGCCTCGTCGGCCTCGCCGCGTTCCGCGGCCTCCCGCGCCGCGATCGCGTCGAGCGCCGCCTGCTCCTCCGCTGCGCGTCCCTCGAGGGCGCGCCGGGCCTCCGCCGCCGTGGCCTCGAGCGAGGCCGCCCCCGCCTCCCGGAGTCGCTGGATGGTCGCCTCCACGTCGCGCCGTGCGTCGAGCAGGTGACGCCGCGCCTCGCGCCTCGACTCCCGCTCGAGCTCGCGCTCGCGGGCCTTGAGCTCGCGGTCCCGCTCGGCTGTCCGCGCCGCGCGCGCCTGGAGGTCCTCCTGCTGGAGCGCGACCTCGCGCTCCCGGTCGGCGAGCGCCGCCGAGCGTCGCTCGACATCGGCGAGGAGCGCGGCGAGGTCACGCTCGATCCGCGGCACCCGTTCCTGCGCCCGCTCGAGCACCGACGCCGGCATCCGGAGGCGCCGCGCGATCGCGAGACCGTACGAGCGGCCGGGGATCCCCTTCGTGAGCCGATAGGTCGGCGCGAGCCGCTCCTCGTCGAACTGCAGCGAGGCGTTCACCACGCCCGGCACCTCGCCCGCGAGCTCCTTCAACGCGCCGAGGTGCGTCGTCGCGATCGTCGTCGTGCCGCGCTGCGTGAGGGCCTCGAGGATCGCGCCGCCGAGCGCCGCGCCTTCGAGCGGGTCGGTGCCGGAGCCGAGCTCGTCCACGAGCACGAGGGCGTCAGGCGACGCCCCCTCGAGGATCTCCACGAGGTGCTTGAGGTGCGCGCTGAACGTGGAGAGCGACGCCGCGATGCTCTGCTCGTCGCCGATGTCGGCGAAGACGTCGTCGAAGCAGGGGATCCGGCTCTCGGGCGCGACCGGAGCCGGGATGCCGCCCTGGGCCATCAGCGAGAGGAGGGCGAGCGCCTTGAGCAGCACTGTCTTGCCGCCCGTGTTGGGACCCGAGACCAGCAGCGTCCGCTCGTCGGCGCCCATCGCGAGGTCGAACGCCACCACCGCGATGCCCTGCGCGAGCAGGAGCGGGTGACGTCCTCCGCGCACCACGAACCCGTCGCGCGCCGCGACGAGCTCCACGTCGGCGCATCCCGCGGCGAGGGCGTATCGCGCCCTTCCGTAGAGGGAGTCCAGCGCCACCAGCGCGTCGAAGGCGGCGACGAGCGCGTCGCGCTCCGGGCGCAGGAGCTCGGTCAGCTCGAGGAGGATCCGCTCGACTTCCTCGCGCTCCTCGGCCTCGAGTTCGCGGATCCGGTTGCCCGCCTCCACCGCCGCCGGTGGCTCGACGAACAGCGTCTGCCCCGACTGCGACGCGTCGTGGACGATGCCGCCGAGCGCGCCACGCCCCTCGCGGCGCACCGGGATCACGTAGCGTCCGTTGCGCAGCGTCACCGACGCGTCCTCCACCCGGTGGTGCGACTCGAGCTTCGCGATGATCCGCTCGAGGAGCCGCACCAACTCCCCCTCCGCGCCACGCAGTTCGCGGCGGATCCGGCGCAGCACGGGCGACGCGTCGTCGCGGAGCTCCCCCTCGTCGGTGAAGGCCCCCTCGATCCGCGTCTCGAGGGCCTGTCGCGCGACGAGCGCATCGGCGAAGCGCGCGAGCGGGGCCCGCGCGGCGGCATGGCGCGACCCGTCGGTCAGCGCGTCGCGGGTCCGGCGCGATGAACGGAGCAGCGTCACGGCGTCGCGCAGCTCGCGGCCGTTCCAGGAGGTGCCGGCCACGCGCAATCGCGCGAGCGCGTCGGTGAGCTCGGGGATCGGCTCGGCGCGCCACCCGGCCTCCGAGGCGACGAGCGCGCGCATCGCGGCGACACGCGCGTGCTCCGCGCGGAGGGCCTCGAGCGCGGCGTCGCGCTCGGGCCGCGTCCCCCCGACGCGCGTCGGGCGCAACGCACGGAGGTGCGCTGCGCCCGGTGTGGTGGCGGCGTACCCGGCGACGTGGTCGAGCAGGCGCGCGAACTCGAGGACGTCGAGGGCGTGCGACTGGAAGCTCACGCCGGTGGCCCGAGTTCCTCGCGCGCGATGCGGTTGATCACGCTTCCGTCGAGGCGTCCCTTGAAGCGGGGCATCACCTTCCCCATCACCGCGCCGATCGCCTTGGCCCCACCCGCGATCGCCTCACGGACGGCGGCGCGGACCTCGTCGTCCGAGGGTGCGGCCGGGAGCCAGGCCTCCAGCGCCTCGGCCTCCCGCCGCTCGGCGGCGGCGAGCTCGGCTCGCCCCGCCTTCTCGTACAGCTCCACCGATTCCTTCCGCCGCTTGATCGCCTTGCGGATCACTTCGATGACATCGTCATCGGTGAGCGCCCGCCGGACCTCGATCTCGCGGTTCTTGATCTCCGACAGCACGGTGCCCAGCAGGAGGACCTGGTCCTTCGCTTGCGCCTTCCGGGCCTGGTTCAGCTCGCCCTGCAACCGTGCCGCGAGGGCAGACATCAGTGCGTGCGCGTCCGGCGATTCTTCCGCTGGGCCGCATTGAGCTTCCGCTTGCGCTTCTCGCTCGGCTTCTCGTAATGCCGATGCTTGCGAAGGTCCGACAGGATCCCGGCCTTCTCGCACTTCTTCTTGAAGCGCTTCAGCGCACGCTCGAAGTTCTCATCTTCGTGGATGATGACTTCCGACAAACTGGTCTTCCCCCCTTGGTGGCGTTTGTGCGCCGGATAGGGACTGGATGGAGTAGCCCCGAAAGCTAGACTGGCGGGGTTCGAGACACAAGCTGAAGAAGAGAGAGGAGCGAAGAGCGAGGGGAAGGAGCGAGGGATGAGGGGGAGGGGGAAGGAGCGAGGGGAAAGGCGCGCGGTCGCCCATTTCCTCTCCAACCCTTCCCTCTTCCTCTGGCTCCTCGCTCCTTGGCCTCGCTCTTCGTTCCTCCCCCTCTCACCCCGGCGGCCACCCCATCGCCCGTCCCCCGAGGAGGTGCAGATGGATGTGACCTACCGTCTGCCCGCCGTGCCGTCCGGTGTTGATCACCGTCCGGTAGCCGGTCGCCGCGATCCCTTCGTCCCGCGCGATCCGTTGCGCCAGGGCCGCCATCGCCCCAACCACTGAGGCGGGATCGGGGACCGTCTCGAGCGAATCGTGATGCGCCTTCGGGATCACCAGGATGTGCGTCGGCGCCTGGGGGCCGATGTCGCGGAAGGCCAGGCAGTCCTCCGTCTCGGCCACCTTCGTCGAGGGGATCTCGCCGCGCACGATGCGGCAGAAGAGGCAGTCGCTCATCATCGTCTCCGGATGCGGCGCCGGGCGCCGTGGGTCAGGTCGTCTCGAGTAGCGCGCGCACCGTCGCGAGCGCGGCGATGGCGGCGGTCTCGAACCGCAGGATCGAGTTCCCGAGCGAGACCGATTCGAATCCCCCCTTCGCGAAGGCGTCGAGCTCGGTCGCCTCGAAGCCCCCCTCGGGCCCCACCGCCAGCGTGACCGGAGGGCGCGGCGCGCCCGCCTCCCGCGCCTGCGAGAGCGCGGCCGCGAGCGCGGCCGCGAGCGGCGTCCCGTCCGGCTGCAGCAAGAGCCGGATCCCTTCGGGGCTCGCCGCGATCGCGCTCTCCACCGTCGCCTCGGGGAAGGCCACCGGCAGCCACGCGCCACGACATTGCTCCAGCGCCGCGCCCATCCGCGACCGCACGCGCTGCTGGAACGTCGGGCCCTCTCCTCGAGGCGTCACGTGCTTCGACCGGCGGTACGAGACCGGGCGCCAGCTGGTGAGCTCGAGCTCCGTCGCCTTCTCCGCGAGCCAGAGCATCCGCTCCTTGTCCGCGACCGGGAGGATGAGGTGCACCGCCGGCGCGGGCGCGATGTGCTCGGCGCTCTCGATGCTCACGATCGCGTGCCGCTTCGCGAGCTGCGTCAGTACCCCCTCGCCACGCGAGCCGACCCCATCCACGAGCCCGACCCGCACGCCGGTCTCGAGACGCCGCACCCGCATGTGATGCGCGGCGTCCTCGCCGAGCGTGACTGTCGCCGGTCCCTCGAACGGATCGTCGGTCACGAAGGTCGGCAGGCTCATCGCGACACCCGCACCGTCCACCACTGCTCCTCGGTGTCCTCGGCGAGCACCCGCCAGCCGCCCTCCCGCAACGCGTCCAGCATCCGCGATCGCTCCTCCACGAGGATCCCGCTCAGGACCGCCTCGCCGTCCGGCGCGAGTGCCTCGCCCATCAGCGGCAGCAACTCGAGCAGGACCGACGAGATGATGTTCGCGAGGATGATGCGGACCGGCGCCACCAGTGGCAACAGCACCTGCGCATCCCCCTCCAGCACCGCGACCCGCCCCGCCACGCCGTTGCGCGACACGTTCGCCTCGGCGTTCGCGATCGAGTCGTGGTCGTGCTCGATCGCGAATGCGCGCGCGGCGCCGAGCTTCACCGCCGCGATCGAGAGGATGGCGCTCCCCGCCCCGAGGTCGGCGACACCATCCCCCGGACGCACCGTCCCCTGCATGAGGCGGACGACACCGCGCGTGGTCGGATGCTCGCCGGTGCCGAACGCCATCTCCGGCTCGATGATCACACTCGTCGCGGGATCCAGGCCCTCGGCGAGCCAGGGCGGCGCGACAGTCAACCGCCCGAGCCGGTGCGCGCGGATCTGCTCACGCCATTTCGACGACCAGTCAACGTCAGCGAGGGGCGAGACCTGTGCCTGCAGGCCGGGGTCGGTCTCCCGCACCGCGGCGACGAACCCCGCGGCGTCCTTCGTCGAGGGGAGATGCGTCACGAGCAGCGCGCCGTCTTCGTGCACACCCTCGGCGCCACACTCGAACATCCGCGCAGAGACGGAGGGGGAGAGGCGAGGGGAAGAGGGAGTGAGCGCGACTCGGAACCACATCCGATGAAAGAAGGGAGGAGCGAAGAGCGAGGGGAAGGAGCGAGGGGTGAGGGAGAGGGGAGAGGGGAGAGGGGTGAGGGGGAAGGGGCGCGCCAGGCAGTTCCCGGCGCGCCCCTTCCCCCTTCCAACTCTCACCAGCCGTTCACTCACCCCGTTATCGCTTCCTTCATCTTCGCCCAGAAGCCCTTCTCCCGCTTCTCCGGCGGCTTCTCCGCGACCTCGTGGAGCTTCTCGATGAGTCGCTCCTCCTCCTTCCCGAGCGCCTGCGGGGTCCAGACCTGCACGCGCACGTGGAGGTCGCCGACGCCGCTCGCGTTCACCCGCGGCAGACCGCGGCCGCGCAACGTGAACACCTGGCCGCTCTGCGTGCCCGCCGGCACCCGCAACGTGAGCGGGCCGGTCACGCCGGGCACGTCCACGTCGGCGCCGAGTACCACCTGCGGATAGGTCACGAGGACCTCGCAATAGAGGTCCTCGCCGTCCCGCTCGAACCGGTCGTCCTCGACGACCTCGAAGACCACGATGACGTCGCCGCGCGGGCCGCCGCGCACGCCGGCGTTGCCGACGCCGCGCATGTGCATGTACTGCCCCGTCGAGACGCCCGCCGGCACCTTGATGTCGAGCGTGTGCTCGCCGCGCTGGCGACCCTCGCCGCGGCAGCTGCGGCAGGGGCTCTGGATCATCGTGCCCTCGCCGCGGCACGTCGGGCAGGGCGCGACGCTGACGAACTGCCCGAAGAAGCTCTGCTGCGCCCGCCGCACCTCGCCCTGGCCGCCGCAGGTCGCGCAGCGCTGCACGCTGGTCCCCGGCTCGGCGCCGACGCCGGCGCACCGCTCGCAGGGGTCGAGCAGCTTCAGCTTCACCTTCTTCGTCACGCCGGTCGCGACCTCGATCATCGTGAGGTCGAGGTCCACCTTCACGTCGGCACCCGACCGCGGCGATGACTGCCCCCGTCCCCCGCCCCCGCCGAAGAGGTCGCCGAGGCCGAAATCCCGCATGAAGATGTTGAGCGCCTCGGAGAGGTCCACGTGGTGGTAGCCGGCGCCCCCGCCCCCCCGCAGACCCGCCTCGCCGTAGCGGTCGTACGCGGCGCGCTTCTGCGGATCACGCAGCACGTCGTACGCCTCGGTGATCGCCTTGAACTTCTCCTCGGCGTCCTTCGACCCCCCGTTGCGATCCGGGTGGTACTGCATCGCGAGCTTGCGGTACGCCTGCTTGATCTCGTCGTCATTCGCCGTGCGGGCGACGCCGAGCGTGGAGTAGAAGTCAGCCATGGGTGGGAATGTAGGAGTGACGCGAACCCCTGCGGACGGCGGGCCGCCGCCTCACGCGAGGAGGTCGCTCACCAGCGAACTCGTGTGGCTCACCAGCGCGATCACCTTCTCGTACGGCATCCGGGTGGGACCGATCACCCCGATCACGCCGGTGAGGCTCCCGGCGCGATACTCGGACGTCACCAGCGTGAGACCGCCGAGGAGCTGCGTCCCGTGCTCGTCGCCGATCGTGATCGAGACCCCGGGCGTGGCGGCGCGGTCGCGGAGGATCCGCGCGAGGTGCGTCCGCGTCTCGGTGAGCGCGATCAGGCGCTTCATGGACTCGCCGCTCGCGAACTCGGGCTTGTCGGTGAGGACCGACGCCTGCCCCAGAACGACCGCCTCCTCCTCGGGGACGGCGGCGACGTCGAAGAGCTGCTCCCCTTCCTGGATGAAGATGTTGAGCAACTCCGTGGCGGCCGCGCCCGGGGCCGCGTCACGGACCCTCGCCCCCAGCGTCGAGCGGATGTCGGCCAGCGAGAGCCCGGCCAGCCGCTCGTTGAGCACCAACTGCACCTCGGCGATCGCGTCGTCGGCGATCTCGCCGCGGATCTCGATGAAGATCGTGCGCACCGCCCCGCCACGGAGCGTGAGCACGAGGATCAACCGCTCACTCGAGAGGCGCACCAGCTCGAGGCGCTGGAGGATGGTCTGGTCGAGGCGGGGACCGAGCGCCACCCCGAGTTCCTGCGTGAGTACGCCGAGCGACTGCGCCGCGCGCCGGAGGATGTTCTCGATCGCCGATCCCCCGCCGGTGATGTGCTCGGCCAGCCTCGCCCGCTCCGACGACGCCAGCGGCTCCACCCGCATCAACGAATCCACGTAGACGCGGTACGCCTTCTCCGTGGGCACGCGCCCCGCCGACGTGTGCGGGTGGAAGAGGAAGCCCTTCTCCTCGAGATCGGCCATCGTGTTGCGGATGGTGGCGGGCGAGACACCGAGTCCGAAGCGCTTGGATATGGTGCGCGATCCCGCAGGTTCCGCCGTCTCCACGTACGAGCGGACCACGGCCTCGAGGACGCGGCGTTCCCGTTCGGAGAGTTCGTGGAGTGCCATAAGTCCAAGATTACTAACGACTTCGGAGTGAAGTCAAGGCGGTGGCGAGGGCGTCCAGACGGAGCCATCCACCGGCGGTGAGCCGCAGGCGATCCCCCGCCAACGACGCCCATCCCTCATTGACCCAGCGAGTAACCGTCGAATGCTCGTTTTGTCGGATTTGGAGCCCCGCGTCGGTGCGGAGCCCGAGATAGACCTCCTCGGCGGTTCGCTCCGACTCGCCGATGACCTCGCGACCCTCCTCTGGATCCCGGCCCGCCTCGACCGCCTCGAGCCACGCCTGGTACGCCCGGGTGTTCCAGCGGCGGGAGGAGCCGTCGTAGCCGTGTGCCGAAGGGCCCAGCCCCAGGTAGCCCGCCCCGGACCAGTACCCCCGATTGTGCACCGAGTGGCGCCCCGGGAGGCCGAAATTCGAGACCTCGTAATGTTCGAAGCCCGCCGCCGTGAGGCGTTCATGGGCCCTGAGGTACTCCTCCGCGTAGGTCTCCTCGGGCGCCTCCGCGACGTCCCCGCGAGCGCTCCAGCGACCCAGCGGGGTGCCCGGCTCGACGGTCAGTCCATAGAGGGAGAGGTGCTCGGGCTCGAGCTCCAGGGCGAGTCCCAGGTCCCGCTCCCAGTCCCGTCCGAGCTCTTGGGGCAGGGCGAAGATGAGGTCGAGCGAGAGGTTCCGGACTCCGGCCTCCCGGAGGGTCTTCACGGCGCCGCGGACCGCCTCAGGACCGTGGCTCCGGTGCATCCATCGGAGCGCCTCTGGGTCGAATGACTGGACCCCGAGCGAGACTCGGCCGACCCCGGCTGCGACCCATTCTCCCGCGGCCTCCGGCGATATGTCCTCCGGATTGGCCTCGATCGTCACCTCGATCGGCGAGGCGGATGTGGAAAGTTCCTGCACACCCAGCCGATGTCGAAATGCGCTCAACAGGTCAGCAATCCCGGCGCCTCCGAGCTGCGACGGGGTCCCTCCGCCGAGGTAGATGGAGCGGAGCCGAAGCGGATCGAGCTGGATCCGTCGAGTTGCGTACTCCGCCATTATGGCGTCATTGAACGCGCGAGTCGGGACGTCCTTCCTGACCGCGATCGAGAAGTCGCAGTAGGAGCACCGACGCCGGCAGAACGGCACGTGAACGTAAACGTGCTCGATGGGACGCGTCGAAGCTGGAGCGACGGGACTGAGCATCAGCTCAGGGGAAAGTCGGGTTGTCCACTTCCATTGGCTTCCTCCAGGAGCAGGGCACCGGCGAGCCGGAAATCCGGTCTCAAGCCGCCGCGCCGCACCAAGACGGTGGCGGAATCGCCAGTTGATAATGACTTAAAGTATCTTCTCAAAGTATTCCTGAGAAGGTGTTTACGTAATGCCATCGCGAAATCACTTCATCTCACGCCATTCCCTTCATCGTCGCACCACGGTATCGCGCTGAGGCTGACCATCGGCCGACAGCCGGCCGTTGTTTTCCACATTTGAAGCGATTCTAGACAGCGTGGAATACTGCTGGATGCGCTCACCATTTCGCCCCCCGCTCCCCTCTTCTATCCTCCCCCTCCCCCTCAGCCCTGCGTCCGCCGCCGGCCCGGGATCCCCGGATCGACATCCTGGTCCCCGAGCTCCCGCGCGAGCATCCAGAGCGACGCCTGCCGTAATGACGCAGTGTCGAACCACACCTCCCCTCCCCCTCCCCCTTCCCCTGAACCCTCGATCGGGGCCCACGGATCTCGCGGACGCGCGACCGATGCCCCCTCCCCTGATCCCTTCCCATTCCCCTCGCTCCTCGCTCCTGCTCTCCGCTCTTCTGTGGACAAACTGAACAGACTCAACAGCTCATCCACAGAGCAAATCACCTGCGCCCCGTCCCGGATCAGCCCGTTGGCGCCCGACGATCGCGGGTCGTCTATCGGGCCTGGCACGGCCGCGACCGTCCGTCCGAGCTCCAGGGCGTGGGATGCCGTGTTGATCGCACCGGACTTGAACCCGGCCTCCACGACCACGGTGACCTTGCTGAGTGCGGCGATGATCCGATTGCGGCGGGGGAAGCACCCTGGCGCCGCCCGGGTGCCGGGCTCGACCTCCGAGAGGGCGAGGCCGTGCCGGGAGATCGCGTGTAGCAGGCTCCGGTGCCCCACCGGATAGGGGACGTCCACTCCGGTCCCCAGGACGGCGATCGTCTTGCCTCCCGCCCGGAGGGCCGCCTCGTGGGCGGCGGCGTCCACTCCGCGGGCGAGGCCGCTCACGACCACCAGCCCTGCCCGCACGCAAGATTCGGCGAGCCGGGTGGCCGTCCGTACCCCGTAGGCCGACGCCTCTCGGGTCCCGACGATGGCGACGAGCCGGTCCGGGGCACCGCCCAAGAGTCCGACGTCACCTGTGCACCATAACCCCGCGGGCGGGTGCGAAAGCTCGCCGAGGCATCCTGGGAGCGACGCGGCGTCCCTGAAGGAGGGCGCCGGCGGGCTTCCGGTGCCTCGGCCGGTGGTCACCCGCCGGCCTTCCGGAGGGCCAGGAGCTGGCTCCACCAGGCGGCCTTGAGCTCCTCTAGCCCTTGGCGACCGGGCGCGGAGATGGCGAAGCGTCCGAAGGCGCCGGGGGTCTCGATCTCGGGAACGTAGTGCTCCCCGAGCAGGTCGAGCTTGGTGAAGACCACGCAGTGGGGCTTGGCGGCGAGTTCCGCGGAGTGGGAGCGGACCTCCCGCCGGAGCTGGTCGTACTCGGCTTGCCAGTCCATCGCGTCGATCGGGATGAGGAAGGCGAGCAGCCGGGTGCGTTCGAGGTGGCGCAGGAACTGGAGCCCGAGCCCCTTCCCTTCGTGGGCGCCCTCGATGATGCCGGGGATGTCGGCGACGACGAAGGTGCGGTGGTCGCTCAGCTGGACCACGCCGAGGTTGGGCGCGAGCGTGGTGAACGGGTAGTCCGCGATCTTGGGGCGGGCGGCGGAGATCACGCTCAGGAGGGTGGACTTCCCCGCGTTGGGCTGGCCGACGAGGCCGATGTCGGCGATGAGCTTGAGCTCGAGCTCGAGGGTCCTCGCCTCTCCCTCCTCCCCGGGCTGCCATTCGCGCGGCGCCTGGTGAGTGGCGGTGGCGAAGAAGGCGTTCCCCTTCCCGCCGCGGCCGCCCTTCGCGACGCGCAGGAGTTCGCCGTGCTCCAGCACCTCGCCGATCCGTTCGCCGGTGTCGCGGTCGCGGATCACGGTGCCCGGCGGGACCGGGAGCACGACATCCTCGCCGCTTCGGCCGGTCTTGTTGGAGCCCATCCCGTGCTCGCCCCGTTCCGCTTCCCAGTGGTCGCGGTAGGTGTAGTCGAGGAGCGTCGAGAGGTTGGAGTCGCCGCGGACGTAGATGTCGCCGCCCTTGCCGCCGTCGCCGCCGTCGGGGCCGCCCATGGGCGTGAACTTCTCGCGACGGAAGGAGGTGCAGCCGGAGCCGCCGGTGCCGGCGGTGACGCGGACGGTGACGAGGTCGATGAACAACTGGTGGACGGTGAGGGGTGGACGGTGGAAGATGTGATGCGGGATGCGGGGGGTGTTCCCCCCTCAGTGCCTTCCTTCCACCCGGGTGAACAGCAGACGGGCGCGGGAGAGGGCGTCCGCGTGCACCACGTCGGAGATCGCGCCCAGCGTGGCGCGGACCTCGGCGGAGGTCGCGCCGGCATTGAGGGCGCCGTGCAGGTGCGAGTGGAGCTGGCGGTCCTGTTCGCTCGCCACGCAGGCGGCGACGATGCAGAGCTCGCGCAGCTTGAGGTCGAACCCCGGGCGGGAGAGGATCTTCCCGTAGCCCTCGACCACCATCCACTCGTCGAGCTCGGGATGCAGACGCTCGATGTTGTGCCGCAGCTTCTCGTACGACTCCCCGTACACGATCGCGCAGGTCGCCTCCCCCCGGGCGCGCCAGACGGCGGGGTCGTCCTCGGTGCCCCCGCGGTCCACCGGCGCGTCAACGCCCGACGCGCGACGCCACTCGCGCATCGCGTTGAGCGTGCGGGGGAATCCACAGAACAGGTACGATTGCAGGAGGAGCTCCTCGACCCAGGTCACTGGCACCGCCGCCCCGACGCACGCGGCCGCGGCGGCGCGCATCGCCTCCTCGCTCCCCGCCGCGACGACCGCGGCGAGGCGCACGAGGGGGACGACGGTCGGTTCGAGCGGCAAGGTGGCGCCCATCGTCGAGGAGGTCGTCATCGCCTCATTGCGAGGCGTGGCGAACCCCTCCGGCCACCGCACGCACCTCGCCGACGACCTCGCCCCGCGTGTTCCGCACGTGCCGACCGAGGAACTCGCCGAGCCGTGCCGGGAGGTCGATGGGAAGCACCCCGAGCTGCTGGAGCGCGACGAGCACCGCGACGTGCTGGGCGCGGATCGCGCCATCCTCGACCTTGATCGCCATCCCCAGGCCGAGGCTGGGGACCGCGACCGAGTGCACCCCCTCGGCCCCCACCTTGGCGATCACCGCGCCATCGGTCTCCTGCAGGAGCACCGTGTCGAAGCGATCGGTGCCGCCGAGGAGCTCGGGATGGCCGCGCACGGCGGCGGCGATCCGCGAGGGGACCTCTTCACCGGCGTGAATCGCGCGCGCGAACCTCGCGTACGCGAGCGCCATGCGGTCGAGCGGGAGGGCCATCACGGCGACGCCGCAGCCGTCCACCGCCACCGGCATGTCGTCGAGGGGGACGCCGGTCCAGGCCGACACCTCGCCGAGGCAGCCGCGCTGGACGGGGTGGTCGGGCTGCTCGTAGCCGCGGGTGGACCAGCCGTTGGACTTGGCGCGCGCGAGCATCGCCGCGTGCTTCCCGGAACAGTTGTTGTGCAGCCGGGAGAGGGGGTGCCCGCTCTCCCTCCAGAGCTTCGCGCCGCGGGCCGAGAGCGGCTCGTGCGGACCACAGACGAGGTCCCCCTCCTCGAGCCCCACCGAGGCGAGCATCAGGGCCGCGAGCGCGACGTGCTCGGGCTCGCCGCCGTGCGAGGCGCAGGAGAGCGCGAGTTCCGGCGCGCCCCATCCCACCTGGTCGAGCTGGCCGGACGCGACGAAGGGCATCACCTGGAAGAACTTCGCGCAGGAGCGCCACATCGTGACCATCGCCGCGTCGCGCGCGGCCGCCACGAGGACCTCATCGGGTCCGATCACGGCAGCGTGGACGCGGTGCGAGGACTCGACGACGTCCCCGCGCGTGACCTCGACGTCCAGGTTGAGCGCGAGCATGTCGTGAATGCTAGCGGGGCCGCGAGCCCCGCACCAACGCTTCGAGGGACTCCCGGGTGTTGAGTCGCGGGTCGTCGAGGACCCGCTCGAGCAGCATCTGCAGTGTCTCGCCGATCGCGCGCCCCGCGGGCACGCCGAGCCGGATGAGGTCATCGCCGTCGAGGGCGAGGTCGGCGATGGTGAGCGGGTCGCGCCAGGCGATCCGCAGGGCGCGACGGTAGACGCCGACGGACTCCCCCGGCGACGGGAGATACGCCGACCCCATCCCCGCCACGCGGGCGCGGGCCCACGCCAGCCGCGCCACCGCGGGCAGGTTGAGGCGACCCATCGCGGCGATCATCCGACGGAGCGTGGCGTCATCGGTCCCCTCGGCGTCTTCGTGCGTCGCGCCGATCGCGCGGGCCAGGGCCACCGTGTCGCGCACCTCGGCGTTGGAGAACTTGAGCCCGCGCAGCGTCGCCTCGAGCGTCGCGGGGGGCGCGACGCCCGGCTCCACGAAGAGCGCCGCCAGGCGGATCGCGCGCCGCTGCGGTCGTCCCGCGAGCCCCGGCATCCCGAGGTGATCCAGCGCCGCGAACCGTTCGGCCGGCGCATCGGCGATCGTCGGGATCAGCGCCTTCAGGATCCCCGCCTCCCGGTAGCGCTCGAGGGTGCGCGACGGCTTGGCGACCTGCTCCATCACCTTCTCGAGCTCCTGCTTCACGCGCTCCATCGAGAGGCGCGTGAGGTGCGTCGCGCTCTCGCGGATCGCCTCCCACGTCGCCGGCTCGATGTCGAACCCGAATCGCCCGGCGAACCGGATCGCGCGCAGGGCGCGGAGGCGGTCCTCCTCCATCCGCAGCCTCGCGTCGCCCACCGCGCGCACCAGCTTCCGCGCGAGGTCCTCGCGGCCGCCGAAGGGATCGCGCACCTCCAGCCGTTCGGCGTGCACCGCGATCGCATTGATCGTGAAGTCGCGCCGCGCGAGGTCCTCCTCGAGCGAGGCGCCGAACCGCACGACGGCGTGCCGCCCGTCGGTCTCGACGTCGTGCCGGAAGGTCGTGACCTCGTGCAGGACGCCGCCGGGGTCGAGCACCCCCACCGTCCCGAACTTGAGCCCGACCGGGATCGTGCGGCGGAAGAGCTTCTGCACCTCCTCGGGGCGCGCCGCCGTCGCGATGTCCCAGTCGAGGGTCTCGATGCCGAGCAGCGCATCGCGCACCGCGCCGCCGACGCACCAGGCCTCGTGCCCGGCCTGCTCGAGGACGCGGCAGATCCTCACGACCTCGGCGGGGGGTTTGAGAGGCATCGAACTAAAGGTGAACGGTGAACGGTGGATGGTGGAAGGTGGCTCTCACGCGGAGTCCCCTTCCACCATCCCACTTCCACCTTTCTCCTGCGTTCCCGCGAGTGTCCCCAGCGCGAGCCCGCCGATCGCGATCGCTCCGCCCACGAGTGTCCACAGCCCAGGGAGCTCGGCGATGCCCGGGATCAGAGCCGCGAGGATCGTCGCGCCGACCGGCTCGGCGAGGAGCGCGAGGCTGATCACGTACGCCGGGAGATAGCGGAGCGACCAGTTGAAGCCGGTGTGCCCCAGCAGCATCGGGCCGGCCGCGATCGCCGCGAAGATCCACCACTCGCGGGCGGGTTGCGGCAAGAGTGTCGCGCCGGAGAGTGCCGAGAGGGCGAGCAGGGCCACGAGGCAGGCGCCGTAGACCAGGCCTACGTAGGGCCAGAGCGAGAGGCGCTGGCGGAGGGAACGGCCGGTGAGGTAGTACGCGCCGACGGTGATCGCGCCGACGACCGCGAGGAGGTCGCCGAGTAGGGGGGAGCGCGCGGCGCCGTCTGAGGCCCCCGCGTCCCCGAGCGCGACCACCGCCGCCCCCACCATCGCGATCGCGATCCCTGCGAGCTGCATCCGGCTCGGCCGTTCGTGCAGGAACAGCGCCGAGCCGGCGACGATCACCACCGGATGCAGGTTCACGAGCACGACACTGGCCGCGACGCTGGTGTGCGCGAGCGAGGTGATCCAGCTCCAGAAGTGCAGCGCGAGCATCGCCCCGGCGCCCGCGGCGAGCGCGAGGTCGCGCCGGTGGAGCGCACGGTACTCGCGCCACGCGCCGGTGCTGCCGAGGAAGCCGCCGACGACGACCAGCGCGATGGCGACGCGCCAGGTGGCGATGGCCAGGGCGTCGGCGGAGGAGAGTCGGGCGAGTGGACCGCTGACCGAGATCCCGAGGATCGCGGCGGCGAGGACGAACGGGAGGCTGCGGGGCGCACGCGACATCGGGGCGTGAAGTTCGCCATCTTTCGGGCCATGCCGAAAGCCCTCATCTCGCGCGAGCGGCTCGCCGCCCTCGTCGCGGCGCCCGCCGAGCGACGGATGCGCATCGCGATCCTCGGCGATGCGATGCTCGATGTGTACCTGCGGGGCGACGTGGACCGCATCTCCCCCGAGGCCCCGGTACCGGTGGTCCGCGTGCGTGAGCGCCGGCACGCGCTCGGTGGCGCGGCCAACGTCGCGCAGAACGTCGCGGCGGCCGGCGCGCGGGGGGAACTCGTCGCCGCCGTGGGCGAGGACGCGGCGGGCGCCCAGCTCCGCTCGATGCTGGACGCGATCGGCGGCGAATCGCGCGGGCTCGTGCGCACGGAGCGGCCGACGACGACCAAGACGCGCGTGGTCGCGCGCGGGCAGCAGGTGGTGCGGGTGGACGAGGAGGTGGACGCCGACCTCACGGGGGCCGAGGTGCAGGGGATCACCGCCGCCGTGGAGCGGGCGATCGCCGACGCGCAGGCGCTCGTGCTCGAGGACTACAACAAGGGCGTGCTGGTCGAGCCCGTGATCCGCGGCGCGATCGAGGGGGCGCGGAAGAAGGGGATCCCGGTGGTCGTGGATCCCAAGTACCGCAACTTCTTCTCGTACCGCGGGGCGACGGTCTTCAAGCCGAACCGGCGCGAGCTCGAGGCGGCCCTGGGCGCCGCCGTGGACCTCGACCATCCCGAGGCGCTGCCGGCGGTGCTCGCGCGGCTCGGGGCCGAGCACCTGCTGCTCACGTTGAGCGAGCGCGGCATGGCGTTGCTGGAGCCCGACGGGACGATCCATCGGATCCCGACGACGGCGCGCGAAGTGTACGACGTGGTCGGCGCGGGGGACACGGTGACGGCGTGGCTGGCGGCGATGCTGGCGGCCGGGGCGACGGCGCTGGAGGCGGCGATCGTCGCGAACTATGCGGCCGGGGTCGAGGTCGGGAAGGCGGGCGCGGCGACGGTGCGTCCGGCGGAGATCCTCGCGGCGTACGACGAGGCGTAGAGGGGGTCGGCGGCGGTCCGTTCGCCGCGCGGGTGTGTTCGTTCGGCGAACGAGTCGGTCCGTTCGACCTCCGCAGTCGGTGCGTGCCGCCTCCGAGTCGGTCCGTCAAACCTCCGCGCCGGTCCGATCCACCGCCGGGGTCGGTCCGTTCGACCTCGGCGCTCGGTCCTTGCCGCGTACGAGTCGGTCCGATCTCCGAATGCGTCGGTCCGTTCGACCTTCGCAGTCGGTCCGTGCCGCGCACGCGCGGGTCCGTCCTTCGAACGCGCTGGTCCGTTCCGCCTCGGCAGTCCGTCCCTGCCCCGTCAGAGTCGGTCCGACCTCCGAATGCGGCGGGCCGTTCGACCTCCGCAGTCGGTCCGTGCCGCGCACGAGTCGGTCCGACCTCCGAACGCCGCGGTCCGTTCCGCCTCGGCAGTCCGTCCCTGCCCCGTCAGAGTCGGTCCGTCCTCCGAATGCGGCGGTCCGTTCGACCTCCGCAGTGGGTCCGTGCTGCGTTCGCGTCGGTCCGACATCCCGATGCGTCGGTCCGTGTCACCTCGTGGTCGGACATTTCCGCGACGGCGTTGGTGAAACGTCCGAACGCGTCGGTCCGTGCCACCTCGGCGGACGGTCAATCAGGCGCAGGAGTCGGTCCGTACTCCGCGTCTGTCGGCCCGACTCAGCGCGCCCCGCGCTCGGCTTCGTACGCGGACATCACCTCTTGCCGAAGGGCCGCGCGGAAGCGCGGCGGCGCGAACCGCTCGGCGTTCACGCGGCAGGCCTGCGGGCTGATCCCCTGCCCCAGGTCGCCGAAGCCCCGCACCGCGCCGATGATGGCGGCGGGGGAATCGTCCCCGAAGAAGAGACCGGTGCGGTCGGGGCCCTCGGCGCCCCTCACCGTCTCGAGCGAGCCGCCCTTCCCGAGCGCGAGCACCGGCGTGCCGCAGGCCTGCGCCTCGAGCGGAACGATGCCGAAGTCCTCCTCGGCGGCGAAGACGAACGCCTTCGCGCGGCGGAACCAGAGGCGGAGCTCCTCGCGCGGGACCTCGCCCCGGACCTCGATGTTCGGCACGCCACTCGCCAGGTCGCGGATGCGCGCGTTCTGGGGGCCGTCGCCGAGGACGACGAGCCGGTGCTCCGGGAGTGCGCGGAAGGCATCCACGACGCGGTCGATGCGCTTGTAGGGCACGTGGCGGCTCGCGGTGACGAAGACGTCGCGAGGGACAGCCGGGTCAGGGGTGAAGAACCCGATGTCCACGGGCGGGGGGAGGACGACGCTCTCGCGGCCGTAGTTGCGGCGGACGCGGTCGCCCACGTAGGCGGAGTTGACGAGGAAGCGGTCGACGGTCTTCACCACACGCGCGTCCCAGCGCCGGATCCGCTCGAGCATCGCGCGGGCGACCACCGCGCGGGCGCCGCGGATCCCGTGGTCGCGCAGATACTCGTCGCGACGCTCCCAGGCGTAGCGCATCGGCGAGTGGCAGTAGCAGACATGGGTCTGCGCAGGCTTGATGCGGGCGCCCTTCGCGACGGTGTGGTGACTGGAGACGATGATGTCGAAGCCGGCGAGGTCGAACTGTCGGATCGCCGTCGGCATGAGCGGCAGCAGGGAGCGGTAGCGCCGACCGATGCCGGGGATCCGCTGCATCGAACTCGTGATCGTCGCCCTCGCCGGGATGCGCTCGCGCTCGCGGGGCGCCATCGCGTCGAAGAGGGCGAACAAGGGCGCACCCGGGAAGGTGGCGGCCATCTCGGCGATCACGGACTCGGCGCCGCCGAACTGGCAGAGCCAGTCCACGACGATCGCGATGCGGGGTTCACCGGTGAGTGGACTCGGCACGCGGGGAAGATACCGTTGCCGCGGTCGCGGCGAACCGACAGACTTCGGGGCGCGGGCCCATAGCTCAGCGGTTAGAGCGGCGGACTCATAATCCGAAGTGCGCAGGTTCGAATCCTGCTGGGCCCACTGACCGCAGGTGGAAGGTGGATGGTCGGGATGGCGGACTGTACCGAGTGCCGAGGGGCGATTACGTTACGTGTCCGTTCCGGCTCCATCTGGATGCCGGATGCGGGCGCGTAGCTCAGCTGGTTAGAGCGCTGCTTTCACACAGCAGAGGTCGGGGGTTCGAGTCCCTCCGCGCCCACTAGGATTCGGGATTCGGTCCGGCCTTCACGCCATCCATGATCGCAGGTCTTCGCGGGCGTTCCGTCAGGCGACGGGACGCCCGTTCGCGTTGTCCGCCCCGCGCCCTGCCCGTAGATTCCCGGACTTCGCACCGTTCCCAAGGCCGCTCCCCAAGCGTTCCCCTCGCGAGGCCAGGACCCCCGGATGTCGTCGCACCGCTCGTCGCTCGGCGCATCGCTCACGCTCGCCGCCACCGCCCTCGTGTTGGCGGCGGGGAGCGCGCGTGCGCAGGCGATCCCGTCCCCGGCGCAGGCCCAGCAGATGATCCAGGCCGATCCGGCGATGCTGCAACAGTTGCGGGAACGGATCCTCTCGAGCGGCCTGACCCCGGAGCAGGTCCGCGCCCGACTGCGCGCCGCCGGCTACTCCGAGGAGCTGCTCGACCAGATCATGCGGGGCTCGGCGGGACCACTCGACGCGCGGGCGACCACCGAGGTGCTGCAGGCGGTCCGCGACCTGGGGATCACCGACGAGGCCGACCTGCGCGAGTTGCGGCGGCTGTCGGGCATCCCCGAACTGGCGGCAGCACGGGACGAACGCCGCATCGTGGACTCGCTCTCCCTGCGCGACTCGACGGTCTCGGTCGAGAGCGCGACGATCTTCGGGCTCTCGCTCTTCCGGGAATCCACATCCCTTTTCATGCCGAACCTCGCCGGTCCGGTGGATGCGGGTTACCGCCTCGGCGCGGGGGACCGGCTCGCCCTGATCCTCACGGGCGAGGTCGAGCAATCCCACGTGCTGGACGTGGCGCGCGACGGGTCCGTGGTGATCCCGGGCGTCGGGCGCCTCGGGGTCGCGAACCTCACCCTGGGCGAACTCGAGGACCTGCTCTATTCCCGGCTCGGTCGCGTGCACAGCAGCATCAGCCGCGGCGCCAACGCGCGCACGACCTTCTCCGTGACCGTCACCGAGCTGCGCTCCAACCAGGTCTTCGTCGCCGGCGACGTCGCGCGACCGGGGTCGTACCGTGTGACCAGCGCTGGCACCGCGCTGACCGCGCTGTACGCGGCCGGGGGTCCGACCGACCGCGGGTCGCTGCGTCAGGTGGAGGTCCGGCGCGGCGGTGCGCGAGTGGCGGTGCTCGACGTCTATGACTACCTCGTCCGCGGCGATGCCTCGCGCGATGTCCGACTCGAGCAGGGTGACCTGGTCTTCGTCCCCGTGCACGGACCGCGCCTGCGGGTCGATGGCGCCATCGCCCGCCCGGCGACCTACGAGCTCAAGGCCGGCGAGTCCCTCGCCGACGCCGTTACCGCGGCCGGGGGCCTGCGCGCCGACGCCGATGGGCGTCGGATCGTCGTGGAGCGCATCCTCCCTGTCGCGGACCGCTCGACCGGCCGCGCCCGCGCGGTGATCGAGGTCCCGCTCGAGGCGGGCCGAGTGCCGGCCTTCGCGGCTGCCGACGGCGACCTCGTACGCGTGCCCACCATCGCCGATCGGGTGCGCGACCGGATCGTGGTTCGCGGACACGTCTGGACGCCGGGGCCCCAGGGGTTCACGCCGGGACTCACCCTGGAACAGGCGCTGCGGCGCGCGGGAGGCCTCCCGGCCGATGCGTACCTCGGCACCGTGCACATCTCCCGGCTTCGTGGCGACAGCACCCGCGTGCTCCTCCGCGCGATGGTCGCCGACACGAGTGGCCGCACCGTTGAGCCCTTCGCGCTGCAGGAGGACGACGAGATCACGGTATTCAGCCGCACCGAGTTCCGCCCGCCGGCCTCCGTCGCGATCGCTGGCGCCGTGCGGAAGGGGGGACGCTTCCCCTGGCGCGAGGGGATGACGCTCCGCGACCTCGCGCTGCTCGCCGGCGGGCTCGACATCTCGGCCGACCTGCGCGAAGCGGAGATCGCGCGCATCCCGGCGGCCCGCGACCTGCGGGCCACCGCGACGACCCTGCGCGTCCCACTCGACAGCTCGTATCGCTTCGACCTCGCCGCTCGGCCGGCACAAGCGGGCGAGGTGGTGCTCTCACCGTACGATCAGGTGCTGATCCTCCGCGATCCCACCTGGCGGCAGCCGCGGTCGGTCTGGATCACGGGCGAGGTGCGGTCGCCCGGGCGTTACACGCTCACGGATCGCTCCGAGCGGCTGGCCGCCGTGCTCCGGCGCGCGGGGGGACTCACCCCAGAGGCGAATCCATCGGCCGCGCACTTCTCGCGATACGCCGATTCCACTGCCGCCCAGCGGATCGCGGCGGCGCGACTGCGGCGCCTCATGCGCGACACGACCGGTCGCCTCGACTCGATCCCGATCGCGACGGCGCTCGCGACGGCCTCGGTGGGCGGAGCGCTCCGGTCCGATGCCGCGGCGCTCTGGGCAGAGCAGGATCGTCGCGACTCATCGCGCGCGGGCAGCGACAGCACGCGGCGCGACGCTTCCGACTCGATGCGACCGGAGCGGATGCGCGTCGGATTGGACCTCCGCCGCGCGCTCGACGGCGGTGCCGACGACCTCGTCCTCCAGGACGGCGATTCGCTGCACGTGCCGGTGCGGAGCGAGGTCGTGCAGGTGCGGGGTGCGGTGCACCAGCCCTCCGCGACCGTCGTCGCGCCGGGCCGCTCGCTCCAGCACTATGTCCGCGCCGCCGGCGGTCCCAACGCGCTGGCGCGGACGCGCCAGGCCTACGTGATCCAGCCGAGCGGCAAGGTCGAGACGCGGCGCTACTTCCTCTGGGTGATCCGACTCGACCCGACGCCCGAGCCGGGAGCGGTGGTGGTGGTGCCGGAGCGTCCGGCCGCCGTTCCTCCGCCGAGCGCGGCGCAGGGCTTCGCCATCGTGGCCCAGCTGCTGACGGCGATCGCGACCGTCGTCCTCCTGACCCAGGCCAACAACCCCTAAGGGCCGTCGCGCCGGCCCGACGCCGCCTCGTCCAGCCAGCCCTCCAGCTGCCGCACGAGGCGGTCGCGATCGAAGTGCGCAGCGGCATACGCGCGACCTCGCGCGCCCATCGCTCCGCGCTCGTCCGCCGACAGTCCGGCGAGACGCTCGACGACCGACGCGAGTCCCGCGCTGTCCCCGGCAGCGCAGGTGAGGCCAGCCCCCGCCTCGTCCACCACGCGCGCGCCCTCCCCGTCGAGCATCGCCGCGATCGGCACGCCGGCCGCGAGGTAGCTCTGCACCTTTCCGGGGATCGTCATCGCGAAGACGGGGTCCGGACGCAGCGAGACCAGCAGGGCGCCCGCCGCTCGGAAGAACGCCGGCATCCGCTCGAGCGGGTGGCGCCCGAGGAGGATCACCTGGGCGCCGAGGTCGCGTCGCGCGACCTCGGCACGGAGCCAATCCGCCGAGCGGCCGTCACCCACGACCAACCAGCGGATGTCGCGCCGTGCGCGAAGGCGCTCCGCCGCGTCGAGGATCGCGGGGAAATCCTGCGCCTCGCCGATGTTGCCGGCGAAGAGGACGTTGAAGCCCCCCGCGAACGGACGCGTCTCCGGCGCCGGCTCGACCGTCGCGAGGTCGCAGGCGAACACCGCATCGGCCCACTGGGGGAAGTACCGGAATCGCGCTCGGTCGCCGGCGTACCGTTCGACACTCGTCGCGAAGGCGCGCGACTGGCCGAGCACCAACGCACAGCGCCGGTAGATGAACGTGACCAGGCGTCCCACGAGCGCGAGGAGCCGCGGCGAACGGAGCACGCCGACGGCGCGCAGCGTCTCCGGCCAGAGGTCCAGCGTCCACAGGACGACCGGACTTCCCTTCAGTCGCCCGATCAGCAGCGCCGGGAGCGCGCTCGTGATCGGGGAGGGTTGGAAGACCAGGATCGCGTCGAAGCGCTCGCCCCGCAGCCGGAACGCCCCGACAAGGCTCGCCGAGACCACGAACGCCGCGTAGTTGAGCACGAGCCGGGCCTTGCCCTTCCCTCGGGGGAGGATCGGGGCACGGAGGACGCGCGTGCCGTGATACGCCCGGAACCGCTCAGGGTCCTCTCGGTAGGCCGGGAAGACGACGCCCTCAGGATAGTTCGGCAGCCCCGTGAGCACCGTGACCTCGTGCCCGCGGCCGCCGAGTTCCTCGACCAGATCATTGATGCGGAAGCTCTCGGGCCAGAAGACCTGGCTGACCACCAGCAGGCGCATCCGGTCGGCCTAGTCCGCGCGCCGCCAGACGACCCGCTGTACGTAGTCCGTGTAGCTGTGGATGATCCGCACGACCTTGTCCGACACGTTGGGCACCGCGTAGTCCTCGACGAGCCGCAACGTGCGCTGGTCGCCGCGCGCCTGGGTCGCGAGGATCGCGAGGCCCTGCCGCACCCGGTCCACCTCGAGGCCGACCATCATCACCGCCGCCTCCTCCATCCCCTCGGGCCGTTCGTGCGCCTCGCGCAGGTTCAGTGCCGGGAAGTTGAGGATCGAGGACTCCTCGTTGATCGTCCCGCTGTCCGAGAGGACCGCCCGCGCCGACTGCTGGAGCCGCACGTAGTCGAGGAACCCGAGCGGCTTGAGGAGCCGGACGTTCCCGTGGAAGGTCGTCCGCGTCGCCTCGATCCGCTTCATCGTCCGTGGGTGCGTCGAGACGACGACCGGGAGTCCCTGCTCCTCCGCCACCGCGTTCAGCACCGTCACGAGCTTGGTGAAGGCGCGGTCCCCGTCCACGTTCTCCTCGCGGTGCGCGCTCACGACAAAGTACCCGCGCTCGGCGAGGTCGAGGCGCTTCAGCACGTCCGACGCGGCGATCCGCGGCGCGTAGTGCGTGAGCACCTCGAACATCGGGCTCCCCGTGCGGATGACCAGGTCGGGAGGCAGGCCCTCGCGGAGCAGGTACTCGCGGGCGATCCCGCTGTAGGTCAGGTTCACGTCCGCGGTGTGGTCCACGATCCGCCGGTTGATCTCCTCGGGCACACGCTGGTCGAAGCAGCGGTTCCCCGCCTCCATGTGGAACACCGGGATCCGCCGGCGCTTGGCGGGGAGGACGGCGAGGCAGCTGTTGGTGTCCCCGAGGACGAGCAGCGCCTCCGGTCGCACCTCCTCGAGCACGCGGTCCACCTCGATGATCACCTTGCCGATCGTCTCCGCGGCATTCGCGCCGGCGGCCTCGAGGAACCGATCCGGCTTCCGGATCGAGAGGTCCTCGAAGAAGACCTGGTTGAGCTCGTAGTCGTAGTTCTGCCCGGTGTGGACGAGCACGTGGTCGCAGTGCTCGTCGAGGCGGGCGAGCACCCGCGAGAGCCGGATGATCTCCGGTCTCGTGCCGACGACGGTCATCACGCGGAGGCGCCTCATCCGTCGAGGCTCGCGCTGACGGTGTCGGGCCGCTGGGGATCGAACGCCTCGTTGGCCCAGAGCATCACGATCAACTCCCCCTCGCCGATGTTGGTGACGTCGTGCGCCCAGCCGGGCACGGACTCGACCACGCGCGACTCCTCGCCCGTGACCTCGAGTTCCTGGCGTTCGCCGCTGAGCAGGTGCCGGAAGCGGAACCGGGCGCGGCCGCGGAGGACCAGGAACTTCTCCGTCTTGGTATGATGATAGTGCCCGCCGCGCGTGATGCCCGGCCCAGCCGTGAAGAACGAGAATTGCCCGGCGTCCGGGGTCCGGAGCATCTCGGCGAACGCGCCCCGTGGGTCCTCGTGGCGCTTGAGCGGATACGCGAAGGCCCCCGGCGGGAGGTAGCTGACGTAGGTCGAGTACAGGGCGCGGAGGAAGCCGGTCCCGACCGCGCCGGGGATGAGTGTCCGCCGACTCTCGGCGAACTCCTGGATCCGCGCGGCGACCTCGCCGACCGTCGTCCGGTGCACCGGCGACACCTCGACGCGCCGCAGCCCGCCGACGCCGCCGTCGAGCAGCGCGACGAGCGCCTCCACCACGTCATCCACGTGGACCAGCGTCAGCGGGGCCGCCGGGTCGTTGACCGTGATCGGCTCCCCGCGCGCGATCAAGTGGCAGAAGGTCGCCACCGCGGAGTTGTAGTGTGGGCGCGCCCACTTCCCGAAGACGTTCGGCAGTCGCAGGATCGCGGCGACGGCTCCCGACTCGGCGGCATAGCGCTCCACCGCCCCTTCGGCGTCGCGCTTCGAGCGCCCGTAGGGGTTGTCGAGCTCGGCCTGCGTCGAGGAACTGAACACGAGCGGCACCGCACGCCCCGTCGCGCGCAGCTCCGCGCAGAGCGTCTCCGTGAATCCGGCGTTGCCCGTCGCGAAGTCGGCGGGGTCCGCGGGGCGGTTCACGCCGGCGAGGTGGAAGACGAAGGTCGCCTCGCGGAGCATCGCGCGCCGATCCTCGGCGGACGTCGCGCGGGTGATCGCGAGCGCCGGCGGCCCGCCCCGCTCGCGGAGGCGCAGGTCGAGGTGGCGGGCGATGAAGCCCGCGGCGCCGGTGATCGCGACGGCCATCGGCTCAGTGCTCCGGCGTCGCCGGCTCGCCGCGCGCGATGCGCTGCATGAAGTCCAGCTTGAGGAGGAGCCGCTTGGTCCCCTCCACGTCGAGCTGCTGCGTGTTGTGGGAGGTGTACTCCCCCGCGGTGGTGATCGCGCGCTCCCCCTGCTCGACGAATTTGCCGTAGTTCAGGTCGCGGCCATCGGGAGGGATCCGATAGTACTCGCCGAGGTCCTCGGCCGCGGCCATCTCCTCGCGGCTGAGGAGGGTCTCGAAGACCTTCTCGCCGTGGCGCGTGCCGATCTCCCGGACGGGATGGTCGGGCCGCCCCATCAGCTCGAGGATCGCCCGCGCGAGGATCGCGACCGTCGCGGCGGGGGACTTCTGCACGAAGATCTCCCCGCTCCGTCCGTGGGTGAACGCATAGAGGACCAGCTCGACGGCATCCTCCAGCGTCATCATGAATCGCGTCATCGCGGGGTCGGTGATCGTGATCGGCTGCCCGGCGAGCACCTGCTCCACGAAGAGCGGGATCACCGAGCCGCGCGACGCCATCACGTTCCCATAGCGCGTGCCGCAGAGCACCGTGGTGCGGGCGCTCCGCGACGCCGCCACCATCACCTTCTCCATCATCGCCTTGGAGATCCCCATCGCGTTGATCGGGTAGACCGCCTTGTCCGTGCTCAGGCAGATCACGCGCTGCACACCGGCCTCTACCGCCGCGGTGAGCACGTTCTCGGTGCCGAGGATGTTCGTGCGGACGGCCTCCATCGGATGGAACTCGCACGACGGCACCTGCTTGAGGGCCGCGGCGTGGAAGACGAAGTCCACGCCGCGGAGGGCCGCTTCGATGCTCCGCGGCTCGCGCACGTCGCCGACGTAGAAGCGCAGCTTCCCGTGCTGGTACTTCTTGCGCATGTCGTCCTGCTTCTTCTCGTCCCGGCTGAAGATCCGGATCTCGCGGACCGGCGAGTCGAGGAAGCGGCGCAGCACCGCGTTGCCGAACGATCCGGTCCCGCCGGTGATGAGCAGCGTGCCGTGCAGCCCGTCCTGGGGAGGATTCATGCCGGGATGACTCCGGTGGTGGCGGCGCGGAGGATCTCCTCTTTCTGCTCCGCGCGCGGATAGTTGATCAGGACGGCCCGGTAGGCCCCCTTGAAGACGAAGAGGCTCCCCGCCGCGGCACCGACGACGCCCACGGCGCCCACCAGCTGGGCGAGGTGGGCCAGCGAGCCCGCCCCGCCGAGGAGGGTGAGCGGGATGCCGACGGCCTCCCGGACGAGCCGGGCGAGCTCGAGGTCGTACCCCTCCATGGTGCCGTCGCGATCGATCGAGTTGACGAGCAGTTCCCCCGCCCCGGCCGCCTCGGCGGCGCGCGCCGCCGTCACCACGTCGGCGCCCGTGCGGCGGGTGCCGCGATGCGTGAAGACGTCGTAGCGGCCCGGGGCGGTGCGCCGCACGTCGAGCACCGCCACCACGCTCTGGCTCCCCACCGCCCGGGCCGCGGCGGTGAGCAGGGCCGGATCCTCCGCCGTCGCCGCGCCGAGCGAGACCTTCTCGACCCCGAGTCCCACGATCCGCCGCACCTCCTCCACGCTGCGGATCCCGCCGCCGTAGCAGAGCGGCATCCGGCACTCGACGGCGAACTGCGCGATCAGCCGCTCGTTGGGTCGCCGGCCCGCCGCCGTCGCCTCGATGTCGAGGACGATCAGCTCGTCGGCCTCCTTCTCGTTGAAGATCTTCACCGCGTTGATCGGGTCACCGACGTACTTCGGGTCGGCGAAGCGCACCGTCTTCACGAGGCCGCCGCCACCGAGCAGCAAGCAAGGCGTGATCCGTGGGCGCAGCATCAGGCGGTCGCGAAGTTCTGGAGGAGCCGCGTCCCGTAGTGATGACTCTTCTCGGGATGGAACTGCACCCCCTGGATGTTCCCGTGGCGCACGGCGCAGGCGAAGTCGTCGCCGTAGCGCGCGACGGCGGCGGCATCGGACCGCTCGGCGCACTCCACGAAGTACGAGTGCAGGAAATAGAAGCGGCTCGCCTCCTCGAGACCTGCGAAGAGGCCCCCGGGCGCCGCGGGGGTCACGTCGTTCCATCCCATGTGGGGGAGCGGGAGGCCCCGGGCGGGGGCCCAGTCGCGGAAGGCGCGCACGCGGCCACGCACCCATCCCAGACCGGGGCGATCCCCTTCGTCGCTCCCCTCCGCGAGCATCTGCATGCCCACGCAGACGCCCAGCACGGGGACGTCGCGCCGGAGCACGAGCTCGTCGAGGGTCCCTCGCATCCCTGACGCTTCCAGCCGCTCCATCGCGTGATCGAAGTGCCCGACCCCCGGGAGGATCAGCCGCTCCGAGCCCTCGAGTGCCGGCGCCGAGGCCGCTGTGCGCGCCGGGATGTTGAGCCGCTTGTAGACGGTGAGGAACGCGTGGATGTTGCCCAGCCCGTAGTCCACGATCGTGATCATCGGATGATCGCGCGCTGGACGCCGACCGCGCGCAGGACCCGGGTCCCGAGGTCGATCAGACCCTGCCGGTTGCGGTAGTCGCGGAAGGTGCGGTTGGGCGCCGCCATCATCGCCTTCAACTCCTCCACGGAGAGGTCGAGTTTCGTCGCGATGTACTCGAAGTCCTGGGCGATGGTCTCGTCGTCGTATGGCTTGAGGGCGATCCGGCGGAGCGCCTCGTCACGCGTGAGCTGCCCGGTGAGGATGAGGCTCGAGAAGTGCGCGCGCCGCTTGTCGTACCCGAACTTCTGGGGGAGCCAGTACCCCTCGTAGAAGCGGGTGAACCGCGACTCGTAGTGCTTGTGGGCGTAGCGCTGCCATCCGAAGCGGTCCACCAGCAGCTGCATCGCCTCCTCCTTGATGTAGGGGACGAGGTTCAGCGGCTTCACCACGCGGACGCCCTTCACGTACCGGTAGTAGAGCTTGTACGAGAAGATGTCGGCGGTCGGGAAGGTGCGCAGCGGCCGGGTGCCGAACTGCCGGTGGATGTCCCGCAGCTGGGCGAGGTCGCTGGCGTGGTAGTGCCATTCGAGCGGCTCGCGCACGCACTCGGTGGAGTAGTTGGCGCCGGTGAGGATGTACTTGAAACGGTGCTTCGCCGCGAAGTTGTAGAGGCCGGCGAAGAAGGCGTGGTCCTGGGGCGTGTCGAGGTGCGGCACCGACGCCTTGAAGAAGGCGCGCTGCAGGTCCTGCATCTCGAGCCAGTCCACGACCTCCGTGTGCAGGTCGAGCCCGAGCGCATCCACCAGCCGCTCGATGTTGTGCACCGCCTGTTGCGAGTTCCACCCCGCGTCCACGTGGAAGAGGAGGGGGCGGAGCCCCATCCGCTCCTTGGCGATGTAGGTCACGTAGGAGCTGTCCACCCCGCCGCTGATGCCGATGAGGCAGTCGTGATCGCGGCCCCGGCCGGCGCGCCGGATCTCCTCGGCCTCGCGCTCCAGCTCCCGCGCACCGCGCTCGTCCGTGTGCCAGTGCGGGAGGATGTTGGCGTGGTAGTTGTTGCAGTAGTCGCACCAACCGCGGTCATCGAACCGGATGTTCGAGTCCGTGGTGTCCATGATGCAGTTGGCGCAGATCCGGTACGGCGGCATCGGGGTCAGGAGTGGGAGCGCGCGGCGACGACGCGGGCCGCGACCTGGGCATAGGTGGTGGCCTGCGCGCGTCGGGAGAGCGCGTGGCTCGTCGCCGACACCTGGTCGGGCTGGCGACGATGGAAGATGTCCTCGGCGAGCGCCGCCCGGAACGTCTCCATCGTATCGCCGATGACGTGCTGTTCCCCGCACTGCCGCAGCAGCCGCCCGGCGAGGGTCGCCGGGGAGATCTGCGCGAGGACGGGGCGTCCCGAGCCGATGTACTCCAGCAACTTCGTGGTGAGGATCCCCTGGGCACTGAGGCTCTCCTTCGAGGACGTCTCGGCGAAGAGCAGGTAGTCGGCTTCGATGATGCGTTGGATGGATTCCACGTACGGCACCGGAGGGAAGAACCGGACGATCCCGGCGAGCGACGGGTAGCGCTCGGCGATCGCCGACTCCACCAGCGCGGCGTGACCGTAGAACTCGATCCGCAGGCGCGCGAAGCGGTCCGGCCGGGCCAGCCGGAGCCAATCCAACGCCTCGAAGAACCGGTGCGGCACGCGTCCCGGCGAGACCAACCCCATGTATCGGATCACGATGCTCCCGTCGGAGCTGGGCCGGGCACGCGAGCGCGCGGTCTCCATGACCTCGGGATCGTATCCATTGCGGATGGTCTCGACACGAGAGGTGAACGCCGAGTAGTAGGACGCCATCGGTTCGGAGATCGCGACGACCTGGTCCGCCGACGCGGCAAGGCGCCGGTCCACGACCGTCTCGAGCCACTTCGCGACCCGGCCGCCGGGCATCTCGTGGCACTGGCTGAACTGGTCGCGGTAGTCGAGGATCGCCGGCACGTCGAAACGCGCCTTCGCGATGAGCGCGCCGAGGAGCAGCGGCCACGGCGGGCAGGACCCGATCACGACGTCGGCGGCGGAGAGCGCCGCGTGCGCCTCCTCGTCGAGCCACGGCGACGCGATGCCGAGCACGAACGGGATCCGCGGGTCCGGGAGCTGGCCGCACCACTCCATAACGCGGTCCTTCGTGCGACGCAGCAGCGACGGCCGGCCCGCGTACATCGGCTCGAACCGTGCCCCGTCGTGCCGCGAGGGAGAGCGGATCCCGAAGGCACCGAGTTCGATCAGCCGCACGCCGGTCGGGATCGGTTCGGTGAACTCCCCGTCCCGCGCCCGCTTCGAAGTCGTGATGACCGTGACGTCGTGCCCGTCGGCGGCGAGGAACTTCGAGATCGCCTCGACCCGCTTCGCCCCCGAGCTATTCACCGGCGGGAAGTAGTGGACGAGGAAGACGATGCGCAGCGGACGGTCGAGGCTCACGGACCGACACGCCGCAGGAGGTCGGCCGCGATCCGGTCGGCCGCGTCGCCGCTCCCGTAGAGCCCGTCCGACGGGACCGGCCACGGCTCGCGCCCCACCAGGTCGGCGATGAGTGTCGGATCGGAACCGGCGAGCACGTTCGCGCCGGCGTCCACCAACTCCGTCCACTCGGTCTCCTCGCGGAGCGTCACGCATGCGCGCCCGGCGAAGTACGCCTCCTTCTGCACGCCGCCGCTGTCGGTGAGGACCAGGCGGGCGCCGGACAGGAGACGCAGCGTGTCGAGGTAACCGAGCGGCTCGATGGCGCGCACGGCGGCCGGGAGCGTCAGCCCGAAGCTCTCCAGCATCTTCCTCGCCCGCGGATGCATCGGGAACACGATCGGGGTCTCGCTCGCCGCAAGCCCCGTGAGGATCCGCTCGAGGACGGCGCGATCGTCGGTGTTCTCCTTCCGATGCAGGGTCAACAGATGGTAGCCGCCATCGGCGACCCCCAGCGTGTCCATGATCCGGGACCGCGCACGCGCGATCGCACCGAACCTCCGCACCACGTCGTACATCACGTCGCCCGACCGCACGATGCGACCGTCCGGGATGCCCTCGCGGAGTAGATGGCCGACGGCGGCCTCGGTCGGGGCGTACAAGACGTCCGCGACGTGATCCGTCACGACGCGGTTGATCTCCTCGGGCATCCCGCGCCGGAACGATCGGAGTCCCGCCTCGATGTGAGCGAGCGTGATCCCGAGCTTGGCCGTTGCCAGCGCCGCCGCCATCGTCGAGTCGGTGTCGCCGAAGACCACGACCGCGTCCGGACGCTCGGCGAGGAGCACCGTCTCCAGCGCCTCGATCATCCGGCCGGTGTTCTGGCCGTGGCTCCCGCCGCCGATCCCGAGATTCACCGCCGGCGCCGGGATCCCCATCTCCTCGAAGAAGACGTCGGACATCCCCGCGTCGAAGTGCTGGCCGGTGTGCACGAGCCGCTCCTCGACCCCGCCGTGCCGAGCGAGTGCGGGGCTGAACGCCGCTGCCTTCACGAACTGGGGACGTGCTCCGACCACGGTCAGGATCCGGCGCGCCCGCGATGGCGACATCATCCGCCGAAGCTAGCGGGCCGCAGGGACGCGTTCAATCGAGTCGGGCGACCTCGCGGAGGGCCCCGCGCGTGAGCGTCGGCGCCGGGGTTAGGCCGTAGATTCACGGCGCTCGCCGACACCCGCCACACCCACCTTCGGTCGCCCCATTTGCGGTCCCTCCTCCCCCGTTCGGCGTTCGGCAGGAACGTCCTCACCCTCGCGACCGGGACCGCCCTCGCCCAGGCGATCCCGGTCCTCGCGAGCCCGATCCTCACGAGGCTGTTCGAGCCGGCGGCCTTCGGCGTCCTCGCGCTCTATCTCGCGTTCACCGCCGTTGGCGGGGTCGTCGCGACCGGGCGGTATGAACTCGCGATCCTCCTTCCCGACGACGACGGCGAGGCCCGCGACCTGCTCCTCACCTCCCTCCTCCTCGCCCTCGCCAGCGGCATCGGGGTGCTCCTCGCCATCGCCGTCGCGACCGCCTTCCCGTGGCTGGTCGGCGAACGGGTGATCCCCCGATGGCTCCTCGCCGTGCCGGCGGGGATCGTGATGGTCGCGACCGTCCAGTCGCTCGGCTACTGGCTCAACCGCCGCGCGAGGTACCGGCAACTCGCGGAGAGTCGCATCGTCCAGTCGGCGACGATGTTCGGTGCTCAGAGCGGCGTCGGCGTGTTGTCCGGTGCCGGCGGCGTCCTCATCGGCGGCCATCTCGCAGGGCTCGGCGCGGCCACTGCCGTCCTGGTCCGGTCGATCATGGGCGCCGACCGCGCGCTGCTGCGTGGGGCCTCCTGGCGGTCCATCCGGGCCGCGGCGCGCAAGCACCGGCGATTCCCGTCGTTCATCGCGCCCGGCCACCTCGCGAACGCGGCGTCGAGCCAACTCCCCACGGTGCTGCTGGCATTCTACTTCGGGGCGGCCGCCGCCGGACTGTATGCCCTCGCCGAGCGCGTGCTGGTCCTGCCATCCATGCTCATCGGGAACTCGATCGGCGAGGTCTACCGGCAGGAGGCGGCCGCGACGTACCAGCGTGACGGCAACTGCCGCGAGCTCTTCCTCCGGACCGCGCGGCGCCTTGCCCTCCTCGGGGTCCTCCCCTGCGCGGTCGTCGTCGCGTTCGGCGCGCCGCTCTTCGCGTTCGCCTTCGGCGCCGAGTGGCGCGAGGCGGGCGCCCTCGCCTCGATCCTCGCGGGGATGGTCTACTTCCAGATCATCTCGTCCCCGCTGAGCCAGACGGTGCTGTTGGCCGACCTGCACCGGCAGGAGCTCGTCTGGCAGGTCGCGCGCGTGGTCGTCGCCGCGGCGGCCATCGTCGTCGGCCACGGGGTGTTCGACAGCGTGCGGGTCTCGGTCGCGCTCTACGCCGGCGGCTTCGCCGTCCTGCACCTCGTGCACTCGGGGCTCCAGTACCTCGCGGCCTCCGGGTACCGGCCGCTCGCGGCGCGCGTATCCTTCAGTCCGTGACCGCGCTCGAGCCGATCCCACAAGACGGCCGCGGGGTGGAGTCGCCCGGGGCCGCCGCCGCCTTGACCGCGTTCGTGCTCGCGTTCCCCGCGTTCATCGTGTACCAGGTGCTCACGCAGGGGGGAACGATCCCACCGGTGCTCGGCGGCTTCGGGACCGCGGGCGCCGTGGTCGCACTGCCCTTGGCGGTCGTGGCGCTCTTCCGCCAATCGGGCGTGACGGGACTCTCGCCGAGCCCGGCCGGCGCCCTCTTCGCGACGTACCTCGCGCTGTTCGCTGTCGTGGTCTTCTCGGGCGACTCCGCCCAGGTGGACCGGACGGTGACCGGACCACACGTGGCGTACCTCTTCAAGTTCGTCGTGTGGTACCTCATCGCCCGAACGATCGACCTCGACCACCCGACTACGAGGCGGACCCTGTCCGCGATCCTCGTGGCGGTCATCGCCCTCGTGCTGGGAACGGCGCTCGCCCGGCGCTCGATCCTACCGGTGCTCCACCCGCTGGTCGAGGGGCTTCCGCCGGGCGACTACCACGGCGCGGCGATGATCTTCGTGGCGATGGGGGTGTTCGTGATCCCCTCCCGGAGGCTCGCCGCGCGCCTGCCACTCTACGCTCTCTCGATCGTGACGCTCTTCCTGATCGGTGCCCGATCGGAGTTCGTCGGCTTCCTCTTCGCCGCTGCGGTGATCGAGTTCTGCAAGGCGCGATCGAGGTTCCTCGCCACCCTGGGACTCGCCGGCGGCGCCGCCCTGGCGCTCGGCCTCGTCCAGTCGTTGGCGCGAACGGCGGACGGCAACCGGATCTTCGGCCTGCTCGCGCTCGCCCGCGACGAATCGGCCCGACTACGCGCCGAGATGGCGCAGAGTGCGTGGGTCACGGTCTGGGAGCACCCCGTGCTTGGCGCCTACGCCAGCTACCCGCCCGGGGAGTATGCACACAACCTCGTCTCGGCCTGGGTGGACTTCGGCATCGTCGGCTTCTTCCTGCTCGTGTGCCTCGTCGCGCTCCCCCTCGTCGGCCTGGCGACGACCGCCGCCGAGGATTCGCGGCGCGACGACTTCACTCGCGTGCTCGCGATCGCTTCCGTCGTGGCCCTGCTGATGCTCGTGGCGAAGACCCACACCTACCAGCTCCTTGCGGTCTCCCTCGGCCTCTACTCGCGCTACCGACTGACGCGGCGCCTCGCGTCAGGCGGAGGCTGACCGTCCGCGCCGCAGCCATCCGCGCATCTCGGCGACCGCGCGGAAGAAGCGCTGCGCCTCGGCATCAGGAGCACCCTGCGCCTCGCGCAGCGCCTGCCTCGCTGGCAGCAGAACCAGTGCGACGAGGAGCCCTACGACACCACCGAAGATGCCGAACTTGATCCGCCCGCGGGGATCCGGCACCGAGAGGAGCGTTGGCGCCTGCAGGATGGTGATCACCGGCGTGTCCTTCACCTCCCGCAGGCGCGCCTCCTCGAGCGAGGGCTCCAGCGACGCGAGCACCTGCTGCGCGAGGGTGACCTCACGCGCCCTGCGCTGCTGCTCGAGCGAGAGGATCGGCGATTCCGCCACGCTTCGGTTGCGCTCTGCAAAGTGCAGGAGCGAGTCCTCGGCGGCCCGGAGGCGCACCCGCGCCTCGGCGACGCGCCCCTCGGCGAACACGCGCTCCGCGCGTGCCCGGGACTGCCGCGTCACGAGGTTGAAGTCGTTCACTCGCCGGAGGATCCGATCCCCGACCTCCTTCGACAACTCGGGCCACCGGGTGCGCACGCGGAGCGAGATGATCCCCGTTCGCCGATCGTAGGTCGCCGCAACGCGCCGCTGCAGCTTCTCGGTCGCCTTCTCGACTCGGCGCACCGCCGTTGCGCCACGGACTCGCAGGATGTCCACCACGGGGACCGCCGCTGCCCCCTGCTCCGCCGCGACCACCACGCTCTCGGCGGCGATCGGGCGCAGGATCACGGTGGAGCGCGCGAGCGCCTCGTAGAATTCCGGAGATGGGCCGGTGGACGCGTCCCCGATCGGGAGTCCGAACTGACCGGCGAGCCCGCGAAGGGCGCTGAGATCGGTCTCCGCACCGGCATTCGCCATGAACATCGCACGCGCAGTGTAGGTCCGCGGCAGCAGCGACCGGACGCCGACGGCCAGCACGCCCCCCACGAAGCCGAGCGCGATGACCAACCGCCGCCCTTCGAGGAGCAGGGCGAAGGCGCCGAGCAGCGAGAAGGGGCGTTGGCCTCGCGGAGTGTTCGTGAGCGAGGCTCCGGAGGTCGGAGAGGTCATCGAGTCAAGGATGCGGTTGCCAAGCTCAGGTTCGACGGCACGCGAAGTATGGCGACCACGCTCATGCGGAGCCAGCGGGAGCGGAGGCGCCGACGCGACGCGTCGCCCGCTCGACCGCCTCCCCCCGCTCCGTCGCCGTCATCCGCTCGTGCGCCAGGTACGTCGCGTAGGACGCCCGCGAGAGCTCCCAGAGCCGCCGCCCGGGCATCCTGGCGATCGTCGCGTGGTCCATGTGACGGACCACGATACCCGGCTCGTAGTACGGGGCCTCCCCTGCCACCGCCAGCTGCACTGAGAGGAAGTACTCCTCGAACATCAGGAAGCTCGGCCCGTAGAGCCGGTCGAATCGCTCGAAGAACCGCGGGCCGAGCAGGTAGCAGGCGCCGTACCCGAGGAGCATCGGCCCCGCCTCACGGGAGAGGCGCGCGCCGTGCACCCGCTCCGGGCGGGCCGTGTATCGGTGCGTGACCTTCGCCACCCAGGCGATCGCGCGCGCGAGTGGGAAGGCCGCATAGTACGCCGCCCACACCGCCCGCCGTCCGCGCGAGATGGGGATCCGGACGTGCGGATTCTGGTGGACGCCGTTCGGGGTCACCAGGTCCGGCGACACCACCATCCACCGATCGAGCACCTCCCGATGCCGCTCCAACGTGTCAACGAAGTCCTCCGGGAACTCGAGGTCGTTGTTGCCCGCCACGACGTGGCGGAGGTCTGGTCGCGACGCCCGCAGCCGCTCGATCCCGAGGTTGAGGCCGGGGAAGTAGCCGATGTTGCCGTGACCGGCGAGCACCTCGACGTGCGGGTACCGCGCCGCCGCCTCGCGCAGCCGCGCCACCTCCTCAGCCGTCGAGCCGTTGTCCACCACCACTGCGTGCACCTCGTGACGTCCCCGCTGCGCGTGCAGCGTCCGGAGCGCGGCCTCGGTGAAGCCGACCGTGCCCAGGCTCGTACAGACGTACCCGATCCTCACCGGAACGCCTCGCGCAGGCGAACGCGCTCGTCGGCGCCGAACCAGAGCCGCCAGGCGAGGAGGACGAACGCTCCGCCGAGCGACACCGTGATGGCGAGGCGCGCCGCGAGCGCATCCACGAGCATCGGGACCGCGAGCGCCATCGCGCCGGCGGCGAGCAGCCCCGCCACCCGCCAGAGCGCGCGCGCGGGCAGGCCCAGCAGCCGCCCCGAAGCCACGAGCAGGAGGGCGGCGTCGAACGTCACCCGCAACGTCCACGCGATCGCCGCGCCCGTGATCCCCCACGCCCGGATGCAGCTCACGAGGAGCAGGATGTAGAGCGGGAGTTCGAGCAGGTGGAACTTCGCCGAGATGTCCGGTCGCCCGGCGCCCTGCACCAGCGTGAAGAACACCTGGCCGATGCAGTTCACGAACACGCCGAGGGCGATCCACTGCAGCACCGGCGTGCTCCGCTCGGCGAACTCCGCGCCGAGCCAGAGGTCGAGGCCCTCGTGTGCCAACCCGATCGCGACGAGCATCAGCGGGAAGATGATCAGCGCCATGTAGCGGCTGCCACGCCGGAAGAGGCGCCGCATCCGTTCCATGTCCCGGGCGACGCTCGAGGCGAACGCCGGGAAGAGCGCGCCCGCGAGGGCGGCCGGGAGGATGAACGCCTTGGTCACGACCTCGTAGGGGGTCGCGTAGAAGGCGACTGCCCCCACCGAGAGCATCCCCGCGATCAGGAAGCGGTCCAGGTACACGAGGATCGGGCTGACGATGTTCGTGACGGTCACCCACGCGCCGAATGAGACCAGCGCGCGGAGACCGAGCGGGTCGTGCCCGGCCGGGCGCGCGCCGGGGCGCGGCAGCCGTCGCCAGCAGGCGAGCGCCATCCCGACGGCCGCTGCACCCCGCACCGCGACGAGCGACCACGCCACCGGCACCAGGTTCCGGCCGAATGGGAGGACCAGCACCGGCGCGAGGAGCACGAGCATCCCCATCGGACCGCGGATGAGGTTGATCCGCCCGAACTCCTCGAATGCCGTGAGCACGCCGACGAATCCGGCCGTGATCACCACGAAGGGGATGCAGAGGGCGAGGATCTGGAATGCGCGCCGCGACTCCTCCTGGAGGGCCTGCGGGATCACGAGCACCTCGGTCGCGAGGCGCGGGGCGACCAGGTGGAGGGCCGCCGCGCCGACGATCCCCAGCGCGAGAAGCAGGCCGAGCGAGGTCCAGGCGACCTGGGGAGCGACCCGTTCACCCGTGCCCGCCACCCGCGATGCGATCACGCTCGTGAGCGCGCGACCGAGGCCGAGATCGAAGGCGCTGAAGTAGCTCGTGATCGTCCACGCGAGCGCCAGCACCCCGAAGCGGTCCGTTCCCAGCGCGCGCACCAGGATCGGGATGGCGACGAGGCCGGCGGCGAGCGGCGCGCCGAGTCCGGCGAGGTTGAGGAGGCTCGAGCGGCCGAGCGCTGGGCGCACCTCGCGCGCCGGCGGCGCGCTCGCAGCGTCCTCGACCGAGGGGCGCGTCAACGCGCGCCGAGGTGGAAGCGCGCCCCGAGACCCAGGTTCACGTTCAGCTCGTCGTTGTCGCGCAGGTAGTACTTGTTGAGCAGGTGCGCGGCGGTGACGCTCCCCGTGAGCTCCCAGCGTCCGCGGAAGACCACGCCGTCGAGGGTGATGGCGGGTTCGACCTCGTTCGTGTCCCAGTAGCGGACCGCCTCGTAGAACCGGTCGTTGTCATAGACCGTGCGCTGGAGCGTGACGCCGACCTTCCCCCAGGGCGCGAAGCGGTCGAGCTGGAGCGACTGTTGGGAGGAGCCCGGTCCGATCCCCGCCCCCATCACCTGGCCGCGCATCGTGTAGCCCTGGCGGACGATGTGGTGCGCATAGAATGCCGTCGCGGGGGGCCGCACGTTCTCGGTGCGGCTCGCGCCGAGCGTGGTCAGCTCGGCGCCGAACCGCCATATACGCTCGGGTGACGCGCCGAGGACCTTCTGGAAGCCGAGGGTGAATCCCCCAGCGTGCTCCGGCTGCGTGAGGACGTCGCGCAGGTCCACCGCGTGGTCGCCGCGTCCCCACTCGCCGTAGAGCTCGAACCCCGCCGCCGGCGCGACCCAACGGGCGAAGATCGTCGCCATCTGGTCCCGTTCGTCATTCCCGGTGGGGTTCTCAGGTGTCTGGAAGTTCTCCTTCCGGAGGGGGATCAGGACGAGCAGGAGGTCCTCGAGGGAGGGACCGCCCGATGGCCAGTACATGGTGAAGGTTCGCGTCGCGCCGAGTTCGAGGTTCGGCGCCCACTTCGGCCGATAGGTCCCGACGAGTCCCGTGAAGTAGCGCTGGTTGTTCGCCGGGTCAGCGTCGAAGTAGTCCGACTCCCAGAGGCTCCCCCACATCCAGCGGGCTTCGATCGTCCCGATCCGGATGTCGGCGGGTCGCGAGGTCCCGAGCCAGAGGTGACCGAAGCCAGGGGCGTTGTCGGTCATCGCGATGGCGTTGCGGCGCGCGGGGCCCCACCAGTGGTTCTCGTTGGAGAGGCTGAGGGCGACGGGTCCGAGGTCGGCCCTGAGATAGGAGTCGCCCCAGCCGAGGACGGAGTAGGCGGAGTTGCCGAAGCGTTGGGGGAGGTCTATCTGGCCACCCCGGTTGGCCGGGTAGGCGTACGGCCCGAGGTCCGCGGCGATTGTGAGCGGTGACAATCCGAACTCGAGATTCGACGCCGAGGTGGCCACCGGTTGGAGCGCCGCCGTGATCGGACCCCACCGCACGCTGACACCTCCGCGCGCGAGCACGGAAGGCCCACGGCCCTGCCAGAGTTGCCCGTCGTTCGTCCCCCAAGGCCGGACCGAGTTGCTGCCGAAACGGAGTTCAAGCGGGTGCCATTCCAGAGTCGGCGTGGCGCGGTTGCGTTCGGAGGGATCCGCTGGTCTCAAGCTGGGCGAGGTCCCCCAAAGGGATTCGCGGAGGCCTCGGACGCTCGTGTCGGACCGATCCATGGTGGGTCGAAGCGACACGGGGCTGGCCGACAAGTCGCCCGTGAGCTGCATCAGGCGCAGATAGTCGGCGAGGGGGCCGCTCAGCGGCGAACTCTGCGCCGAGAGCGGGACGGCAAGGAGAACGACCGTCAGGAGGGCGCACGAGATCGGGTACGCTCTCACCGGCGGACTGTGACTCACCTCACGCCCTCCAACCCGTTGACCGGGAACGATTTGTGCGGGAGATTGGACGCTCGGTACCATCGTCCGGACGGACCGAACCTTACGCGGGAGCAGGGCTGCCCACAAGCGCGAAGACCACTCCCACGACCGCGGAGAGCCGGGTGTCCGGACCGCGGTTGATGGAGTACGCGACACCGGTCCGACTGCTGTTCCAGCAGAGGGGACCGGAGTCCTCGCGCCGGCATATGGTCCGGGTGGTGGTGCGACTCGCGCTGCTCGCGGCGGCCGACGTCGCTGCCTTCGTATTCCTGCGGGCGATCATCCGGCTGGTCCGTGACATCGAATGGCTCGGTCCGGGCATCGCGCATGCCGTGGGCGCCGTGTTCCCGTACGGCCTCCTCGGCGGGACCAACTTCGGCGTGGCGCTGATCGTGGGCCTCATGGCTTTCGGTGCGTACGGACGCGGCGATGCGCGTCGCGATCCCGAGGCCATCACGAAGGGAGTCGCGTTCGCCGTCCTCGTCGCCCTGTGGCCGAGCTTCTGGAGCGAGGCGAAGCTGCTGGTGCTGGCGCAAGGCCTCATCATGCTCGCGATCATCTCAACGACGATCGTGGTGGAGCGCGCCTGGTTCGACAGGTTCGTGCGGTTCCTGTTCCAGAAGCCGGCGGACGGTGGTCCGATGGTGTTCGTCGGAGACCGTGCGGACCCCGAGGCGCAGCGGGTGTTCGAGAGTCTGGCGGCGCCTGATCGGACGCGCGCGACCACGTGGGTCAACGTTCCCCACGATGACCGCCAGTCCGTCTCTCCGACCTGGCTGATCGAGCGGCTTCACGATGCGCTGAGCGCGAATGAGGCCGACACCCTCGTGCTCTGCGGGGATTTCCCCCCGCCGGTACTCGAGGCGATCGTGGAGACGGCAACGTCGGGCGGCCTTCGCGTGCTCGCCGTGGCCAGGGTCAGCGGCGTGGTTCAGCGGCGGACGCGCACCGTGCAGTACGACGGCACGCCATTCGTCGAGTTGACTGTTCCGGGCTTCCGTGGCTGGCAGCTCGCGGCGAAGCGGGCGCTCGACCTCGCGGGCGCGCTCGTCGGCTTGGTGCTCCTCAGTCCCCTGTTCGCGCTCATAGCCATCGCGATCAAGCTCGATTCGCCGGGGTCGGTCCTCTTCCGCCAGGAGAGAGTGGGCTACGCGGGGAAGGTGTTCCGGGTCTTCAAGTTCCGGACGATGCGGACGACGGCGGAGGAGGAGAAGGCGGAACTCGCCCATCTCAATGCCTCGGGGGACCAGCGACTGTTCAAGATTCCGAACGACCCGCGGATCACGAAGCTGGGGCGGTTCCTGCGGAAATACAGTCTCGACGAGCTGCCTCAGCTGCTGAACGTTTTGAAGGGCGAGATGTCGCTAGTCGGGCCGCGGCCGTTCTTTGAGTCAGACTTGAAGACCTACCTAGATCATCACTTCGCGCGTCTCGGTGCGAAGCCAGGGATCACCGGGCTTTGGCAAGTGAAGGGACGGAGCACCGTCACTGACTTCGAGGAGGTCGTGCGGCTGGATCGGGAGTACATCGAGCACTGGTCGGTGCGGCTGGATGTCGAGATCCTGCTGCAGACCATTCCCGTCGTACTTCGGGGGCGCGGGGCCTACTGACGGCGATGGGTGCGCCCGTGCGTGGCAAGTTCGCGTCACGACCCGTAAGTTTGCACGGATGACGCACCGTATCTTCAGTGCTCCGGTCACTGCGGCCCTCTGGGTGGCCGCCTCCCTCGCAGTCGCGAGTGCAGCCGTCGGGGCGCAGCAACCCACGCAGGCGCAAGTCGAGAGAGCGATCACGTCGCGGCCGGGCGCCGCCGGCCTCATCCGCGACCGCATCCGTACTAGCGGGATGACGCCCGACCAGATCCGCCAGCGGCTACGTGCGATGGGATACTCCGAGACGCTGCTCGATCAGTACCTCGGCGCGGCAGGGGACACCACCTCAGTTGCGCCGACTGACAGCACCATTCAGGCCGTGGCCGCGCTCGGCATAGTCGACCGACAGGAGGCGGACGCGCTGCAGCGCGGGATCCCAGCGATCCTCCCGCTCGAGGCGCCAGCGCCCGCTACCCCCAAGTCGGAAGGTCCGATTTTCGGCCTCAGAGTCTTCCGGGAATCCACCTCCCAGTTCCAGCCAGACCTCGCGGGACCCGTCGACCCTTCCTACCGCGTCGGTCCGCGCGACGTCCTCGCCTTGATCGTCACCGGAGGCGTCGAGGCGTCGTACTCTCTGGAAGTGACGCGCGAAGGATTCGTCGTCATTCCTCAGGTCGGACAGGTGTTCGTCGCCAACCTGACGTTGGATCAGGTCAACGACGTCATGTACCAGCGTCTACGTCGGGTGTATTCGGGGATCGGGCGCGAGGCGAACTCCTCGACGCGATTCTACGTAACGATCGCCCGACTGCGCACAAATCAGGTGTTCGTGATCGGTGAGGCGCAGGCACCCGCGAGCTACCAGATCTCGAGCGTCGGCACGATGCTCACCGCACTCTATGGTGCGGGCGGGCCCTCGGACATCGGCTCCCTGAGAGCGATCGAACTGCGTCGTAGCGGGACCGTCGTCAGCCGGCTCGACGTATACGACTATCTGATCCGCGGCGACGCGAGGGCGGATGCTCGACTTGAGACTGGTGACGTCGTCTTCATCCCAGTACACGGTCCGCGCGTTCGCGTTGATGGCGCGGTGAAGCGTCCTTCGACTTACGAACTCAAGGATAGTGAGACGCTTCGTGATCTCATCACGATGGCCGGAGGGTTCACGGCGGAAGCGGCGCGCCGCCGCGTGTTGGTGACGCGCATCATCCCACCGACACAGCGAGATTCAGCGGGCGGCAGGGACCGAACGGTACTCGACATCGCGTCGGAAGACTTCGCGAGAGGAACGGGACCGGCGTTCCCCCTCGCGGACGGCGACCGCGTGGAGGTGTTCGACATTGCGGAAAGGCTGCGCAATTCAATCGTGGTCGAAGGGGCCGTCTGGAATCCCGGACCGCAAGGCTACGAGTCGAACATGCGACTTTCGACCGCGATCTCGCGGGCAGGTGGCGTCCGGCCCGAGGTCAAGGACGTACTCATCAGCCGACTGCAGACGGACCAGACCAGACGTCAGTTACGCGCCGCCTTCACCGATACGCTGGGCACACTGCTGGATGATCTTGTTCTTCAGGAGGACGACAGCGTTCGCGTATTCGCGACGACCGACTTCAGACCGGAGCGGTATGTTGCGATCAATGGCGCGGTGAAGAAGGACGGGCGGTATGGGTGGCGCGAAGGGATGACCCTGCGCGACCTAGTGCACGAGGCTGGCGGATTCGAGGATGGCGCGTACCTGGTGAACGCAGAAGTGGCACGCCTCCCGCAGGATCGGTCGGGAGGCGTGCTCGCGCAGACGATCGTGGTGCCGCTCGACTCGAGTTACCTGCTCGAACGAGGAATTGATGGCAGGTACCTGGGTCCGCCTGGGATTGCCGCTCCGGCGGGGCCCGCGCCCGACTTCGCGATCGCGCCATACGACAACGTGCTGATTCTCCGGCAGCCCGACTGGCTGCTGGAGCGGCGCGTGACGATCCTCGGCGAGGTGCAGTTCCCGGGCACGCGTGCCCTGCTCTCAAAACAAGAGCGAGTGTCTAGCCTCATTCGTCGTGCGGGCGGACTCCTGCCCGAGGCGTATCCCGAGGCGGCGGTCTACATCCGCCCATCTCGCGGCGTGGGACGGATCGGATTTGATTTGAAGGACGTGCTCTCTCGCAACGGATCGCGCGACGATTTCGTCATGGAGCCGGGGGACACTCTGCTCATCCCGAGGTACATCCCAACGGTGCAGGTAGGGGGTGCGGTGAACTCGCCGATCGCCGTGGCGCACGTTCCCGGCAAGCGGCTGAAGTACTACGTGGATGCTGCCGGCGGAGATACTTACCTCGCGGACTTCAATCGCGCCTACGTGCGTCAGCCGAACGGAGTGGTGGAGCCGTACAAGAACCGGATCTGGCCGATTCCAGATAGGAACCCGCGCGCGTTGCCGGGTGCCACGGTTTTCGTGCCAGCAAAGGATCCAGACGAGCGGAAGGATTGGACTGCAATCGTTGGCTCTGTGGCACAGATCACGGCGAGTATCGTGGCCATCGTGGTCGTCGCGACTCGCTAGCACCAGCCGGAGCCCGCATTCATCTCGCTCCCTGCTGTCGGACGGTCGCGTAGATCGAGAGCAGCGAACTGAGATTCTCCTCCGCCGAGTACTCGGTGTCGACCGCCTCCCGTGCGGCAGTACTCAGACTCTGCCACTCGTCGTCTCGCATCGCGAGTGCGAGGTCAAGCGCGCCCCGTAGGCCCGACGGATCTCCGAACGAATAGGTGACGCCGCGACGACCGTCCCCTACGATCTCCGGGAGGGCCCCGAGCCGCGGCACGATCGCCGGCACGCCGAATCGGAACGCCTCGAGGAGAACGACTGGGAACACCTCGTACCAGCGAGACGCCACCACGAGGAATCTGGCGCGCCGAAGGACCATCTCAATCGCGCCCTGGTTCTGCCATCCAAGAATCCGAATGCTCCCATCGCCAGCGCTCTCACGCTCAATACGCGCTCGTTCATCCCCATCCCCGATCAAGGTGAGAACGGCACTCCGCGGACGCGACCTCCAAGCGTCGATCAGCAGGTCAACACCTTTCTCCACAGTCAACCTTCCCACGAATACGACTCCTTCCCTTGGGGCGCGATCCACATCCGCCGATTGCCATACGAAGTTCGGTTTCACATGAATCTTCCTTCGCGGCAACCCTGCCCTCACCATCAACTCCCGAGCGAAGCCTGTGAGCGCGATGTACGCATCGACAGCGCTTTCGAACGTACCGATACCTCGATGCACCATGAGCATGGCCGCGACCCCTGCTGACGCAAGCGCCGAGCCTCGATAGCATCGATGCAGCACCCCGGGCAACGGAGTACGACCCACACATCTCTCGCACGGACGCCCCTCGCGCATCAGCGTCGCTGCCACGCATGCGAGCCTGTAGTTGTGCAATGACTGCACGACAGGCACCGAGTACTTCGCGCACGACCAGTAGATGCTCGGAGTGATGAGGGGAAACGTGTTATGCGCGTGCACGACGTCTGGGCGAAACAGCTCGATCCTCTCGCGAATCTTCTTCGCTTGCTCGCGCGACCACACGACACCGAGCCCACCCCGCAGCGCACCAGCCACTCCGCCGGGGAGATCACGGCTGTCAGCTATGAACTGCTCAACCTCTACTCCACTCTTGCGCAGCAGGAGCGCCTCCTGCGCAACGACCGTATCCTCGCCGCCACGAAGGCGGTAGTGGTTGTGGACCTGGAGCACCCGCAAGATCTAACCCCTGCCTGCGACGCCGGACGCTCGGCGCGAGCGGAGAGGCCGCAACATCGCAGCCAAGTCATTCCGCGCCTCCCTCATCAGCGACCGATACTCATCAGCCTCTTCGGCAGCCGCCCCGCGCGCCCCCAGAACGAAGTCTCGCAGGAGGGCCACGAACGCGGCCAACAGTAGACCCACCATCAGCGCTCCGACACCCCGCACCACGAGGCGACGTGAGTCCGGCACTGGCCGTATCGGTCGCTCAAGCACGGTTACGACCGGAGTGTTCCGCACCTCCTCAATCCGTGCCTGCTCGTACGCCTGCGCAAGCGTCACGAATAGCTCCTGTTGGAGCGCCACCTCGCGCCTGAGCCGCTCCATCTCGCGCACGAGATCAGGACTCTGCACCGATCGGTTGCGGTTCTCGAACGCTTCAAGTGCGTCCTCAGCCCCGCGGAGCGCACTCCGCGCCTCTGCGAGTCTGCCCTCAACGAACGTCCGCTCTGCCGCTGCCTGCGTTTGGCGCACGCTAACGTTGAACTCATCGACTAGCGCCAAGGCACGTCGCGCAATCTGCTCAGATAGCTCTGGCGAGTGCGTGGTCACTGCCAGCGTCACAATACCGGTCTGGCGATCAAACGCGACCGGCATGATCTCGGAAAGCTCCCGGACAGTTCGCTCGCGTCGCCGGTCAAACGTCTCGCCTGAGACTCCCAGCAGACCAATCAGCGTAGAATCCGTTCCAACCGCTCGAGTCAGTCCGAACCAGCCGCGAGGGGCCGTCTCGAGTGAGTAGACGCTGAGTGCCACCTTCCGCAAGAGCTCTGGGGAGTGAAGCAGCTCTGCGTAGAACGCCGGGGTAGCCGCGGCCGCGGTAGTACCGATCGGGATTCCGAACTGCGCGGCAATCCCCAATAGGCGTCCCGAGACGGCCCCTGATTCGGATGGAGTGAACGAGGCGCGCGCAGTGAACTCTCGCGGTCGCATTAGCGTCAGTCCGACCGTGAACAGCGAGAGGCCAACCGCCGCCGTGAACAGTGATCGGCGATGACGGAGAAGCGCATTGACGACCGCGAGCATCGACTGTCCTCCCGTGACAGCATCAGATTCGTTCGCGGCTTCGTGGGCGCGGGCCGTCACATTCTCCTCCGTCGTGGGTCAGGGACACGATCCGTCATGTCGTTGCGCGTGCGTCGCGCGCAAGTTCCTCCGCCAGCCACAGCTTCGCACTGTTCAACGTAGACAGCGTTCCGTCCGTCGCAATGATCCCCGTTGCCGTATCGAAGAGAAGCGTCACCAATAGGAGGGCCCTTCGTGCGTCCGCACTGCCCTCCACACACCAGTCCAGCGCGGCGTCGCCGTCACGGACCAGAGCGCGAGTCGTCTGGAGAAGTTCCCGCCCTCGGCGACCGAGAACAAGCATGCCGACATTAAGCAGGAAATGCACTGCGTCCACGCCTTCGACACCATCTGGCTCGCCGTACTCCCAGTCGAGCGCCGCGAGCTCGCCCGCTGACTCGCGCAGATTCCAAGGCACGAAGTCACCGTGCACGACGGCACGCGCAAGACGCAATGACAGCACCAGCCCGGCTACCATCGTCCAGATGCGCCGGAATCGCGCGTCGCGTTCGGCGGCAGTCTCAATTCGCCGAATCACCCCCGAATCAGCGATCGATCTCGCCACGCGCTCCACCCGCATCCTTTCAAGGAATCGTCGGTGAACCGCGGTGAATCGCGTTCCAACATTCTTTCCGATCACCGGACCAGTCTGGATCCACATCGTGCCGCACCACACACCGTGCCCCAGGAGGTCTGGACCCAGCCCGCGGGCCTCCTTCCGCAGCGAGGTCAACATGCGTACTTCGTTCGCGATTAGTCGAGAGCTCGGTGCGTCGTCGCCGAACTTGACAAAGTCCAGCGTGCTGCGCCGCGCCCTCTGAGCGACCACCTTACGTTCAGCGCCCGCCGTGCCCACGAGAAATGACACCGCGTCGCCGGTCGAGAATGCGGGATGCAATCGTACGGCTTGCCCCGCCTGCAACGCTACTCGCCTCAGGAGGCGGGAGCCAAGCAAACGCGCGCCGCCCCTCCACACCCGCCAGGCCCACCTGTTGCGCCAGGCAGTTGGCTGTAGTAGCTCCGATGCGGCGCTCAATGCTGATTCGTCGATCAGAGCGCGGGGCTCTCCCTTGCCCGGTACGGCCAGAAGGACGCGCTGTGCAGAGCAGCGCTCACCACGCGGCAGCCAGCGAAATACTACTTCACTGGGACTTGCCGTCATCTCCTGGCAGGTGCGTGCCTGGCGAGTTGGCGCCGGTTGCATTCGATGAGTATTACCGGCGGCGTCGAAGCCGTCGCTCTCGACACCGAAGAGAAGCGTCCAGCATTCTGCAGCCTCAGTCTTCACGTGCCTCGGCCCGACTGAGCTTCGAGTTCGCGAACGATCTCGGCAGCGACTTCCGAGGGCGCCCGGACCGCAGACAGGCGGAGAACACGCAGGCCTTCAAAGCGCGCCGCAGCGTACCGGGTCACTTGCTCGACGGACTCCTCCTCGCTGACCTCGCGCTTGCGAGCCCGAAGAATCTCCGCGTCTGGAGACATCACAAACACGAGTGTCGGTTTCGGTATCAGCAGACGCGACCACGCCCATTGAGCAACTGTCGGAGGTACTCTGTACCGACGGGGATCGAGTCCAACGTCCAAGAGGGACCGGTCGAATACGACGATGGTGCCTGCCCGTCGAGGCGCCAGACTCCACAGCAGATGCGCCAAGTGCCACCCTAACACCTTGAGCGCAGCAATCGGGATCGGATGAGGGTCCCGTGCGTACGGCTCAGTGACAGGTGGTCGCGGCGACCGCCCCAGGAGTCTCGCTCGAAAGTGGACGACTTCGACAACCTTGCCACTCCGCGAGAGAAGCTCGATTAGCGCGGCGATCAGCGTCGACTTTCCGGCGCCGTCTGGTCCAAGAACGGCAATCTGGATCACCTTAGCGCCGCCACCAATGTCTCGAACGAGGCCTCCGGCGCCTCCTCAGAGGCTCGGCGCAGATCGATGGTCAGTTCAGCAAGCCCTCGACTCCACCCAAAGGACCGTGGTGCCGAGACTGGAAGCTCGACTACGCACAGTCCTCCCCGAGCGACGGCACGGTACGCGGCGAGCGTGGCTCGGAGTCGAATTCCCTTCGCGGGACGCAGCAGCACCGAGCTGCTGTTGCGGAACAGATGGAATCTCTTAGCCGCCTTCAACAGTTCCCACCCGCCTCCATTCACCAATACGACACGCCCGTCGGGGCGGGCCAAGTCTTGCACATGAAGTGTAGCCAAGTCGCGAATGGCGCTGAGGAGCCGGAACGGCGAACCACCGCTACCGAATCGAATCGCGTGAACGCGAAGGCGGCGTCGCAGGCCTCGCGGAATCACACGCACCTCCTCGGGGACATTCCGCAGCTTCTCCCACCCCTCGTCACCCTGAGCTGCATACAGCTCCAACCACACCCTAAGACCTGCGGCGGCCGAGCCGAAGATTTGAAGCATCCACCCGTCGGTCTCCGGGTGCGTCAGGACTGACTGCATGGACTGCTGGTACTTCCTTGGCAGGAATCCCGCCCAGTAGGCGTAGTGAGCGAGCGTCAGCAGGCCATCAAGCGGCCGCCCGACGATGTCGAACTCGTGATGGCGACCACGACTCGCCCATACGTCATCGAAGCTCACATACTCGAACAACAGCCACGAGAAGCGGTCGAATACTTCGATAACGAAGACCGGGCGAACCCCCGGGGCTCCCATCCAGATTCCGTGGAGAGCAAGAACCCAGGGACGATCCACTACCCGATAGACATGCCATCCGGCGGCTGCGAGGCCTCGCGCTAGGTCTGCGCGTCGCTCGGCGACGACGCGCAGGTCGGCGTAGATGTCGACGTCACCTGAGAAACGCTCCGGGTAGCCGTCGTAATTGCGCACGAGGAGTGGGCGAGCTCCGAGCTCGACGAGGAGTTGCCAGACACCGACAAACGCTCGTCCCTCAGCTGAGCCGACCTCGCTCACGGAGATCCCTCACCATCGCGCACCGTGTCACTGGCCACCAGCACGGGAATCCCGTCAACAATCGGGTACCGGTGCGTGACCGCCCCGCCGCGTGTGACATATTCCGCTCCCACCCTTCGCAGTTCGGCACCCGAGATCGGACAACGGAGGCGCGCCGACACATCGGCCACTGGAGACACGGTCCCTGTGCCAGGCTTGCGGGCCGTCATCACGATGTTCCCGAAGACAGGGAGCATTCTGCGGCCTACAGCGAAATAGAGATCCTTGAGCCTGGCACGCAGGGCCGATGCGTTCTGCTTCTTCCACTCAGAGGGCGGAAGCACATGCCGAGAGCGATCCTCCACCGCGAACCCTACTCCCTGGAGCTCCCGCGCGAGGCCGCCGACCGTGAAGCTCCTCTCGATGGAGCCGAGTACGATGAAACGCAGCTCAGCCAGTCTGCGGTACGGATTCAGCGCGTACGGTTCGTACGCCAATAGTCTGCCGCCAGGAGCTAGCACACGATGCAACTCCCGCAACACCACCTCGAGCTTCTCGAAATGGTGCAGCACCTCGAAGGCGACCACGGCACCAAACGTGCCGTCCGCAAACGGCAGGCGATGCGCGTCAGCCGCATAGTACTCAGGTCCGATCCTCCCGAACGCTTGCGCGCGCCGCTTGGACAGAGCCAGCGCAAGCTCGTTGATATCCGTCGCTACAACTGGATACCCGCGCTGCGCAAGCACCTCGGCTTCCCCGGCGGTGTTTGATCCGAGATCGAGAATCGGCCCCGGCAATCTCTCCCGTGAGACGAACCGCTCGATGATCTCGATCTTCTCAGCATATCCGCGATCCCACCTGACCCGCTCCATCACATCAGTCGCGAGGTATCGCTCAGTCAACTTTGCGACGTGAGCCCGCTCGAAATCCCTCTCCTGTTCCCTGGTCACGATCGCCACTACGCACGCTCCCGCGAGTGAGTGGTCTTCACGGTACGCACAGCATCCCCGTCGCAGAGTTCGCGACTGCGCGTCGTCCCGGCGGGAAGCACGCCGGCGGCTCGCGCGCTCTCGCGATCGACGACCACGACGGCGAACAGAAAAAGGACCGTATTCCAGTGATGGTACACGATGGTCGGGTTGACCCACGAACGGAGGAACGTTGCGGCCAGGACGAGCCAAGCTTCGCGCGCCATCGGTCGCGCCCAGAAGGGCGAACCTAGACGCCACGCACGCCAGAGCAAGCGGAGCGCTGCAAGCCACACGAGCACAAAGAGTGCGAGTCCCACCGCGCCAAGATTCATCGCCACTTCAAGGAACGAGTTGTCAACGTTTGAGATCGTGGCGTCGTGGGTACCGAATAGCGCGACCGGCAGAAGCTGCGTGGTTGCAGCGTAGTAGCCGTGCCCAAGGAGAGGAGACATCAAGTAAACCGCAATTCCCGCGACCCAGAGAAAGTCCAAGCGCCCCGTGAGGCTGAGGAATGCATTCACGTCCTGCCCACGCAACAGAAACGCGCGCAGCTCCTCGAACGCAAGCAGGAGCGCGATTAGAGCAGCACCAGACACGATTGCGGCCGCCACCAGACGCTTCGTCCGATAGAGTAACACAATCAGCATGAGGCCGAAGATTGCCATCGACGTACGGGAGTACGACACCAGCATCACCGCGCAAGCCACGGACACAAGCAATGCGGCAAACAATGACCTCCTCATCGGCGCGCCAATCATCCGCGAGATGCCCACCAGAGCGAGAATCGCGCCCATGGCCGTCAGTCCATTCGCGCCGTTCGGTCCACCCCCGAAGCCCACGTACTTCGGTACTCCGCCCACGAACGCGAACAACGCATCTCCCCCGACAATCGTGACGATGAAGTATCCCGCGACGAGCCCTCCGACACCAGCAACGACGTGAATCCAGAATCGCTCGAGACTGCGGCGGTCCTTGTCCAGCTCGATCAGAAGGAGCAGCACGACAAACGACACCCAGAGCTCGAAGCTCTTTGCAAGGGACAGAAAGCGGTCGATCGAGTAGAGCGCGGAAGTCGCCGCCCACGCGGCATATAGTGCGTACCATCGCATGGGCGAACGCCCAAGTCGCCGCATCCATGCGACATTGTTCTCTACAGTTACCATGCACACCGCGAGTACAAGCACCGCCAGAAGAACGACCCCTCGCAGCATTCGCACCGCATCCAGCCCACCTAACGTGGCCTCGACAGTTCGCTGTCGGAACATGAGAAACGTCGAGAAGAGAGCCGCTAGCGCGAGGTGACCGAAAAAGACTCGCGCCTTCACGCTGACGCGCCTCCGCGATGATCGGCGCGCTGCGCTGCAATCAGGGCCTTTGCCTGCGCTTGCTTGCCCAGCGACCCTTCGGTTACGAAGCGGCGCAGCGTGGAGCCGAGCCCGATTGCGAGCAGCGCATGTGACAACGCCAATCCCCAGACCGCTCCATGCAGACCAAACGCTTGCAGCACCGGATAGGTCGCCGCAGCGGCAACGATTGCTGTAGCCGCAGACGCCAGGGTGACGGATCGCTGTTGGCCGATCGAGCGCAACATCGCGACAAGAACGACCACGGCACTGCGGAGGAGAACGATCAGGCCGAACATCCTGAGTATTGGTGCGCTCTCCGCGAGATAGCTGGCCGGACCGAATGCGAGCCTCAACAACGACCCGGGCAAGCAGACAAATATCAGAGCAGTTGCGGTTGAAACGGCTCCTACGGTCAGTACGAGTCTACGCGCCGCGGTTCCCCATTCCTGCCCCTCTCCCGCCCGCGAGGAGCGCACCATCATGGCGAAGCCGTGATTTGTCAGCCCAATCAACACAACGTTGACCGCGTTTGCGATCGCCTGGGTCCCACCGAGGACTGCGACCTCGGTGGACGTCAGCACGCCGGTCGCGGCCAGAACGAAGCACTGTGTCGCGACTTGGTAGGCAGCGGTTTCCGGAAGCATCAGGCGCGTCAGCGGCCAATGCCGTACCAACACTTCTCTTAGAGAAGCAGAAGCGACCTCGATACGCCGACCGAATAGCCTCCGAATTGGTTCGCGCGCCGCACCCAGCATGACTCCGGCGAGGAACCCCAGACCCACGACCACTGCGACACCGACAGCAGTCCTCACGCCGAAGACGAGCGATGCAACCAGGGCCGAGACTCGGAGAGTGCTGCTGAGCGCGTCGAATCGTAGCAGCTCCCCAAATTCGTGACGCGACAGCAGCAGGCGCCGAACGAAGTCATGAGCTTGGTATGGCACTTGAATGATCGCCACTGCCAGCGCGACGGTTCGCCATGAGTCGGAGAGCGGCGCGTAGAGGCCAATAGTCGAGGCGACAATAGAGAATACCGCGGCCTGAACGAGGTGAAGACGAGCCGCGCCTGCGATGTAGCGCTCGAGTTGACTGTCCCCCGCCTTTCCACCCGCTTCGAGACTGAGGGGGGTGGTGACAAGTGCGCCATGGACCCCCAAGAGCACGTTCAGGAAGATCACCGCGACTACTAGAGCACCGAACTCCTGCGCGGAGAGCGCGCGACCGGCTACTGCCAGCGTGAGGAATCCACCGCCGGCAGACGCAAGTTGATCCAACACGGACAGGGATGCGGAGCGCGAGAGCACCCCACGGAGAGCGCGCATGCTCATCGGCCCGCCGACACGTTCCGATCAACTTCCGTAGGTTCCTCGACTATCACGATAGGCGGTCGCGAGACCGCCCGGTCGAGATGAACTGAAGGGCAATCCTGAGAATGAACTCCGGATTGTTGCGAAGGTACCGCCTCCACAGTCGCCGTGGCTCCACTGCAAGGCGGAAGAGCCATTCGAAGCCGGTGCGTTGGATCCATCGAGGCGCCTGTCGCACACGTCCGGCGTGGATATCGAATGCCGCGCCGACACAGAGGAAGATGGTTCGAGGCACGGCGCTGCTAAGCCGTGCCGCTAGGCGCTCCTGCTTGGGGGTACTGAGTCCGATCCAACAGAACGTGGGCGAGAGAGCGTTGAGGCGCGCAGCCAATGAGGCCTCCTCGTCACTCGAGTACGGACGAAACGGCGGCGTCTCGGCGCCGATAATCCGAATACGAGGGAAACGCTCCCTCAATGACGCCGCCAGCGCTTCGGCGACGCCTTCTCCGCCCCCTAGTAGATAGTGCGACGAGCCGTCACTCGACGCGGCACAGACCGCGAGCATCAGATCGGGCCCATAGACGCGGCGCATCCTGCTGTGTCCTTGGAGGCGTCCTACCCAGACCGTCGGCATACCATCCGGAGTCGTCAGGAGTGACTGGTTGTGCAGGAGTCGCAGCGCCTCGTCGCGCTGCGACTCCATCACGCCGTGTACACCTGTCACACAGACGTATCCGCCCGCGCCAGTCGCGGCGGCCCGGAATAGCGTCTGCACAGCCATCTCCATGTCAACCGCATCCACGCCAACACCGAGCACGTTGGCCCGCAGCCGCGTTACACCTGGAGAGGCGGAAGTCACCGACGCGTCCCAGCGTTGCCATACTTGGCAAGCCACTCGGACTCGATCCATCGATAGGTCTTCGCCATTCCCTCTCGCAGGCTGATGGACGGTTCCCAGCCGAGCCGATCCTTGATCATGGTGTTGTCAGAGTTGCGGCCGTTCACGCCCTTGGGCGCCGATAAGTTGTAGCGCCGCTCCAGTTGGATTCCCGCGATCTCCTCCGTGATGTCTACGAGCTGGTTGATACTGACGAGTTCGCTGGATCCAACATTGATCGGGTCGGTGACATCGGAGTGCATCACCTTCATCGAGCCGACCACACAGTCGTCGATGAACATGAATGACCTCGTCTGCGTCCCGTCCCCCCAGATCTCGATGGTACCGGAACCACGGTGTTTGGCCTCGACGACTTTGCGAGCGATCGCGGCGGGCGCCTTCTCGCGCCCCCCCTCCCACGTTCCGTTCGGTCCGTACACGTTGTGATAGCGTGCGACGCGAGTCGTCAGCCCGAAATCCTCGCGGAAGTGTCGGCACATGCGCTCCGAGAAGAGCTTCTCCCAGCCATATCCGTCCTCCGGCATCGCAGGATACGCATCGGATTCCTTCAGCGCGACCACGTTCGGCGACTGCTGCTTCTCAGCAGCGTAGACGCACGCCGACGACGAGTAGAAGAAGCGGCGGACTCCAGCCTCGCGCGCCGCAATCAGCATGTGAGTGTTCGACAGGACGGAAAGCATGCACTTCGCCTTGTTGTGCTCTATGAAGCCCATGCCCCCCATATCTGCCGCCAGCTGATAGACCTCCTCTGCACCGGAGCACGCCGCGCGTGCATGCTCGAGTAGTGAGACGTCTGCGACGACATTCTCTGCTCCGTCCTCGACTTGGTACCACTCCTCAAGCGGCTTGATGTCAACCGCGCGCACTCGCCTGCCTGACCTACGGAGCTCGCGCACGAGATGCCCTCCAATGAACCCTCCACCTCCCGCAACTACCGTCAAGCTTGAAGTCATCGCTCCACGAGCTCCCTGTTGAGGACTGATTCAGACTACCCGCACAAGACACTCCCGCCATTCACATTCACAATCTCCCCCACCAGGTGCCGCGCCCCCGGCATGCACAACGTCACCACCGCGAACGCCACGTCCTCCGCGCTCGCCACCCGCCCCACCGGGATCCCCGCCGCGATCCGCTCCTTCCCTCCCCCGGCGAACGGCACCGCGCACATCTCCGTGTCCACCCACCCCGGCGCCACGCAGTTCACCGTCACCCCCCGCTTCGCCAGCTCCACCGCCTGCGACTTCACGAAGCTGATCATCGCGCCCTTGCTCGCCCCGTAGTCCGCGTGGTACGCCTCCCCACGCTGGCCCGCGGTGGACGACACATGCACGATCCGCCCGCCATCACCGAGCACCCGCGCCGCCGCCCGCGACACGAAGAACATCGCGTCCACGTTCTCCCGCATCGTCCGGTGCCAGCGTTCGTCGCTCATCTCGTGCACCGGGACCTCCTCTACCGGCCAGATCCCGGCGCTGTGCACCACGATGTCCAGTCCGCCGAACGCCTGGACACCGGCCGCGATCAGTGCGTCGGCTCCATCGGCAGTGCCGAGGTCGGCCGAGTGGGCCATCGCCCGCGCCCCGGACCTCGTGAGCTCCGCCACCATGGCTTCGGCGTCCGCAGCCCGCGACCGGTACCCCATGCAGACCGCCGCGCCCTGCTGGGCGAGCATCCGGGAGACAGCGGCGCCAACCCCGCGGGTGCCTCCAGTAACGACCGCGCGTCGGCCGGAGAGCGTGAACGCATTGGTATGCACGGACATACGGGTATTCTAACCGCCCGAGCATCCCGCGGCACAGCCTGCGGGTCCACTGCGGCCGAGGAGGAAGGCCATCGGAATCGCGTGCCGGTCCATCGGAATCGGGTGCGGGTCCATCGGAATCGAGTGCGACTCGATCGGACTCACATGACCGTCCGTCGGACTCAACTGTCAGGCCGTCGGACTCGACTTCCTGGCCGTCGGACCCGACTGAACGACAATCGGAATCGCCTGACCGCTCATCGAACTCGACTCAAGGCTCATCGGAAGCGAATGCTCGTCCATCGGGATCGAGCGCGACTCGGTCGGACTCACCTGACCGTCCATCGGACTCGAGTGCAAGTCCGTCGGAATCGAGTGCGACTCGGTCGGATTCACCTGACCGTCCATCGGACTCGAGTGCAAGTCCATCGGAATCGAGTGCGACTCGGTCGGACCCACATGACCGTCCATCGGACTCGAGTGCAAGTCCATCGGAATCGACTGCGACTCGGTCGGACTCACATGACCGTCCATCGGACGCGACTGACTGCTCATCGGACTCGATTGCCAGTCCGTCGGACTCGACTGCACGCCCGCCGACCAGGAATCGCACAGCGCCGACTACCCCGCCACCTCCGCATCAACCACATCGCAGATCGCATGCTGGATCGCGAGGTGGATCTCCTGCGCGTGGTCCGTCCGGCTCGTTGGCACCACCAGCGTCAGGTCCGCCATCCCCTTGACCCGACCCCCGTCCTTGGCCGTCAGGACCAGCGTCCGCATCCCGAGTCGCTTCGCCGCCTCGACCGCCTTGAGGCAGTTCGGCGAGTTCCCGCTGGTCGTGTGCACCGAGAGAAGGTCCCCGGGCCGGCCGAGCGCCTCGACCTGCCGCGAGAAGATCTCGTCGAACGAGAAGTCGTTCCCCGCGGCCGTCAGGATGCTCGTGTCGGTCGTGAGCGCGATCGCGCGGAGCGCGCGACGGGCCCGCATGTAGCGCACGACGTACTCGGTCGAGAGATGCTGCGCGTCGGCCGCGCTCCCCCCGTTCCCGCAGAAGAAGAGCGTCCCGCCCCCACGCACTGTCTCGGCCACCATCGCCGTCGCCTTGCGGATCCCCTCGGCGAGTTCGTCCGCCGAGCGGGTCGCCGTCGCGGCGAGCTCCCGCAGGTGCGCCACCGGGTCCGCCGGCTTCCCGGTCACTTGGCCACCGCCGCGAGACGCCGCATCGCATCCTCCGCCCGCTTCACAAGCGACTCGGGATTGTCCGCCGCCGCCTCGAACGCCCAGGTGATGCACGCGTCCGCCGCCAGGAGGTCGAGCGCCGCGTCCCGCGCGCCGCCATCCCGATCGGCCAGCACCTCGGCGAGCAGCGACTCGCCTGCCGAGACGAGCGCCTCCGCCACTGGCAGGCGCTCCCATTCGGGATGCGTGGCGATGACCTCCCGCACCCGCTCCACGAGGCGATCGGGGGCCTTCGGCGTGCGCGAGGCTATCCACTTGGCGAGGTCGCTCATCCCGCCCCCGCCAGCGCCGCTCGCGCTACCTCGGCCGCCACCTTGGGCATCTCCCCAACCTGCGCCCCGCTGACGCCCGCCTGGGCCATATGATCCTTCCCGCCACCGCGGATGCCGGTCCGCGCCGCCAGCGACTTCACCAGACCGCCCGCCGTCACGCCGCGCGACCGCAGGTCATCGCTCACGACCACCACGAGGCCGCCCTTGTCCTCTCCGAAGTCAGCCACGAGGACGCCGACCCCCGATCCGAGCCGCTCACGTACGGCGTCGCCGAGTGTCTGGAGGTCCTTCATCGAGTCGGCCTTGACGACCTTGCTCAGCAATCGCGCCCCATTCACCGCCTCGGCGCCCTCGAGCAGGTCCCCGCCCTGCGCGCCGCCCCCCTTGAGCGCTTCGTCGAGCTTCTTCTCCAGTGCCCGCTTCTCGGCCAGCAGCGCCTCGAGCCGCTTGGTCACGAGTTCGGGGGTCGCCGAGTTGAGCTTGAGCCGCTCGGCGACACCCTCGAGCGCCGCCTCCCGCTCGCGGAGATGCTCGAACGCCCCCCGCCCGGTCAGCGCTTCGATCCGCCGCACCCCCGCCGCGACGCCACTCTCCGAGACGATCCGGAAGAGCGCGATCTGCCCCGTGTTCCGCACGTGGGTGCCCCCGCAGAGCTCCACCGAGAGGCCGGGGATCTCCACCACGCGCACCACGTCGCCGTACTTCTCGCCGAAGAGCGCCATCGCTCCCTGCGCGATCGCCTCCTGGTACGGCTTCTCGACCGTGCGCACGTCCACGTTGGCCCAGATGCCGTCGTTCACGATCGCCTCGATCCTCGCGAGCGCGTCGGGCTTGATCGGGCCGTGGTGGGTGAAGTCGAACCGCAGGCGGTCGGGCGCCACGAGCGACCCCGCCTGGTGCACGTGCTCGCCGAGCACGCTGCGCAGCGCGGCGTGCAACAGGTGGGTGGCGGTGTGGTTGCGCTCGGTGTCGCGGCGGCGGTCCGCGGGTACCCGCGCCTTCGCCATCTCGAACGTCACCTTCCCCGTGGGTCGACCGATCGCGGCGACCCGCCCGTCCACCTTCCGCACCTCGGTGACGTCCACCCGCCAGCCGTTCCCGAGGATCTCCCCGACGTCGGACACCTGGCCACCCGACTCGGCGTAGAACGGCGACTCCCGCAGCATCACCGCCACCTGGCCGTCCTCCAAGGTCTTCACGGCGGTGACGAGCGAGTCGATCTCGACGGTGTCATATCCGACGAACGCGCCGGCGCGCTCCACCTCGCCGCGCTTCTCCCACGCGTCGAGGTCGCGCAACTCGTCGGCGGCGACGGCGAACTTCCGCGACTTGCGGTCCTCCTGCGACTGCTTCCGCTGGCCCTCGAGGGCGAGCTCGAAGCCGGCGAGGTCCACCGCATAGTTGCGCTCGCGCGCCATCAACTCGGTGAGGTCTATGGGGAAGCCGAAGGTGTCGTAGAGCTTGAAGGCGTCGTCGCCGCTCACGGTGCCGCGGAGTGCGCTCGAGCCCTGCGTGCTGCGCATCGGCGCGATCTCGTCGAACCGCTTCATCCCGCCGTCTATCGTCGCGAGAAAGCGCTCCTCCTCGGCGCGCGTCGTGTCGAGCAGGTGGCTGCGCCGTGTCCGAAGGTCGGGATACTGCTCCCCCATCTGCGCGATGACCTCCTCCACCACCCGGACGAGCGTCGGTTCACGGCGACCGAGGAGCCAGGCGTGGCGCACGGCGCGCCGGAGGATCCGGCGGAGGACGTAACCGCGACCCTCGTTGCTGGGGAAGACGCCGTCGGCGAGGAGGAACGCGACCGCGCGCGCGTGATCGGCGAGCACGCGGTAGGACGCCGAGTCCGCGTCCTCGTAGCGGTAGGGCTTGCCGACGACCTTCCCGACGAGGTCGAGCAGCGGGAGGAAGAGGTCGGCGTGATAGTTGTTGGAGACGCCCTGCAGTGCCGCGGCGATCCGCTCGAGGCCGGCGCCGGTGTCCACCGAGGGCTTGGGGAGCGGCACCAGGGTCCCGTCGGCCTGCCGGTCGAACTGCATGAAGACCAGGTTCCAGATCTCGAGGAAGCGCCCGGCCTCGGCCGCCTCGACGAACGCCGCCTGCGAGAACTCGCTCCGGTCGCGCTCGGTCCACTCGCCGCTCGCGCCGGCCGGGAACTCGAAGTCCTTCGTGAGGTGCACGAGGTCCACGTAGATCTCGCTGCACGGCCCGCAGGGGCCGGTGTCGGCCATCTGCCAGAAGTTGTCCTTCTCGCCGAGCCCGTAGATCCAGGAGTCCTTGATGCCGGCGACCTCGCGCCAGAGTCCGCGGGCTTCCGTGTCGTCCCGATACACGGTGACACGCAGGTGCTCCTTGGGGATCCTCAGCTCCTCGGTGACGAACTCCCACGCGAAGCGGATGGCGTCGCGCTTGAAGTAGTCGCCGAAGGAGAAGTTCCCGAGCATCTCGAAGAAGGTGTGGTGCCGGGCGGTGTGCCCGACCTGCTCGAGGTCGTTGTGCTTGCCGCCGGCCCGGACGCACTTCTGTGAGGTGGTCGCGCGGCGGTTGCCGTCCGGGGGCGGCTCCTGGCCGAGGAAGACCTTCTTGAACTGGACCATCCCCGCGTTGGTGAAGAGCAGGGTCGGGTCGTCGGCCGGGACGAGCGAGGAGGAAGGGCGGACGGCGTGGGAATTGCGGGCAAAGTACCCGAGGAAGCGCGAGCGGATTTCGGCGGCACGCATATCGTTGGAACATAAGTATTTGCGCTGCGTAGGACAACGCGCTATGCTCGTGCCGGTCAGTGGCTGCCGTTCGATTTTGCGCCTTTTTGACGCTGTTAGGGTAATGCTGGGGTCCCGGTCGGTGGAACGCTCACGAACCTTGAGGTTGGGCGAGGCTTGAACAGTTCAGTCCTGTTGAACGTGGCGGCGTTCCTGGCCGGGTTCGGGGTGACGATCTCACTCATCCCGCGGATCATCACGCTCGCCCATCGCCACGAGTTCCTCGACCACCCCGACGGCGGACGGCGGACGCACGCGCGGGCGGTGCCACGACTCGGCGGCATCGCGATCTTCGTGGGGGCGATCATCGCCTCAGTGGTGATGTTCGGCGCCGGAAGCCTCGCCGGTGAGGTCTTCTGGCGCGACGGGTTGGGTTGGGGGGTGCTGCTCGGTGCCAGCGTCGTCTTCCTCACAGGCCTGATCGACGATCTCCGGGGGGTCGCGCCCCGCGTCAAGATCGTCGCGCAGACTGCCGCTGCCCTGCTCGTCATCTCGGCCGGCCTCGAACTCGATTCCATCGCGATCTCGCCGGGCGGCGCGGCGCTGCATCTCGGGTGGATCGGGACCGCGATCGCGATCGTGTGGATCGTGGGGATGACGAACGCCTTCAACCTCATCGACGGCGCCGACGGGCTCGCCGGCACCTTCGCGCTGCTCGCGATCACCGCGATCATCGTCGCCGAGGTCCTCGTGCGGGGCGTGACGGTGATGGTGGTGAGCTTCTCGATCCTCGGCGCCGTCTTCGCCTTCCTGCAATACAACCGAGCACCCGCCAGGATCTTCCTTGGCGACTCCGGCTCGATGACGCTTGGGTTCGTGCTCTCGGTCCTCGTCCTGCGCGCCGCCACCGACCTCGCCGGACGCACGTACTTCCTGGTCCCCCTTTTCGCCCTCGCCTTCCCGCTCCTCGACACCACGATCGCGATCGCGCGGCGCTGGCTCCGCGGTCATCCCCTTTCCCGGGCTGACGGGCGGCACATCCACCACCAGCTGCTCGCGCTCGGGATCTCGACGCGGGGCACCGTGCTCCTCCTCGCGTCGTTCTTCGCCCTGCTCGCCGTGTTGGGGTTCATCACCTCGTTCGCCCCGAACCGGCTCACGATGGCATTCCTCGCGGGCTCGCTCGCCGTGGTCTTCACGACCGCGATCTACGGCAGCCGGTGGCTCGGCTACGTGGAGTTCGCCGAGCTGGGCAACTCCATCGGGTCCGTCCTCCGGAACGCCCGCACCGTCGTCCGCGAGAAGCTGCACTCGGCGGAGATCGCGAGGCGCATCAGCGCGGCCGAGAGCTTCGAGGAGGTGTGTGCCCTCCTCGAGGAGTCCATTGACGAGACCCGCGTACTCGACATCGAGCTGATCGCCGCGCCGCAGGTCTCCCACGGTCCGCGCCGTCGTCAGATCTCGCCGCCGGATCAGCTCCCGATCCGCCTCGAGTACCCCTTCCTTTGGGAGACCCAGAGCGGCATCCGCGAGGTGGTCCTACGGCTCTGGGCGGAGCGCCCGTCGCGAGCCACGCACCCATCCGCGGAGCGGATCGTCACCCGTCTGGGGCCGGCACTGGAGGAGTGGTTCCGGCTCCATCACGCTGAACTCGCCGACCGGTTCGGCGCGGAAATGCGCGACGCCGACATTCGCACGCCGACGTCGTCCCTCGGCGAACCCTAGCGCCTCGAGAGCATCACCCCGGCGCGGTAGGGCACCCAGTCGCCGCTCTCGTTCCATCCGGACTCGCCATCGTAGCGCTCGCCGGTGATCGCGGAGTACCCCTTGTACTTCGCCTGTGCCGTGCCGCCGCCGACGAACAGGTCCAGCACGCCACCGCGCCGAAGCCGCCACTGGTAGCCCACGGTGATGCCGCCGACAGCGCCGAACCCCTCCTGATAGAAGTCGGTGTCGCGGTAGTCCCACTTCTGCAGGCGGAAACCGACCACGCCGAGGTGGAGTCCGAGATACGGCCCCTCCCCCACCGCCCGCGCGTGCCGGCGCCATTCGCCGGCGAGGATCCCGAACTGCAGGGGCGCGCCGTTCACCGACCGCCAGGGCGAGACCATGAAGTCCACCTGGATCGACCGGCGGTCGGCGACCGTCCGCTCCCAGGCGACCTGTGGGACGCCGACCAGCGTCGAGGCGACGTTGAGCTTCCAGCGGTCTGCAGGGGGGGCCGTCGAGCCCTGCTCCTGGGCGCAGAGGGCGACGGGGGCCAGGGCCGATGCGACTAGGGTGATCGCCAGCGCGAGGGCGCCCGCGTCCCTGCGGAGCCCGTCCAGCGCGGCCCGCACCAGACGCGCCGCCTCAGCGCCTCCGTGACCACGCCGCAACAGCCAGCCGAGGAGGCGGCGGCGCGCGACGTCGTTCGGGAGCCCGCGCATGGCCCGCGCGCGCCGCTCGACCGCAGCCAGCGACCGCGCCGCGACGGCTTCGGGCTCGAGGTCTGCGAGCACGCCGTTGACCGCCGCCTCGGCGACTGCGGCCGCCACCCCTTCGCGACGCAACTCGGCCATCACCCGACGCGGACCATAATGCCCGGACTGGATCCGCGTCCGCGCATACCCCTGCGCGAAGGCCGCGTCGTCGAGTACGCCCAGCCGTTCCAGCCGGTCTTGGGCTGCCACGATCGCCTGCCGCCCATGTCCGCGTTGCCGGAGCCAGCGTTCCAGCCCCGCGCGGGAGCGAGCGCGCCTGGCCAGTGCTTCGGTCGCGTGGTCGAAGCAGGCCACCTCGCCCGCGGCGCTGCGCAATCGTGTGAGCGTTGCGCCGTCGAGCGCGAGGCCGACCCTCAGGCCGCCCTCGGCGATCATCTCCACCGAGATGGGCTTGATCTCCTCTCCGTTGACCTCGAGTAGGTATCGGCCGGCGCGCCTCGGATCCTCCCGGAGCGCCGTCACGCGGCCTCCCCGGCCCGCAGGGTCCGGAACGGACGCCGGGGGCGGACCCGAGTGGAACGGCGGGGATTCCGGGCCCCGACGACTCACCACGAATCACACCCCCGACGAAACCGAGGAACGAAGAGCGAGGGGAAGGAGCGAGGGGTGAGGGGAAGAGATGAAGGAGAAGGTGATGTCACCTTCCACCATCCACCTTCCACCATTCACCGCCGTTCCCTCTACTCCTCTCCTTCTTCCGCAACGCCCGAGACGACCTTCGTCATCCCGAGCACCTCCTTCACCTTCGCTTCCACTTCCGCCATCACGGCCGGGTTGTCCTTCAGGAACAGCTTCGCGTTCTCACGACCCTGCCCGATCCGCTGCGGGCCGTAGCTGTACCACGCCCCCGACTTCTCGATGATCCCGCTCTCCGCCCCGATGTCCACCAACAGCGATGTGTGCGAGATCCCTTCCGCGTACATGATGTCGAACTCCGCCTGCTTGAACGGCGGCGCCACCTTGTTCTTCACCACCTTCACCCGGACGTGCGACCCGATCACGTCCTCCTTCTCCTTCACCGGGCCGATGCGGCGGATGTCGAGCCGCA
>CAZYUL010000003.1:0-87036 GCA_964650715.1 uncultured Gemmatimonas sp. | reverse complement strand
CGACGGGGTCGAGGTCGTCCTTCTCCCACTGGATGACGGTGCGGTCCTCCATGCTCGCGGGCTCGATCGGCACCACGGTGCGGAGCGGCTCCTCGGTGAGGACGAAGCCGCCGACGTGGATGCCGCGGTGGCGGGGCGCTGCATCCAGACCCTCGACGATGTCCGCGAGTCGCTGGACGCGCGGGTCGCTCGGGTCGAGGTTCGCGCGGGCGAGCAGGGAGTCGGGGTCGAGGCTCGGCGTGGAGGGCTGGAGGTCGCCATCGCGAAGCTCTCGGGCCGCTCGAACCGCCGAGCGGCCCTGCGGCCGCTTCGCTCCGGCGACCTCCAGCCCTCCGCGCTCGGCCGCACCACTGCGATCGCTGCCCGCACGCGCTCCCTCGTCGCGGCTCGCCACGCGCACCTTCCGCTGCTCGGCGCGCGCTTCCTTGATCAGCGTGCTCGCGTGCGTGCCGACGATGAGGTCGCTCGCGACGGCGTCCACCAGCGACGCGGGACGGACGGGGTGCGCGTTGCGGCGCGTGTGGACGTCGCGGGGATTCGGCTGCGGGGAGGGCTGCGGGGAGGGCTGCGGGGAGAGGCGAGGGGCCGGAGGTCGTTCGAGCGAAGCGGCCGCAGGGCCGCTCGGCGGTTCGAGCGGCCCGAGAGTTTCGCGAGGACGATCTCCGGCCACGAGCCCCCGCGGGCGATCTCCGGATCCCGCATCCCGTCCGCCCCGCTTGGAATAGTTCGCCGGCCCCTGCGCGTCGTACCACTCGGGGGCGAAAGGACTCGCCACCTTCGCCGCGTGCGCCGTCGCCGGATCGAGCTCCGCATCGGGATCGCTCGCGCGCAGCGCCGCCGCCGTCGCGCGCGCGCTGAACCGGTCGCTGAACGCCGCGATCCGCCCCGCCTGCTCCGGCGAGAAGCCGAGCACCCGCGCCGCGTCACGCACCGCGCTCCGCCCGCGCCAGGTGATGTGCTCGCACACCATCGCCGCGTGCTCACGCCCGTAGCGCGCGTACACGTACTGCAGCACCCGCTCCCGGTCGCGGTGGGCGAAGTCTATGTCTATGTCCGGCGCCTCCTGCCGCTCCTCGCTCAGGAACCGCTCGAAGAGCAGCTCGAGCTTGATCGGGTCCACCGCGGTGATCCCGAGGCAGTAGCAGACGGCGCTGTTCGCCGCCGAGCCGCGCCCCTGGCAGAGGATCCCCTCGCGCCGCGCGAAGCGCACGATGTCCCAGACGATCAGGAAGTAGCCCGAGAGGCCGAGCTTCGCGATCAGCGTGAGCTCGTGCGCGAGCTGCTTGTCGTGCCGCGCCGTGCGACGCCAGCCCCACCGCTCCTGCGCGCCATCCTCGACCAACCGCGCGAGGTACTCGTCCTCGTGCACTCCCGGCGGGAGCGGGAAGCGCGGCAGCCGCGGCTTCAGGGCCTCGAGCCGGAAGGCGCACCGCTCCGCCACCGTGAGCGTCGCCGCGAGTCCCTCCTCGTGTCCCTGCCAGCGCTTCGCGAGCTGCGCGTGACCCTTCAGGTACCACTCGCCGTTGGGACGGAGCTTCGTCCCCATCTCGTCGAGCGTCGCGCCGTGGCGCAGCGCGGCGAGCACGTCGTGCGCGAGCCGTCCGCGCGGGAGGGCGTAGTGCACGTCGTTCGTCACGAGCCACGGGAGGCCCTGCGACTTCGCGAGGGGGATCAACGCGCGCACGAGCGCGCGCTCCTCGGGGAGGGCGTGGTCCCAGCATTCCACCGCGATGCGGCGCGCGAACATCTCGGCGAGCTGGCCGAGGGCGTCGCCGGCGAGGCGCGCGTCGCCCTGCGCGAGCAGTCGCGGCACCCATCCACCCGGACATCCGGTGAGGGCGAAGAGTCCCCCCGCGTGCGCCGCGAGCTGGTCGAGCGTCACCCGCGGCTCGCCGCGCGGATGGTCGAGCCGCGCGCGCGTGATCAGCGTGCAGAGGTTCCCCCACCCCTCGCGCGACTCGCAGAGCAGCACGAGGTGCGTGCGGAGTCCCGCCGGCATCGGCACGTCCACAGTGAGCTCCGCGCCCTGGATCGCCGCGAGCGAGGCTTCCCTCGCCGCCGTCGCGAACCGCACCGCGCCGCCGACGTCGTCGTGATCGGTGAGCGCGAGCGCGCCGAGCCCGAGCGCGACCGCGCGCTCCACCAGCCGCTCCGGATCCGACGCGCCGTCGAGGAGCGAGAAGGTCGAGTGACAGTGGAGCTCGGCGTACTCAGGTGGCACGCGCGCTCCTCCCACCTGCAGTTCAGTCACCCCACCCCTGCAGACGCCATCCCCCGGCGAAAGAGTCGCGGTAGAGCAGGAGATCCTGTCCCAGTTCGTCGCTCTCGCAGCGCCAGTACTCGCGCGCGAAGGGCTCGGCGTGCCACCACTCGCCGGAGAGTCGCTCGGGTCCGTGTGCGCGCGCGATCGTGATGCGCCGGCCGCGCCAATGCATGAAGAGCGGCACGCCACGCTTGTCGGTGGTGATCGCGATCGGCTCGGGTGACTCGAGCAGCCGCGCCGCGGGGATGCGCTCCGCAGGACCGCGCTCCGCAGGACCGCGCTCCGCGCGTGTCGCGCCATCGGCCGCGCCACGCGCGATCACATCCGCCGTCGTCGCGCGGAACTCGGCGTGCTCCACTTCCTCCCACGCGCCGGACCGCTCCGGCGCATGCGAGTCGCGCCGCACCGCGCGCACCACGCTCCCCGCGCCGAGGGTGTTGCGCAACCGCGCGAGCGCGGCCTCGGCTGCCGCCGGGTCGCGCCACGCCGGCGCGAGGAGGTCCCCCTGCTCGGCGCTCGAGGGCGCGACCGCGGAGATCCGCACCTCGACCGCGCGGATCGGCGCGTCGAGCGTCCAGGTGTCCAGCAGGGCGCGGCAGCGTTCGAAGAGGGGCGCGGCGCGCGCCATCGGGCGCGCGGGACGGGCCTCGCGCGTGATCGCGCGGGCAGGGATACCGTCGAGCGTCAGCGTGATCGCCACCGCCGCCGCGGCGAGCCCGTCGGCGGCGAGGGCGCGCACCAGCCGGTCGAGCGAGGCGCGCACGAGGAAGAGCACCGGCTCCATCGTCGTCGCACCCGTCGCGAGGTCGTGCGCGATGGCGCGCGGGTCGTCGGGGCGCGCGAGGGTGGGACGGCGCGGGTCATCGCCGCGCGCGAGACGCCACGCCGCGAGGCCGTCGCTCCCCCAGCGGCGCTCCACCTCCAAGGGATCGAGCGTCGCGAACGCTCCCGCCGTGCGGAGGCCGAGCGCGACGAGGGTCTCGCGCAGCTCGGCGTCCATCGGCACCAGCGCGACCGGGACGCGCGCGAGATAGTCGCGGTCGCCACCCGGCGCGATGTGCAGCGGCTCGGCCAGCGCCCGCGCGCTCCAGGTCGCGGCGAAGGCGGTCACGCAGGAGTCGGCGATCGCGACGCGCGCGCGGGGATGCCAGACGCGGGCGAGGGCGAGCAGGGTGCGGGCGAGCGCGCCCTCGCCACCGATCCCGTCGAAGCCGTCGGCGCCGATCCACCAGGTGCCCGGCGCACCGCGCTCGGGCGCGACCTGCGGACTCGCGACGAGGAAGGCGGCGCTGGCGCGCGCGACCTCGCGGTCGATCGCGTGCGGGTCCCACGGGAGCGACTCGAGCGCGGCGCACTTGGCGCGGGACTGCGCGAGGGTCATCCCGGCGCGGACGCCGGCGCGGGTCGCGGCGGAGGTGGCGAGGCGGACGATCGTGCCCTCGGTGAGGGCGAGGGGTTCGTCATCCCAACCGATGGTGAAAGGTGGAAGGTGGAAGGTGGAAGGTGACTCAGCGGGGGTACTGGGGCTGGGCGGCGCGGCGGCTGCGGGAGCGGGATGCGGGGATGGATGCGGGGATGGATGCGGGGTGAGTGATGGGCGATGGCTTCCGTGTGCGAGCCACACCGCGCCGATCGGGAATCGGGGGATGCGCACACAGGCGACGCGCGATGTTCCTGCTGCTGTCATGGCCGAGCTCCAACTGCACGTGGGAATAGGGTCCGCCCTTCTCGATCGTCGCGGTGATCGCGCCCGGTGGTGCCGTCGCGGCGAGGCGCAATCGCAGCGCGCCCCCGATGTCCGAGGCGCGCGTGCCGTCGCCCAGCAGGAGCAGCGCGGCGTCCGATTCCCGCGCGAGCTGCGCGAGGCGGACCGCGACCACGCGCGGGAGCACGGGCGCGCCGTCGAGCACCACGAGGGCGAAGGCGCCCGACCGCAGCAGCAGGTCGGCGCACCACGCGCCACGCGCGGGATCGGGAGGACGCACCATCCAGAGCGCATCCGACGACACCGCGGCGATGGTGCCGGGCATCGGCCCCGCCGGTGATCCCTGCGGAGCGGCCCAGTCGCGCGGGTCGAGGGTGCGCGTCGCGTCCACCCACGCCACCGCGCCACCGCGCGTCAGGGTCGTCACGACCAACGACCGGGCGAGGGTGGTCTTGCCGAGGCCAGGGGGGGCGAGCAGCTCCGTGATCCGCCCGGCGGGGATGCCGCCCCCCGGCAGGATGGCGTCGAGGGAGGGCACGCCGGTCGGAAGGCCAGGGGTGGCACTGGGGGTGCCAGCTATGACGGCGGCGAGCTGCTGGCGAAGGACGGCGACGAGGGATGCGGACATGGCTCCTGTTACCGAAGAAAACCCGAAGCGATAGGCGTAATTATCGGCCTCCTGGGGGGATGCGCAAGCGAGACGCGGGGCGATCCGGGATGCGGGACCCTAAAGGCGGTACGGGACGCGGGGTCGGTGCGGGATACGGGATGCGAGAGCGAATGAGATCGGCGCGTCCGGCATCCCCTTGATGCGGGAGGGAACGGCGCAGGACGATGCGGGATGCGGGATGCGGGATCGGGTAGCTTCCTTCACCGATTCCTTCCCTCTGCCTTTCACCGCGTGCCTCGATCCACCGCCCGGTTGTTCCTCGCCCTCGGGTCACTCTCCGCGGCCTTGGCGGTTGCGGCGGGTGCGTTCGGTGCCCACGCGCTCGCTGATCACCTCGAGCCGCGCCTGCTCGAGGTCTGGGAGACGGCGGCGCGCTATCAGCTGTACCACGCGCTCGGGCTGGTCCTTGTGGCGACGCTGGATGCGGGAGGGATGCGGGGGGAGGGGAGGGATGCGGGAGGGATGCGGGATGCGGGGGGCCGCTTCAGCGGCTGGGCCTTCCTCGCCGGGACCCTCCTCTTCTCCGGCTCCCTCTACGCGATGGCCCTCACCGGCATCCGCGCGCTCGGCGCGATCACGCCCTTCGGTGGGGTCTGCTTCATCGCGGGGTGGCTCGCGCTCGCCGTCACCGCGCTCCGGACCAAGTGACGCGAAGGGGGAGACGACTCACCCCGCATCCCGCATCCCGCATCGCCCTGCGCCCTTCCCTCCCGCATCAAGGGGATGCCGGACGCGCCGATCTCATTCGCTCTCGCATCCCGTATCCCGCACCGACCCCGCGTCCCGTACCGCCTTTACAGTCCCGCATCCCGCATCGTCCGGAGTCGGAAGTTGATCCCTCGTCCCACCAGCACCGCGAGCCCCACCCCGATCCACTCCCACGTCGGCATCGCCAATCCCGCATTCATCGCCACCACCGGGAACCCCACCACGATCACCAGCAGCGCGGCGATCCCCTCCCGCATCCCCGCACTCCGCATCAGCAGCCCGAACGGCAGCACCAGCACCAGCATCGTCATCGCATCCAGCATCCGATGCATCGCATCCGGCATCCCGTCATATGCACGCGCGAGCTGCCAGGTGCTCCCCGCCCGCGGTCGCCCGACGCAATGCTCCGTGCCGTTCACGACGGCGCATCCCCCCAGCCGCGTCCCGTCGAACGTGATCGTGAGCGGCGTCCCCGGCGCGATCCCTTCCAGCGCGCGCCGGTAGCGGAACTCCGGCGCGTCCATCCGCCACGTCGCCGCCGCGCGTCGCACCCTCACCACCAGGTCCGTGCCGTGCGGCCCGACGAGGAACGCTTCCTCCTGCGCATCATCCATCAGCGTGAAGATGGATGAGAGTCTCCGCGTCGGTCGTCCCGCGGTCCCCACGAGGCGGACCCTGACGCGCTCCCGGATCGCCGCGCGCAGCGTGTCGCTGAGCGGCGAGCGGCCGTCCGCCACCGGCATCCCGTGCACTTCCACCTCGGACAGCCGCCCCGTCCACCGCTCGAGGTGCCGCTGCACGGGCACCCACTGTCCGTAGTACACGTCCCTCGGCGGCTCGAACCGGAGCAGCGCGCCGGTGAGTCCGGTCGCGAGCGGCACGCCGAGCGCGGCGAGCCAGAGCAGCACGCGACTGCGCGGCCCCGGCGCGAGCCACGCGCCGAGTCGCACCGCGACGAGCGCGCCGGCTCCAGCGCCGAGCCCGTTCATGAGGATGTCGCGCAGCGTCGGCGCGCGTCCGGGGATGAACTCCTGCGCGAACTCGATCATCCCGCTCAGCGCGAGCCCCGCGCCGAGCGCGACCAACGGCCGCCAGCCCAGCCGCCCGAGGATGATCCCGAGCGGGAGGAAGAGGGCGACGTTCACGACGACATCGGGCGCGCCGAACGCGCCGCAGCCGAGACAGAGGAATCCCGTCCGCGGCGACCATCCCGGCGTGGGCATCAACGTCGCGAACGCGATCAGCCCGAGCGACGCGATCAGTCCGAGCAGCCAGGGGAGCGGGGGTCGAACGATTCTCATCTCGCCGAGCAAGCTAGCGGATGTCGCTCCCACGCCACGATATCTTTCCCGCCTTGACCTCCTCCCTTACGATCGCGCCCTTCACGGGCACCGACGACGAGTGGGATTCGTTCGGCCGCGCGCAGCCGGGGTGGACCGCCTTCCATCGCCTCGCGTGGCGACGCGTGATCACCGGCACCTACGGCCTCGACGCCCCCTACCTCGTCGCGCGTGACGCCCGAGGTGCGGGGGAGGGCGCGGCCGCGGGGAGCAGTGCCGGCCGCATCCGCGGCATCCTCCCCCTCGTCCGCCTCAAGAGTCTCGCCTTCGGCCACTACCTCGTCTCGATGCCGTTCCTCAACTACGGCGGCCCCCTGGGCGACGACGAGGCGGTCATCGCCCTCTGCGACCACGCCGACGCGATGGCCAAGCGTGACGGCGTGAAGCTCCTCGAACTCCGCAGCGCGCGGGCCCTCCCGGTGGACCTCCCCGTCTCGCATCGCAAGATCACCGTCGTCCTCCCGCTGGAAGGGGGTGCGGAGGCGGTGTTCAACCGCTTCAAGGGGAAGCTCCGCAGCCAGGTGCGTCGGCCGGCGAAGGAAGGGGTGGTCGTGAAGTTCGGCGCGGATCAAGTGGACCCGTTCCACGCCGTCTTCGCGCGGCACATGCGCGACCTCGGCACGCCGGCGCAGCCCCTCGCCTTCTTCCGCGCGATCGCCCGCGAGCTCGGCGATGATGCCTGGTTCGCCTGCGCCTGGCTCGGCGACACCACGATCGCCGCCGGCGCCGGCTTCCGCTGGCCCGGCGAGTTCGAGATCACCTGGGCCTCGTCGCTCCGCGAGTACAACCGCACGAGCGCCAACATGGGCCTCTACTGGGCGATGATCGAGCGCGCCGCAAACGAAGGCCTCGCGCGCTTCAACTTCGGCCGCTGCTCGCCGGGGAGCGCGACGCACGACTTCAAGAAGCAGTGGGGCGGCGTGGACGAGCCCCTCTATTGGTATGCGGGGCGCGGGATGGGCGACGCCTCCACGCCCTCCCCCGACTCGGCCAAGTTCCGCCTCGCCGTGCGCGTCTGGCAGAAGCTCCCGCTCGCGGTCACCAACGCCCTCGGCGGCCGCATCGTGCGCAACATCCCCTGACGTCGCCGTCGCGTTAACGTCAAGCCATGGCCTCGATCACGACGCGGACCATCGTCGCCGCCGGCAAGGACCAGGTCTCCTCCGACCTCGCCGGCGAGACCGTCCTGCTCAGCATGACCTCGGCGCATTACTACGGATTCGAGGGCGTTGGCTCGCGCATCTGGGAGCTCATCCAGCAGCCGATGCGCGTCGCCGACGTCTGCGCGACGGTCGCGTCCGAGTATGACGTGACGCCGGATCGCTGCGAGTCCGACGTGCTCGCGTTCCTGCGCGCGCTCGACGAGAAGGGACTGCTCGAGGTCCGGGGTGGCGAATAGCCGCCTCGCGAAGTTCCTCCGGCTCCCCGGCGCGGAGCGATGGCTGCTCGTCCGCGCCCTCGGCATCCTCGCCGTCGCGCGCATCGCGGTCTGGATCCTCCCCTTCGCGGCGGTCCGCAAGCTCCTCACGCCACGTCGTCGCGGCGCACCGTCGGCGGTGATCACCACCGAGCGCGTGCAGTGGGCGGTTGATCTCGCGCAACGGGTGATCCCCGACGCGACCTGCCTGCCGCAGGCGGTCACCGCCGAGTCGCTGCTCACCCGCGCGGGCCACCCGGTGCAGCTCAGGATCGGCGTGATGAAGACGCCGGCGGGGAAGTTCCTCGCGCATGCGTGGGCGGAGAGCGAGGGACGCATCGTGGTCGGTGACCTGCCGACGGGCCTCGGCGACTTCACGCACCTCCCGCCGCTCCCCGCGGCGTGGCCGGACGCGCGATGATCGCCTTCCTGCCCAAGCGCGGCCCCGTGGACGACGAGCTGATCCTCCGCGCGCTCGCTGCCGTCCCGTATCCCACGCCGTTCAAGAAGCTGAGCCGCGCCGGCAACGCCGTCCTCGGCATCGCCACGCGTCCCGACTTCGTGGACGAGTGCATCACGGCCGACGGACCGATGATCGCCGCCCTCACCGGCCGGCTCGACAACGCCGCCGAACTCCGCGACGAACTCACCAAGGCCGGGCGGCCACCGCAGGGCGCGACCGACGCCGACATCGTCGTCGCCGCCTTCGCGCACATCGGATGGGAGGCGGTGCGGCGCTTCCGCGGCGCCTTCGCCGGCGTCGTCACCGACGGCCGCACCCTCTGGGCCTTCCGCGACCACGTCGGTTTCCGCGGCCTCTTCTTCCGCGACGATCCCGCTGGCTTCATCGTCGGCGGCGAGGCGCGCCAGGTCGTCGTCGCCGCGCAGCTCAAGGAGGAGCCCGACCTCGCCGTCGTCGAGATGCTCTACTACGGCGGAATGCCCTCGCACACCCCGTCGGCGCTCAAGGGCGCCTCGCGCGTCATCCAGGGAGCGATCGTCATCGCGCATCCCGACGGCAAGCTGCACAAGGAACGCTGGTGGACCCCCTGGACCCTCTTCGAGACGTCGCGCATCTCCGTGGAGGAGGCGTCGGAGCGGTTCCTCGCGCTCCTCAAGCAGGCCTGCGAGCGGAGCCTCACCGGGCGCGACGTCGTCTTCCTGAGCGGCGGGCTCGATTCGCCGGCCATCGCCGCCTTCGCCGCCCCCGCGCACCTCGCGCGCACCGGACGTCCCATCGGCGCCCTCTCGGCCGTCTTCCCCGACCTCCCCGACGTGGACGAGAGCGTCCCGATCAGGCTCACCGCCGAGCGGTTCGGGATGGACCTCCACACCTTCCGGCCGTCGGCCAAGGCGCTCGACGACGTCATCGAGTGGAGTCGCAAGCTCGGCACCGCCGTGCCCACGCTCTCCATCCCCGAGGTCTGGGAGGCCTACTCGCGCTCCAAGTCGCTCGGCTACGACAACGTGCTCACCGGGGAGTTCGCCGAGCTCACCTACGGCAAGTATCCGCACGCCCTCTCGCACATGCTCCTCGGCGGCCGGTGGGGGGCGATGGTGCGGTATATGGCCGCGATGCACCGGCGCGGCGCATCGCGGAGCGCGCTCGTGTTCGACGCGATGACGGCGTTCGTGCCGGGCCGGCTCGCCAACTGGTGGCTGCGCCGCACCGGTGGCGGGATGCCGGCGATCATCCCGTCGTGGATCAAGCAGGAGAGGATCGGCACGCACTTGCCGCGCCCCGACCTCCTGCCGCCGCCGCACCAGCGCTACAAGGTCCTGCAGATGTGGGGGTTCGACGGCTGCACCGTCACGATGGAGGCCGACGCCACCTGCGCCGCGTTCGCCGGCGTCACCATCCGGCGCCCGTTCGCCGACGTGGATCTCTGGGAGTTCTTCATGAGCCTGCAGCCGGAGGTGAAGTTCCCCTGGCAGCAGTGGAAGGCGCTCGCACGGCACTCGCTGCGCGGCGTGATCCCCGACGAGATCCTCGACCGCCTCAAGAAGACCTACTTCGACCCGCACGTGATGCAGCAGGTGGACTATCCGATGCTCGAGCGGCTTTTCCGCGACCCGCCGCACCGGATCGCAGGCGTGGATTACGGCGAGCTCTCGCGCCGCATCGCCGCACGGGACCTCTCGTTCGGCGACTGGATCTCGGTGCGCGACCTCGCGCGCGTGCACGCCTTCCTCGCGACCTTCTGAGCGCGCCGGTGGACGCGACCCCCGCTCCCTCGCTCTTCGGGTTCCGCATCCGTACCGCGCTGCCACTCCGCTTCCTGCGCGAGGGGGGCGGTGTGGAGCCGCTCGAGGTGGTCGAGCGCCACGGCGCCGTCGAACGCCCCGCGCACGCGCCGCTCGGCGAGTGGCCGCTCCACGGCGCGGCGGTCCCCGCGCACGCCGCGCTCTACGTGATCCCCGGCGGCTACGAGTACTGGACCAGCGACGCCGGCCGGTTCGCCGTGCACCTCGACCGGGGCGTCGTCGAGGTCCCGGCCGACGGCGACGGGATCCTCCGCGAGCAGCGGCTCAACGGGATGCCGATGCTGCTCGCCTTCGCGCACCGCGGCGACACCTCGCTCCACGCCGCTGCCGTCGAGGTGGATGGCGGGGCGATGGTGCTCGCCGCGCCGTCGAAGTTCGGGAAGACCACGCTCGCGCTCGCGCTGCACGCCGCCGGACACCGCCTGCTCGCCGAGGACCTCACCTGCTGCCGGCTCGCGACGATGGAGGTGATCCCCGGTCCCGCGCTCGCGCGGATGCGGCCGGATGTCTATGCCGGCGCGCCGCCGGGAGGGATGGAAGTGGTCGCCGAACGTCCCGACCGGATCTTCCTGCGACCGGTTGCGGCGATGCGCGGGAGCTCGGCCCCGGTGCCGCTCCGGGGGATCTGTTTTCTGCGGGAGGGCGACGAACTCCGCGCCGATCGCGCGGATCCGATCGAGAGCGTCAGGGACATCTGGCACCTGGGGTTCCGGCTCCCCACCGACTCCGACCGTGGTGCCTCCTTCAAGGACGCCACCCGACTCTCGGCCGCGCTCCCGGTATGGAACGTGCGCCGTCCGATGAGGCTGGACCTGCTGCCGGCGACGGTCGAACTGATCGCGAATCTGGCGCGCGGATGAGGTGCGGATGCTGTGGGCTGAGGCGCGCTGTCGGCAGTGTTGTGTGGCGTGAGCGCTACGCCCCGATCCGAGCCTACTTTCGGGTCCACCCGAAGGGAATCCAAGTCGTTGACCATCAATGAATTGAACGCAGCGTGCGCTCGAACTCCCCGTGGCCCCCGACTTGCGAATCGTAGGGCTGCATTGCACGTTAAACGACAACCACGCAGCACTCGAGGGAGTTCCCTGATGAAGAAGGCCTACGTCACCCCCGCGATCGTGGACTACGGCTCCATCGCCTCTTCCACCTTCGTGACCCCTGCGATCACGAAGAAGTTCGGCGTCCCGACAGGCAACCAGCCGAAGATCAGCGAGGACAACTTCCTCTGCAGCGCCGAGGCGGGCCTGTACGCTGGCCACGGCGGCAAGAACTACCTCGTCCTGCTCTGCGACAAGTTCGGCGAGTACTCGCACTCCTGATCTCCCGCTGAGCGTCGTTCAACGTGCAGAAGGCCCCGCCACTCCGGTGGCGGGGCCTTCGTACGTCGGTCCTCCTCCCTCCGATATGTTTGACCGATGAGACTCGCCTACCTGCGGCGGACGCTCGGCCTCATCTGGACCGCCACCGGCGGCCTGACGCTGGCCTGGCTCGCCCTGCTCGTGGTGCAGGGTCTCGTCCCAGTCGCGACGGTCTATCTCACCAAGCCCCTCGTTGACGGCCTGACGAGCGTGATCGGCGCGGGGGCCACCTGGGCCGCCGTCCAGCCGATCGTCCCCGTCGTCACCGCGATGGTCGCGCTGGTCGTCGCAGCCGAGTTCCTCAAGCTCGCCATCCAGTGGATCAGCCAGCTCCAGTCGGAGCTCGTGCAGGACCACGTGAGCGACCTCATCCACGCCAAGGCCACCCGCGTGGACATGGCCTTCTACGAGACCGCCACCGACCTCGACAAGCTCTACCGCGTGCGCCACGACTCCGCGAGCCGCCCCCTCGTGATGCTCGAGGGCGCCGGCGCCGTCCTGCAGAACGGCGTCACTGTCCTCGGCATCGGCGCCCTCCTGCTCCAGTACGGCCTCTGGCTCCTCCTCCCCCTCCTGCTCGGTGCGCTCCCCGCCTTCGTCGTCGTGCTGCGCGCGAGCCGCGAGCACCACGACTGGTGGATGCGCCGTACCCCCGACCGCCGGCGCGCCGCCTACTTCGCCGAGCTCCTCACCGGCGCACAGTCGGCCGCCGAGGTGCGGCTCTTCGGGCTCGGCGAGCACTTCCGCACCATCTATAGAAGCATCCGGAAGGTCCTCCGCACCGAGCGCCTGCGGATGCTCCGCATCCAGAGCGCCAAGCGGATGGGTGCCGAGTTCGTCGCGATGGGCTCGGCCGCCGGCGCCGTCGCCTGGATGGTCTGGCGCGCCCTGCAGGGGCTCGCCTCCCTCGGCGACATCGCCCTCTTCTATCAGGCTTTCCAGCGCGGCCAGGGGCTCATCAAGGCCCTCTTCAGCAACATCAACCAGCTCTACAGCAACAGCCTCTTCCTCGAGAACCTCTTCGACTTCCTCGACGTGCAGCCGAAGGTGGTCGCGCCCGCGGCGCCGGAGACGCTCCCGCCGCGCCTCGCGAGCGGCATCCGCTTCCGCGACGTCAGCTTCCGCTACCCCAACACCGACCGCCTCGCCCTCGAGCGCTTCGACCTCACCGTCCCCGCCGGGAAGACCGTCGCGATCGTCGGCGCCAACGGGGCGGGGAAGTCCACGCTCATCAAGCTCCTCGCGCGCTTCTACGATCCCGAGAGCGGGCGTGTGGAGGTGGACGGCACCGACCTCCGCGCGGCGGACCCCGGCGAGCTGCACCGGCTGATGACGATCATGTTCCAGTCGCCGATGATGTTCCAGGGGACGGCACGGGAGAACATCGCGATGAGCGACCTCGGCGCCGACCCGGCGTCGCCTCGGGTGGAGGCGGCGGCGCGCGACGCCGGCGCGCACGACCTCCTCGCCGCCCTCGCCTCCGGCTACGACACCATCCTCGGCAAGTCGTTCGCCGGCGGCACCGAGCTCTCCGGCGGCGAGTGGCAGCGCGTCGCGATGGCCCGTGCCTACTTCCGCCGCACGCCGATCGTCGTGCTCGACGAACCGACGAGCCAGATGGACTCCTGGGCCGAGGCCGACTGGTTCGAGCGGTTCCGTCACCTCACCGGCGACGTCACCGCGCTGATCATCACCCATCGGCTCGCGATCGCGCGGCGCGCGGACATCATCCACGTGATGGAGCACGGGCGGATCGTGGAGTCGGGGACGCACGACGAGCTCCTGCGATCCGGCGGCCGCTATGCGCAGAGCTGGGAGGCGCAGGGGAGGCCGGATGCCTGAGCTGGTCCATCGCCTCATCGAGCGCCACGCGAGGGAGCGACCGACGCATCTCGCGGTCCGCTACCGCGACGAGCACCTCACCTACGCGACGCTCGACGCCAAGGCGAACCGACTCGCGCACATGCTCCTCGCGCGCGGCGTGCGGCCGGGCGACCTCGTCGTCACCTGCGTGGAGCCCGAGCTCGACGTGCCGGTCGTCCTCCTCGCGGTGCTCAAGGCCGGCGGCACCTACGTGCCGGTGGACCCGACGTATCCCGTCGCGCGGATCGAGGGACTCATCGCCGACGTCCATCCCAAGGTCGTGGTGATGCGCCGCGCCCTCGCGAAGCGCCTCGGTGTCTCCCTCGGCGCGCCCTTGGTCGCCCTCGACGACGACGCGCGGACGATCGCCGGACACAGCGACCTCCCTCCTGACGTCCCCGACGACCCCGACCGGATCGCGACGATCTTCCACACCTCGGGCACGACGGGGAAGCCGAAGGGGGCGCGCGCCGCCCACCGCAACGTCGCCTGGTTCGCGAAGGCCGCCCGCGAGCGCTACGCGATGGCGACGACCGACGTCTTCCCGGTGATCGCGCGGTTCACCTTCTCGATCAGCATCTTCGAGGTCGTCGTCCCGCTCACGGCGGGTGCGACGGTGATCATCCTCGACCGCGACCACGTGATGGACGCCGAGCGCCTGGCGCGGACCTTCGAGGAGGTCACCTTCTTCCACGCCGGTCCGAGCCTCCTGAAGCGCGTCATCCCCGCCGCGCGCGACGGATGGACGCCGGAACGCTACGCGCGCGTGCGCCACGCCTCGAGCGGCGGCGACATGGTGCCGCCACAGGTCCTCTCCGACCTGCGCGACATCTTCCCGCGGGTTGAGGTCTTCGTGATCTACGGCTGCAGCGAGATCAGCTGCATGGGGTGCACCGACGAGGTGCCGCGCGACGGCAAGCCGATCGAGCGCACGTATGTCGGGCTCCCCTTCCCCGACACCGAGGTGCGGATCCTCGACGAGGCGCAGCGCGCGGTGCCCGCGGGGGAGGTCGGCGAGGTCTGGTTCGCGGGGCCGGGGTTGATCGCGGGATACCTCGCGCGCCCCGAGCTCGACGCCGAGAAGTTCGTGATGCTCGACGGCAAGCGGTTCTACCGCACCGGCGACGTCGGGCGGTACCACGAGGGGCGCGGCGTGGAGCTGCTCGGTCGCACCGACTTCCAGATGAAGATCCGCGGGATGCGGGTGGAGGCGGCCGAGGTCGAGTACCACCTGCGGCAGGTGCCGGGCGTGGCCGACGCGGCGTGCGTGGGACGCGAGCTGCGCGGCGAGAAGGTCCTCGCCGCGTTCATCGTGCGCGACGTGACCGCCGCGCCCCCCGACGCGGTGGACGCCGCCGAGCTCGGCGCCCGCGTGCGGCGCGCGCTCAGCGAGCGTCTCCCCGACTATATGATCCCCGCGGCTGTCGTCGAACTCGCCGCGCTCCCGCTCAACCACAACCTCAAGCTCGACCGCCACGCCCTGCCGCAGCTCGCCGAGGCGGCGCCCGCCGCCGGCGCGTCGCAGGAGCTCCGGAGCGACACCGAGCGCTGGTTCGCCCGCACGTGGTGCGAGCTGCTCAAGCTCCCCGCCGTCGGACGGCGGCAGAACTTCTTCGAGCTCGGCGGCGACTCCCTCCTCGCGATGCAGGTCGTGGTGCGCGCCGAGAAGGAACTCGGTGTCACGATCGAGGGGATGGCGCTGCTGCGGGAGACGCTGGCGCAGCTGGCTGCGCAATGTGACGCCAAGCGCGGCGTCCAGAACTCGACTACCGACGATGGAGACGCTTCGGAGCCGCGCGACGCGGTGGAGACTTTCTTCTTCGGTGTGCGTGGGGAGCTCTACGGGCGACTCTATCGTCCGCTCGAAGGCCCGGGAGCGCGAGCGATGCTGATCTGCGGTCCGGTCGCCGGGAGCGACGACGTGCGACCGACGTTCGTCCTGACCCAGCTCTCCCGCCGCCTCGCCAGTCTTGGTGTGGCGACGCTATGGTTCGACTACTTCGGAACTCGCGACTCCCTCGGAGAGGATCATGCTGCGGGGCCGGATCGATGGCGCGAGGACATCCGAGTTGCCGCGGACGAGTTGCGGCTTCGAAGCGAAGCGAGTGAGATTCTTGCCATCGGCGTTCGCTTGGGTGGTACTTTGCTCGCGCAGCTTGCCGACGAGGGGCGATTTATCCGAGTCGTTCTCTGGGATCCGGTGCTCGATGGCCGAGCGCATCTCGCGGAGCTGGCGCGGATGCATGCGCGGACGTTACGATCGCTTCTGGTGCTTCGGCTCCGTCGCCGCAGGTCTCTTCGGCGCGGTCAAGTCGATCTGCTCGGTACCGCGCACTCGTCAAGTGGGATCGAGGCCATTCGTGAGATGGCGGTCGAGGCACCTCGCGAGCCGTCGGTCGCAGTCGGCTGGCTTGTCAGTTCGGATCACCTTCGGCAGCGCGCGTGGTTCGATCGACTGTTCCCCACTGGTACGGCGGCGCGCTGCGTGATGCTTCCCACAGACTCGGCGTGGAATGACCCGCGGAGGATTGGGGAGTTGATGCCCGATTCGGGGATCGTGCAAGCGCTGCTCGATCTCGCGGGGCTGCTCTAGTGCGCGAGACCGCGATTCAGTTCGGGCCGGGGCGACGCCTGGTGGGGATCATCTCCGAGCCTGCGTCGGGAGTGCCGAGAGCGTGTTTCGGTCTAGTGACCGTCGGATTCAACCCGAAGTTCGGTCCCTTTCGCGTGTACGCAGAGTGGGCACGGTTCCTTGCTGCGAAGGGCATCGCGACACTGCGCTTCGATCTCGGTGGAATCGGCGACAGCGCGCCGTTGCGCTCTGGGAACCTCCGCGAACGCACCGCCCTCGAGCTGGGGAGCGCAACCGAGCTGCTTGCCACCCGATTTCGCGGGACTCCGTTGCTCCTCGGGGGCATCTGTTCCGGGGCCGAGGACTCCCTTCGCTACGCCGAGTGCGACCCACGCGTCACTGGCGTGGTCATGGTCGATCCCTTCGCCTATCGCACTCCTGGCTGGGGGTGGCGAAACTCACTCTGGCGCGCGCGCCGCCGAGTCATCCGCGCACTGGGGCTCTGGCGGCCGGGAGCGGTCATGGGCGAGAAGAGCATCGTCGCCTACGAGGTGATGTCGCGCGAGGAGTCGAATCGAATCCTCGCTACTCTAGTGGACAGGGGCACGCGACTCTACTTCATCTACACCAATGGCCGTCGCGGATCGTTCAATCATCGCGGTCAAGTACGCAAGATGTTCCCACAACTGGCGCTGAACGGTCTTGCGACGGTTGACTGGCTTCCGAACATCGAACATACGCAGATCCTTCGCGAAGATCGCGACATGCTCATAGAGACGATTGCGGCGCGACTTGCGACTGTCGGCCTCACCTAGCCTGCGAGGGTGCGGCGCAGGAAGCTCCACCATTGACCGACGCCACGAAGGTGTCGAAGCAGCCGGACAAACCCCACCTCAGTGGACGCAACTCCGTACGCCGTCGCCCACTTGTTCTCGGGGTCGAACCGCCCGGGGTTCGGGTGCCCCGACCACCGCGGCCGCAGCGCCGAGAGCCAGAGCCATCGAGTGAGCTTCACCGACGGGCTTCGCGGCCCCTCACCGACCGCGATCGCCGCGACGAAGTGCCGCTCCAACGCCCCCCGCATGCACTCCGTCGACGGCGGCGCGAGGATCTCCAGCACATCTTCACGCACCGCGATCCCGCTCAGCGTGCGGGCGAGCCGGAGCGTCCAGTAGGCGCAGGTCGCCGCCCGCGCCGCGCGCGCCATCCCCACGAACCGCTCCCAGTCGAACCCCGGCATCGCCGCGAGCGCCGAGACCACCCGGATCGTCCGCCACGCGCCGAAGGCCAGCGTGTGCTGCCACGCGAAGTGCATGCAGGCGTGCAGCAGGAGGTGCTCCGGCGAGGGCACAAGCGCCCCCTCGAACGGCGCCGACGCCGGACGCGCCTCGCGCCACAGCTCCTCCTCGCGGTACGCGAACGGCTGGTCCGACGGCATCAGCGCCAGGTGCAGCTCGAGCCGCGTTCCCGGGTCCTGCGGGTCCACGAAGTGCGGCAGATGATGCTCGTCGCGCAAGAGTTCGAGCAATCGCGGATCGTCGGTCAGCGGCCACCCCGCCGACACGACCGCCTCGGACGCTCGGATGCTATCCGCGCGTCTGACCAGAAGATCGAGGTCATTCATCGCCCGCGTCCGCAGCGTCGGGTCGAACATCGCCGCGAACGCGCCCCCCTTGAGCAGCATCACCGGGATCCGCCGCTCGGCGAACACCCGCACCGTCTGCTGCATCCGCGCCGAGAGCCGCTGCATGCGAAGGTCCCGCGCGATCGCCCGCCCCCGTAGCAGCTCGGCCACGTCCGCGGGCACGTCCGCGGGGATCTCCGCACCGCAGGCCTTGATCGCCCGCCAGACCGACGACGACGCCACCTCGCGCTCCGTGATCGCGAGCACCCGCTCCCAGTCCCGCACCCCGCGTACCGTCGCAAGGCACTCCGCGTCCCCGAAGGTCGGGTCCGCGGTCCGGAACACCAGGCGGGCTTCGGCCGAAGGTCTCATCGGTGGGGAGGGAAGGGCCAACGTCCCAAAGCTACCTCGGGGGTCGTTTCCTCACTGTGGCGGCAGCGCGACATCGCCCTCCCAAGTGTCACCGGAGGGCGGGGTTGAGCGTCATTCCATCTGCTACGTTTCAGGAGCTCCGTCCGCTCCGTTCTCCCTCCAGCGACCCCCCGGTGACGAGCCACCACCCCGTCCGGCGCGCCATCCCGCTCGGCCTCATCCTGGCCGCTTCCGTCGCCCTGCCGCTCTCGCGACCGCTCGCGGCGCAGAGCACGGTGCACGGCGCCATGAACGGCCACGTCGCCGACGCCGCGGGCCGCCCGGTGCACCAGGCCGAGGTGCGGATCATCGAGCGCGCCAGCGAGGCCACGCGACACTTCACCACCGGCCGCGACGGCGACTTCCGCTTCGCCCTCCTCACCCCCGGCACCTACGACATCCACATCGAGGCGCTCGGCTACCGCCCGATGCGCTACGTGGGAGTGAACGTCGAGGCGGGTGCGACCCCCAATGTGCGGATCATCCTCCGGAGTGAGGCGCCCCCCGTCACCCGAGTGGACACGATGCAGGCCGCCGGGGTGCGCCCCGAGCCACTCGCGTGGCTCTGGGAGCGCGGGCTGATGGAGCTCTCCGGTGGCCGCCGCCTCGCGACCGATGCCACCGCGCTCTCGCCCGTGGCCGATGCCAACGGCGTCGAGGGGCTCCCCTGGCGCTACGCCGACCTGATGGTGGACGGCTCGCGCCTCACGGCCTTCGCCACGCCCGGTGACGCCGGGAGCGTCACCAGCGCACTCGCCCTGCCGAGCCGCGCGCTCACCGCCGTCACCGTCGGCGGCGTCGGCTACGACGTGGAGGCGAGCGGCACCGGCGTCGGGCTCAACGCCAGGTCGCTCCGTGGCGGCGGGGTGAACGCGCTCCGCGGCGCCGTCTTCGGCGGCACCACCGATCTGGGCGGCGCCTTCATCCTCAGCGGCCCCATCCAGCGCGACACCGCCCACGCGATCATCGGGATGGACTACCAGCGCTCGGAGTCGGCGCGCCCGGCCTGGTTCGCGGAGGATGACGCCGCCGGCGCCGAGATCGCCACCGCCGCGCGCGACGTCTGGGGCACCAGCCTCGATCCCTATCTCCTCGAGACGGCGCGGCTCGAGGAGCGAGCGAGCGGCTTCGGCCGCCTCGACTGGCAGCTCGGCGACCGCTACGCGATCTCCCTCCGCGCGGCGGGCTCGCGGCTCGTCGTCGCCGATCCGCCCCTCCTCGCCTCGACCACGGCCGCCATCGGCTCGCGCTACGAGGCCACCGCCGCGCAGCTCTCCGCCGACCTCCTGGCCCGCATCAACGCCCGCGTCAACGGCGAGGTCCGCATCTCGGGCGATGTCGGCGAGGTGAGCGCCGAGCGGCCGGGACTCGCGCGCACCTCGTTCGCGGGACGCGGACTCACGATCGGCGGGCATCGGCTCGAACCCTTCCGCGACCAGGTCGCCTCGCCCCACGTGACCGCGCTGCTCCACTGGGACCTCGGCGCCCACCGCCTCAAGCTCGGCACCACCTACGCCAACATGCGGCAGGAGTCGCAGGGGGCGGCGGGGACGAGCGGCGCCTTCTCGTTCGGCGACGGCGACGACTTCGAACTCGCGGCCGGCGCTTGGCGCGGCCTCAACGGCAACGCCACCTCGGGGAACTTCGGGTCCTCCGACCTCTCGTTCTTCGCCCAGGACGCCTGGACCGTCACCGACGGATTCGCGGTGAGCGTCGGGCTCCGCCTCGACCGCCAGAAGCTCGGCGTCGCCGACATCGAGCGGAACGCCGCGTGGGAGGCGGTGAGCGGCCTCGACAACAGCGACGTGCGCGCCTCGCGCACGCGGATGGCGCCGCGTCTCGGCTTCCGCTGGCAGCTCGGCGACCGGCGCCAGTGGACGCTCGAAGGGGGCGCCGGCATCTACAACGGCCTCCCCGACCGCCGCGACCTCGGCGAGGCCCTCGCTCTCGACGAGGGGATCGAGGTCCGCTCCGCCGTCGGCAACCTCGGCGGATGGCCCGCCTCGCCGGACGCGATCACCGCTCCTGTGCGCGGACGCACGATCGCGATGCTCGGTCCCGGCTACGAGGGGCCGCGCACGCGCCGCTTCTCCTTCGCGCTCCTCCGAGAGCTCGGCGACTGGACCGCGTACGTCCGCGGCGGCTATCGCCAGACCGACTACCTCTCGCGCCGCCGCGACCTGAACCTCCCCGTCGCGCCGAGCAGCTTCGACCAGCACGGGCGCCCCCTCTACGGCGCGCTGCAGCAGGTCGGCACACTGATCGTCGCCCAGCCGGGCACCAACCGCCGGTTCGGCGACTTCGACGCCGTCACCGCCATCGAGGTGACCGGCTACTCCGAGTATATGTCCGCCACCGCGGGCATCGAGCGCGTGGTCGAGGAGGGGATCTCCCTCGGCCTGCACTACACCTACTCGCGCGCGAGGGACAACCTCGCGTCGGGAATGGAGGTGCTCGCGCCGCTGCCCGCCGGCGCCAATGGCACCGAGTGGGCCGACGACGTCGCCGACACCGACGTCCCGCACCGCGTGATCGCCGCCGCCGAGTGGCGCGCGCTCGGCGGCGGGGTGAGGATCGGGATGGCGTTCCGCCTCGCCTCGGCGGCGCCGTTCACCCCGGGATTCCGCGACGGCGTGGATGCCAACGGCGACGGCGTCGCCGGCAACGATCCCGCCTTCGTGGACGGCGCCGCGCCGGGGATGGACGCGCTGATCGCCGAGAACAGCTGCCTCGCGAGCTTCACCGGCGCCTTCGCCGGCCGCAACAGCTGCCGCGGCGACCTGCGCTACGGTCTCGACCTGCGCGCCGCCTTCCGTCTCATTTCCCTCGCTGGCGGACCGATGGACCTCGTGCTGGACGCGATGGACGTCGCCGCGAGCCAGTACGGACCCGTGGACCGCGCCCTCTACCTGGTGGACCGCACCGGCACCGTCTCCACCGCCGGTGGTCTCACGACGGTCCCGCTCGCGGTGAACCCGAACTTCGGCGCCCTCCTCGCGGAGCGGTCGCCTGGCCCCCTGTTCCGCGTCGGACTGAGGATCGGCCGATGATCCGTCGCCCACTCGCCCTCCTGCTCCTCCTCGCCGCCGCGGTGGCGTGCGAGAACGGCGGCGCCTCGCGCACGCTCGGCATCACCGCCACCGGCACCGTGCTCGGTGAGGTGTTCTTCGACGCCAACGGCTCGCGCAGCCGCGACCTGAGCGACGCCGCCTTCGCCGGCGCGCGCATCCGGCTGCTTTCCCCCGGCGGCACCGACACCCTCCACCGCGCGACGACCGGCGCCGACGGCACCTTCCGCCTCGGCAACATCCCTGTCGGCACCTACGTGGTGGTCGTGGACCCGCTGAGCGTCGGTGACAGCGCGCAGGTGCTGAGCGACGGCGCCCCCGTGAGCGTCACGGTGCTTCCGGGCGACTCGGTGCCGTTCGTCGGCGCCGTGAGCTACCCGGTGTACACGATCGCCGAGGCGCGCGCGCTGGATCCCGGTGTGCGCCTCTTCGTGCGCGGCATCGCCCTCCACGCCCGCACGACGTTCAGCGACACCACGCTCCACATCGTGGACGACGCCGGCGGCGCGATGCGCGCCACGCGCGTGCGGCCCGCCGCCGTCGAGGTGCTCGCCGGAGACAGCGTGATCCTCCGCGCCCGCATCGCCGACCGGCTCGGCCAGCGCGTGCTCGACGACGTCACGCCATTCGTGGTCGGGACGACCTTCATCCCGACCTCGCCGGTCCTCACCACCCTCCAGGTGGAGCAGGGAGGCGCGGCGGGAACGCTCGACGCCGCGCTCGTGCGGCTCGTGGACGTGCCGGTGACCGACACCGCGACCGTGCTCGGCAACATGCAGCTCACGGTGGACGACGGGTCGGGGGCCGCGATCGTGATCCTCGACCGCGCGGCCGACATCGGGTTCCAGCAGCCCCTGCCGCCGGGGCTCTTCATCCCCGGCAACCGGTTCGACATCGCCGGCGTGCTCGTGCCGACCGGCGCCGGGACCTGGCGCCTCAAGCCCCGCTCGGCGCTCGACCTGACCCCGCGGTGACCGCGCGATCGCGCGTCCGCCATCACTTCACGGTTGACGTCGAGGAGTACTTCCAGGTCGTCGCGCTGGCGCCCTACGCGCCGATGGCGAAGTGGGAGGGCTACGAGAGCCGCGTCGAGCGGTCGGTGGACGAGCTCCTCGAGCTGATGGCGCGCCGGGGCGCGCTCGGCACCTTCTTCACCGTGGGATGGGTGGCCGAGCGGCATCCGGCGATGGTGAAGCGGATCGCCGCGGCGGGGCACGAGCTCGCATCGCACACGTATGACCATCAGCGGATCACGCACCAGACGCCGGAGCACTTCCGGGAGTCGGTGCGGCGGACGAAGGGGATCCTGGAGGGGCTGACCGGGGAGCCGGTGCTGGGCTTCCGGGCGCCGAGCTACTCGATCGTGCGGGGGACGGAGTGGGCGTTGGATGTGCTGATCGAGGAGGGGCATCGGTACGACTCGTCGCTCTTCCCGGTGCGGCGGGCGGGCTACGGATACGTCGGCGGGGGTCAGGATCCGTACTGGATCGACCGGCCGGCGGGGCGCCTCTGGGAGGTTCCTCCGGCGACGCTCCGCCTGGCGGGCCGGCTGCTGCCGGCGGCGGGCGGGGCGTACTTCCGGATCCTGCCGCCGTGGCTGGTGCACGCGGCGATGCGATCGGCCGAGGAGCGTGGTGTGCCGGGGACGTTCTACATCCACCCGTGGGAGTGGGATCCCGGGCAACCGCGGTTCGATGTACCGCTGCTGACGCGGGTGCGGCATTACGCGGGGCAGGGGGGAGTGCTCCCGCGCCTCGGGACGCTACTGGCCGACTTCGGGTGGGAGACGATCGGCTCTGCGCTGGGTCGGACCCAAGTGGGCGTTACGCCGACGTCGCCGCGCGCGATAGGTTGAATCGTGAGGCGCGCTCCGCTGTCGACGCTTGAACCGCCGCCGACCTTGGCGATCGCGGGGGACGTGCTCGCGCTCCGACCGCGCGCGATCTGGCGGACCGTCACGCGGCAGCCGCTCAGCGTACTCGCGCTGTACGTGTACATCTTCTTCGAGTACGTGCGACCACAGGCCATCTACACGGCGCTGGACGTCCTCCCGTTCGCGCTGATGTCGCTTACGGCGGCATTCTGCACCGCGTTACTCGAGCTTTCCCGCCGGCGCTGGTGCTTCCTTGACTCGGCGATGGCGTTGTTCACGATGGTTGTGCTCGCCTCCTCGATCGTGGCGTACGATCGCTCGGTTTCGATGAACAACATGTCGCTCTATGTGAGCTGGCTCTTCGTGTATTTCGCCCTCTCGACGAGCGCCAACACTCTCACTAAGCAGTTCCTGCTCATCGCCGGATGGCTGCTTTGGAACTACAAGATGGCGTTCTTCGCCTTCCGGTCGTGGGCTGGCAATGGCTTCGCGTTCAGGGGCTGGGGAGTGAGCGGTGCACCGGGATGGTTCTCCAACTCCGGGGAATTCGGCATCGAGATGTGCATTGTCTTCCCCGTCTCCCTGTACTTCGCACTGGCGCTGCGTCGACACGTGAGCCGGCCCGTCTACGTCGGCCTGCTCTCACTCCCCTTCTTCGCCGTCACAGGTGCCGTCGCGTCGTCATCGCGCGGGGCACTCGTCGGCATGGCCGCGGTCGCCCTCTGGATGCTGCTCAGAAGCCGCTACAAGGTCCGCGGAACCATCGGCTTGGCGATCTTCGCGCTCGCCACCTACGCCATAGTCCCGGACGAGCAGCGAGCGCGACTCTCCGAGTCGGGCGAGGACAATACATCCGTCAGTCGCCTGACGTACTGGACCCGAGGGATTGAGCTCGCGGAGCGGTATCCGTTCCTCGGGGTCGGTTACAAGAACTGGACGACATACAACCAAGCCACCTATCGCGTCGAGACGGGACTGGAGGGGATCGGACTACCGCACAACATCTTCGTAGAAGCCGCCGCGGAACTCGGCTACATCGGCTTTGCCAGCCTCCTCGCCCTCCTCGGCGGGAGCTTCTGGCTCAACTATAGGACCCGGCGTCTCGCGCGACGCCTCGGACCCTCGGGCGCCTTCGCGACGAACCTCGCACTCGGACTCGACGGAGGCACGGTCGGATACATGGCCTCTGCTTTCTTCGTCACGGTGCTCTTCTATCCCTACCAGTGGGTGCACTTCGGCATGTCCGCCGGCCTGCACCTGGCGGTGCGTCGCGCCGAGCGGGCCGCGCGCCGGGCCCAATCAGCCGCGGGCGCACCAGTCGGCGATCCGCGAGAACTCCGCCTCTCGCACAGCGGAGTGCACCGGTAGCGTCACCAGATTCGCGGCAAGGAATCGCGCTCCCTCGAAGCGCCCCGTGCCGTTGGTCCTGCGGTCACCGAATCCGGGGAGATCCGCCAGCGACAGCGGGTAGCCGGGAGCGATCCCGAGCGATCGCCCGTCGCCCCGGCGGATCCGTTGTGCGATTCCCCTAGCGGGGATGACTGGATATCGCAGGTAGCTCGGCGAGGCTCCGACGGGTGGTGCCGGGATCGCGACGGTGCTCCCCGAGAGCATGCGCGAGTACCGCTCCGCCGAGGCGCGGCGTGACGCGAGTTCAGCGTCCATGAGGCCAAGGGCCTCGACGAGCGCCCCGAGCGAAAACCGGGTCGCCTGCCGCTCAGGATGTGGAGCGCGGAAGACCGTGGCACCGAGCCCGAGGCCTGGGATCGAGGCCGGCAGTCCATAGAGGGCGGGCCTGCCGAGCATCCATTGCGCTGCGGTAAGTACGAGGGCGCGGAGCCCTGCTTCCGCGGCGGACAGGGCGCTGAATCCGGTCGGGTTCGGCAGGGCATCGGGCAGCAGCAGCGCGCCGCCGCCGCCGGCAGTGACTCCCTTGCCCCGCCCGAAGCTCAGCACGCCGGCATCACCCCAGGCCCCGATCGGACGATCGTCGAGCGTCGCCCCGAAGGCCTGCGCGGCGTCGTCGATGAGCTGGGCGTTCACCGTCAAGGCGATGCGGCGCACGAGGCGCATGTCCGCGGGCAGGCCGTAGAGGTGCGCCACGGCGACCGTCGTCACGCCATGGGAGAGTGCATCCCGGAGAGAGTCCGGATCCGGTCCGAGCGTCGCGGGGTCGAGGTCGTAGAGGACGAAGGGCGTTCCCGTTGCGTGGACTGCCGTGGCGAGGTCGTAGCATGCGTACGCGGGGAGTGCGACAGGACCGGTTCGGCCGGGCGAGGCCGCCCGCAAGGCACGCAGCGCCAAGGCTAGTGCCGAGGTCCCGCTGTCGACGAAGAGCGGTCGCAGCGCCGGGAATCGTCCGCGCAGAATGGAGGCGGCGCGAACTTCCGAATCTCGCGCCGAGCGCTTGGACAGCGCCGCCTTAGCGCCAGCGAGGAGCAGTCGCGCGGTCACGGGCGACCGCACCGGCAGTTGTTGCCTCAGGGGGGACACGGAACTAGGCGTCCGGAAGGCGATGCGCGTCGAGGGAACCGCCAACCGCGCGTAGCAGCCGGCGGTAGGCTCCTGAGAGTCGCGCTAGCTCGTCCCGGTAGTCGACGGACCTCGAGATTATTCGCAGCGCCGCGATCACATATGGCGTGCGATCCGCGGGAGCCCCAGCGATGGCGCGCTCGAACGCCCTAGCGAAATCCCCGCCGGTCCAGAGGGTCTCGCGCTGGATCCGCAGGTGTGCGGTATCGACGCCCTCGAACTCGGCATCGATCGCGGTGTCCCAGTCGATGACGCCCTGCAGGGCGCCCGTGCGTGGGTCGACGAGCAGATTGCCGAACCCGAAATCCCCGTGTCCGAGCACCCGTGTCACTGACTGACCGAGCAGCCGAGACCGCAGTTCCTGCCTCAGACGGGCCAGCGTCTCTACCGATGGCGGGTCACCAGCGAACTCCGGCGCGGCAATCAGCCTGTCGACAACGCTCCCGATCAGCACGGCGAAATCCTCCTCGCTGAGTCGGGCGGTGATTCCAGTGGCGATCCCAAGCGCAGCGGCGAACTCGTCGGCTTCCGCGGCCGCGCGACCGGCGGCCGCGCCGCCGGGTTCGAGTTTCCAAGCGAGGGTCCCTGGCATAAGTTGCTCGACCAGACACTCCGCGCCGCCGACGCGGGAGCGGCCGATCGGTCTCGGGATCAGCCGCGACCAGCGCTCTGGCAGCCGGGGGAGCGCGTGCAGTCGGGCGGTGATCAGGTGGTTCCGTTCGAGTTTCGATGCGACCACAGCATCGGTCGCGGCGCGGACGACGCGCCCCCCGATCGCCGACGAGATCAGCAGGATCGTCGCGCCCCTCGGGCGGAGCGCAAATCGGTCAAGCACCGCCGCCGAGCTCTCGGGAAGGCCGAGCAACGGTCGAAGGGAATCGAGCCGCCGCGTCAGGCGGTCTTGGAGCGAAGCGCCGGCGACGAGGAGCACGTCTCGGTCCGAATGGATGGCCAGACCCAGACGGTGGAGCGTCTGGCGCAGGAACCCCGCGCTCGAAGGCAGCTTCCCGCTGCGCGTCCGGACATTCCAGAACTCGTCGACGCGGGAGAGCGTCGGGAAGGGCAGGAAGGCGTGCGTCACGCGGAGGCCGCACGAGGCCAGTGCCCGACGGACCTTGTGCTGCCCCGTGCTCCACGAGCGCATGCTGCCCGGCGCGACTACGAGCATCACACCGTCGGGAGCGAGGTCTCGTCGGGCGGACGCGAGCCGGTCCTCGATCGACGCAGCGCCGGCGTCGCGCGCATCGAGTGCGCTCAGCAACTTCGGCTGGTACTCGCCGCGGGCCTCACCCACCGTCACCGAGGAGAACGCCTGCTCGAAGTCGCCGCGCTGCGCGGCGAAGTGGTTCCCCGCGATCCGGACCGGATCCGACGGGCGCAGGTCCAGCAACCAGCGGAGCTTGGCGGCCGCCGTCGCGAACCGGTCCGGGGATACCTTCACTGTCGGATGTCTGGGAGGGGAGCGAGGTATATTCGACCTTCCGATGATGAATACTAGCTTCACGTCGAGGGACGCGTCGAGAGTGCGACTCAATTCAGGGAGCGATATTCTTTGAGCGACCAAGCAGCCGGAGAGTCGACCGCGGTCCGCCCGCTCCGCGTCCTCGTGGTCGACTACTCGGTCGGCTTCGGGGGCGCGACGAAGTCGATGGGACTCGTCGCGAGCAGCCTGGGTGATGTCGACTTATCGGTGCTCACGACACAATTGCCGAGTGAGTACCTCCGTTGGTACGCCGGGCTGCCGGTCCGGCGATTCCGTCGCCTCATCAACTACCACACGCTCGAGCTCGCACGGTCATCTCTGTCGAGTGAGCGGTCGTGGCCGGCTCTTCGAAAGCTGCTGGCCTCCGTCTCCTTCGTCGCGGATTCCTGGAGCGCGTTGCGCCTGTGGTGGTGGATGCGTCGCGCCCCGGTGGACCTCATCCATCTCAACAACGGCTTCGTGCCGCCGGACGTGCTCTGGGCCGCGCGCCGCGCGGGACTGCCGTGCGTCGTCCACCTCCGCGGCTTCCCCAATCTCGATGTCGTCCGCGAATGGTCAGGCGATGTCGCGGCCGTCGTCTGCGTTTCCCGAGCTCTCGCCCAAGACATGGAAAGGGGCGGGTTCGCGGCCGATCGGACCCACGTCATCTGGGACCCCGTCGACTTCGCTGCCTTCGATCGGACCGCGGACGCGCGGGAGGGCGTGCGCGCCCGACTTGGCATCGCCGCCGATGAGATCGCCGTCGGGCTCTTCGGCCGGATAGTCCGGTGGAAAGGCACCGTCGAGTTCGTGCAGGCCTGTGCGGTCGCCATGCGGCGACATCCCCGCATTCGGCCGGTCATCGTTGGTGGTGTCTCCGACGGCGCGCCGAAGTACCTCGAGGAGGTCCGGATGGCGGTCGGGTCATCGGGGTACCCCGATCGGTTCATCTTCGCCGGCTATCAGCCTGCGCCCGAACCGTACTACCACGCGATGGACATCGTCGTGCACGCGTCAATCGAGCCGGAACCCTTCGGGATGGTTGTGCCGGAGGCGATGGCGGCGGGGAAACCTGTCATCGCGGCGGCCGCGGGAGGGCCGCTCGACGTGATTGTCCCCGGCGCAGACGGGCTCCTGACGCCTCCGGGAGACGCTCAGGCACTCGCCGACGCGATCTCGGCGCTCGCCGCGGATCCGGCGATGCGAACTCGTCTCGGCGAGCGCGCCAAGGTCAAGGTGCGCGGTGAGCTCGACGTCGGGAGAGCGGCGCGGCGACTGCGAGAGGTCTGGCGAAGAGCGTCAGCCGGGAACGCGGATTCGACTCTGACACGAGGCGACGCCGCGAGCCACTGACTCCGCCGACACCCGGTGACCGCCCGTCCGACGCGCCTCACGTGGCACTCGGCTACGGCACCGTCAGCCCGTACGTCCCCGTCAGCGTGGGCGCGCCAGTCCAACTGAGCAAGGTCTCCGTCGAGATGAGCGTGCCGACCGAGGTCAGTTGCGCCGAGAAGGCGCGGCTACGAACGGACGAGACGAAAGCGAAGCTGGCGGGCTCGCGCGTCCAGGTTCCCTGATCGAGGAACATCTCCTCGCGGTCAACGGCTCCACCGTACAGCACGCGCACGAAGACACGTTGAGTCCATGTACCGGAAAGCGTCACGTCGATCGTCGCCGAATCGATGTGCGTCTCCTCGGCCGTGATACCGATGATGCGTTCGGCGACCAGCGCCGGAACGGCTTCACCGTTCACGGAGTGGAGGAACCACCTGCCCTCCGTCAGGTTCGTCGGCGGAGGTGTCACTGGCGACGCCTCGCCGCAGCCGACAGCGGAGATCGCCAAGAGGGCGACGAGAAGGATTGTCTGACGCGGGAGTGGGCGCATTCGGGGAGCGAGGCTGTGGTCCGTGCCGGAACGGTCGGCTTAAGATAGCGGTTCGTGCGCCGCACGGCAGTCGCCGGTCAAGTCCCTCGCGAAGGTAGCGTCCCTACGAACCCGACGAGATCAGTCTGTCGGTGCGGAGGAACAACAGGTCCGCGTGCCGTGCGCCAGGCCCCGTTCCGCGCGCCACGTGGAGGAAATCGAAAACCTCGAATCCGTTTCGCTGCATCTCTGCCACAATCTCGGTGAGTCCCGGCCCGTCGGAGAACCGGCGAGCGATCGAGGTCTCCACGATCACCGCGGTCGTGCGAGCAAGCGTCCGCGGAGCGCCTCGAAGTGCCTCGAGTTCGAAGCCCTCCACGTCCACCTTCAGCAGCATCGGCTCGGACAGCACCTCGCCATCGAGGAGGGAGTCGAGCCGGCGCACCGGCACCGTCCGGCGCAGTAACGTCGCGCCGGTGGAACTCTCGGCCGTGCGCTCCTTGAACGAGCTCTTCAATCGGTTGTCGGGTTCCACGTTGATGTCGAGCGTTCCATCCGCCGAGCCGAGCGCCGCCGTGAAACGCCTACCGCGACGGCGCGCGAGGATCTCGGCGATCGCCGCATCATACTCCGTGAGCGGTTCGACGAGCACGAGTTCGGCGTCAGGGAAAGCTTGGTACAGCTCCGGCGTCCCATAGGCGACGCCGACATCGACGACCGTCTGGGGACGGATGTCGAGCATCCCGAGGCGCTCCCAACCGAGGGTCCCTCGGCGCTCGAGGAAATGACTCTCGCGCATGACCACGTAGCCGAGGCGGGCGAACAGACGATCGACGAGTCCCCTGAGCATCTAGCCCTCCGTGGAGTTGGGCAACGCCGGAACGTCGCCGCCGCGATATCCGATCACACGCGCGGGATTCCCCGCGAGGATCGACCGAGGACGGTAGGCCTTCACGCCGACGACGGCGCCTGCTGAGACGACGCACCCCTGGGGGAGCGTGACGCCGGGCATGATGAACGCGTTCGAGCCGATGAAGACGTCGTCACCGATCATGACCGACTTCTGCTCCTGTCCTTGCTCGTAGACGGTCGCCTCGGGGTCGTCGTACTCGTGGTTCACGCTCCAGATCTTCACGCCCGGGGCGGTGACAACGTGGTTCCCGAGGCGAAGTCCGCCGTGCGCCTGGAGGAAGTTGTCGAATCCGATGCTGACGTTGTCACCCACCTCGAGCTTTTCCAGCGAGCGGAATCTGCACCCCGCCATGACGCGAAGGTCGGCTCCGCAACTGCGCATCCGCGACGACAGGTAGCGTCCGCGCAACATGTCGCCGAAGAGGCCCGGGACCTGCCAGATGAGCCAGTAGGCCCACGCCCGACGCTCCAACCGGTCGAGGAGGTCCCATCGGAAGCGCCGGAAGAGCTGGCGCAAGCTTGCGTACCGTGTTCGAGCCATGGTCAGGGGCGGCCCACCGCCATTGAGGGTTGTGCCGGCGCGTCGCGCCGCGACAGATCGGCGAGGAACTGCAGGAATTGGCCGGCCACTGCGATCCGACCGCGCTCGTTCAGATGACCACCATCGGAGGTCCAGGCTGGATCCAGGGACTCGATCGGTCGGCCGTCGCTCACGAAACGCGTCGGCGATCCGTCGGGTGCAGTGCTCTCGGCGGCGGCGATATCGAATAGGGCCAGTCCGCGGCGACCGCAGGCGTCGCGGAGCGAGGCGTTGAATCGTGCCCGGACCGCGTTGTCATCCCGTTCCGGAGTGCGTCGGCTGAGCACTCTCGCGAACACGACCCGCGCCAGCGTCTCAGCGGTGGTCAGTGGCACGGTGATGGCCGCGACTCGCGTGGCTGGGTGAGCTCTCGCGACGTCCTCAAGGATCTCGACATACTGACGACAGAGCGCATCAGGATCCGATCCGGTCCTCACGTCCACGTAACAGAGCTTGACCAAAGCGACATCGACGCCTCGTCCCGAGGCCCCCGTCATCGCGTCACGGAACGCCACGAGCTTTGAGACGGGGTCACGGTTGCGCCCGAGTCGTGCGTGCAGGATGGCAGCGCCAGCGGGCTGAACCTGTGTGATGTCGCGCATCGGCCACGCAATAGACATGCCGGCGGCGATGGCGGAGACCCCCGCCAGCAGGTCACGGCCCACGGACTGGTGAACGAAGAGGACGCGAAGTCGTGCCGCGGAGGCCCATGTCGCTTCGGCAAGGTCACTTGCGAGCATGGCCGAAAGATAGCGCGCCGCGCCCTGCTCGCTGGTCCGGTTCCTGCATGAGCGCGTCCGGAGGTATCATTCCGATGGGATATCGGAGCCTCCTTCACCCTTCGCCGACGCGAAGTAATGTGCGGAATCGCAGGCATCGCCTTGCTGGCCTCAGGACTGCCCCCAACGGAGAGTGACGTCCGCTCGATGCTCCCGGCGATCGCCCATCGCGGACCGGACGGCGAGGGTGTGTACGTGGGGACGGGCATCGCGCTCGGCCATCGTCGACTCTCGATCATCGATCTCGCAGGGGGCGCCCAGCCGATTGCCAACGAGGACGCCACCATCTGGACGACCTTCAACGGCGAGATCTTCAACTACGTCGAACTTCGCTGCGAGCTCGAAGCCGCCGGCCATAGGTTCCGGTCGAACACGGACACCGAGGTGATCGTACATGGCTATGAAGAGTGGGGGGATGATTTCGTCCAGCGCCTCAACGGGCAATTTGCGATCGGGCTCTGGGATGCTCGCCGTCGCCGCCTGACGCTCCTGCGGGATCGACCCGGGATCCTCCCGCTCTACCACAGCGTGCACGGCGGGCGACTCCACTTCGCCTCCGAGGTGAAGAGCATCCTCGCGACGCTTCCCCATGCGCCACGCCTCGACGCGCTGGGTTTGGACCAGATCTTCACCGGCTGGGCGCCGGCGGCGCCGCGGACGGCATTTGAGGGGATCTCAGAGCTCCCCCCCGGCCACCGTCTGGTCCTCGAGTCTGGCGCGATTTCGGTCGAGCCGTACTGGTGCTGGGAATATCCGCCGATGGGTGAGCACGACTCGCGGTCGGAGGCGGCGCTCCGAGATGAGCTGTACGCGTTGCTCGCAGACGCGACCCGGATCCGACTGCGGGCCGACGTGCCGGTGGGGGCGTACCTATCCGGAGGCCTCGACTCGTCCGCGCTCGTGGCGCTCATTCGGACGCACTCCGACGCACCGCTTCGCACATTCTCAATTGGATTCGATTCGGCTGAACACGACGAGCGGGAGTACCAGGATCGGCTGGTGGCGCACCTCGGCGTGGACCACGCGAGGACGGTCTGTTCGACGGCGGAGGTGGGTGAGGGGTTCTTTGAGACCGTCCGCTTCGCGGAGATGCCCATCCTGCGTACCGCTCCCGTGCCGATGAGGCTCCTCTCGGCGGAGGTCCGCCGGCGCGACTACAGGGTTGTGCTCACCGGAGAGGGCGCGGACGAGGTCTTCGGCGGTTACGACTTGTTCAAGGAGACCAAGATCCGTCGTTTCTGGAGCCGCGACCCAGGCTCCGCGAAGCGGCCGCTGCTGCTGAAGCGACTCTATCCCTGGCTGGATGTCGGCGGGAATCAGGGCCTCTCGTTCCTGCGCAACTTCTATGGCGTCGGACTCGATGCACCCGACGCGCCGCTATTCAGTCACCTGACGCGGTTCCAGACCACCGCGCAGGCGAAACAGTTCTACCACCCGGAGTTCGCCGCTGGCCTCCGAGTCGCTGCGGAGGACGAACTGCTGGCAATTGTGCCTCGCGCAGCGGCGACGTGGGACCCGTTTCATCGCGCGCAGCAACTCGAGGCCCGCACGCTCATGAGCGGGTACCTTCTGAGCGCCCAGGGCGATCGCCAACTCATGGCGAACTCGGTCGAAGGGCGGTTTCCCTTTCTCGACCATCGGGTAATCGAGTTCGCCGCCCGTCTGGATCCTCGGCTAAAAATGCGCGTGCTCAACGAGAAGTACCTGTTGAAGCGCGCGATGGCGCCCCTCCTCCCGCGGGAGATCGTCGGGCGGCACAAGCAGCCGTATCGCGCCCCCGATATCCCTGCGTTCTTCAGTGGTCGGCCACTGCCGTGGCTCGAGGAATTGCTCAGCCCGACGGCCCTCCAGTCCACAGGTTACTTTGAACCGCGGAAGGTCGCGAAGTTGCTGGAGAAGGCGCGCGCGGGCCGCGCGACGGCCTTCCGCGATCACATGGCCTTCGTCGGCATCTTGGCGACGCAGGTCTGGCATCACCACTTTGTCAGCCGATTCGCGGACTGGCGCCCTGCTCGCTAGCGCGACGCCCCATCCCACACCACTCCCCATGGACCCGCGACAGCAGATCCGCCGCTACATCGCCGAGAACTTCCTCTTCACCGACGATACCTCGACTCTCGTCGATAGCGACTCGTTGATGATGCGCGGCATCATCGACTCGACCGGCGCACTCGAAGTGATGTTCTTCCTCGAGGAGACCTTCGGAATCAAGGTTGAGGAGGAGGAGATGATCCCCGAGAATCTCGACTCGGTGGACAACCTCGTCGCTTTCCTCGCGCGTAAGCAGGGCTGAGACCGGTCGATGCGGTGTCGCCTCCAGGATGTCCTGTCGGTCCGTGCACGTGAGCGGCCGGATCACCCAGTGATCGTCGCGGGATCCGAGCGCGTCTCTTACGCCCGCCTCTGGGCGGATGCCAACAAGCTGGCGGAGGTGCTGAGGCGGTGCGGAGTGCACCGCGGCGACCGGGTGGCGATCCTGATGGACAACGTGCCGGCCTGCGTCACCGCCCTCTTCGGCGCCTGGATCGCCGATGCCGTGACCGTCGCCGTCAACGCCCAGACGAAGTCCGAGAAGCTCAACTGGATCCTCCGTGATTCGGGCGCGGTCGCGCTCGTCAGCGAGCACCATCTTGCCCGGGTGTACAGGCCGGCGCTCGCCGGCACTGCCGTTTCCTTCGCCCTGGCCTCGACCGTCGAGGGGACGAGACCGGAAGGATCCGAGGACCTCGAGGCGCAGATTGCGGCGTCGAGCGCGACCGACGTCGAGTCGAGGAACATCGGGCTCGACCTCGCGGCGATCCTTTATACCTCCGGCACCACTGGCGACCCCAAGGGCGTGATGCACACACATGCGTCGCTCTGTTTCACGCGCGACAGCGTCGTCGAGTACCTGGGGCTCCGCCCGGACGACCGGATGCTCTGCGCTCTGCCGCTGACGTTCGGCTACGGGCTCTTCCAGCTCCTGCCGGCGACGGCGGTTGGCGCAACCTTGGTCCTCGAGCGAAACTTCACCTATCCCGCGCAGATCTTCACGCGGATGCAGCGGGAGTCGGTGACCACCGTCGCTGGCGTGCCCACCGTGTTCGCGGTGATGCTAGCGCACGACGCGCAGTCGGAATTGCGATTCCCATCGGTTCGCCTCGTCACGAATGCTGCCGCCGCGCTCCCCGAGGAGTTCATCCCGGGGATCAAACGGATCTTCCCCTCAGCGCAGCTCGTGAAGATGTACGGACAGACCGAGTGCATCCGCGCGTGCTGGTGCCCGCCAGCGCTCGCGGAATCGCACCCTAGCTCAGTAGGGTATGCGATCCCAGGCACCGAGGTCCTCCTGCTGGACGAGCATGGAGGGGAGGTCGCGCCCGGGGAGGTCGGTACCCTGCACGTGCGGGGCCCGAACGTGATGCGGGGGTACTGGAACGACCCTGTCCGAACGGCGCAGGCCCTCGTGCCGGCGCCGGTCGCGGGCGAAGTGATGCTTCGCACCGGCGACCAGTTCACTCGCGACGCGGCGGGGCTACTTCATTTCGTGGCGCGCTCCGACGACATCATCAAGAGTCGAGGTGAGAAGGTGAGCCCGACCGAGGTCGAGAACGCGATCTATCGACTGCCCGGCGTGTCGGAGACAATCGTCGTGGGGATGCCGGACCCGATGCTCGGCCAAGCTGTCTGGGCCCTGGTCACGCTGAAACCCGGCGCCACGCTCGTCGAGAACCAGGTGAAGCGGGCGTGTAGCGACCGCCTTGAGTCGTACATGGTGCCGAAGCGCGTGCTGTTCGTTGCGGAGCTTCCCCGGACGGCGAACGGGAAGCTGAGCCGCCTTCTGGCCGCCGAGCTTATCACGGCCGGGCTTCCAACCGTGTCCCAAACCTGAACCGTGACTGAGGTGAATACGTGTCCGTAGACCTGATGCAGGCCCTGGCGCTCGACCTCGACGCTGAAACCTCTCGCGTGACGGAGCGTCTCAAGCTGGTGCTGAGGGAGCACCTGCACCGGCGCGGAGTCATCATCGCCATGTCGGGTGGGATCGACAGTTCCTGCTGCGCGGGCCTCGCGGTTCGCGCGCTCGGGACCGAGCGGGTTTTCGGCCTTCTCTTGCCGGAGCGCGACTCTTCGACTGACTCTGGACGCCGCGGAAAGCTCCTCGCCGAGCACCTGGGGATCCAGTACCTCAGCGTGGACATCGCGCCGGCGCTCGAGGCCCTCGGGTGCTATCGGTGGCGTGACGAGGCGATCAAGGCGACGTTCCCGGAGTACGAGGCCGGCTGGAGGAACAAGATCGTCATCGACGGCGGCGCCCAGGGCCGCGTCAATTTCTACAAGCTGGTCGTGCAGGCTCCGGACGGCCGCGTGCAGTCGAAGCGGCTCGACTTGCGCAACTACCTCCAAATCGTTGCCGCGACGAACTTCAAGCAGCGCGTGCGCAAGACGATCGAGTACTTCCACGCCGACCGGCTCAACTACGCGGTAATCGGGACCCCGAACCGGCTGGAGTACGACCAAGGATTCTTCGTCAAGAATGGCGACGGCTCCGCCGACGTGAAGCCGATCGCGCACTTGTATAAGTCCCAGGTGTACGCGATGGCTCGGTACCTGGGCCTCCCCGACGAGATATGTGGGGCGACGCCGACCACCGACACCTACAGCCTCACGCAGGGACAGGACGAGTTCTACTTCGCGCTGCCTTATCCGCAGATGGATATCGTGCTGGCCGGGTTGAACCGGGGCATGCAGGCGCGCGAGGTCGCTCCACAGGCCGGCCTTACGGAGGAGCGGGTCGAGTTCGTCTATCGCGATATCGAGGCAAAGCGCCGCGCGACCGGGATCCTGCACTGGCCGGGTATCACGCTCGACAAGGTCAGCGGGCCGCTCCCGTCCCCGAGCATCGGCTGACGCCGACGCTCAATCGAAAGACAGCCGGCGCTTCGCGACCAGCGCCCGCAGCCGCTCGCGGATATCCCGCGGCAGCAGGCCGGGCGAGACTGCGAGGGCGATAAGAAACGCCACGAAGATCGACGTGTGGACGGCGATCGACAGGACAATGGGTCGGGGCGCGAAAGTCGAAGCAATCCACGCCGCTGCGCCCAGCGAGAAGATCTTCAGGGCGCGACCCCAAGGGAGGTGGAGCGGGTGGATGCTGTTCGCCCGCCAACCGATCCAGAGCGCCCGCGCGAGGAACGCGAGCAGCGTCGCGAATGCCGCGCCGCTCCCGCCGAAGCGCGGGATGAGCAGCAGGTAGCCGGCCGTGATCACGACGGCCGCGAGGGCGGTGCCCTTCGCGATCTCGCCGGTCCGCCGCTCCAGCAGCAAACCGAAGTTCGAGAACGCCGTGTAGTTCTGCAGTACGTACGCGAGGAGGACTATCGGCACGATCTGCGCAGCTCCCGCGAATGCCGGATCGGCCATGAGCCGCAGAAAGTCGCCGATATATACTGAGAGAGCGACGCACACGACGGCCATACCGGTCGTGAGCATCAGGAAGGCCGTGCGGAAGCGCGCCAGGCCGTTCGGTTGTCGGAACGCCGGGTATCGTTCAGAATCCCAGATGCTGAAGAAGGGATCACCGACAATGAAGGCGAGGAGGAACCCGAACTTGTACGCCAGGGCGTAGACCCCCACGGCATCGAGCCCGCCGCCCAAGCGCTGCAGAAAGAAGCGGTCGCCAAACGTGAGGTAGAAGGACATCAGGCTGGTCGCGATCAGCGGCAGGGAGAATGCGACGAGCTGTCGCGCCTTTGCGCCGGAGAACGTGAAGCCGGTACGGGCAATCGTTTGCCACGCGAGCGGGATGCTCACGACCACCGACGAGATCAGGGAACTCAGGATGACCCCCATCACGGTCATCCGCAGTACGACGACGAAGTAGATGTTCAGGCTGAGCTGTACCACAAGCTTCAGAAGACTGAACCCGACGAACAGCCAAGGGCGCTGCTGGACGCGCAGGAACATCATCGAGAGCTCGGTCATCGAGCCGGCGACGAGAGTCAGAGCGAAAAGCTGAACCAGGCGGACGGCGTCGGGCTGTTCGAGTACGAACCGCGCGATCGGTGACGCGCCGGCGACGAGCGAGACGACCCCGACAGCCTGGAGGAGAAAGGCGAGAGCGAACGCCGTGAACATCACCTGATTCCGCTCCCGGGCGTCTTCGGTGGCGAAATAGTATCGGTACACACCTTCGGCCAGCCGGAGCCCGAAGAGGATGCCCGCGACGTCGATCACCATCTGCAGTAGCTCGAGCGTCCCGTAATCCGCCGGCGTCAGGTAAGTCGTGTAAACCGGGAGCATCACGAAACTCACGATCCGGCGCATCACATTCCCGGCGAAGTAGATACCGCCGTGCGAGACGAGCTTCCGCGTCGTGGACGCGGTCACTGGCGTTCCGGATCCGACCCGGGGGCCGGATGGTCCGTCGTCTCGGTGCGCGCGTCCGAGAGCCAGGCGCCAAGGATCCGGTCGATGCGTGAGTAGGTCGCCTCGAACTCGGAGTCTGGCTTGCCCCACGGGTCAGGGATCTCACGCTGGTCGATTCCGTTTGGATCGAGATCCCCCAGTACGACGATCGCGATACGGCGCTGTTTGGCGGCCTCGCGGACGCGCAGGGCCTGCGACGGATTCATGCAGAAGACGACGTCTCCGTCGAGAAGGTCGAGGGGATCAAGAGTCCGTGAGAGGTGCCCGCTCATGTCCACGTCGTGTTGCGCCGCGACACGCGTCGCCGCCTCCGGCGGAACTCGACCCGGCCCGATGAGGCCGCGCGAAAGGAACTCCGGCGCGTGAGGTTCACCGGCTAGGAGCCGGCGCGATGCGTACTCCCCGTAGGGACTCCGGCAGACATTCCCTAGGCAAAGGAAGATCACTCGCGTCGGCGCCCCGTGCAGGAGCAGCGCGGCCCGTGCGCGCTGGCGGCGCCAGCGATGGAGGATGCGGTCCGGAGCATGCCGCAACCCGCGAAGGATGCGTCGCAAGCGCTGGTATGTAGCCGCTGCCGATCCGGCGCCTGGCGCGGGTGGCTCGGTCATCGCGCGACGCCCGGCGCTGGTAGACCTGCGGCCGACCCGCCAATTACGCTCCGGTACGCCGACGTCAGCCCGACCCCGATCACCTTCCACGAGTAAAGCCGCTCCGCGGTCGCACGGGCCGATCTCCCGAGCGCGGCCACGCGCCCGGGGTCCGCAAGTAGTGAGAGCACCGCCTCCGCGAATGCCTCCGGCATGTCCCGAATGATGATGTTCTCGCCGTCACGCGTCTCGAGGCCCTCGCAACCCACCGCGGTGCTGACCACCGCCTTCCCCATCGCCCACGCATCGAGGATCTTCAGCCTCGTCCCTCCGCCGAATCGCAGCGGCACCACGAAGACCGTCGCTGGCTGGATGTGTGGCCGAACGTCAGTGACGTATCCGGTCAGAGTCACGCGATGCCGCCTGCGGAATCGATCGATTTCCTCGGGACGCGCCTTTCCGACCCAGACGACGCGGGGGTCTGCGCCTTTAGCACGGATGATCGGCAAGACATTGGTGCAGAACCACTCCATTGCGTCGAGGTTCGGGAACCACGATGTTCCACCGAGGAACGCGATCAAATCGCGTTCGGTCGACGGTCCAGGAAGGAACTCGGTCACATCCACCCCGTTTGGCACCACCTGCACCTTCGGGGGCGGTTTCAGTGCCTCGAAGTACGCCGCGTCGGCCTGAGACACAGCGACATTGAGTCTCACTTGGGGTGCAATGCGAGCCTCCTCGCGGGCCATCAGCCGTGCTTGGTGGCGCAGGTACGCCGCGCTCAGCGCGGGACGCGTCACCGAGGCGCGTCGCGTCAAGAGTTGCGACTCGACATTGTGGTGCGTGCACACGACCGGCATCCCGAGGAGGAGGGGCAGGTAGCCGGAGAGATCCATCGAGTCGAGGTGGACAAGGTCGAACGACTGAGTAGCCAGCAACGCCTCGAGCCGCGAGCGGAACGCGCGCGACTCGTAGGCACCGACGGTGTAGACGCGTCCGGAGAGGATGCTGCGCAGGTGGTCGGCTACCAGCCGTCTCGTGCTCCACTCCTGGGGGATCTCGAACGCTTCGATCCGGCCGAAGGCCGAAAGGGCGCGCGTCGCTTCCTCGATCCGACCCTGCACGGCGCCGCGCCGACGATAGAAGCAGAGCGCGGTGATGTCGAATTCCTCGGCGAGTAATCGCAGGATGTTGAACGTGCGAGCTTCGACCCCGCCGTGAGGAGGGTACGGGAGCGTCTGGCTCAGGAACAAGAGACGCAGTCGGGCGCGGTTAGGAGGCAAAGGGTCGCGTATCGAGGGTCAGGATTCCTGCGGCTTTGCGGGGTCGCGGCTGGTGCGGCCCACGGACGCCCGATAATCTTGCCTCCGGGAACCACCGAAAGCATAGGGAGACGAGATGCGACGGACTTCCGTCACGTGATTCTGCGAGTTGCACACCTGCTCGAGACAACCGGCCCCGGAGGAGCAGAGTCGATCCTCGTCGACCTGGTGCGAGGGATGCCGGCGGATCGCGTGACGTCGGTCGCCCTCCTTGCAGGCGCGAGCAGCTGGATGGGCACGCTCCTGCCGCCCGATCGCTACCGGGTCGTGGCCCCATCGGTCCGTGGAATTTCGCCCATCGACTGGGGCTACCTCCGTCGGATCCGCTCGGCGGTGCGTAAGGAGTCGATCGACATCCTGCACGCACATACCTTCGACACCGCCTTCTATGCCTCGCTGGCAGTCACTGGGTCCCCGGTGCGCGTGGTGGCCACCTTTCATGGGGCGGGAGACCTCGGTGTCCGTGGCGCTCGTGGCCGAATCAAGCGCCTCGCGATGCGGCGCCTAGACGCGATCGCGTGTGTGTCAACGTCGCTCGTTCCGGACGCGGAGCGCCGATTCACGCGGGTGACCGACATCCGCGTGATCCACAACGGCACGGACCTCTCGCGGTTCGACCAGGCTAGGAACGGCGCACTGCGGGCGCGACTCGGGCTCGCTGAGGGTACGCGGCTGATCGGCGCCCTCGGCAACGTGCGCCCCGCCAAGGGCTATCCGTTCCTGCTTGAGGCGACCGCGCTGCTGCTCGCAGGGGGACATGATGTCCACGTAGTCATCGCCGGTGACGACCGTGGCCGGCTTGCCGATGACCTTCGCCGCCAGCGCGAGACGCTCGGGCTCACGCGGCGCGTGACGTTTCTCGGCTTCGTCGACGATCCCGGAGCGATGCTGCGAGGACTGGACGTCTTCGTGCTGCCCTCAACTACCGAGGGGTTCTCGCTCGCGACAGTGCAGGCGATGGCGACCGGACTCCCGGTAGTCGCGACTCGCAGCGGCGGTCCCGCCGAGCTCGTGGAGGATGGCGTCTCCGGAGTGCTGGTCCCGACCGGCTCCGGCGCTGAGCTCGCGCGCGGACTCGAGAGCGTGCTCTTGGACTCCGTGCTCGCCAGGCGACTGGGTGACGCGGCGTCAGCACGGGCGAGGGCTCTGTTCTCCCTTGACACCATGCTCGGGCGCTACCTCCGGCTGTACCGCGAGGTGCGCTCTCGATGACCCTCCGGGAGCACGCGAAGCTTGCCATCGAGGTCGCGCTCGGTTCGGCTCCGGTCGCGGCGGTGGGACGGCGGCTCCGTCGCGGCCAACGCCTCGTGTTGGCGTATCACAATGTCGTCGAGAGCCCCGTGCGAGTCGGTGGTGACACAGCGCTTCACCTGCCGCTCGCGCAATTCCGGGCGCAGCTCGACGTCATCGCCGAACTCAGACTGGAGGTCGTGCCGGTCTCCGCTCCGCTCGGTGGCGAGAACGCCCCCCCGACGGTCTCGATCACATTCGACGATGCATACCAAGGAGCGATCGCGCTCGCCCTGCCGGAGCTGGTCCGACGCGGCCTTCCAGCCACCGTGTTCGTCACCCCGGGACTACTGGGTCACGCCGCGGCGTGGTGGGATCGGCTGGCGGACGCAGCTACCGGCAGCGTGCCGGATCGGCTTCGAGAGAGGATTCTCTGGGAGGGTGGTGGGGGCGAGAGTCGGGCGTTCGAGATCGGCCGCGCGTGCGGCAGCCTGCCTCTGGACCCGGTGCCCGAGTTCGCAATCGCATCGCTCGACGGCTTGCGCGCCGCCACGACAGGGACACCCGGAATCACGATCGGCGCGCACAGCTGGTCGCATCCCAATCTAGCCGCGCTTAGGCCGGATGCCCTGGCGGACGAGCTCGCGCGGCCGCGGGAATGGCTCGAGCAGGCGCTCGGTCCATCCGTCATCCCTTGGCTCGCCTACCCGTACGGACTCGAGTCCGCAACCACGCGCGATGCGGCTCGCCGTGCGGGTTACGTAGGCGCCGTGCGCGTCGATGGAGGATGGACGAGTGTGAGCGAGGACCCGATGGCTCGTTCGCGCCTCGCCGTCGGCCCCCGGCATTCGATCGAATCCATCCGGTCGTGGCTCGGCGGACTACGGCGCTGAGTTCGCGACTCGTTTTCGGCGCGTCACTTCACGGCCAACAGTAGTTCGCCCATCCGATAGTAGGAGACCGTCGCAACGGTGTTCGCATCCGCGTACCACTGGAATCCCGTGAAGCCCACCATGGAATCGTCGGCGTTGACCCACCGGACGCCAGTATTCGATCCGACAAGGGTCCCGTTCACCCAGACGTAGATCGCTCCGTCGGCGGCCGAGGTCGACGATTGAGCGACCATGCGGTACTCGATGTTCAGCCACTGGCCGGTGACGAGTGGCGCCGACGAGTTCCCGGTAGGAGGTGACTCGGAAGAGTTCACGACTTGAGTCTGACCGGTCAGATTCTGTGTGACGAATCGCGCCCTACCGTTGCTCTCGCGCGTGCTGTAGTACTGCGTCGGCGACGATTGAGTGTTGTTGCGCGCCCCGGCGTCGGAGCCGACGAAGAAGTACTTATTGCCGAACCCGCCTTCCCAGCCAGCACCCGGCTCCAAAAAGAGGCGGACCATCACGTAGAGTTCGTTGTAGACTTGTCCGGCGAATGTGTTCGCGGTCGCGATGCCGCTGCGCGGATTGAATGCCTGCTCCCAGCGGAAGCGCAGCGACGAGCCGCTGCCGGTCGGATTGGTTGCGTCGGGGACGACCTCGATGTGCGATGCGGGCGCGGCCGGATCCACGAACCACGCGCCGAACATGGGGTTCCCGAACGCATGACCTCCGCTTGCCTCCACGGTGCCGTTGAAGGACATGATCGTGGTCATCCCCGAGGGACGATTCGGGTACGCCGCCGACGGCGGATTCGTGTCGGCGATCACGACGATATTGGCATTGCCGGGCACGCCTTCGCTGTTGCCCGAGATGACAGTCGCACCAGCGGCGACGCCAGCGACCGTGCCAGAACCATTCACGGACGCGACCGTGGGGTTTCCGGTTGACCAACTTACGATGCGGCCCACAAGGGGATCCCCGTCGGCGTCGCGAGGCGTCGCGGTGAACATGACAGTATTGCCGACCATCACTGTGTCCTGCGCGGGGCTGATACTGACGGATGCAACCGGGATCGTCGCCGCTTCCACCATGATGTTCTTCGTTGCCTGCACCGATCCACTCGTCGCACTGATGGTCGCCTCGCCCGGTGCGACGCCATGCACTACGCCGCTGGCAGTGACAGACGCGATCGCGGGTGTCAACGACAGCCAGTCGATGTCCGCTCCGTCAATCGCGCCGCCCTTGGTGTCGAGCACCACGGCCTCGAGGGAGAGCGGCACACCGATCTGCATGACGCTCTCCGCCGTTAGTATCTGCAACTGCGCCGCGAGCTGCTGCACTGCCGCGGACGGGTCCTTGCAGCTACCAATTCCGATCAGGATGACGGATACGGTAGCTCGCCAATCCCGGTGTTGGTTCGCGCGTCGAGACATATCAGGGCACTCCATAAGGGCTTATCCGAGAAGGGACGACTGAACGGCTTAAGCGCCACCACGCGGATACCTTTCGCCACGAGTAAGAGAGGTACGTCCGGGCGCTCCGACCCGCTATCATAAAGGGACTGAACTACTTCCGTCAGGGAACGCGAGTCTTGGACCTTCTCGTTACCTCGAAGCTCACTCGTCGGTCTTGCGGCGCACGGCGACCCCGCCCAGTTGTGCCTAGGGCGTGGCTATGACGCGGTGCGGGCAGTCGTGTACTCGCCCCGGATTGCGTCGTCGCGGGCTAAGCGGCAGTCCGTGATGGGACGCATGCCCGTGAGGAGATGGCTCCGTGTCGCATTGACACTAAGGACCCGCGAGTGGCGTGAGCGAGCGCAGTTCGACTGGCGGCTTACGCGCTCACTCCTCGCATTCCTTCTCGCCGCCTGGTCCATCGTGCTCAGGCGTCTGCATCGCGACACTGCTGAGCTGCTCACGCTAGGAAGCTTGTGGCGCATGCTCGACACGCGCTTCGCAACCGAATTCTCCGAGGGGCGTCTCGCGGAGATCAAGTGCCACCGAGGTTCGGCTCAGCTGGCGAACACCTTCGTCGGTATGCTCGCCGACCGCGCCGGCGGCGAGCTCGTCGCGCGGCTTCGCGCGAGCATCGGTGGCTCTCACCCGTTTGATCGGCGCCTACTGATTCTCAAGGCCCCGGCGCGCGACGAGCGAGGCGTAATCGTGGTGAAGTACACGGACTACTTCCGCCATTTCGCCACGATTTTCGACACGAGGCTCCTATCCCGAGACTACCACATCGTTCTCGAACCTTCGTGGAGTGGATTCTTTCTCCCAGATATCCTTGCATATCAGACGTTGGCCCCCGAGCGCGTATTCGTGCAGACCTGGGAGGACCGCGATCGAGCGTTGTTGACCAGACTGACGGCGAATCTCGTTCCGGTCGCGCTTGCACCGAACGCATGGGCCAACCCGATGGTCTTCACTGCGCCGGAGGCGTTCGAGAAGCGGTATGACGCGATCGTCGTCTCAATCTGGGCGGACTTCAAGCGACACTACTCGATCTTTCGGGCGCTCCGTGCCGCGAACGACCGCGCGCTCCGGGTCGCCTGTGTGGGCCAGCCGTGGCCACGCAGCCTCGCCTCGATCGAGGAGGAGGCAGTGTACTTCGGTGTGAGGTCGCAGGTCGAGTTCTTCGAGTCAGTCGCGCAGCCGGAGCTCGCGCGGCTCTACGCGGCATCTCGGATCGCGTTGCTGCTCTCCAGGAAGGAAGGTCCGAACAAGGCAATCGTGGAGGCCATGCTGACCGGCACGCCGGGCTTCATCCGTCGGGGCTTCAACTACGGGACGCGCTACGCCTACCTCAATGCCGAGACTGGGGGCTTCTACGACGAGGCCGAACTTCCGGAGCTACTGCGAAATGCCCATGCGGGCCACTTCGACTCCCTGCGACCGGCGCCGTGGGTACGCGATCACTGGAGCGCGATCCCGGCGACCGCTGCTCTCGAAGCCTCGATCTTCGGGGATCACGCGGGCCGACTGGAAGTGAAGGTGAACGCGCCCGAGCTGGACTACTTGGATCCGGCTGCTCGGGATCGCCTCCATTCGCGCTACGCGGGGCTCCGCCGGTATCTCCGCGGGTGACCGATCGCCCGGGCGCGACCGTGCTAGTCCTCGACGGTGAGGGGAGGACGGCCCTGGCGATCGTTCGGTCGCTGCGTCGAGCGGGCTTCACCGTCGCGGTTGTCGCGCGGGATCGATGGAGCCTTGCGGGTAGTTCGCGTGGGGTGCGGGAACGGATATGTGTGCCCGTGCATCCGCGTGACGACCCGGCTGCGTACACCTCCGCGGTGCTCACGGCCGCCACGCGCCTCGGCGCTGAACTCGTGATCCCCGTAACCGACTCCTCGGCCGAGGCGGTTCTGGAGCGTCGCGCCGACTTTCCGCCAGGAATCGTTATTCCATTCGCCGCCCGGAGCGTGTATCGAGCGGCGTCCGACAAGGTGCTCGTTCACCGTCTGGCGAAGGAAGTGGGACTCGCTGTAAGTGAGTCGATGGTGCTCGAAGGCCCGAGCGATCCGGCGCCTGCGGATCCGCAGCTCTATCCGGGTGTCGTGAAGCCGCACCATTCCGTCGTTGATACCGCCTCGGGGCGGCGCCACCTCAAGGTGCGCGTGGTGCGGGACCGACATGAGTGCGAAGCGGCGCTCCGAGAATTACCACCCGAGGCGTTCCCCGTTCTCGTGCAGCGTCGTGTGCGCGGGCCGGGTGTCGGGTACTTCACCGCCCGGTGGGGAGGGCGCACGCTTGCGCGATTCGCGCACCGGCGGATCCGGGAGAAGCCCCCGTCTGGGGGTGCAAGCGTGTACCGTGAGAGCATCGCGCTTGATCCCCGATTCAGCGAAGTCTGCGACGACTTGTTGGATCGCCTAGGCTGGAACGGTGTCGCCATGGTCGAGTGCAAGCAGGACCTCGATAAGGGAGGATGGAGTGTGGTGGAAATCAACGGTCGGTTTTGGGGTTCACTGCAACTTGCGGTGGACGCTGGCGTCGACTTCCCCGCTCTCTTCACTCGAGCCGTACTCTCGCGTCCCTCCGAACCGACGCCGCAGTGGCGTACGGGGGTACGGTCGCGGTGGGAATGGGGAGATATCGATCACCTGATGCTCCGTCTGCGGTACTCGCCTCAGCAGCTGAGGCTCCCACCAGACGCTCCCAGCCGCCTTCGTTCCCTCATAGACTTCCTGACGTTCGTCCCGGGACGGGATCGCTTGGAGGTCTTGCGCCTCAGTGATCCGCGCCCATTCTTCGTCGAGTCGCTCGCGCGGCTTGGGCTGGTCCGCTGACGCGCATCGCGCAGATCACTGCCCCCGCCGAATTCGGTGGACTAGAGACGGTAGTCTCCGGCTTGACTCGTGCCTTTCAGCGGCGAGGGCACCCCTCGATGCTCGTGGCGGTGATGACACCCGATGCGCTCGAGCCGAGATGGGTCCGCGCTCTGCAGGACGACGGTGTGCGGGTCGAGTTGGTGCGACTCTCGCCACGCGCCTATTTCCGGGAGCGCCGCGAGGTCAGGCGCCTCGTGGCCGAATTCCGCGCCGATATTGTCCACACTCACGGGTATCGCTCGGATGTGCTCCATGTAGGGATGGCCGGTGGGCTCGGCCTACCGGCTGTGACGACTGCCCACGGTTTCGCGAGCTCGGATTTGAAGGGGACCCTGTACGAGCGCGTGCAACGACATGCCTGGAGGCGCTTCGATGCCGTCGTTGCAGTCTCAAGTACTCTGGTCGATCGCATCTTGGCCGCAGGCGTCCTTCCGTCCCGGGTGATCGAGATCAGGAATGGGCCGGTCGCGGGATCAGACAAAGCGGGTGCCGCCGAGGCCCGCCTGAGCCTCGGTCTGCCTCTGGCCGGCAGCGTTGTTGGCTGGGTCGGGCGACTCAGCGAGGAGAAGGATCCGCTGCTTGCGATCGAGGCGATCGCTCACCTCGGCGATGTCTCCCTTTGCCTCGTCGGGGCAGGTCCTCTCCTGTCGTCGTGTGAGAGAAAGGCACGTGAGCTCGGGGTCGAGGGCCGTGTGCGGATTGTGGGCGCCGTCGCAGGCGCTGCCTCACTCTTCACCGCGTTCGACACCCTCCTCCTCAGCTCGCGCACGGAGGGGACGCCGATGGTCGCCCTGGAAGCGGCCGCCGCGGGCGTCCCCGTGGTCTCCACGGCCGTCGGAGGGGTGCCGGACCTGGTCGGGCAGGGGGCAGGGTGGCTCGCGCCCTCTGGAGACGCATTAGCGCTCGCCGCCGCCATCCGTGAGTCGCTCGACGACCGCGCCGAGTCCGCCCGCCGCGTCGCCCGGATGCAAGATCGCCTCACCACGAAGCGCGGCGAGGCGGACTGGGTCGATCAGTACCTCGAGCTCTACGCTCGCCTGGTCAGCGCGAACCCTTCCGGAAGAGCATGACCGCCGGCGTCTTCGCCATGATCTTGAGGTCCTCCACGAGCGACTGCGCCTTGATGTACTCGAGGTCGGCCTCGACCTTCTTGCGCACGTCGTCAATGCAGGAGTCGTAGGCCAGGGAGATCTGCGCCTTGCCAGTGATCCCGGGGCGCACCCGCTGGCGCAGGGCATAGGCCGGGAGCTCGTTGCGGAGGTTCTGGAAGATCTCCGGCTGCTCCGGACGCGGCCCCACCATGTTCATGTCGCCGCGGAGCACGTTGAAGAGCTGCGGGAGCTCGTCGAGCCGCGTGCGGCGGAGGAACCGGCCCACCGCGGTGATCCGCGGATCGTTCTGTGTGGCCCACACCTGCGCCTGCTCACCAGGCTTCGCGACCCGCATGGTGCGGAACTTGTAGATCGTGAAGGGGCGCCCTCCCAGGTCCACCTTGCGGCGGTGGTTGCCGCCATTGCTGCTGCGGACGCAGAGCCCGACGCGCTGCTGGCGGTAGAGCACCGGTCCGCGGGAGGTCAGCTTGATTGCCAACACGATTGCCGCCATCACCGGGGCCGCGATGATCAGGCCCACCCCGGCGACCGCCACGTTCAGGGCACGGCGAGTCCCCTCCAGCTGGTGCGGGTGGGGGACGGGCTTTGCCTGACTCTCCCCTTCGACGAGGAGCGGGACGGAGGTGTGGAGGCCGTATGTCGTCATCGCGGCGGTAACGTTTCGCAGGTACCGTGCCGACCGTGGCCAAGGCCCGCGAGGAGTGCTAAACGCAATACCGACAATGACATGAGGCTCCGCAAGCGTGTTGCGCGGACCCCCTCCGGCACGGATGTGTTGTGGTCCCGCAACAACACTCCATCGGTGAGCTACATGGACCCGACGGTCGGAAGCTCCAGCTCGAAGTAGAACCGTGTCCCTTTCCCTGACTCGGTCTCGAACTTCAGCTCCGAGTTCATCGCCCCGAGGAGCTTACGGACCATCGCCAGGCCGAGACCCGTCCCCGAGAAGAAATACCCGCTCCGTCCCGACCTTCCGCTCGCCCGCCGGAAGGGCTGGTAGAGCGTCGCCAGCGCCTCCTCGCTGATCCCGCGTCCGGTGTCCCTCACCGAGAACTCCACCCGCGACTGCCCCGCGAGCCGCGTCGAGAGCTCGACGCTCCCCTCCTCGGTGAACTTGAGCGCGTTGGTCACGAGGTTGATCAGCACGCGCGAGAGCGCGATCGGCATCCCCTTGCGGTGGTCACCCGGCACCCCGGAGAACTTGATCGCGAGCCCCTTCTCCTCGGCGATCGGCCTCACCAGATCTATCACCGACTCCAGCGTCTCATTGAGCGAGAACGGCACCGGACTCCCGTCGGCGAGCTGGTCGCCGCGCCGCGCGATCTCGATCACGTCCGTCGCCAGCGAGCTCAGCCCCAGCGCCGCGCTGTAGATGAGCCGCAGCTGGTGCCGCTGGGTCTCGGTCACCGGACCCGACTGCCCCCGCTCCAGCGTCTCGGCGAGGCACCGGATCGAGGTGAGCGGCGAGCGGATGTCGTGCGCCACCTCCACCACGAGGTTGAGGCCATCGGGCCCCGCCATCTGCGATGAGAAGTACCGGTCCCACTCGGGCTCGATCGCGCGGCGCACCGCGTCCACCCCACCGAGGAGCCGCAGGGCATCGCCACGGTCCACGCTCGGGTCCGCGAGGATGAGGCCGTGGAGCACCGTCCCGAGCCGGTCGAGGAGGAACCGCCCCATCGCACTCGCGCCGTGACCGCGGTCGGGGGCGATCCCCCGCGACGCGATGTCCACCGCCTCGGAGAGCCAGTCGAGGAGGGCGTGGGTCTCCTCACGGTCGAACTGGTCGCCGAGCGCCATCGCCCATCCGCGCTCGACCTCCTCGGCGGCCTTCTTGATGAGCGGATGCACCTCGCGCACCACGAGGAGCCCTCCCGATGAGACCGGGGGCTTGGAGATCCGCTTGCGGAGCGACTCCGGGGAGGGTGCGCCGCCTGCGCCCATCTACCGGGGTTCCTGGGCGACGAACGCGTCCCGCTCGAGCCCGTGCCGCTCCATCAGCCGGTAGAGGGTGGTGCGATCCACCCCGGCGAGTCGCGCCGCCTTGGACATGTTCCCCTCCGCGGCGCGCACGAGCTCGGCGAGGTAGCGGCGCTCGAACTGCGTGATCACCCGCTCCCGCGCCGTGTGATAGCTCTCGCGGAGCAGGTCGCCGGGGAGGTCGGAGCCGCCGGGGGGCGTGCCGCGGGCCGGTCCCTTGCCGGGCACCGACTCCAGCGGGATGTCGGAGGCGCGGACGGCCTGGCCCGGATCGAGCAGCACGACCGCGTGCTCGATCGCGTTCTGCAGCTGGCGGACGTTCCCCGGCCAGGGATAGGCCTGGAGCGCACGGATCGCCTCGTCTGACAGCGTCGGGGGACGCGTCTCGCCCCCGCGGTGCATCCGCCAGTAGGTGCGGAGAAAGTGGCTGGCGAGGAGCGAGATGTCCTCGGGCCGGTCGCGGAGCGGAGGGATCGAGATCGGGACGACGCGCAGCCGGTAGTAGAGGTCCTCGCGGAGCACGCCGTCGCGCACCGCCTGGTCGGCATCGCGGTTGCTCGCCGCGATGAACCGGACGTTCACGACCGAGCTGGTGGAGTTGCTCCCCACGCGGCGGACGACGCCATCCTGGATCACGCGCAGCAACTTGGCCTGCAGCGGCTGCGGCATCTCGGTGAGCTCGTCCAGGAACAGCGTGCCCCCGTTGGCGGTCTCGAGGAGTCCGGCCTTGTCGCGCACCGCGCCGGTAAAGGAGCCCTTCACGTGGCCGAACATCTCCGACTCGAGCAGCCCCTCGGGGAGCGCGGCGCAGTTGACGGCGACGAGGTCCCGCGCGCGCCGGCGGCTCTGCTTGTGGATGTACTGCGCGATCATCTCCTTCCCCGAGCCCGTCTCGCCGGTGATGAACACCGACGCGTCGGTGGCGGCGACCTTGCGGGCGAGGTCGAGGCAGCGGGTGAAGGAGGGGGAGACGCCGAGGGGGGCATCGTCGTCGGCCGACGGCCCCTCGGTGGAGGCGGCGGGTTCGCGCGCGACCATGATCGCGTGTGCGGCCCGGCCGACGACGATCTCGAGGTGGGTGGCCGAGAAGGGCTTGGGGAGGTAGTCCCAGGCGCCTTCGCGGAGGGCTTCGACGTTGGAGGCGACGCTCGGGTTGCCGGTCATCACGAGCACGACGGTGTCGGGATGCGCCTGCATCGCCGACTGGAGGACGTCTATGCCGGTGACGCCCTGCATGTAGAGGTCGGTGACGACGATGTCGAACCGCTTGCGCTGGAGGAGCTTCTGCGCCTCGTCTCCGCGGGTGGCGACCTCCACGCGGTATCCGAGTCCCGTAAGGATGGATCGGCAGCTCTCGCGCAGGGTCCGCTCATCGTCAACGAGCAGGACGTTGAGCGTCGCGCGGAATGCCGCGGGGACCAGGGAGAGTTCGTCGTCGGTGAGGCCGGACGACTGGGCTGGATCACTCAAGCCGGGACGGACCGGTGGGAGGTCGGGGAAGGGGCGTGGCGGTAGCGCAACAATGTACTGCAACAGCGGGTGGCAACGCCATATGCGTAGTGCAGGCTGTGATGACCGGGGCCTAGATTCGTCCGTTAACGGTCCCATATCCGCAGGTATCCCCAGGTCATGGCCAATCCCCCGTTAGACCCCGCCGCCCAGTCCGGAATCCGCCCGTCGGGGTCGGGTGCCGCGATGCTCGACGACGAGGAGGGGGGCGGGCTCGATATCCGCCGCTACCTGACTGCGCTCTGGCGGCACAAGTGGATGATTCTCGCGCTCGGCGCCGCGGGGCTCGCGCTCGGGTTCGTCGGCAGCCGGTTCGTGGAGCCGCAGTACGAGGCGACGGTCTCGATGCAGGTGGAGCTCGTCACGCGCAACGCGCCGCAGCTGACGCCGATCCGCGTCACGCAACTGATGGACACGCCGCGCGGCTGGACCGACCTGCTCCGCTCATTCACCGTGCTCGACGAGGTCGTGGCGCGCCGGCGGCTGTTCATCGAGACCGACGAGTCGGCGCACGCGCGCCACTTCGAGACCTTCGGGATCGCCGAGCAGTTCACACCTGGGCACTATGTGGTCACCGTGAGCGAGTCGGGGGATCGGGTCGTCCTCGCCGACGATGCCGGCACGGTACTCGATGTCCGCTCAGTCGGAGACAGCTTGGGGCTCGCACTCGGGATGAGGTGGGTGCCGACGGGCCTCCCGGCAGGATCTCGAGTCGGCTTCACGTTGCGCTCCCCGCGCGACGCGGCGGTGCGCCTGGCGAATGCGATGAACGCGCCACCACTCTCGCCGGAGAACGCCTTCCTCCGCGTCACGCTCCGCGGGAGCGATCCGGCGGCGACGGCGGCGACGCTCAACGTGCTCGCCGACCGGTTCATCGAGGTCGCGACCTTCCTCAAGCGCGACAAGCTCTCCCAGCAGACTGAAGCCCTGCGGCAGCAGCTCGAGCAGGCGCAGGCCGAGCTCCGGGCCGTGGACAACGAGCTCGAGACCTTCCGGATCAACACCATCACGCTCGGCGGCGAGGAGGCGGGTGGCGGGCTCGCATCAGGGACCGCGGCGACGCGCGACCCGGTGCAGCAGGCATACTTCCGGACGCGACTCGAGCGCGACTCGCTCGCGGTCGAGCGCGACGCCCTCGAGCGGGCGCTGGCGGTCACCGACACGAGCATCTCGCTCCTGATCCGCCTCGGCGCGATCCCGTCCGCGCGGAGCAACACCGAGCTCAACACCTCGCTCACCCTCTTGAGCGACAAGCGGGCCGAGAGGCGGCAGATGAGTCTCTCGTTCGGGCCCCTGCACGAGCCCCTCCGCCAGCTCGATCGCGAGATCATGGAGCTCGAGACGGTCACGATCCCCGCCACCACCCGGGCGGTGATCTCGAACATCGCCACCCGCGTGCGGGAGCTCGACCAGCGCATCGCCGCGAGTGGGCGGGAGATGCAGGCGATCCCGCAGCGCGTGTCCGAGGAGGCGCGGCTCCAGCGCGCCGTCCTCGTGAAGACCAATCTCTACACGCAGTTGCAGTCGGCGTACGAACAGGCGCGCCTGGCCGAGCTCGCGACGGGTCCCGACGTGCGGCTCCTCGATCCCGCCCGCGCGCCGACAGTGCCCGTCTCCGACCAGGTGAGCTTCGTCATCCTCGCCGGGCTCCTCGGGGGCCTTGGACTCGGTGTCGCCATCACGCTTCTCCTTGACCGCTTCGATACCCGCATCCGGTATCCCGAGCAGGTGACCCGCGACCTGGGCCTCACGATCCTCGGCACCCTGCCGATGATGAAGACCAAGCGCGGCGCCGTTGATCCCGACTACGCGGCGCAACTGCTCGAGTCCATGCGCGGGATCCGGATGAGCCTCACCTACGCGCACGGTTCGGCGGGGCCGTTCGTCACGGCGATCACGAGCCCCGGTCCCGGCGACGGCAAGTCGTTCACCGCCGCGAACCTCGCGCGCACCTTCGCGGCGTCGGGGCTCCGCACGATCCTCATTGACGCCGACACCCGGCGCGGGCTGCAGCATCGCACCTTCGGCGTGGACCGGCGTCCGGGGCTCATTGACTTCCTTGACGGCACCGCGGCGGCCCACGAGGTCATCAAGCACCTCAAGGACGCTGGCATCGACTTCATACCCTGCGGCACCCGTCGCGCCGGGGGCCCGGAGCTCCTATCCTCGCCGGCGATGGGGCAGTTCATCGGCAGCCTGCGCTCGGAGTACCAGGCGATAATCATCGACAGCCCGCCGCTCGCCGCGGGTGTGGATCCCCTGGTGCTCGCCTCACTCGCCGGGAGCATGGTGATCGTGCTCCGCACCGGCGTGACCGACCGCGACATGGCCGGCGCCCGACTCGGCGACCTCGGCCGCCTCCCGATCCGCCTCCTCGGCGCGATCCTCAACGATGTGACGCAGACCGGGCACTACAAGTACTACGGCTACCTGCCCGGCTACCGCGCCGAGGACGAGAAGGATGAGGAGCCGAAGGTGCACACCCCGCCGAACCCGGGGCGGCAGAAGAGGATCACGAAGGGCCGGTGAAAGGCGGAAGGTGGAAGGAGGATGGTGCGGTGGCGTGAACGCAAAGAGGCGCGGCGTAGTTCCCGCCGCGCCCCTTCCACCTTCCACCTTCCACCTTCCACCGGTAGTTAAGACACCTGCCCCTCGAACTTCCTGATCATCAGGGGCGATGCCGTGCGCGACTCCGAGCGCGACTGTCGCATCGCCATCGAGGCCCGCATCAGCATGTCGCTCGGCTCGATCGGCGCCTCGTGGTAGTTCGGCACCGCGTCGAATCCGGCCGCGAGGCGGATGGGCTGCGCGGACGGGCCGGACTGCGACAGCGCCTTGTGCAGGCGCTCGGCGAGCTTCACGGCGCCGGCGGAATCGGTGCCCTGCGCGACGACGGCGAACTCCCCCGGGCCGAGCATCCCGATCGCGTCGGAGTGGCGCCCCGACTCGCGGAGCACGCGGGCGATGGTCTCGGTGATCTCGCTGTCGGCGTGCTGCTCGTCGCCGTTCTCCGCACCCATCGGCGTGATCACCACGCAGGCGAACGGCTCCTTGTGCCGGAAGGCCTGCGAGCCGAGCTCGCGGGCGCGGCGCGCGAGGCCGCGGAGGTTGTAGAGCCCAGTGAGCTCGTCGAGGAGGCTCTCCTCGCGGGCCCGGTCAACCTCCTGCTTGGCACGGATGTACGCGTCCAGCCGGAGCGGGAGCTCCTCGCCATCGAGCGTGGAGCCGATGTAGTCCCAGGCGCCGGCGCGGAGCGCATCGAGGCGCTTCTGCCGCGACGGATGGCCGGGGCTCGTGATCAGGATCGGCGTCGCCGGGCTCAACTCCGGCATCGCGCGGAGCTCACGGCAGACCTCGAAGCCATCCCGGTCCGGGAGGTCGGTGTCGAGGATGATCAGGTCGGGCTGGGAGCTCTGCGCCCGCTCGATCACCTGCTTGCCGGTGTAGGCGCGGAGGACCGCGTAGCCGTGAGGGCCGAGGATGCTCTCCAGCGATCGCGAGTGCCATTCCTGGGCATTGGCGATCAGCGTCAGCGGCGGGCGGTTGCGGGGGGTGCGCTCAGGCATCCGGGGTCTTGCTCGGGTTCGGGGAGGTGCTCGGGTGCAGGTCGTGCATCGGGTGGGTCTTGGTCCGCAACTGGACGCACTACGTCGCAGGGCGTCACCGCACGTTGCGTGCGGGACCCCTCGGAAGTCTCAAGACATTGCAGGGCACACGTTTAGCAGAATCGTGCCGCACTCAATTGATGCGAAAACGATGCACACCGTCCACAGGTGACGCACTCCTGCGGCGAACGTGCAACGCGCCTTTCTGGTCGGTGTCACCGGCCGCTAACTTCCCGCAGACGATGCTGATGCGCAACTCGTTGCTCCGCCGAGGACTACCGCTGGTCGCCTCCGGCTTCCTTGCCGCCGTCCTGGTCGTTGCCGGCGCGGAGGTTGCCGCGGCCCAGTCCGCCGCGACGACCTTGCGGTCGTTGCGGAACGCCTCGCGCGCGGAGGTCGACTCGGCGGCGACCTACCTGGATCGCCTCGCGGCCTCGACCGCCTACGGGCCGGCATTGAGGGAGCGCGCACGCTCGGAGGCCGTTGCGCTGAGGCGCCGCCTCACGGACGGGGATTTCCGACCGGGCGACCGCATCATCCTCCACATCGAGGGCGCGATCACCCTCGACGATACCGCGACGGTGCTCGAGGGGCGTCGGCTTCCGGTGGAGGGATTCCGTCAGGTCGCGCTCGAGGGGGTGCTGCGGTCGGAGCTCGAGAGTCGGCTGCGGAACGATCTCACGGACTTCGTGCGGAACGCCGTGGTGACCGTGCGACCGTTGATGCGCGTGGCGGTGTTCGGATCGGTCAGCCGGCAAGGGTACTTGCTCGCGCCGTCGGAGACGACGATAGACGACCTGCTGACGATGGCCGGAGGACCGATCGCCGACGCGAACGTGCGGGAGATGACGCTCCAGCGCGGCGACACGCTCATCGTCACGCCCGAGCAGCTCCGCCTCCACGTCGCGGCGGGGAACACGATCGGCGCCATCGGGCTCGAGGACGGCGACGCGCTGATGGTGCCGCAGAGTCCGGCGCCGCGAGACATCCGGAACGCGCTTCAGACGGCGTCGTTCTTCTTCTCGATCCTCTCGGTGATCCTGGTGCGCTTCTAGCGCCTCACCGCGGCGCGAGCGCCCTCGGCGTCGGCTCCCACACCGGCGCTCCCTCACCCAGCAGCGCCCGCTTCCACGCGACGATCCCCGCGATCGTCCCGCTCACGAAGTACGCCGCCATGCTGGCCAGCCGCGGCGCGGGGCGCGGACTCGCCCAGTACCAGCCCGTCGCCGCGAGGATCAACCCCACCGCGAGCCCCGCGCTCCCGAGCGCCGCCCACCAGTACCGCGGCGCGAGCGCCACCAGCGCCACCGCGCCCACCGCCAGCGCGAACGGCACCAGCCACCGGATCAGCTTGTGGCTCCAGAGGAACCAGGCGAAGAGTCCGTAGCGGATTGGGTTCATCAGCGACGCGTGGAAGAAGAGCGTCTGGATCCCGCGACTCATCGTGCGGATCTTCCGGCGGAACTCCATGCGGACGTTCGCCGCGCGCGGCACGAAGCAGATCGCGTCCGGCACCGAGACCGCGCGCTGCCCGTTCATCCGCGCCCAGAGCGCCGAGGAGAAGTCGCGCGAGAGCCGGCCGGGGAGTTCGCGACGGTGCAGCGGCGCGCGGATCGCGTACAGGCAGCCCGACGAACCGATGATCCCGTGCGCCGCCGTCTCGAGGTCGCGGATCCACATCTCGTAGCCGACGTACGCGGCCTCGTCGGCGTGTCCCTGCGCCCCAACCGAGGCCACCGAGATGTCGCGGCCGCTCGCGACGCCGACGGCGGGGTCGCCGAGCGCCGCGACGAGCTTCTTCACCGCATCGGGACGGATTGTCACCGAGGCGTCCGTGTTCACGATGATCTCGCCGCGCAGCGCTGCGAAGGCGCGGTTCTCGACCTCCGTCTTCCCGAGCCGACCCTCCACCCGGAGGAGCTCGACGCCGCGGTCCGCATACTCGCGCACGAGGTCGTCGGTGCCGTCGGTGCTGCCGTCACTCACGACGAGGATCTGCCGCTTGTCTATCGGATACTCGGTGCGGACGAGCGCCTCGAGCACCGGCCGCAACGTGTCCTTCGCGTTGTACGCGGGAAGGGTGATGCTGACGCTCGGCCAGCTCGCCGGTGCGGCCGTCACGACCCTCGGCGCGTGGCGGATCCGGCTCACGAGCCAGAGCAGGGCGGGGTAGCCGAAGTAGGCGTAGAAGGCGGTGGCGGCGCAGGCCGCGAGGAGCACGAGCATCGCGAGAAGATAACGGTCGAGGGAGAGGGGGACGGCGGGGCGCGATTCCGATCCGGCGTGCAACGAACCGCTGTTGCAGACGGGGTGCCTTCGTCGCTAGCTTTGCGTTGCACCTACACCCCCCCGAGCGCCTCGGCGCCCGGGCGCGAGGCCGCCGCAAGGCGGCCTCTGCTTTTTCCTGCGAGGGGTGTCACGTGCGCACGATCGTCTACGTGGACGGCTTCAACCTCTACTATGGCGCCCTGAGGGGCACGCCGTTCCGTTGGCTGGACATCGAGCGACTCTGCGGCGCCATGCTGGCGCGGCATGACATCTGCCGGATCAACTACTTCACGGCGCTCGTGAAGTCCCGGCCAGGAGACCCCGCGCAGCCGGTCCGGCAGGCCGCGTACCTCCGAGCTTTGCGAACTCTCCCGTCGGTCCGGATCCATCTCGGCCACTACCTGAGCCACCCGGTCTGGCTGCCACTGGCGGAGCCGACGCCGTCAGGTCCGCGATTCGTTCGCGTGGTCCGGACCGAGGAGAAGGGGTCCGACGTGAATCTGGCGACGATGCTGATCAGCGATGCGTACGAGAGGGAGTTCGAGTCGGCGGTCCTGATCACCAATGACTCTGATCTCAAGTCGCCGGTCGAGCTCGTTCGCGATCGCCTTCGACTCCACGTCGGGATACTGAACCCGCGACGGAGCACCGCGGTGGAACTCAGCCGAGTCGCCACCTTCGTGAAGCGGATTCGGAGTGGCGTGCTCCGCCAGTGTCAGCTGCCGGAGGTCATTCCTGATGCGCACGGGTTGATACGAAAGCCGGCGAGTTGGTGACGAGGAGGCTTGCCCACACGCAGAACGAAAGAGGCGCGGCCGCTCCGGCCGCGCCCCTTCCACCTTTCACCTTTCACCGGTCGTTGTACTGTCGTTCTACGGTCGTCTCCCCGGCGTCCACGGCGCACCCTCCGCCTCCGCCTTCCGCTCGAGCTCCGCCAGGTCCGCCGTGATGAATGCCGTGAGCGCATCCCGGATCGCCGGATACCGCTCCCGCACGATCTCGAGCTGGCGCCGTTGCGTCCCCGTCGGCTCGCCGAGGTAGCTCCCGAACGCGGCCGCGGTGTTCATCCGGCCGAGCAGCGACGTCTCCGTCGGCTCGCTGTACCGCCCCGGCGTGTTGTCGCCGGAGAGCTGCTCGCGGATCCCGCGCAGCTTCACGATCGCCGCGCGAACCTCGGCATCCAGCGTCGTCGGCCGCGTGATCCGCTCCACCGCCTGCTGCAGCGCGTCGAGCTTCGTGCTCGTCTCCGCCATCAGCGCGTTGGTGCCGAGCACCACCCGCTGCATCGCCTGCGCCTCGCGGTGGAACGCGAGCGCGCGCTGCCGCTGCTCGGGCGTGATGCTGTAGTTCGGCAGCAGCTGCACCTCGAACGCCTGCGGCTCGGTGATCGCGGTGCGCACCCCGCGCACCCGCTTGAAGAGCTGCACGCGGTAGCTGCCGGGGACGACGTACGGGCCGTTACCGCCCTGCGCGCCGCCACCGCCACCGCCGCCGCCGCCGCCACCACCACCGCCACCGCCTCCACCACCGCCGCCGAATCCGCCGCCGCCCGCCGCGCCCGTCACCGGCGCCATGCTCGGCCACCGCAGGTTCCAGGTCACGCGGTTTGTGCCCGCCGAGTTGCCGCCGTCGAACCGCGAGACGATCGCGCCGCTCGCATCACTCACCTCGACCTCGATCGCCGGCGCCTCCTCCTCCTGCTCCGCCTTGAGCGAGTCCCATCCGGGGAACGGCACGTCGGCGCCGGTGCGATTGAGCTGTTGCTCGCGCTGCTGCCGCTGCTGCCGCTGCGTGCGGAGCGCCGCGCGGAGGTGATAGGTGAAGGTCGCGCCGATGGCAGGATTGGGCGCGAAGTAGTGCGACGCCCCCTGGAACCCGACGCCGTTGCCGCCGAGCTGCGACTCCTGCGTGAACAGGTACGTGTTCGACACGCCGAGCATCGTCGCCTCGGCGCGGAGCCGCTCCGGCGCCAGCTGGCGCATCGCCGACACGTCGTCGAGCACGTAGATCCCGCGCCCGAAGGTCGCCGCGACCACGTCGTTCGTCTGCGGCTGGAGGGCGATGTCGTACACCGCGATCGGCGGCATCCCGCTCCGGAGCTGCTGCCACCGCGCGCCGTCGTCGAACGACACCCAGAATCCGAACTCGGTGCCGGCGTAGAGCATCCCGCGGCGCACGAGGTCCTCGCGGATCACGTGCGTCGGGCCGCGCTCGGGGAGGTTCGACGAGATCAGCCTCCAGGTCCGCCCACGGTCGCCCGAGCGGAGCAGGTACGGCTTGAAGTCGCCCCGCTTGAAGTTGTTGATCGCCGCATAGACGACGTTGGCGTCGTGCGGCGAGGCCTGCACGTACGCGACGTAGCTCGAGTCGGGGACGCCGGTGATCGACTCGATGCGCCGCCAGGTCCCGCCGCCGTCCTCCGTCACCTGGATCAGCCCGTCGTCGGTGCCGGCGTAGATCAGCCCTTCCTGCCGCGGCGACTCCGAGAGCGTGATCACCGAGCCCGCGTACGAGGTGCTCGTGTTCCGCGCGACGGCGTCCACGCTCCAGAGGCGTCCCTGCATCTTCATGGACGTGCGCGGGATGTTGCGCGAGAGGTCCGGCGAGATCGGCCGCCAGTTGTCGCCGCGGTCGTCGCTGCGGTACACCCGCTGCGACGCGAAGTAGAGCCGCGTGTTGCTGAACGGCGAGATGATGAGCGGCGAGTCCCAGTACCAGCGCGCGGGGTCCTCCCCCGGCTCCTCCTCGGGGACGATCCGCTGCGCGTTCCCCGTGCGCCGGTCGAACCGCACCAGCCCGCCGTTCTGCGACTCGGCGTACACGATGTTGTGGTCGGTCGGGTCCACGCGGCTCTGGAACCCGTCGCCGCCGTTCGTGACGAACCAGTCGCTGTTGCGGATGCCGTTGGCGCTCCGCGTCCGCGCCGGGCCGCCGAACGAGAAGTTGTCCTGCGTGCCGCCGTACACGTTGTAGAACGGCGCGTTGTGGTCCACGTCGATCTTGTAGAACTGCGTCACCGGCAGGTTGCCGAAGAACTTGTAGGTGCGGCCGCGGTCGAAGCTCTCGTACAGCCCGCCGTCGGAGCCGATCAGGATGTGCTCGCTGTCGTCGGGGTCCTGCCAGAAGGCGTGGTTGTCCACGTGCTTCCCCGACTCGCCGAGCTGGGTGAACGTGCGCCCCGCATCCTCCGAGACCATCGTCTGGACGTTCATCGAGTACACCCGGTCGGGCTTCTCGTTGTCCACCCAGATCTCCTGGTAGTAGAGCCCGATCGTCGAGTAGCTCCCCTGCCTGTTCCAGCTCACGCCGTTGTCGTCGGAGCGGAAGGTGCCTCCACGTCCGGCCGCGGCCTCGACGATCGCGTACATGATGTCGGGGTGCGACGGCGAGCGCGCGAGGCCGATGCGGCCCTCACCCTCCGGCACCGCGGTGATCTTGCGCCAGGTCGCGCCGCCGTCGGTCGAGCGGTGCAGCGCCGACTCGGGACCGCCCGCGAGGTAGCCCCACACGTGGCGGTGCCGCTGCCAGGTGGCGGCGAGGATGATGTCGGGGTTCCGGGGGTCGAGGTCCACGTCGGTCACGCCGGCCCACTTCTCCCCGGAGAGGATCCGCGTCCAGGTCCCGCCGCCGTCCGTCGTCTTGTAGAGACCGCGATCGCCCCCCTCGGCCCACAGCGGGCCCTGGGCCGCGACGTACACGACCTTCGAGTCGCGTGGGTCCACCACGATCTTCCCGATGTGCTCGCTCGCGCGGAGCCCGACGTTGCGCCACGAGCGGCCACCGTCCTCGCTCTTGTACACGCCGTCGCCGAAGCCCACCGATCGCTGGGCGTTGTTCTCCCCCGTGCCGACCCAGACCACGTCGGGGTCCTTCGGGTCGAGCGTGACCGTGCCGATCGAGTACGACGACTGCTCGTCGAAGATCGGGCTCCAGGTCGTCCCGGCGTTCTCCGTCTTCCAGACGCCGCCCGATGAGACCGCGACGTACCAGGTCTTCTTGTCGGGATGCACGGCGACGTCGCCGATCCGCCCCGAGGTGAAGGCCGGACCGATCGTCCGCCAGCGGAAGGCGCTCAGCGCGCTTGCCGGGATGCCGCCGGCGGCCGAGTCCTGTCCCTGCGCGGCGGCGTTGCGCGCGCCCTGGGCGCCCTGTGCGGGAGCTCCACCCCGGCCGGTGGGCGGGGCCTGCGCGTGGAGGGTGGCGGCCGTGGCGGCGATGAGGAGGAGCGGGAGACGCATCGGGGGAGTGCGGTTGAGGGGAAACCCTCCGCCCGGTCACGCGTGACCGAATGGGCGGACCATCAAGACAAGGATGCGAAAGATGCGCACAGCAACTCGACTCGCCAGTCTCATCGCCCTCGCCGCGGCGCCATTCGCCGCTGCGCCATTCGCCGCGGTGCCGTTCGCCGTGGCGCCGCTCGCCGCCCAGGATGCGCGCGTGTTCACCCTCCCGCGCAGCGAGCGCACTCTCGTCGCGTTCGATGACCGGCCGATGATCGGCGTCACCACCGCCGGCGACAGCGAGCGCGCCGACACCCTCGGACTCCGGATCACCGACGTGACCGACGAGTCGCCAGCGGCGAAGGCGGGACTCAAGGCGGGCGACCGTCTGCAGAGCGTGAACGGCGTGAGCCTCCGCGCCGACCGCGCCGACGCGGGAGAGGAGGACTACAGTGGCGTGCTCAACCGCCGGCTGCAGCGCGAGGTCCAGCGCACCAAGGAGGGGGAGTCGGTCGAGTTGCGCGTCCTGAGCGATGGCCAGTCACGCACCGTTCGGGTGACGCCGGTGCCGGGCCGCGAACTCGCCCGCGCGACGATGCGCACCCGCGAGGGTGACGAGGCGACGCTCTTCCGCCGGATGAGCGACCGCGCGGTGCTCGGGCTGACCGTCGCCGCGACCGGCACGGTGCGCGACACCGCCGGGGTCTTCGTCCAGCGCGTGGACCGCGACGGTCCGGCCGAGAAGGCCGGGATCATCGAGGGCGACCGGATCGCGGCGATCAACGGCGTGAGCCTGAAGGTGAGCCGCGAGGACGTCGAGGATCGCGCGGTGGCCGCGACGCGCGCCGAGCGGCTGGCCCGCGAGCTCGCGAAGCTCAAGGTGGGCGACGCCGCGGAGCTGACGGTCGTGACGGGCGGGCGCACGCGCACCGTGCGGGTGACCACGGTGGCGGCGAGCGAGCTGCGCGACGGCGAGTGGAGCGCGTTCGAGTTCGGCGCGCCCGGCGGGATGATCCGCGTGATGCCGGATGGGGGGACGCGGATGATGCTGCCGCGCGGGGAGATGCCCGAGGTGCGGATGCGGCGCTTCGACGACGGCGAGCTCCGCCGGCGGCTCGAGGAGATCGCGCCGCGGCTGCGCGAGATGACGCGCCGGCGCGTGATCACGACCGACATCTAGCGCCGGCTGGCGGTTCTCGGTCGCGTTCGCGGTCGCGGTCGGGGCGCGGACTCGCGGCTCCGGGCCCTCGGGCTTACACGCTTCGAGCCCGCGCGCAACGGCGCGCGCGGTCTCTCGCTACGCCCGGGGGCCCTCTCGCCGCGCGCCGCGCCCCTCCCTCGTCCCGCGTCAGGCTTCGCGGTGGCGGAGAGCGGGGGGCCGCCGACAGCGCGCCGTCGCGCGTAGCGAGAGACGCGGCGCGCGGTTGCGCCGCGGCTCGAAGCGTGTAAGCGCGTAGGCGCGCAGAGGCGGCTCCCCGCTCGACGCCCCACGCGCGGATGCCGGCGGCGAGGCGGCCCCCCGCTCGACGACCCACGCGCGATTGCGTACGTTGCGACAAGTATGCCAACGCACGCGAAGACCCGCGCCGCGGCGATCGCCGCCCTCGCGCTCCTCGGCGCCGCTTGCCGCCTCGAGCCCGCCGCGCCTGACCCGCAGCTCGTCGCGCAGTGGACCCGCACCTCACTCGCGCTCGTGCGCAGCGAGCGACTCGGACCCCCCGTCGCCTCGCGGATCTCCGCCTACGCCTCCCTCGCGCTCTTCGAGGCCTACGCCGCCGACCCGCGCAGCGGACTCCAGTCCCTCGCCGGCCAGCTCAACGGACTCGCGACGCTCCCGGCGCCTCCCGCCGACGGCGTGGACGGCGCGACCGTCGCCGCGGTCGCCGAGCGCGTCGTGCTCGACTCCCTCTTCCGCGACGGATTCGCCACCTCCATCCACACCATTGATTCGCTCGCCGAGGCTCAGGTCGCGGCGCGTGCCTCGGCCGGCGTCGGCGACGCGTTGCGCGAGCGCTCCGAGGCGCACGGCCGCGCGCTCGGCGCCGCGCTCCTCGCCTGGGCGGCCGAGGACGGCTTCTTCGCCACCCGCGGTCGCCCCTGGCAGGCGCCCAAGCGCCGCGACCAGTGGGAGAACACCGCCACGCTCGACCAGTACGTGCCGCGGATGCTCTCGGCGCAGTCCGACTTCGTCTCGACCGCCAACCCCGGCGTCGCGCTCGATCCCGACGCCTCCGAGAAGGAGATGTTCACCAATCGTCCGAAGGCGCTCGACCCGAGGACGACGCTCCCCGCGTTCAACCCGATCCGGCCGACGGAGCCGTACTGGGGCGAGCTGCGGACCTTCGCGCTCCGCGCCGAGGATTCGTGCGAACCGCCGCCGCCGCCCGACTACTCGGAGCGCGCTGGCTCGGCGTTCTGGCAGATGGGCAAGGAGTTCCACGACTCGGTGAAGGCGCTGACGCCCGAGCAGCGGAACATCGCGCTCTTCTGGGCCGACAACCCGATCGCGACCGGCACGCCGGGCTTCCACTGGATCAGCGTCGTCAACCAGATGATCGGGCGCCGGGGGCTCTCGGCGCCGGCGGCGGCGGAGCTCTACGCGCTCACCTCCATCGCGATCGCCGACGCCTTCATCGGCTGCTGGAAGGAGAAGTTCCGCTCGATGGTCGTGCGTCCGGTGGCGTACGTGCAGCGGGTGTTCGACCCCGACTATCGCACGGTGATCCCGACGCCGCCCTTCCCGGAGTACACGTCGGGGCACTCGGTGCAGTCGGCGGCCGCGGTGGAGGTGCTCATCGCCGCGCTCGGCGACACGATCGCGTTCGACGACTCGAGCCAGGTGGACGTCGGCCAGCCGGCGCGCCGCTTCGCGAACTTCACGGCGGCGCGCGACGAGGTCGCGTGGTCGCGGGTCTACGCCGGCGTGCACTACATCCCGGGCGTCGTGGATGGCGTGACGCAGGGGCAGTGCATCGGCAGGCGGGTGATGGCGCTGCGCACGCGGCGCGGGTCGTGAAGCGGTTCGTCATCGCGCTCTCCGTCCTCGCGCTGGCCGCCTGCCGCGACGAGGGCCCGCAGATCGGCGCGTGGGAGGAGGGCGCGGGCCACCGCTCGCGCGCGCTCGACGTGCGCCGCGCATCGCCGACGCACCGCGGCGCGACGGCGGGGTTCAGGCTGCTCAACTCGCGGCGCACCGGGGTCGAGCATCGCAACGACGTTGCCGACGCCACGGCGATGGCGAACCGCAACCTCCTGATCGGCGCCGGGGTCGCGATCGGCGACGTGGACGGCGATGGCCGCCCCGACCTCTTCCTCGCGTCGGTCGAGCGACCGGCCGCGCTCTTCCGCAACGAAGGCAACTTCATCTTCACCGACATCACCACGGCGAGCGGGATCCGCACCGATTCGCTCGCGACCCTCGGCGCGACGATGGCCGACGTGGAGGGGGACGGCGACCTCGACCTGCTGGTGGGGACGCTCGGCGGCCCGGTGAAGCTCTGGCTGAACGACGGGAGCGCGCGGTTCACCGATGAGACGGCGGCGAGCGGCCTCACCGGCGGGTACGCCGCGGTCGGCTTCACCCTCGCCGACGTGGATGGCGACGGCGACCTCGACCTCTACGTGCCGACGTACAAGGTGCGGAACGCGCTCGACGCGTACCCGCCGCAGGCGCGCGCCTTCGACCAGGTGGTGACGCGCACGGCGACGGGCTTCCGCGTCCGCCCCGAATGGGAGCGCGAGTTCCGGATCGAGGACCGCCCTGATCTCGGCGGGATCATCCGCTCCCAGCGCGCTGACCCCGACCTCTTCTTCGAGAACTCGGGCGACGGGCGGTTCACCCGGCGGCCGATCTCCGGCGCGCGATGGCGCGACGCCGACGGCGCGCCCCTCGCGCAGGACCCCGACTACTTCACCCTCGCCGCGCGGTTCTACGACGTGAACGGCGACGGGCACGCCGACCTCTACGTCTGCAACGACTTCGAGGACCCCGACCAGTTCTGGCTCGGAGACGGTCGCGGGAGCTTCCGCGCCGCGCCGGCGAGCGCGCTCACCGCCACGAGCAACACCTGTATGTCCGTGGACTTCGGCGATGTGGACCGCGACGGCAACGTGGACCTCTTCACCGCGGACATGCTGAGCCCCACGCTCGCCGAGCGGCAGGAGCGGATCCCGACGCACACGCCGATGCCCAAGACCGTGGGCCTCGGCACCGCGCGCGCGCAGTGGATGCGGAACATGCTGCAGCTCTCGCGCGGCGACGGCAGCTGGGCGCCGATCGCCGACTTCGCGGGCGTCGCCGCCACCGACTGGACCTGGGGCTCGGCGTTCGTTGACGTGGACCTCGACGGGCTCGAGGACCTCATCACGGTCAACGGGCACCGCTGGGACATCCGCGACGCCGACACCTTCGACCGGATCCGCAACAGCTTCCCGCGCGTGGCGTGGGACAAGGAGCAGGGGGAGTTCCCGGCGTCGGTCACGCGCAACGTCGCGTTCCGGAACCTCGGCGACCTCACCTTCCGCGCGATGCCCGAGGGTTGGGGGCTCGGCAGCGAGCCCGACATCTCGCAGGGCCTGGCCTTCGCCGACCTCGATGGGGATGGCGACCTCGACGCGGTCGTGACGCGACTCAATGCGACGACGGCGGTGCTGCGCAACGAGGCGACGGCGCCGCGGATCGCGGTGCGGCTCGTGGGGAGCGGCGCGAACCGCGCCGGGATCGGGGCGAAGGTGACCGTGGAGGCGTCGTCACTCCCGGCGCAGACGCGGGAGATGACGGCGGGAGGGATGTACCTGAGCGGGAGCGACGCCACGCTCACCTTCGCCACGGGGAGTGACAGCGTCGTGCGGATCGCCGTGCGCTGGCCCGACGGGCGCGAGAGCCTGATCGAGGGCGCGCGCGTCAACCGCGAGTACGAGATCCACGAGTCGGGGGCGGGCGTGCCGCGCGACGCGGTGACGACGCGCCCCGCGATGGTGGCGCTCTTCGAGGATGCGACGACGCGGCTCGGCGGGCACCGGCATCACGAGGTGTCGTTCGACGATTCGCGGCGGCAGCAGTTGCTGCCGAACCGCTTCAGCCAACTGGGGCCGGGGCTCGCGTGGGCCGACTTCGACGGCGATGGTCGCGACGACCTCATCGTGGGGAGCGGCGCGGGCGGGCGACTCACCCTGCTGAGGAACGGAGGGGCGCGGTTCACGGCGCAGGCGCTGGGCGCGCCCGCGCCGGGGGACCACGCCGGTGTGCTCGCGCTCGGTGCGCGACTCCTCGTCGGGCAGTCCAACTACGAGGCGACGCGACTGGACTCGGCGCTCGCGATCCCGCGGGTGGTCGCGCCGGCGGTCGGCGGCGGGGCGGCGACCCTGTCGCGCCCGGCGGACGTGATCCTCCCCGGCGACACCGCGAGCGTCGGTCCCCTCGCCGCCGGCGACGTGAACGGCGATGGCGTGCTCGACCTCTTCATCGGCGCGCGGGTGGTGCCGACGGCGTGGCCCGCGCCGGCGGCTTCGCGCCTGCTCCTCGGCGATGCCGGTGGGGCGTATCGCGCCGATCCCGCGAACGCCGAGGCGCTCGCGCGACTCGGGCTCGTGAGCAGCGCGGTGATCGTGGACCTCGATGGCGACGGCGACCAGGACCTCGTGGCCACGACGGAGTTCGGTCCGGTGCGCGTCCTGTTGAACGATGGCGGACGTCTCGCCGATCGCACCGCCGCGCTCGGCCTCGATGGCGTGCGCAGCCGGTGGAACGGTCTCGCCGTGGGGGACTTCGACGGTGACGGGCGCGCCGACCTCGTCGCGACGAGTTGGGGGCGCAACACGGGATGGGGGGCGAGCCCCGAGCGCCCGCACCTGCTCTTCACGGGGCGGTTCGGCGGGAGCGCGATGGGACTCGTCTTCGCCCGCGAGGATTCGGCGACGGGGAAGGAGATGCCGCTCGAGAGCTTCGCGCGGCTCGGCGTGGCGTTCCCCGGGCTGCGGCAGCGCGTGCCGACGTACCGCGAGTTCGCGCGGATGTCGGTGCAGGAACTCTTCGGCGACGCCGCACGCGACGCGGTGGTGATCGGCGCGACGACCTACGACCACACGCTCTTCCTGAACCGCGGTGAGCGGTTCGAAGCGACGCCGCTCCCGGCACGCGCGCAGCTGGCGCCCGCGTTCGGCGTCAACGTCGCCGACTTCGATGGCGATGGGCGCGAGGACCTGTTCCTGGCGCAGAACTTCTTCCCGACCGAGATCGAGACGATGCGGTTCGACGCCGGCGCCGGCCTCGTGCTCCTCGGCGACGGCGCGGGAGGCTTCCGCGCGCTCACGATCGCCGAGTCAGGCGTGTCGGTGCGCGGTGACCAGCGGGGCTCGGCGGTCGCCGATTTCGATGGCGACGCGCGGGCGGACCTCGCGGTGTCGCAGAACGGCGATGCGACGACCCTCTGGCGGAACGTGGCAGGCCGGCCCGGCCTGCGGGTGCGGCTGCGCGGCGGGACGGGGAACGCGAGCGGGATCGGCGCGCGGGTCCGGGTGGTGTCCGCCGATGGGCGGGAGGGACCGGCCCGGTGGATCCTCGCCGGGAGCGGGTACTGGTCCACCGATGCGGCGACGGTCGTGCTGGCGGCGCCGAGCGGCGCGGCGGAATTGTCGGTGCGCTGGCCGGGCGGGGGAGAGACGCGGGAGCGGTTGGTCCCGGGCCGTCGTGATGTGACGTTGACCCCCCCATGACCGGGTAGTGGGGATGTCGTGGCGGGGGTGTTGCGGCACAATCATATGTACCGTAGCTTCTGCCGCCGTGAACCCCCACCCTGGGACGGCATTCCGCCGTCCCGATCGCTGTACCCGTACCCAACGGAGCATCAACAGATGAGACTCCGCAGCGCCGCATCCCTCTCCGCTCTCGCCGTCCTGATGGGACTCAGCGGGTGCGCGGACGAGGGATACAAGACCACCGACCTGAGCACGCGGCTCGTGGTGGACCCCCTCTTCCTCGGCGTCGTGCCTCCGACCGCCCCCGTGCAGTTCACCGCGACGGTCGGCGGGAATCCGGTCCCCGTGACCTGGGAGAGCAGTGACGAGAGCGTGGCGACCGTGTCGCCGACGGGACTCGTGACCGCGGTGGACTACGGCTTCGCGGCGATCACCGCGACGATGACCTCCGACAACTCGCGGAAGAAGTCGGCGAGCTTCACGGTGAAGCCGCCGGGCGAGACGCTGCTGAGCGGGATCGCCAAGACGGGGATCGCGGGCGTGTATGGCGTGGACTACCTCCTCTACCACATCCTGGTGCCGGAGGGGGCGACGAACCTCACGTTCACGATGAGCGGGGGATCCGGCGACCTCGACATCTACGCGAAGTACGGTTCGCCGCCGGTGGACTACGACGACTGGATGTGCCGGCCGTGGGCGGCGGGGAACAACGAGGTCTGCTCGTTCGACGACCCGACCCCGGGCTTCTGGTTCGCCTGGCTGGACGTGTACGCCGACGCCGAAGGCGTCTCGCTCGTCGCGACCATCACCGCTCCGTGAGGGCCGCCCCCATGACGAACCATAGCACCCACTCCCCGAGGTTCCCGATGGCACGTGCCCTCGTCCGGGCGGCACTCGCGCTCGTGCTCGTGGCCGGGGTGGCCGCGGCGCAGAGCATGACCTTCACCGGCGTCGTGACCTCCGCGGGGCAGCCCCTCGGTGGCGCGAACGTCGGGCTGGTCGAACTCGGCGTCGGCGCCACGACCGGCGCGGACGGCCGTTACAACTTCACGATCAACATCGCGCAGAACGCCGGGCGCGAGATGACGCTGCGGGCCCGCGCCATCGGCTACTCGCCGAAGCAGGCGCCGGTGACGCTCGAGGCCGGCCGCGTCGAGAAGGACTTCGACCTCAGCAAGGACATCCTCAACCTCGACCAGGTGGTCGTCACCGGCGTGGGCGAGGCGACCTCGCAGCGCAAGGCGGCCTTCTCGGTCGGCGTCGTTGATGCGACGCAGATCAAGGAAGCGCCCTCGACCTCGCCGATCGGCGCCCTGGCCGGCAAGGTGGCCGGCGCGAGCATCGTGACGGTCTCGGGCCAGCCCGGCGCGGCGCCGGCGATCAAGCTGCGCTCGACCGCCTCGCTGACCGGCACGACCGACCCGCTGATCATCGTGGACGGCACCATCACCCGCCTCACCCTCGCCGACATCAACACCGAGGACGTCGAGCGCATCGAGGTGATCAAGGGAGCCGCCGCGAGCTCGCTCTACGGCTCCGACGCCGCCAACGGTGTGGTGCAGATCTTCACGAAGCGCGGCGCGTCGCTCGCCGAGGGGCAGACGACCTTCTCGTTCCGCAACGAGTACGGCCAGAGCACCCTGCCCAACAAGGTCGGCGGGAACCCGACGCACGAGTTCGTGCTCCTGCCCGACGGCGACTTCGCGCGCGACGCGAACGGCAACCGCGTGCAGGAGGCCGACCGCATCTCCGACAATCCGTACCCGGTGTACCACGACCACCTCGACCAGGTGTTCCGTCCGGGCGACTTCCTCACGAACTACATCTCGATGCAGCAGAAGCGGGAGCAGACCAACTACTCGGTCTCCTTCCACAACATCCACGAGTCGGGCGTGCTCGGCCTGCTGGACGGCTACCGGCGGCAGAACTTCCGGGTGAACCTCGACCAGGCGATCAGCGACCAGCTGAGCTTCCAGGCGGGCGCGTTCTACGGCCGCTCGGCGTCGGACGAGGGCGAGGCCTCGGGGATCTTCTTCGGGCTCCGCTTCCTCGAGCCGAACGTGGACCTGCTGGAGCCGAACGCCGACGGGTCGCCGTTCAACGCGATCGTGCGTCAGCCGCCGCTCTCGACGAACGTGGTGAACCCGCTCTACGGGCTCTACAACTCGCCGGTGAGCCGCGACCGCGACCGGTTCGCGGGGAACTTCAAGGCGACGTACAAGCCGCTCACGTGGCTCACGGCCGAAGGGAACGTGAACTACGAGCAGTCGGGCGACATGTTCAAGACGTTCACGCCGAAGGGCTTCCTGAGCTCCGGCGGCAACCCCGATGACGGCGGGATCTTCCAGTCGTCCACGGTCCAGCGCGCGAGCAACCTCGGCGCGACGCTGACCGCTTCGCGGGCGTGGGACTTCATGACGAACACCACGAAGCTCGCGTGGGTCGCGGAGGAGGAGTCCAGCAACAACGTCAACGTCGCGGCCGTCGCGCTGACCCTGCCGCGGGTGCCGGAGTTCACCTCGGCCAACCTGAGCGAGGGGGTCTTCCCGGGCTCGCGCTCGACGACGATCCGCAACCAGAACCTGTTCGCGATCACGACGTTCGACATCAAGGACCGCTACATCGTGGACGCGCTGGTGCGCCAGGACATGTCGTCGCTCTTCGGCGCCGACACCCGCACCGCGCTCTACAACCGGTTCTCGGGCGCCTGGCGCGTCACCGAGGACTTCGCGATCCCCGGGATCGACGAGTTCAAGCTCCGCGCCTCCTACGGGACGGCGGGCCTCCGCCCGACCTTCGAGGCCCAGTACGAGGTGTACGCGCTCGTCGGCGGCAGCCCGACCGGCATCACGCTGGGCAACCGCAACCTCAAGCCCGCGTACTCCAAGGAGACGGAGTTCGGCTTCAACGTGAACTTCCTCACGAACTACACGTTCGAGTACACGTACTCGATGAAGCGGACGACCGACCAGATCATCCTGGCGCCGGTCTCGGCGGCGACGGGCTTCACGAACCAGTGGGTGAACGCCGGCGGGCTCAACGGCCGCACGACGGAGTACGCGCTCGGCGCGGTGCTTCTCTCGACCGGTGACCAGTTCCTCCGCCTCAACCTGACCGCGGACGTCTCGCGGCAGCGGGTCGGCAGCCTCGGCGTGGCGCCCTTCCTCGCGGGCCCGGATGGCAACACCTCGCTCTTCAAGGTCGGGCCCGGCGAGATGCTCGGCGTGATCTACGGCACGCGCTGGATCCGCACGCCGGAGCAGCTCGACCAGACGATCGCCTCGGGCTTCCTCGGCGCGGCGACCGCCGCCGACTTCGTGCGGAACCAGGAAGGCTACTACGTCTACGCCAGCCGGCTCGGCACGCTCGACGAGAAGCCGCTCAAGTGGTACGACACGGACGGGACGAGCGTCGTGGAGATCGGCGACGTGAACCCCGACCTCAACCTCGCGCTCAACGCGACCTACCAGTGGAAGGGGCTCTCGGTGAACGCCCTCTTCACCGCGGTCCGCGGCGGCGAGATCTACAACTACACGCGCCAGTGGCCGTTCAACGAGCAGCGCGACCCGGTGTACGACCAGCGCGGCAAGGCCGAGGCCGACAAGAAGCCGGTGGCGTACTACCAGACGTTCTACAACAACTTCGACGCCAACGAGTACTTCGTGGAGGATGGCTCGTACATCCGCCTCCGCGAGTTCGCGGTGAACTACCAGCTCCCCGCCGCGTGGCTCAGCCGCATCCGGTTCTTCGACTTCGAGACCGCGCGCCTCGGGCTCGTGGGGCGCAACCTGTGGACCTCGACCGACTACTCGGGCTATGACCCCGACGTGACCGGCACCTCGGGCCTGCAGGGCAACCCGTTCACGTACCGCGTGGACTACTTCACCTACCCGCAGTACCGCACCTTCACCTTCATGCTCGAGCTCGGCTTCTGAGCCGGCCCCCTTCGAGGAGAACGAGAATGCGACTGAATACGCTCGTCCGGGGCTCCAGCCTGGTCGCCCTGCTGGTGATGGGGGTGACGGGGTGCAAGTCCCTGGACATCGTCAATCCGAACGATCCCGACTCCGAGCGCGCGCTCTCGGACCCGTCGGCGATCGAGGCGGTCACCGGCGGCTCGCTCCGCCGGTTCATCAACGGCTGGGCCGGCGGCGGCAGTGAGGGGGAGGGTGGCACCAACCTCCTCACGATGGCCCAGGCCTATTCGGCGTCGTGGAACAACGCCAACATGAACTTCTACTCGAGCATAGACCCCGACGGGACGCGCAACACGCGCCCCTGGCAGAACGACCCGTCGGCGGCCGGTCGCACGAGCATCGAGTCGTTCTGGGAGGCGTGGTACGGCGCGATGGCGCAGTCCACCGACGTGCTCCGCGCCATCCGCAACAACGGTCTCGAGATCAACAACGAGCAGGACACCAGGCGCGCCGAGACCGTCGCGGTGCTGGTGCAGGGCCTTGCCCTGATGGGCATCGCACTCAACTACGACAAGGGCTACATCATCGACGAGACGGTGGACCTCGGCGCCCTCGCGTACTCGAACCGCCGCGAGCTCCGCGATGCGGCGATCCAGAAGTTCGATGACGTGATCGCGCTGGCCAACGCGAACATCTTCAACACCCCCGCCAGCTGGACCGGCGGGATCAGCTACAGCAACGTGGACATCGCCAAGATCGCGAACACGGCGGCGGCGTTCACGCTCGCGAACTGGCCGCGCAACCCGACCGAGGACGGTGCGACCGACTGGGCCGCGGTGGCGGCCTACGCGGCCAACGGCCTCTCCAGCGGCCCCGACCTCGACTTCATGTTCGTCGGCGACGGCTGCAACGCCTGGTGCCCGTGGATCATGTACTGGTTCAACGGCGTGGACGGTGGCCGCGTCAGCACCCGACTCACCGCGATGATCCCGGGGTCCAACCAGGTCCACCCGTATCCGGTCGGCGGCAGCCCGGCGCCGAACTCGCCGGACAACCGTATGGGTGACGGCTCCTTCGGCACCCCGGCGATGGTCCCCGGCTTCGGGAACATCCCGATCACGTACGACGGGTCGGGCAACGTGACCTCGAACCCGGGCACCGACTTCATGTGGTCCTCGATCGAGATCTTCAACATGGCTCGCGGCTCGTACCACCAGTCGAACATCGGGCACATCCGGTTCGACCTCACCGGGCAGCAGCTCTCCTCGGGCATCTACGGGATGAACGGCCCCGCGCCGCTCTTCTCCGCCGAGCAGAACGACCTGCTCTGGGCCGAGGCGCTCATCCGTGGCCCGGCGCCAAACCTCAACCAGGCAGCGACCCTGATCAACAACTCGCGCGTCGGACGTGGCGGACTCTCCGCCGCACTCGGCACCGAGACCTCGGGCGCCCTCCTCGACAAGCTCTACTACGAGCTCGAGATCGAGGGCCTCGGGCAGGGACCGGCCTCGTACTACCTCCGTCGTCGGCGCGGTCAGCTGATCCCCGGCACGCCGCACGAGATGCCGGTGCCGGCGAAGGAACTGGGCGTCTTCAACCAGCCGCTCTACACCTGGGGTGGTCTCGGCCCGGCCAGCTCGCCGACCCCGCCCTGATCGAGGAGTGAGCGCCGCCAGCCGGGACCTTGGCTGGCGGCGCGCGGTACACTGAGGGGGACGGCTTCTGGGCACGTTGCCCTGGCCTTCCCCCTCGGTCATTCCCAGCCCCGTCCGCCCGCCTGATGGCCCGTCGCCACCTCGCGATCCTCCTGCTCGCTCTCGGCTTCCCCGCGGCACTCGCGGGGCAGGCAGGGGCCGGCACGGCCCGGCTCCGGGGGACGATAATGGACGCCAGCACCGCGCGGCCGGTGGTCGGCGCACGCGTGATCGTCGGCTCCACCGGACGGTTCGTCACCTCCGACTCCGCGGGCGCGTTCGAGATCGGCCAGTTGCCCTCGGGGATCCTGCGATTCTTCTTCGCTGCGGAGGGGTTCCCGCGCACCTCGGTCGCCCTCGCCTTCGCCCCCGGCGAGCTGATGGTGCAGGCCTTCGAGATGGACTCGAGCGCGGCGACGATCGCCGCCGACACCCTGGGGCAGCGGCGGGTGCAGATGCTGCCCACCGAGGAAGTGACCGCGCCGGCCTCGCGCGGCGTCCGCTACGAGGACTTCGAGCGCCGGCTCAAGACGGGGCGGGGGCAGTACCGCACCCGCGAGGAGATCGAGGAGGCGGGGTATCGCACCCTGTCGGACGCGGTGCGCGGCATGCGCGGCGTGCAGGTGGACTGCGCCGGCATCCAAGGCTGCTTCATCAAGATGGCCCGAGCCCCGATGCGCTGCAGCCCGAAGTACGTGGTGGATGGGCGCGAGGACCCGTTCTTCGGACCGTTCGTGCCCGTCGGCGACATCGAGGGGCTCGAGGTCTACACCGGCGCGGCCGACGTCCCCGGCGAGTTCGCCGGCTCCGACGCGATGTGCGGGGTGGTCGTGATTTGGACGAAATCGGCGCCCGCCCCGCGCAGGCCCTGATCGCGCGGCCCCCTTCCATCCGCCGTTAGAACGCCGTCCCCAGCAGCACCGCGTTCAGCACCAGCCGGTCCAGCGCGCGCCACCAGCCGCGGAACATCGGCTCGCTCGTGAACATCACGAGGTTCCCCCCGCCCACGCGCTCCTGCGCGATGAAGACGCTCCCGCGGAGCTTCTTCTCGGTGTTCTCGGGGAAGACGAACCCGCCGCGGCGCAGCGTGCCGCTCGTCGGGAAGACCGCCACGTTGCCGCCGTCCTTGGATAGCGTGTAGAAGTTGCTCCCCCCGACGAGCACCGGCGCGCGCTGGTGCTCGAGCCCGAGCGTGAGCCAGTGGCCGAGGTCGAACACGACGTCGAAGTGGCTCCCCGGCACGTCCGCGATGTCGTCGGGGCAGGCATTGGGACTCACCACCGCGCGCACGCTGTCCTGCGGCGCCTGCGTCGCCGGCGCCGCCTTGTAGTCCTTCTTCTCCTCGCACTGGATGCGGCGCACGCTCGACATCCCCACATCCTCGCGCGTGGCCCAGACGGTGGCACCGCCGAAGGTGACGAGCGCGCCACCCCCCTCCACCCACCGCTTGAGGCTCGCCCCGTTGCCGAGCCCGGCCGGCGTGCCGCTGGGGATGATGATCACGTTGAACGCCGAGAGGTCGCCGCCGAGCGCGTTGGAAGCGATCGGCGTGAACTTGATCCCGTAGCGCTGCTCGAGGCTCCACCAGAGCGCCCCATAGCTGGTCTGCGAGATGCCAGCGTCGGCGACGACGGCGATCCGCGGCGCCTCGAGCGCGACCACCACGCCCGAGCCGGTGCCGTACTGCGCGGCGTCGGGGAAGGCGGTGTTGACGCCGCGGACCTCGACGCCGGCCGCGCGCGCGAGCGCGTCCACCCGCCCGGCGAGCGTGCCGTCGTTGCGCGAGACCCGCGCCACCCACGTGCCGCGGGGCCACGTCATGCCGCCCGTCTGGATCGGCTCCGACGCCACCGCCACGCGGTACCCCTCCTGCAGGAGCTGCGCGGCCATCTTCGCGGCGCCGTTGCGGTCGTTGCGCCAGAGGAACGCGGAGGTCGCGTTCGCTCCCTCGACGATCCCGCCGTTGATGGCGTGGGGGAGCACCTCGCCGTTGACCCGCACGCCGTTGGCGAGCGAGAGGGGCGTCCCCTGCACGGCCGGCGCGTCCTCGGTCCAGTAGGCCTCGACGCCGAATGCGACGGGGAGGGCCCAGGCCGAGATGTCGTAGAACTCGTAGCCCTCCTGATCGTTGCCGGTGCGCGAGCGGAGCTTGTTGCGCTCGAACCGGTCGAGCTGGGCCTTGGCGAAGACGGGGTCGAGTTCGGGGTCGGGCTCGAGCACCGCCTTGGCGACCTTCCCCTGCGGCTGTGCGAGGTCCACCACGTAGGAGCCGATCGGGAAGGTCCGGCTCACGGTGCCATCGATGCTGTAGCCGTGCGCGCGGGCGCTGGACACGGCGGCGGTGGTGCGGGTCACCTCGACGCCGGCGCGGAGCAGTGCCGCAGCGAGCTCGGCGGCGCGGGCGGGGTCGGAGCCGGGGAGGAAGATCACGCGCTTCATCGTGCCGTTGCGTCCGTCGGTCACGGCCTTCTGCCGGAACGCGGCGTAGTCGCGGACCATCTCCCGCGCGCCACGCGCCGAGGTCTCGAAGGTCGCGATGCTCGCGACGTAGTGCTTGGCGATGCCGTCGCGCAGCGAGAGGAGGGTGCCGTCGTCGCGGCGCTTGAGGAGCGCCGGGCCGCCGTCGGTCTCGTAGGTGGTGCCCATCGCGCCGGTGAGCGCCGGCCAGGAGTCGTAGTAGCCGGGATAGTAGAGGTCGAAGGCGTCACGCACGAAGTAGAGCCACCCGTAGCGGTCGAACGCCTGCGCGTTGCCGCGGCCGATCATCTCGCTCCACTTGTACGGCCACTGCGAGATGTTGGCGTTCACGGGACGCGCCGCCGGCGCCATGTAGTAGGTGCTGGTGTAGCCGTGGAGGTCGGCGGTCACCATCGGATGCCAGCGCAGCATCCCGCCGACGATCGCCTGCACCTCGCGTTGGGTCATCGCCATCAGGTCGCGGTTCATGTCGAACCGGTAGTGATTGAACCGGCCGCTGATGGTCCAGGGCTGTCCCCGCTGCTGCTCCATCGCGAGCCGCTCGGGGCTCCCGACGGCGATCGAGTTGCTCCAGACGGAGAAGCGCTCGTGGCCGTCGGGGTTGGAGCTCGGGTTGATGATGACGACCGCGTCGCGCATGAGGGCGAGCGTCGCCGGGTCCTCGGTGGCCGCGAAGTGGTAGAGCAGCTGCATCGAGGCCTCGAAGCCGGGCACCTCGTCGCCGTGCACCGATCCGGAGAACCAGACGACCGCGGGTGTGCGGGCGATGACCGGCTCGAGCTGCGCCGGCGTGGCGCCCCGCGGGTCGGCGATGCGGTCGAGGTCGGCCTTGATGGCGTCGAGCCGCGCGATGTTCTCGCTCGTCGAGACGACATACACGCGCATCGTGCGGCGCTCGTTCGTCACGCCGATGGTGTCCACGCGCACCCGGTCGCGCGCGGCGCCGGCGATCGCGAGGAGGACCCGCTCCTGGTCGGCGTACTGCGTGTGCCAGGACCCGACGTTGTAGCCGAGGATGGCCTCGGGGCGGGGGACCGCGGCGCGGTACGGCCCGCGGTCGTAGAAGGAGAAGTTGCGGTCGTCGCGGATGGAGTCGGTCGGGAGGCGCTGCTGGCCGAGGGCCCCGGGCGCAGAGGCGACGAGGGCGAGGAGCGCGACGAGCGGGATCAGGGAACGACGCATACGGGTCTCGGTTCGGGTAACGGGACAGTACGGCCAACTCGAGTAACGATCTTCATCCTTCATCCTTCATCCTTCATCCTTCTCCCTCAACCCTCGCTCCTCGCTCTTCGCTCCTCGCTCCTCGTTCAGAACTCGATCTGCGTCCCCAACTCGACCACCCGATTCGGCGGCAGTTGGAAGTACTGCGTCGCCGAGCGCGCGTTCCGCGACATCAGCGCGAAGAGCTTCTTGCGGAAGATCAGCATCGAGGTCCCGCCCTTCTTCCACGGGCCCCGCCGGGGGATGAGCTGCTCGCGGCCCAGGTAGTAGCTGGTGTCGAGCGGACGGGCGGCGATCCCGGAGTCGCGGCAGCGCTGCAGGATCTCCTTCACGTCGGCCGACTCCATGAAGCCGTAGTGCCCGATCGCGCGGAAGAACCCCTGGCCGAGCGCCTCGATCCGCACCCGCTCGGCGCGCGGCACCTCGGGGACGTCGTCGGTCACGATCGAGAGGAGGATCACCGTCTCGTGCAGCACCTTGTTGTGCTTGAGGTGGTGCAGGAGGACGACGGGGACGCCGGCCGCCTCGCTCGTCATGAAGACGGCCGTCCCCTTCACCCGCACCGGGGACCGGCGCCCGATGTCGTCGAGGAAGGTCTCGAGCGGGAGGGAGATGTCCACCAGGCGCTCGCGGAGGATCTCGCGTCCCCGCTTCCACGTCGTCATCAGCGTGAAGAGCGCGATCCCGATCGCCAGCGGCACCCAGCCGCCGTGCCAGAGCTTGAGGAGGCTCGCGCCGAAGAAGGCGCCGTCCACCGCCATGAACACCGCGAAGAAGAGCCAAGCCTTCCACGGCTCCCACCGCCACTTCTGAAGCGCGATCATAGTGAAGAGCGCGGTGGAGATCATGAACGTCCCGGTCACCGCGATCCCGTACGCCGCGCCGAGGGACGCCGAGTCGCCGAAGCCGACGACCATCACCAGGCATCCGACCATCAGCGCCCAGTTGATCTCGGGGATGAAGATCTGGCCGAACTCGCGGGCCGAGGTGTGGACGATCGTCATCCGCGGGCTGTAGCCGAGCTGGATGCAGCTCTGGGTCAGCGAGAACGCGCCCGAGATCATCGCCTGCGATGCGATGATCGCCGCCATCGTCGCCAGGGCGATCAGCGGATAGAGCAGGAAGCGCGGCGCGAGGAGGTAGAACGGGTTCTCGGCCGCGAGGGGATCGCGGAGCACCAGCGCCCCCTGCCCGAAGTAGTTGACCATCAGCGCCGGGAGCACGAGCGAGAACCAGGCCAGCCGGATCGGGCGCTTGCCGAAGTGGCCCATGTCGGCGTAGAGCGCCTCGGCGCCGGTGACCGCCAGCACCACCGCGCCGAGGATGATGAACCCCGCCGTCCCGTGGGTGAACGCGAACTTGAGGGCGAACCAGGGGTTCGCCGCGAGCAGGATCGCCGGCTCCTTCGCGATCTCGGCGAGGCCGAGGAGGAGGAGCGCGACGAACCAGAGGAAGGTCACGGGCCCGAAGATGCGCCCCACGCCCCCCGTGCCGAATCGCTGGGCGACGAAGAGCGCGATCAGGACGCCGAGGGAGAGCGGGATGACGAGGAACTCGAGCGCCGGCGAGCGCACGACGAGGCCCTCCATCGCCGAGACGACCGAGATGGCGGGGGTGATCATCCCGTCGCCGTAGAGGAGCGCGGCGCCGAAGATCCCGAGCCCGATCAGCACGGCGCGCCGGCGCGCGCTCGACGCCTTCTCCTGCAGCAGGAGGGCGAGCATCGCGAGGATGCCGCCCTCGCCGCGGTTGTCGGCGCGGAGGATGAACAGGATGTACTTGACGCTGACGACCATGATCAGCGCCCAGAGGATCATCGAGAGCACGCCGTACACGTTCTCGGGCGTGGGGGTGAGGCCGTACTCGGGCTTGAAGGCCTCGCGGAAGGCGTAGAGGGGGCTGGTCCCGATGTCGCCGTAGACGACACCGATCGCCGTGAGGGTCAGGGTCGCCAGTCGCTTCCCGGTGGGGTGCGCCTCGACGTGATGACGCTCCGGAGGGTGGTACTCGGAGGTCATCGCCGTCGAGGGACGTGGCGCGGGGTCCTGCGGCGCCGGCGGGTCCTGTTCAGCCATCGCCCGCTGAATCTAGCGGGGGACGGGGCCGCGGCTACTCGTAGCGGAGCGCGACGATCGGGTCGAGGCCGGCGGCGCGGCGGGCCGGGTACACCCCGAAGACCACGCCCACCACCGCGGAGAATCCGAAGGCCAACAGGACCGACGACGCGCCGACCTGCGTGGTCCACCCCATCACCTGGGTGAACGCCATCGCGCCGCCGGCGCCGACGGCGATCCCGATGGTCCCCCCGACGAGACAGAGCACGATCGCCTCGATCAGGAACTGGAACAGGATGTTGAGCTTGGTCGCGCCGAGGGCCTTGCGGATGCCGATCTCGCGGGTGCGCTCGGTGACCGAGACCAGCATGATGTTCATGATCCCGATGCCGCCCACGAGGAGCGAGACCGCGGCGATGCCGGCAAGGAGCATCGAGAAGACCTGCGTCGTCTGCCCGAGCGTCTCGAGGAAGTCCGACTGGTTGCGGATCTGGAAGTCGTCGGGCCGGTCGGGACGCAGCTTGTGCTCCCGGCGCAGGATCTTCTGGATGTCCGCCATCGTGTCGGGGATCCGCTCCTCGCTCGGCGCGAGCACCGAGATGGAGCGGAGGCGGTCCTGGCCGATCACCCGGTAGCGCGCGGTGTGGATCGGGATGAGGATCTGGTCGTCGGGGTTGTTGAACGAGCTCGCCTGCCCCTTGGACTTCAGCACCCCGATCACCTGGAACTGGATGCCGCGGATGCGGATGTTCTCGCCGATGATCGCCTCGGGATACTGCACGCCGAGATTCTCGAGCACGGCGGGTCCGAGCACCGCCACGCGCTGGCGCGAGAGGTCCTCGGAGTTGGTGAAGAACCGGCCGACGGCGACCTCGTACTTGCGGACCTCGGGATAGTTCGAGGAGGTGCCGACGACCGAGGACCCGGCGTTCTTGTTGCCGAACTGGATCTGGAGGTTCGACGCCATCTCGGGCTGGACGGCGAGGATGTCCACGCCGCGGTCCACGAGCGCCTGCGCGTCGGCCATCGTGAGCCGCGTGCGGACGTCGAAGGAGAAGACACCGGCCTGTCGCGCCTGGCCCGGATTGACGGTGAGCAGCGTGGTGCCGAGCGACGCGATGCGGTCATTGACCGCCTTCTGCGCCCCCTTGCCGAGCGCGACGACGGCGATGACGGCCGAGACGCCGATGACGATGCCGAGCATCGTGAGCATCGAGCGCAGCTTGTTGGCGCGGAGCGCGCCGAGCGCGACGCGGATCGTCTCGCCGAAGAGCATCGGTCAGCGCCCCGGTGGGCGGCCGCCGCCCATCCCGCCGCCGGTGTTGCCGCCGAGGGGGCTGGCCCCGCTCTGCATCTGGCGCATGCGGTCCTGGCTCTCCTGCCGCTGCACCTGGAGGATCGCGGCCGTGAGGAGGGCCACCTGCTCCCCTTCCTCGAGTCCGCTGATCACCTCGGTGTAGTCGTAGTCGGAGATGCCGAGGCGGACGACCCGCGGCACCCAACCGGAGTCGGCCCGCACGAAGACGAGGCCGGAGCGGGTCGCCGCAGCGGCGCGGCCGTTGCCGCGCGCGCCCTGGCGGGTGGTGGTCGAGGCGGAGGTGTTGGCCGCCTGCGTGCGCGAGCCGGTCGGCGTCGCGGCAGGGGCGCCGGCAGGGGCGCCGGCAGGGGCACCCGCAGGGGCACCCGCAGGGGCCGCCCCACCGTTCTGCATCTCACGCATCCGGCAGGCGCGGACGATGTTCTGGTCGAGTCCCAGCTCGGTGTACGCGGTGCGCACGTCGGCCATCAGCGCCTGCCGGTCGGCGTTGGGATCGCGCATCTTCGCCTGAAGGTCGTCGAGGCGCTTGGCGACCTCGGGCTTGGCCTTCCGCTTGGTCTCGACGTCGGTGCACTGCGCCGCCGTCACCTCGGGGAGGGGGCCGCCGAAGCCGCCCTGGCCACCTTGACGGCCGCCCTGGAGCGCGGCGACGTCCACGAGGCCCGGCGACGAGCGCACGGGCACCTGCTGCGGCCGGCCGCCGGGGTTGCCCTGGCCGCCGGGGTTGCCGCCACCGAACCCGCCCATGCCGCCGCCCATCCCGCCCATGGACTCGCGGATCTTGGCCTGCACCGAGTCGGGATCGAGCCCGAGCGCGGTGGCGGCCTGCGCCGCCTCGCGGACGGTGCGGACGGCGTCGTTCGGCACGGCGAGGACGTCGTCGCGCCGGTCGGCCTGGATCGAGACCTCGCCGTTCATGCCGGGCATCAGCAGCCCGTCGCGGTTCTCGAGCGAGACGAGCACCGGGAACATCGTGACGTTCTGCTGCACGACGGCCTGCGGCTCGATCTTCTCGACCACGCCATTGAAGGGACGGTCGGGGAACGCGTCCACCGTGACGGTCGCCGGGAGGCCCGCGGCCACGCGGCCGATGTCGGTCTCGTTGACGAGCGCCCGGGCGCGGACCTTGGTGAGGTCGGCCATCGTCACGATGGTGGTGCCGCCACCGGCGGTGCTCGTCCCCGACTGGATCACCTGGCCGAGGGAGACGGGCTTGCCGATGATGGTGCCGGTGACCGGGGCGGTGACGCGGGCGTCGTCGAGGCGCTGCTGCGCGAGGTCCAGGGCGGCGCGCGAGCGCACGATGGACGACTGCGAGTTGGCCCAGTCGAGCTGCGCCGACTCGTTCTCCTGCGCGGTGATGATCTTCGCGGCGAAGAGTTCGTCGGAGCGCTTCTTCTGCACCTCGGAGACCTCGAGCTTCTTCTGGGCGGCGTCGAGGTCGGCCTTCGCCTGGTTGTACTGCTGCTGGACGTCGCGGGTGTCGAGCTGGACGATGAGGGCGCCCGGGCGCACGAGGTCGCCGGTCTCGACCGGCATCTCGATCACCTGCCCGGACGAACGGGACTTCACCTCGACGACGTTGATCGGCTCGATCACGCCGGTGGCCTCGGCCGACACGATGATCGTGCGACGCTCCACCGGCGCGGTGCGGATGATGAGGCTGCTCTGTTCCTCCCGACCGCAGGCCGCGAGGAGAGCGGCGAGCGGGAGCAGCGTCAGGTACTTGCGGGTCACGGCGGGGGACTCCGGTGGGGTGCGAGTGTCGGTCGTACGTTGGACGCCGGCGGGGGCCGGCAGTTAGGGCAGCGGCGGTCGAGCGCCTCTCGGCGCCTAGAGGTCCCGTCCGACCAGGGCCTCGATCTGGGCCTTGGTGGTGCGGGCGTCGAGGCGCGCCTGGATCAGCGTGCGCCGCGCGCTGGCGAGCGTGTTCTGCGAGGTCATGAGGTCGAGGATCGTCCCGGCCCCGAGGTTGTAGCGCTCCTGCTGGACGCGGAGGTCCTCCTCGGCGGCGACGACGCCGGCGAGGGCCATGTCCACCTGGACCCGCGCGGTGCGGAAGTTCCCGATCTGGGTGACCATCTGCTGGCGCGCGTTGAGCCGGGCGTCGCGGAGGCTCGCCTCGGCGTTCTCCTCCTGGATGCGCGCGTTCACGACCTGCGTCTCGCGGTTGAGCCCGTTGAAGATCGGGAAGCTCAGGCGCACGCTCGTGCCGAGGTTCTTGTTGCGCGGGTCGCCCAGCACGCCGAACCCGCTCTCCGACGAGGCGTAGCTCTGCGAGAGCGACATCGAGAGGGTCGGGAGGTACGGGGCGTACGCGGAGCGCTTGCCCTGCCGGGCGGCGGCGAGGATCGCCTCGGATTGGCGCACCGTGGGGCCGCGCTCGACGAGCTCGAGGAGTTCGACATCGCCCATCGAGATCTCGGCCATCGCCGCCGTGTCGCTGGCGACCGCGGTGACCGTCGTGTTGGAGCCGACCAGGCGCGAGAGGGCGGCGTTGGTGGCGGCGAGGGAGTTGTCGGCCTGGAGCACCGCGAGCTGGGCGGTGCCGACCTGGATCGAGGCGCGCAGCGAGTCGGAGCGGGTGGCGGCACCGGCCGCCACACGGGCCACGGCGGCACGGAACTGCGCCTCGGCCTGCTGCAGCTGCACGCGCGACGCGGCCTGCAGCTCGCGGGCTGCGAGGACGGCGTAGTACTGCTGCTTCACGTCGCGGGCGATCGCGAAGTTCTGGTTGATCTCGACGGCCTCGGCGGCGTCCACGTTGGCGCGGGCGGTCTGGAGGTCGAACCAACGGCGGCCACCCGAGAACAGCTCGATGCTGGAGCTGAGCGAGTGATTGGCTCGCCACGGGGCGTCGTTGGGGATGATCGAGTCGAGCGCCTCGACGTAGCGGGTGCCGTCCTGCTTGCTCGCGCCGCCGCCGAACGAGAGGGTCGGCAGGAACGCGGCGTAGCGGGCCCGGACGGTCGCCGAGGTGGAGCGGATCTGGTTGCGGGCCTGCACCGCCGCGGGGAGGTTCTGCCGGGCGAGCCGGACGGCCTCGTCGAGGGAGATGGTGCGCGGCTCACCCTGCGCGAGGGCGAGGGAGGGGATCAGCGCGACGGACAGCACCGTCCACCTCAGGAATGATGCCTCGCGCGACTTCACGGACGCCTTCATCGTCTCTTCTCCCGCTGGCGAGCGGCTTCGCGCTCGCGCTGCATCTGGTCGTATGCGGTGCGCTGCTCCGGAGTGAGCAGGTCCCGGATCTGCTGGCGGGCGAGGTCGCTCACCGAGTCGAGCCGGGGCCGCATCGGCGCCATGAGGTCGTCGAAGCGCTTGTTCCGGGTGTCGAGGATGGTGTCGAGTGCTGCGCGCTGCGACGCGTCGAGCTTGAGCTCGTCGGCGAGACGCACCCGCATCGCGCGGGGATCGTCCCACTGGTTGACGAGGCGCTCCCGGAGCATCCAACGGTCCACCGAGATGCCGATGGCGGCTCCCGCCACCACCGCACCGAGATAGAACGCCAGCGCCAGGCGCTTGGTTCGCGTCATCGCCGCCGCTCCCTTAGTGGCCGGTGGCGGCGCGAAGGGTTGCCCGGCCCTCGTCCAGCGGGCCACGGCGCGCGAACACCGGCGTGTCCACGCCCGGCGTCTCGATCACCGTCTCGTAGGCCATCGTCGCCTCGACCGCGCGCGAGCGCAGGTACACCGACCCGGCGATGATCAGCGTGAGGCCGGCCGCGAGCAGGCCGATCTGGTAGGCGCGCTCGGAGAGGGCCCACCAACGGCCCTCCTCGGCGCCCTTCTCGAGGCGCGCGAGGATCCGCCGCTCGAGGCTGGTCCAATAGGACTCGTCGGCCGGCGGCGCGTAGATCGCCCGCAGGTGTTCCGTCAGTTCGTCATCCCGGACGAGGGCCGGGCCCCGCATCTCATCAGTCATAGTCCACTCCTCACCTCACCGAGCACCCGGCGCAGATGGGACCTGGCGTAATGGAGGTCGGAACGGGCCGTCCCTTCCGGGATCCCCAGCATCCGTCCGATCTCCGCGTGCTTGAAGCCTTCGACATCGTGCAACACGATCACCGACCGTTGCCGCGCCGGAAGGGTCTCCAGCGCGTCCTGCAACCGCTTCCGCAACTCCCCGGACTCGGCGGGGTCCCGGAAGGGCGACGCCACCGTCTCCGGCAGCTCGTCCGCATCGCGCACCTTCCGACGACGCGTGACGTCCAGCGCGGCGTTGGCGACGATCCGATGGAGCCACGCGCCGAAGGCCTGATCCGGAAGGAACCGGTCGATCGCCCTGTACGCGTGCAGGAACGCCTCCTGTACCGCATCCTCCGCGTCCTCATGGTTGATGACGATCGATCGCGCCACGACGTACGCCCTCCGCTGGTGCCGCCGCACGAGCTCCGAGAACGCCTCCCGCTCGCCGCGCTGGGCGGCGAGGACGAGGCCCTTCTCGTCGGCCGGACGCTCAGTCACGGTTCGACGGGGGGCACTCGCCCAGGGCAGGGCGATCGCGGTCACAGCGAGCACTCACCGGTCACAGCCTCCAGTACGCGGCGCGGGCATCGGGCGTTGGGTTCAGGAAGGGACTAAAGGCGGGGCGTCAGGAGGCCGCTGGACCCGCCAGCCCGAGCGCCGGCGCGCTCGCGCGCATCGCCCCGATCACGAAGGCGATGTGCGTGTCGAGTTCGACGCCCAAGGCGGCGGCGCCGTTAACGACGTCCTCCCGGGAGACGCCCCGGGCGAAGGCCTTGTCCTTCATCTTCTTCTTCACGGAGGAGACCTCGAGGTCCATCACGCTCCGGCTCGGCCGGACGAGTGCTGCCGCCGTGATGAGGCCGCAGAGTTCGTCCACCGCGAAGAGGGCCTTGGCCATCAGGCTCTCGCGGGGGACGCCGGTGTAGTCGCCGTGCCCGAGGATAGCGGTCAGGACATCCTCCGGGTAGCCGAGCGTCCCGAGGTGACGGACCCCCTCGAAGGGATGATCGCGATCCTTCGCCTGGGCGGCGTTGGGGAAGCGTTCGTAATCGAAGTCGTGCATGAGGCCCGCGAGGCCCCAGCGGTCCTCGTCCTCGCCATAGTGCCGCGCGTAGGCGCGCATGGCGGCCTCGACGGAGAGCATGTGCTTCCGCAGGGAATCACTCTGGGTCCATTCCTCCATCAACTGGAGGGCGGAGATGCGGGAGGGCAGTTCAGGCATCTTCATCCGGGCGGGGGGATGCGGGAACGGGCCGGCCGCAACTGCGGCCGGCCCGTGGATTGGACACTCATAAACCTAACTTCGTGCGATGCGGGATGCGTTCCCGCATCCATCCCGCATCGATCCCGCATCAGTCCCGCATCCTCCCGCATCCGCCCCCGCATCCCGTTCGGGGAGGGATCCGGGATGCGGAACCGTAAAGGCGGTACGGAACGCGGGGTTGATGCGTGATCCGTGATACGTGAGCGAACAGGTGCCTCTCGCCCTGCAACCCCTTGATGCGGGACGCGGGATTTCGGCCACCTTCCGCGCCGGAGGCCGTTGAATCCTCGGCCATGACTCTGGAGTCCCGTGCAGACCCACTTGAGACCGTCCAGGCCTACCGGCTCGCCGTCGAGGCGATGCGGGATGCGAGGGCGGATGCGGGGAAGGCGCGCAAGGACATCGTTCTCGCGGACATCGCGTCGCAGCTGTTGCGGGCCTCCGGCTCGATCGCGGCGAACATCGCCGAGGGATACTCTCGCGGCACGACCGCTGACCGGCGGAAGTTCTTCGAGTACGCTCTCGGGTCCACCCGCGAGTGCCTGGTGTGGTACGAGACGTTGCCCCCCGCATCCGTCCCCGCATCCCGCATCGAGCGGTTGATCTCGATCCGCCGCCTGTTGCTGACGATGATCCGGAATGCGCGGGCGAATGCGGCTGCCGACCGCGCGAGGTTCGGCAAGTAGTCCCCCCCGCATCGCCTCTCCCGTTCCCGCATCAAGGGCTTGCCGAACGCGCCGCACTCATTCGCTCTCGTATCACGCATCGCGCATCGACCCCGCGTTCCGTACCGCCTCTGCGGACCCGCATCCCGGATCCCTCCCCGAGAGAGAGGCCGCGGAGGATGCGGGACGATGCGGGACCGATTCGAAACGGATTCTGGACCGCATCCCGCTCCCTCTTCCCCTACGCCGGTGACGGACTCTCCCCTACAGGGAATCCTCGACCCTCCGACTGGCGAGCCGCCCCTCGGAGCGGGAGAATCCCTCTGTTGGCCACCCACCTCAGGGCCACTCCCGCATCCCACCCGGAGACAGGGGCATGAATCCCCACGTCGAGTCCTTCTCCTACGACGACGCGATCGTCCGCAAGTTCCTGTGGGCCACCTTCATCTGGGGCCTCATCGGCTTCCTCGTCGGCCTGATCATCGCGATCCAGCTCGCGTGGCCAGCGTTCAACCTCGGCCTCGAGTGGTTCTCCTTCGGCCGGTTGCGACCGCTGCATACCAACGCGGTCATCTTCGCCTTCGCCGGCAACGCCATCTTCACCGGCGCCTACTACTCGACCCAGCGATTGCTCAAGACCCGGATGTTCTCGGACGGCTTGAGCAACTTCCATTTCTGGGGCTGGCAGGCGATCATCGTCGCCGCCGCGCTCACCCTCCCCCTCGGGTTCACGCAGGCCAAGGAGTACGCCGAGCTCGAGTGGCCGATCGACATCGCCATCGCGATCGTCTGGGTGGCCTTCGCGATCAACTTCTTCGGCACCCTCAAGCGGCGGCGCGAGCGGCACATCTACGTGGCGATCTGGTTCTACATCGCCTCGATCATCACCGTGGCCGTGCTGCACATCTTCAACAACCTGAGCCTCCCGGCCGGGTTCCTGAAGAGCTATCCGGTCTACGCGGGCGTGCAGGACGCCTTCATGCAGTGGTGGTACGGCCACAACGCGGTCGCGTTCTTCCTCACGACCCCGTTCCTCGGCCTGATGTACTACT
>CAZYUL010000002.1:0-119485 GCA_964650715.1 uncultured Gemmatimonas sp. | reverse complement strand
CTGAGCTACCTGGCCGGAGTCTCGAAACGTAGCGACCCCCCGCCCCCCTCTCAAGCCGGACCCCATGTCCGGAACGTGTGCTATCCCCCTGTCCGGTGGCACTTTCCGGCCCCCCGAACCGTACCATTCGGGGCAACCCGGGGTCGCCCACGGCTGTCTGACTTCGGCACCCCTCGTGGGCCTCGCGCCCCCACCCTTCCCTGAGGCAACTGATGCACCGCTCCCGACTCCTGGTCGCCGCGCTGCTCCTCGCGGCGGTCACGCCGCTCGAACCCCTCGCGCAGCGCCGCGCCGCCGGCCCCATGACCCCTGAAGCGCTCCGCGCACGGATCGAGCGCTACGCCGCCGACTCCATGCGCGGCCGGCTCACCGGCACCGCCGACAATGTGAAGGCGACGCGCTACATCGCCGATGAGCTCCGCACGCTCGGTCTCAGGCCCGCCGGCGACAACGGCTCGTTCCTCCAGCGCGTGCCACTCCAGACCCTCGCGCTCGACACCGCCGCCGCCACGCTCACGGTGGCCGGCCGGACACTGCGTCCGTATGCCGACTACGTGCCGCGCAATCAGGGTCCGAACGCGCGGACCTTCGACGGCGTCCCGGTGATCTATGTCGGCGTCTGGGGCGATTCGGCGCGGATGATCCGTGGCGAGGCCGTGCGCGGCAAGGTCGTCCTCCTCGCGACGCCGCCCGACGACTACTCCGTCGTGAAGATCGCGGCCCAGCAGGCCTTCGCCGAGGCCGCGGCGATCGTCATCGCGAACTTCGACCTGATCCCGCCCGACGTGATGTCGGCGATCACCGCCGCCCCGACGATGCCCGCAGGGGCGGCGTTCCCGACGCCGGTGATCCCCTCCTACATGCACATCTCGATGGCCGACGGTGCGCGGCTCCTCGGGGTCCCATCGCTCCACGCGGCCACCCCTGGCACCGAGGCTCCCGCGTCGATCCGCGGCGCGATCGCCTTCCGCCCGACGCCGGTCGAGGCCTTCAACGTCGTCGCGATCCTCCTCGGCAGCGACCCCACCCTCCGCGAGGAGTACGTCGCGGTCGGCGCGCACAACGATCACGTCGGCGTCGGACCGGTGCAGGACAAGGATTCCGTGCTCGCCTTCACCCGCGAGCTGCGTGCCAAGCAGCTCGTGGCCGGGACGCCGGTGACGCCGGAGCTCTTCTCGTCCGTGCGCGTGAACATGGACTCGATCCGTCGCATCCATCCGACACCACGGCTCGACTCGATCTACAACGGCGCCGACGACGACGCCTCGGGGGCGATGGGGCTCCTCGAGGTCGCGCGCGCGTTCGCCCTCCAGCCGCAGCGCCCCAAGCGTTCGATCGTCTTCGTCTGGCACACCGGCGAGGAACTCGGACTCTTCGGCTCGCAGCACTTCACCGATAACCCGACCGTCCCGCGTGAGCGGATCGTCGCCCAGATCAACCTCGACATGATCGGCCGCGGCAAGCCCGGCGACGAGCGCGACGGCGGTCCCGATTACCTCCAGCTCATCGGTTCCCGCCGGCTCTCCACGCAGCTCGGCGACCTCGTCGAGAAGGTGAGCGTGGACGGCCGCTTCAACTGGAAGTTCGACTACCAGTACGACGCCAACGGCCATCCCGAGCAGTACTACTGCCGCTCGGACCACTTCATGTACGCGCGCTATGGCATCCCGGTGGTGTTCATGAGCACCGGCGGCCACGCCGAGTACCACCAGGTGACCGACGAGGTCGAGACGCTCGACTTCGACAAGCTCGCCAAGGTCGCCCGCTTCACCCACGCCCTCGCGACCGCGGTCGCGGACGGCCCGCGTCCGGTCGTGGACAAGCCAGTGACGGGACCGCGGGGGCAGTGTATTCAGTAGCAGGTGGGAGATGTGAAGTGTGGGGGGCGCGCCGGGCACTGCCTGGCGCGCCCCGTCCACCTTCCACCTTCCACCTTTCACCGCCGTTTGAGTCTTTCAAACCAGCCGAGGCCTGATGCGTCTCACCCGTACGTTGCTACTCACGGTGTTCCCGGCGATCCTCTCCGCCCAGAGCCCCCAGCTCCGCGTCCCCGTGACCGTGGACACCCTCCCGAACGGTCTCACCCTGATCGTCCACGAGGACCACTCCGTCCCCGTCGTCTCGACCAACGTCTGGTACCACGTCGGGTCCGGTGACGAGCGGGCGGGCCGCACCGGCTTCGCGCACCTCTTCGAGCACCTGATGTTCATGGGCTCCAAGAACGCGCCTTATCCGCAGTTCGACCGCCTCCTCGAGGCCGCCGGCGCCAACAACAACGGGTCCACGACCACCGACCGCACCAACTACTACGAGTCGGGCCCGGTGAGTTCGCTGCCGCTCATGCTCTGGCTCGAGGCCGACCGGCTCGGCTGGATGCTCGAGACGATGGACGGCCCGAAGGTGGACCTCCAGCGCGACGTGGTGAAGAACGAGCGCCGCCAGAGCTTCGAGAACCAGCCCTATGGCCTCGCCTTCGAGAACCTGGTCGCGGCGATCTATCCCAAGGGCCATCCCTACTCGTGGAGCACGATCGGCTCGATGGACGACCTCTCCGCCGCGTCGCTCGAGGACGTGAAGGACTTCTTCCGCACCTACTACGCGCCGAACAACGCGACGATCGTCGTCGCCGGCGCCGTGCGCGCCGATTCGGTGCGCGCCCTCGTGCGGCAGATGTTCGGCGAGATCCCGCGCGGCCCCGCGATCACCCGCCCCGCGCCGGCGCCCTTCACCCTCCGCGACACCGTGATCACGCTCGAGGACCGCGTCCAGCTCCCGCGGCTCTACCTCGCGTGGAAGGGCACCAAGGAGTACGGGCCCGACGATGCCGCCCTCGACGTCGCCGCGTACATCCTCTCGGGCGCGCGCAACAGCCGCCTCACCCAGTCGCTCGTGTACGACAAGGAGGTCGCGACCTTCGCGAGCGCCTTCAACTCGAGCAAGCGCCTCGACGGCGACATCCAGATCGTCGCCACCGCGCGTCCCGGGTTCAACCTCGACACCCTCAAGTCCCTCATTGACGTCGAGATCGGCCGGCTCGCGGCGACGCCACCCACCGCGCGCGAGCTGCAGCAGGCCAAGAACGCCATCGAGGCCGCGTTCCTCAACAGCCTCGAGTTCACCGACGGCAAGGCCGACCAGCTCAATGAGTACTACTACGCCACCGGCACTCCCGACTTCTTCCAGAAGGACCTCGACCGCTACCTCGCCGTGACCCCGGCGGATGTGCAGCGCGTCGTCCGGCAGTACCTTCTCTCGGGGCGCGTGACGCTCAGTGTCGTGCCGATGGGCAAGAAGGAGCTCGCCGCCACCGGGAGGGTCGTCCAGTGATCCGCGCACAACGACTCCAGCGCGCGGTCGCAGAGATCGCGACCGGCGCAACGCTCCTCGCGAGCGTAGCCAGCCTCGGCGCGTCCGCGCTCAGCGCGCAGGGCGCCTTCGACCGCACGCGCCCGCCGTCGCTCGGCAGCGCGCCGGAGCTGCGGGTGCCCGTGGTCGCCACCAGCCGCCTCCCGAATGGCCCCGCGCTCCACGTGGTCGAGCACCGCGAGCTCCCGCTCGTCCACATCACCCTCCAGGTCGCCGGCGGCGCGCGGCTCGACAACGACCTCCCGGGACTCGCGACGTTCGTCGCGAACATGATGGACGAGGGAGCGGGTCGGCGTGATGCCACCGCGCTCCAGTCCGAGCTCGCGTTCCTCGGCGCCTCCCTGAGCACCGGTGCCAGCTGGGACTTCACGACCGTCACCCTCAAGGTCGCGCGCCGCAATCTCGAGCCCGCGCTCGACCTCATGGCCGACGTCGTGCTCCGTCCGACCTTCGCGGCGGCCGAGGTGCGCCGGCAGCGCGACCTGCGGCTCGCCGCCCTGCTGCAGCAGAAGGACCAGCCCGGCGCGCTCGCGTCGCTCGCGTTCAGCCAGACGATCTTCCCCGCCGGGCATCCCTATCACAACGCCCTCGGCGGCGACTCCGCCTCCACCGCCAAGCTCGACTCGGCGATGGTGCGCGACTTCCATCGTGCCGGCCTCCGCCCGCAGCGCGCCGCGTTCTACGTGGTCGGCGACATCTCGCGCGACGAGGCGTCGCGCCTCCTCGGCGCACGCTTCGGCGTCTGGCGGGCCGAGGGCGCCGAGCGCCGGCCGAACCCGGTGCTCGTCCAACCCAATCGCCCGCAGGGCGTGAAGGTCGTGCTCGTGGACAAGCCCGAGGCCGCGCAGTCGGTCATCTCCATCGGCACGCCCGGCGTGGAGCGCACCAGCGCCGACTACGCCGCGATCATGGTGATGAACACCATACTCGGCGGCTCCTTCTCGTCGCGGCTCAACACCAACCTCCGCGAGACCAAGGGCTATTCGTACGGGGCGAGCTCCGGCTTCCAGTGGCGTCCGCTGCCGGGCGCGTTCATCGCGTCGTCGCAGGTGCGCACCAACGTCACCGACAGCTCCCTCGTCGAGTTCTTCAAGGAGCTGAAGGCGATCCGCGACACGCCCGTGGACGAGGCGGAGCTCGAGCGCGCCAAGGCGTACCTCGTCCTCGGCGTCCCCGGGGACTTCGAGTCCACCTCGCAGATCGCCGGCCAGATGGCGGGGCTCGCCGCGTTCAACCTGCGGCTCGACTACCTGCAAGAGTTCGTGCAGCGCGTGAACCGCGTGACCGTCGCCGACGTGCAGCGCGTGGCGCAGCGGTTCCTCCCGACCGACAACGCGTTCGTGATCGTCGTCGGCGACTTGGCGAGGATCCGTCCTGGGATCGAGGCGCTGAACCTGGGCGAGATCACCACCCGCGCCGTCGCCGAGATCGCGCGCGAGTGACCGACGACCGGCGGCTCCGCATCGCCCTGCAGGGTGAGCTCGGGTCCTTCAGCGATGAGGCGATCCAGCAACTCTGGGGTGGCGATGTGGAGCGGCTGGCCTATCGCGACTTCGCCGATGTGACGACCGCGGTCGCCTCGGGCGTGGCCGACCGCGGCGTCCTCCCGATCGAGAACACGATCGTCGGTTCGATCGCCGCGGCGCACGACGCGATCAACGCGCTCCCCGGCCTGTACGCCACCGCCGAGACGGTGGTGGCGGTGCACCACTGCCTGCTCGGTGCACCGACGACGACGTTCGACCGGATCACGACCGTGCTGAGCCATCCGGTGGCGCTCGCGCAGTGCGGGCGGTTCTTCGCCGAGAATCCGCAGCTCGAGGTGCACCCGGTGTACGACACCGCGGGCGCGGCGATGGACGTGAGCAAGATCGCCGACCCGAGCATCGCGGCAGTGGCGAGCCGGCGCGCAGCGGCGCATTACGACCTCGCGATCCTCAAGGCCGATATCGAGGACCGCGCCGACAACCAGACCCGGTTCCTCGCGATCGCACGGGCGCCGTCCCCGTTGCCGGCGGGCACGCCGGCGCGGACGATGATCATCCTCACCGCGGCGGACCGTCCCGGCGCGCTGCTCCGCGCGCTGGAGCCGCTGGCGCGTCACGGCGCGAACGTGCGCCGCGTGGACTCGCGTCCGACAGGGGAACCGTGGAGCTACCGGTTCTTCATCGAGTTCGACCACCAGACCGGTGACGAGGCGGCCGAGGCTGTGGTGCGGGACATCGCGGGTGCGGCGGGGGATGTGCGGCTGCTCGGGACGTATCCCCGGTTCGGGGCGGGACGGCGCGGGAGCATCGGGTGGAGTTCGGGAGCGGTGTCGCCGGTGTAGGTCGAGCGCCTCGGCGCGGCCTTAACCGGGATCCCGTCGCCGATGTATCACCAAGACTCCGCAGGATGAGTTGAGTCTCGCGTACTTGACGGGTAGCTGCGCGGGGCTCGAGTACCACTCGATCGACTCGATCAGCGCAACCGGAATCTGGTTGACGTCGAATGGATCCGCGGGCATCCCGGGATTCATGAGGACGCCATCCACGTACACATGAGCATAGCACGCGCATTGAATTCCACGGCTGCGCTCAGCCCTTGTCGGCACGTAGAACTGGGAACCAGGGACGGGTTCGTTCCGAAGACACTCTCCCGTTGACCGTGGTGGGGGTACGAAGCGTCGACTGTTGACGTAGGCCTGCGACGCATTTCCCATCAACCGAACGGCTGTCAGGCGCTGCACGACTTGAGCCACCTGGAATCCTTCCAGTTTGGCGAGCTCCTCCCGAGTCACGAATTTCCCCAGTCCAATCCGTCGATGCTCCTCGAATTCGAGCAGCGCAGGGTCAAGTGGCTTGGCGCTGATCGTCACCTGCGACAGCGCGGTAAGTCGAAAGAGAGGGGCCTCCCACTCAACCTCATCATTCGGCGCGAGTACGATCGCTTCCGCGACTGGCTCGCTGCCGAGGTGGCGCGCGACCACGCGATGCGTTCCCGGAGGGATTCCTCTCAACGCGAACCGACCGGCTGAGTCTGTGCGGGCGAGCAGTCCGATCGCCTCGATCGCGACAGTCGCGTCTCGCACCGGGATGCGCCTTGACGAGTCGAGTCGGACGATCTTCCCCACAATCGACGCGGTCGGCCGACGCGAAGGATCGATCGTGAGGGCGATCGGTTCCCGCACCGAGCCCTCGGCAGTGACGAGTCGATACGGCTCAACGTGACCGATGGGGGTCAGGACGCGCAGCACGACGACGCGTGGTTCCGGCACGCCGCACAAGGCGAACCTGCCCTCGCTGTCGGTGACCGTTTCGACCGTTCGACGCCGCGGTTGGTCGTCGCCAGGCGATTCGAACCACGTCGCAGAGACCTTCGTTCCCGCCAGTGTTCCATGGGCACCGGACGAGACTCGAACCCCTCCGCGCACGATGTTCGCACACTGCGATGGGCTCTGTGCTTCCGTCACGGACGCGATCGTCGCCCAGACGACCGCGAGTGTCGTAATGAACGCGGGGATCTGCAAGCGCAACGCTCGGGCGGGCGCCGGGGACGGGCGCGAGGCCGCCGATCTTGCCGGACTCGGACCGCGCGGACAGGAGTCTGACGCCATCGCCATCAGCTCCGGACCTTGCGTACGGCTCCTCATCTCGCCTCCGCCGCTAACCATCCTCCGAGCGCGCCCCGATCTCCATCATTGAGATACCGCACGCGAATCGGCCTCTCGAACGGCGTCCGTCAGTCCCGAATCGCCCCTACGAGCGCCAGAAAGAGCGAATCACTGACGTTCTCCCGATGACGGACGCCGCCCACGAAATAGCTTGGCGTGGATGTGATTCCTATCTTGTCCCCGAGGCGTCGCCCGCGATCAACGAGGCCGCCGCCGCGGTCGCTGCGGACGCAGTCCTCGAACCTGCGTTCATCCAGCACGCCCGCAGCGCGCGCTTCGGGCAACCACGCTCGAGGGTCCAGGGTATCTCGACCCCCGAATGACCGCTGGCGGGCGAACAGCACGTCGAGCATGTCCTCGAAACGGCCCTGCTCCGCCGCACACTCCGCTGCGACCGCCGCGGGCCATGCCTGTCTGTGATTCCGTAGCGGATAGTGTATGAAGTTCATCGACACCTCTTTCGGGAGGTTTCGGATGATCTCCTTCATTCGAGCGTGGAAGTCTGCGCAGTAGGGGCACTCGAGATCGGAGAACACAGTGACAACGAGCGCTGCCGCCGTGTCTCCAATCAGCCTACCGTCCCTCCGCCAGTCGCGCCAGTCGGGGTGCTCGTACACAGACGCGCCTGGCGGGTTCTCGTCGGACAGGAACTCGCGCTTGGCTACGGCTCCTGCTACGACAAGCGCCGCGGTCACGGAAGCGATGGTCAACACCCGATCAAGCCTCTGACTCACGGCTTTCGCATACTACGCCGGAGGTTTGCCGCTTCCTCACAACCCGAAGAGAGATCGCAGTCGCGGATCACGGCGCCGTTAGCGCGCGATGAAACCCTGACGGAAAGCTGGGGCTCGCGTCTGGACGATACTGCTGATGCGATTGCCCTCCAGATACCCGTCCGACTCACGAGTCGTGCTCGCAACCCGCGATGAATGCCTGTTGTGCTTCGCTGTAGGTGCAGTACAGCGCACGATTGCACGCGTCGCACCCTTGAAGAAGCTCGATTGGAATGTCGTTCGGTCCGCAGCCTTGGACTATCTGATTCTCTGGACAGTTGTTCGCGGCTGCGGCGGCCTCCGGTGTCGCAAGCAGCCAGGCTCCACCGAGGAGTGCGACGATGCTCGAGATCAGCTGACTACGGCGAAGTGCTAACATGGTCTCTTCCTCCGACTGTGTGTGGGTCTTGGGAATGCCGTGACGCTCCTTGCGTCGAACAGGTACCATTTGCGCCAGTTTGTGGGGGGGGGGGCCTCGATTGTCAAGTGACGCAGATCACAGAACCGCACCTGACAGTGGACGCGCTCGGCACGAACGTCGTGCGGCTGCATCCACAAGAGGCACAGATAGGCACTTGCCGACTATTTCGCTGCCCCGGGGAGGAGTCGAAAGGCCAGTGTGACCAGGTGAGGTGAGCGGTGCGCTTCCACGACTTTCGCCGGTCAGTCGCGATGGGTAGCCCGCTCGGTCGAGTGGCCTACCTCAATCGGCTCACCGTTCGCCGACCCTGTCGCACTCGTCGCGAGCACCAAAGGAATCGGACGCACTGGCCGAGCCGCGTCAGCGTACGCCCGTCAGCCCGAACGCGAGTCCATCAGATCCTTCGCGTACTCCGCGCTGATCACGCTCTTGATCCCGCCCCGCACATTGAAGTCCCCCACGACCTTCATCCGCCGCGGCTTCACCTTCGCGGCCAGGTCGTCGAGCACACGGTTCACCACCCGCTCGTAGAAGATCCCGTCATTCCGGAAGCTCCAGAAATAGAGCTTGAGCGACTTGAGCTCCACGCAGACCTGGTCCGGCACGTACGTGATGTGCAGCGTCGCGAAGTCCGGCGCGCCCCCCTTCAGCAGCTCGAGCTCCGCTGCGTCCGACTCCACGCCCCCCAGCGGGCAGAGCGACGTGAACTCGTTCGTCGTCATCTGGATCTCGTAGTCCCGGTCGGGATACGGGTTCGGGAAGGTCTCGAGCAGGTCAGGGCGTGGCATCGGTGGTCGGGGATGTGACGCGCGCACCAGCTGCGGCGAGCGACGCCGCGCAGGCGATCAGCGGTCGCGCAACCTCTTCGAGTGGTCGTCGAGCACGCGACGCTCCTCCTCCGTCAGCTGCTCGATCCCTTCGGCGGAGATCTTGTCGAGGATCGCGTCAATGGATGGCGGAGCTGCGACCGGCGGCGCTTGAGGCTCGGTCTTCCGCCGCGCGGGCGCGCGGCGCGGCGGCGCATTCGTCCGTGCGACCACGTCGTCTATCGTCTCGCGCTCGCGACCACGCGACCGCGGCAGCGTCTTCGGGATCGCGCGCGGCGGCTCGTCCTCGGGCGGATCATCGGGCAACGACGAGACGCCGCCGCGCAACCGCTCCACCAAGCCGCTCGGCGTGGCGCGGACGAAGACCCAGGCCGCCCCGATCCCACCGAGGTGCGCGAGGAACGCGATCCCGCCGCCACTCTCCGCGCCGAGCCCAGACAGCACCACGAGTGCTCCGAGGAAGAACGCGAGCCATCGCCCGCGGATCGGCAGTCCGCCGATCAGCTGATGCTCCTCGTCCCCCCACTGCATCGCGTGCGCGGTCGCCGCGGCGAGCGCGAGCGACGAGGCGCCGAGGAGCCGCCCATCGCCCCCGATGAAGAGGTGGGCGATGAAACCGCCGAGGGTCGCGAGCGCCGCGAACCCGAGGAACCGGCGCCCGCCCCACGACCGCTCGAGCCGCGAACCGAAGAATGCGAACGCATAGGCGTTCAGCAGCAGGAGTGTCGCGTCAGGGTGAGCGAACGGATAGGTCAGCGCCCGCCACCACGCGCCCGTCTCGAGGTCGTCGCGCGTGAAGCCGAGGAATGCCTGGACGTCCGTCGGCAGCACGAGGGTCCACTGAACGAAGTGGACGACCGCGAACAGCGCGACCCCCCACGCCACCACCCGCGGGATGCGCGGGGACGGCGTCTCGGTTCCCGTGGGGAGCGCGGCGTCGCTCATCGGGTCAGCGCAGCCCCGTCGGCGGCGGGAGCCGTAGCGCCAGCCGCACGTCCGCATGCATCGCCACCGACTGCTCGAGCAGCGTCGCCCACCGACGATCGAGCACCGGCGGCACTTCCCCGGTCGGGAACGGATGGATCACCACCTGTGTCGCCGGGCTCTCGCGGTGCGCCTCCTCGATCAGGCGCAGCATCATCGAATCCGGCGTGTCTTCGCGCGCCACGAGCACCAGCGCGTGCGGGCAGTTCGCCTTCGCCGCGACCTTGAGGGTCTCGATCGCGTGGTCGAGCGTCGCTTCGGAGCCGTTGAACTCCACCGTCACCTGGGTGAGGGCGAGGAAGGGGAGCAGGTCGGGCATCGCCTCGGGCCGCTGGCCGTCCGTGTCGAGCATCACCGGGATCCGCGGCTTCGCGGCCTGCAGTGCCGCCAGCAGGAACGGAACGTTGCCGAGCGGGTCGCGACCGCCGATCACGATCGAGTGGAACGTGGAACGCGAGAGCTGCCGCTCCATCTCCCGCACGAGCGCGTGCGCCATGTACATCGTCGCCGTCTCCGCCTCGCCGGCGAAGCGGATGAAGAGCTGCCGCCGTCCGGCCCAGGGCCCGACCGACTGCACCCCTGCCGGCACTCCCGCCAACGCCGCCGCGACCATCGGCACGCCACCCGTCATCCCTTGCCTCCCTTCGCTCGAACGGCGTCGAGCGCGATCCGTTCACACAACTCGGGGAAGTCCATCCCCGCCGCGAGCGCCGCTTGCGGCACGAGGCTCGTCCCCGTCATACCCGGCAACGTGTTCGCCTCGAGACAGAACAGCCTCCCATCGGGATGCAGGCGGAAGTCGATCCGCGCGCATCCGGCCAGCTTGAGCGCATCGTACGCCAGGCGCGAGAGGCGTTGCGCCTCGTCGCGCAGCGCCGGCGGGAACTTCGCCGGGAACGTCTCCTCCGCCATCCCCGGTACGTACTTGCACTCGTAATCGTAAATCTCGTGCTTGGGCACGATTTCGCCAACCGGAAGCTCCACCTCACCGAGCACGCCTACCGTGAGCTCACGCCCGGGGATGAACGCCTCCAGCATCACCTCGTCGTCGTGCCGGAACGCGAGCTCGATCGCGGCCGGCAGATCCTTGGTCGCTTTCACGAGAGTCAGGCCCACCGTCGAGCCCTGCTTCGACGGCTTCACGATGAGCGGGAGCCCCAGCGCGGCCACTGCGCGCTCGGCGTATCCGCTGCTCCGCCACTCCATCGGACGCCGAGCGTGGAGCATCCACCAATCGGGCGTCGGGACCCCGGCGGCCCTGAACAGGATCTTGGACAGGTCCTTGTCCATCGCGATCGCGCTGCCGAGGTGGCCACTCCCGGTGTAGGTCACGCCGGCGAGGTCGAAGAGCGCCTGGAGGGTCCCGTCCTCCCCGGTCCCGCCGTGGAGCGCCATCCAGACGACCTCCGCGGCCTTCGCCTGCGGCAGGATCGCGAGCGGGTCGCCCGCGGGATCCGCCTCGGTGACCTCGTGCCCTCGCGAACGGAGCGCCGCGCTCACGCGGCTCCCGCTCGAGAGCGAGACCTCGCGCTCGCTCGAGTCGCCCCCCATCAGGACGAGGATCCGCACTATCGCGCCATCAGGAACTGCAGCAGGTCCGACCGCGTCAGGATCCCCTGCACCGTGCCGTGGTCGCGCACGAGCACCGCGGGGTTGTTCCTGCCGAGGAGCTTGACCGCCGCGTCCGCCGGGGTCGCGGCATCCACGACCGGGAACGGGGAGTCCATCACGTCGCTCACCGTCCGCTCGAGCACCTTCGTGTCCTCAAGCCCGCGGACGCTGAGCACGCTCTCGCTCACGGAGCCGACGCAGTTGGCGCCGTCCATGACCGGGAGCTGCGAGACGTCGTGCAGGCTCATCAGTCCCAGCGCCTGCCGCACCGAGGCTCCGGGCGCGGTGCTCACGAGCGCGGGGATCTCCCCACCCTTCGCGCCGAGCAACTGGCCGAGCGTCACCTTCTCGGCGTCGAGCAGCTGGTTCTCGCGCATCCACTCGTCGTTGTAGAGCTTCGAGAGGTAGCGCTCGCCCGTGTCGCAGAGGACGGTGACCACACAGGCGTCCGGGTCGTTGATGCGGCGCGCCACCGAGAGCGCCACGTGCGCGATGAGCCCCGACGAGCCACCGACGAAGAGCCCCTCCTCGCGGGTGAGCCGCCGCGCCATCGCGAAGGCGTCGCGATCGCTCACGGTCTGGAATTCGTCGATCAGCGACAGGTCGAGGGTCCCCGGGACCTTGTCCTGCCCGATCCCCTCGACCTTGTACGGGACGCCCTGCGGCTTGTTCGCGCCATCCGACCGCCACACCTCGGCGAGGATCGAGCCCACGGGATCGGCGCCGACGATCTGCACCTTGGCGTTCCGCGACTTGAGATAGCGCCCGACGCCGGTGAGCGTGCCTCCCGTCCCTGCGCCCGCGACGAAATGCGTGATCCGACCCTCGGTCTGCTCCCAGAGCTCCGGCCCCGTCGTGGCCTCGTGGGCCGCGGGATTCACCGGATTGTAGAACTGGTCGGCGAGCACCGCGTTCGGCGTCTCCTTCGCGATGCGTTTCGCCATCGAGGTGTAGCTGTCGGGATGGTCCGGCGGCACCGCGGTCGGCGTGATGATCACCTCGGCGCCGAATGCCTTGAGGAGTCGCACCTTCTCCTGCGACATCTTGTCCGGCATCGTGAAGATGCAGCGGTACCCCTTGAGCGCCGCGGCGATCGCGAGCCCCACGCCGGTGTTGCCGCTCGTGCCCTCGACGATCGTCCCGCCGGGCTTGAGCTTCCCGTCGCGCTCGAACGCCTCGATGATCGGCAGGCCGATCCGGTCCTTCACCGACCCGCCGGGATTGAAGATCTCCGCCTTCGCCAGGACCGGCGTGCGGATCCCCTGCGTCACGCGGTTGAGGCGGATGAGCGGGGTCCACGCGATGGTCTCGAGGACGTTCGCGTAGGGGCGGCGGTTGCGGTGCTGTTCGGCCATGCGGGAGGGGGACGCGGTGAGAGTGCGAATCTAGCCGCGGCCCGTGGTCCGTGCCGCCTCGCTCAGCTCGGCCAAGAGGTCCAGCGCCTGCCGCGGCGTGAGGGCATCCACATCCATGCCGCGCAGGCGCTCGACCAGTCGTTCGACCAGCGGGTCGCTCGCGGGGGCGAAGAGCGCGAGCTGGTCGGCGGCGCCCGCGCCAGCCGCGTGCGTGCCCCGCGTCCCGGGCGATGCCCGCACGCCACCGAGCGCCGGCACGAGCTGCTCCCCCTCGAGGACCCTGAGGAGCGCCCGCGCCCGAGCGATCACCGGCGCGGGGAGCCCCGCGAGCCGCCCCACCTCGATCCCGTACGACCGGTCGGCGCCGCCGGGCCGCAACCGATGCAGGAAGAGGATCCGCTCCCCCACCTCCTGCACGGCGACGTTGAGGTTCCGCACTGACGGGAACTCCTCGGCGAGCTGCGTGAGCTCGTGATAGTGCGTCGCGAAGACCGTCTTGCAGCGCACCCGCTCGTGCAGGTGCTCGCTCACCGCCCACGCGATCGAGAGCCCGTCCCACGTCGCGGTCCCGCGACCGATCTCGTCGAGCAGCACCAGGCTCCGGGCGGTCGCCGTGTGGAGGATCGCGCTCGTCTCCGCCATCTCGACCATGAAGGTGGACTGCCCGCGCACGAGGTTGTCGCTCGCGCCGACGCGGGTGAAGACGCGGTCGGCGACACCGACGCGGGCCGACGCCGCCGGCACGTAGCTCCCCATCTGCGCCATCAGCACGAGCAGGCCGACCTGCCGGAGGATCGTGCTCTTGCCGGCCATGTTCGGCCCGGTGAGGATGATCATCCGCGAGCCGGGGTCGAGCGTGATGTCGTTGGGGATGAACTGGTCGCGCGGCATCATCCGCTCCACGACCGGATGTCTGCCACGCACGACCTCGAGCGTCTCCCCGTCATCCACCTCGGGGCGCACGTATCCCTCGCGCGCCGCCACCTCGGCGAGCGATGCCAGCGCGTCGAGCTGAGCGAGCCGCGATGCGATCCCCTGCAGTCGGGCGATCGCCGCGCCGATCCGCGTGCGCAACCCTTCGAAGAGCTCGCGCTCAAGGACCTCGATCCGCTCGGTCGCGTGGAGGACCTTCTCCTCGAACTCCTTGAGCGCGGGCGTGATGTAGCGCTCGGCGCCGGTCAGCGTCTGCCGACGCTGGTAGTCGGCGGGGATCGCGTCGCGGTGCGCGTTGGTGACCTCGATGTAGTAACCGAAGACACGGTTGTATCCGACCTTGAGCGAGCCGATGCCGGTGCGCGCCCGCTCCTCGGCCTGCAGCGCGGCGATCGCGTCCTTGCCGCCGGTCGCGATGGCACGCAGTTCGTCGAGCGGCGCGCTCACCCCGGGGGCGATCGTCTCCCCGTCGCCGAACGTCAGGGCCGGGCGTTCGACCAGCGTGCGCGCGATCTCGGCAGCGAGGTCGGATGCGTCATCCCACGCGCCGTCGATGTCGCGCAGCATCCCGTGGGCGCCGCCCGTGCGCTCTCCGCCGGCGGTGGCGCGGCGCAGCGCCGCGCCCACCTCCGGGAGTTGCGCGAGTGAATCGCCCAGGGCGCGGAGGTCCCGCGGTGTGGCGCGGCCGGTGGCCGTGCGTCCCGCGAGCCGCTCGATGTCGCGCACACCATCGAGCGCGTCGCGCAGCGCCCCCCGGGCGAGCGCCTCGGTGAAGAGCGCCGTGACCGCGTCGAGTCGGGCGTGGATGGCACCCACTTCCACCAACGGTGCGAGGATCCAGCGCCGGAGGAGCCGCGCCCCCATCGGTGTCGCCGTCCGGTCGAGCACCGCGAGCAGCGTGCCGCTCGTGTCGTCACTCGCGCGCAGCGACTCCACGAGTTCGAGGTTGCGTCGCGTCATCTCGTCGAGCGGCATCGTGCCGCCGGGACGCTCGATGACCGGACGCGCGAGGTGCGGGAGTCCCGCCGGCTGCAGCTCACGCAGGTAGCGGAAGAGCGCGCCCGCCGCGCCGATCGCGACCGCGTCGGCGGCCCCGATCCCGAATCCCTCGAGCGACTGGACCGCGAAATGCTGGGCGAGGGCGTCGGTCGCGAGCGCGGGCTCGAACTCCCAGGCCGCCCTGGGCGTGACGAGCGCGCCGTCCGGGAGCGCGACACCGTCCTGCGACTCCGGCACCAGCACCTCGCGCGGCGCGAGTCGCGCGAGCACCGCTTCGGCGTCGCGGACGCTCGCGCGCACCAGACGCAACTCGCCCGTCGAGAGGTCGGCCGCGGCGACGCCGAACTCGTCGCCCTGCGCGATCACCGCGCAGAGGTAGTTGTTGCGCGCGGTGTCGAGGAGGTCGTCGCTGAACGCGGCGCCCGGCGTGACCGTCTCGATCACCGCGCGCTTCACGATCCCCTTCGCGAGCCTGGGATCCTCCACCTGCTCGCAGATCGCGACGCGGAATCCCTGCTGCACGAGGCGGCGGAGGTACTCCGACGCCGCCTTCACCGGCACGCCCGCCAGCGGCACCTCCGCCGCGCCTCCGTTGTTCCGCGAGGTGAGGGTGAGGTCGAGCGCGCGCGCCGCGACCTCCGCATCCTCGTAGAACATCTCGTAGAAGTCTCCCATCCGGAAGAAGAGGATCGCGCCTGGATGCCGCGACTTGATCTCCCGGTACTGCGCCATCAGGGGGGTCGCCGAGGCGCCGTCCTTGCTCACCCCCGCGGAACCTCGACGACGAAGGCGTCGGCGCGTTCGCGCTGCTTGTAGGCGTTCATCGCCGCCGCGGCCGCCGCCATCGACGGGTAGCGCCCGAATCGGACACGGAAGGGCGCCGCGGTCCCGTCCACGCGCGCCTCGTATCCGCGTTCACGCAGACGCGCGACCAGCGCATCGGCCTCAGCCCGCGTGCTCAGCGCCGCGACCTGCACCGACCATGCGGGACCCGCCGCCGGCGGCGGGCTCGAGGGACTCGCCTGGGTCGGCGGGGGCGGCGTCGCCGGACGCGTGGGCGTCTGCGGTGCGGGGGTCGGCGCGTTCGATGTCGGCGGCGGCTGCGTGCGCGGGACGTCAGGCGCGGCGCCAACCACCGCGCCCGGCGCCGGACAGGCCTGCAACAGGTACTCGTACTGGTTCTCGAGTTCGAGCGAGCCTGCGGGCACGAGCGCCCGCGAGGCGCGCAGTACGCCGCAGCCGGCCGCACCTTCGCCCCGTTCCACGAGGATGCGCCCGTGCCAGAGTCCCGCCTCCGCACGCGCGGGGCTCGTCGGCGCCTCGCGCGACAGGCGCTCGAGGTAGCGGATCGCCGCATCGCGGTCGCCGCGCGCGAGCTCCCCCTGTGCGAGGCGGAGCATCGCGTCGCCGGCGCGGGATGACCGCTCGTGCTCGATCATGATCCGCAGGTAATCGCGCTGGGCGGCGTCCCAGCTCTCGGCGAGCGTCGCGCGCCAGTAGAGCGCCTCCGCCTCAGCGGCGCTCCGCGGCTCGGCGGCTTCGAGCATCGAGTCCACGAGCGCGCGGCCCTCGGTCCCCTGCCCGTCGTTCACCAGACGTTGCGCGCGACGGAACACGGCGAGCGCGGCGGAGTCCACGGGGGTCGGCATCGGTGGCGATGCCGCGGGGGGAGCGACTGGCGGCACGGGATCCTGCGCCCGCGCCACCGACGCACCGCCAACGGCCACCAGTGTGATCGCCATGATGAGCGCCTTCGCGAGCAGTGCGCTCACCAGGCCCGGACCTCTCGTCATGCCGCCCTCCGCGCGCCGCTCATCGGCGCCATCGCGAGCAGGAGCGAGGTCACGATCTGCGCCTCGCTCGAGACCTTCGTGTCCTTGAGTCCGGCGTCCGCGGCCATCAGGTGCCGGATCGCGCGATCCACATCGGCCGCGCTCCACTTCGGCAGCGACCGCGCCCAGCACTTCACGGCCTCTCCCCACGGTCGGCCGGGATAGGCATTGCCGGCGGACTTCAGCAGCCCGAAGAACTCCGACTCGAGTCGGGAAGCCGGGAGTCCGCGCGCACGTGCCGCGAGTCCCCATCCGATCGCGAGCGTCTGCGTCGTCAGCGCCATCACCAGCACCACTGCTGAGGCCTTCGGTTGCGCGAGGACCTCGTCCACGAGCGCGATCGCGCCCATCGTGTCCCGCGCCGCCGCGCGGTCGAGCAGGTCCCCCATCGTGTGCCCGGGACGCACCCCGGTGACCGCCTCCACCGCCGCGGACTCGATCCGGCCGCCGTTCGCGAACGCGAGAAGCTTCTGTAGTTCGCCCGCGAGCAGCGCGAGGTCGTTGCCGCCGTAGGAGACGAGCAGTCGCGCCGCGTCGTCGCTGATCGAACCGCCGAGGGTGGACGTGTGGTGCGAGACCCAGGCGAGCAGGTCGTCCTCGGAGAGCGTCTTGAACTCGATCGTCGTGGCCGCGGCGACGAGGGCCGCGTCGGGCTTCGCTCCCGCGGGTGCGACGAGCACGAGCGTCGTCTCCGCCGCGGGCCGCGCCAGGTAGCGATCGAGCCGCTCGCGCGCCGCCTTCTTGAGGCCGGCCACGTCGCGCAACACCACGATCCGCCGCTCGGCGAGCATCGGCAGGGCGTCGAGCGCGGACGCGAGCTGCGCGGCGTCGCACTCACCACCGCGCAACAGCTCGAGGTTGAAGTCCCGCGTGGAGGGTTCGGTCGCGCGGGCGATCAACGCGCGCACCTTCTCCTCCTTCAGGTAGTCATCCGAGCCGTGAAAGAGATAGACGGGGTCGAACCGTCCGCCCTCGAGGGCGGACTTCAGCGCCCGCATCGTCGCGCTCGCCATAGGAGCGCAATATAGCCGCCGCCCTCGGACGAGGCTCCGCGGCGAGTCGCGCGGCGAGGAGGAGGCGGAAACGCGGCGAGGGTCGGAGCGGCGCGAGGTGACGCGCGAAGAGGAGCCCCGTACGCACCGATGCGTCGAACGCCGCGCATCGCGTGCAGCCGTCGGCGTGGTCGCGCATCGCCTGGGCGAGCGCCGACCCGAGGGCGTCGTCGAGCCACGCAAGATGCCGTGAGCGGAAGGTCGCGCAGTGCATCGGTCTTGGGGGTGGGGGAGACCCGCGTCCGAAGCTTGGGGAGACAGGAATGCGGAACGCCCCCCCATACCCCGGGAGGGCGTCCGACGTTCCGGCCTGCGGCAGGAAGGCCTGCGGAGGTCCCACCCCCCTCGAGGCGCCCTACTGCAGGGCCGGTTCGATGATCTCGGCGAAAGAGCTCCGCGCCCGGTTGAGGCGCGATTTCACCGTCCCAAGGTTGCAATGCGTGATCTCGGCGATCTCCTCGTACGAGCGGCCCTCGAGCTCCCGGAGCACGAACACCTCGCGGTGGTGCTGCGGGAGTTGGGCGACCGTCTGCTCCACGAGGGAGCGCACATGACGCTTGCGGAAGAGGTCGTCGGGGCGCGCCGACGGATCCTCGAACTCGAGCGGCCGCTCTTCCTCCTCCCACCCCGACGTCATGGTCTGGAAGAGCACGATCGGATTGCGTGACCGGTTGCGCAGTTCGTTCTTCGCGAGGTTCGACGCGATCGTGTAGATCCAGGTCGAGAACTTCTTGGTGTGGTCGAAGCGCGCGAGATGGCGGTGCACTCGGATGAAGACCTCCTGCACGAGGTCCTCCGAGCGCTCCCGGTCACCGACGGTACGGTAGATGAAGTTGAGCAGGCGGGTCTGGTAGCGGTCCACCAACGCATCGAATGCGCGCGGCTGACCGGTCAAGTATTCAGACACCAACGAGGCATCATCGAGAGACTTAAGCTCCGCGATCGGCCTGAACTGCAGCTTTCGCGTCGTCGTCCTGAGAGCGGCGGTTCCCATGAGCTTCCCTCCGGTTCGGAGTGAGGCAGTCATTCCCCGCTTGATATTCAAGCACAGGGCATGCCACGCGATGGAAGCTCGTAACTCTTTATTTTACAACGACTTCATCCACTCTTAATGTTCGATTCTGTCCCTCCGCCGAGAGACTCGTGTCCCCAATTGTGGACGGAGCCTGGTGCGTGATGGGATGGCCGGCAGGTGTCGCGCGCACGGAGCCCCTAGGGGGGTCTTCGCGTCCGGATGTCGCGCTGAGGGATCCCTCTATATAGAAGCGGCGCGCGCCGCTGAGCTCATCCAGCGCGGTACCCGGCGGCGAACAAGAGCCCGATGATCGTCTTCCCATCCGTGATGTCGCCCCGCTCGATCATCCGCAGTGCCTCGGACAACGAGAAGGTCGCCAGCTCGATGAACTCATCGGTCTCGTGGCGAGTCTCCCCGCGCGTGAGCCCCGTCGCGAGGTAGATGTGGATCCGCTCGTCGGTGAACCCCGGCGTCGTCCAGAATGTCGTGAGCCGATCCATCGCCTGCGCCGTGCACCCGGTCTCCTCGCGGAGCTCGCGATGTGCGCAGTCGAGAGGATCCTCTCCCGGCTCGAGACGCCCGGCGGGGATCTCCCAGAGCCGCCCGCCGGTCGCATAGCGGTACTGGCGCAGCAGCAGTACCTGCGGGTCAGGTCCGCGGGGATCGCTCAGGAAGGGCACCACCGCCGATGCACCCGGATGATGGATCAGCACCTGCTCGCCGATGGATCCGTCGGGGAACCTCACGCGATCGAGGTGCGCGTCGAGGAATCGGTGCTGCCAGAGCCGCGTCCCGTCCACCTTCCCTGGTTCGGTCATCGGTCATCCTCGGTCGGGTCCGAATCCGCGGCCACGACCGTCACGTCGCCGAGCCCCGCGGCCCGGAGCGGCGCGGCGATTGTTCCGGGGTCGCCCACCGCGAGCACGAGGAAGCGCGTGGGGTCGAGATGCGCACGCGCCGCGGCGTGGACCGCCTCGGCATCAACCGCGAGCACCCGCTCGCGGTAGCGGACGAACCAATCCTCCGGGAGGTCGAGCGTCGTCGCGCGCGCCAGCGCGCCTGCCACCGCCGCCGTGGACTCGTAGCGTATCGGGAAGACCCCGGCGAGGTACGCCGTCGCGAGCTCGACCTCCGAGCTCGTGGGAGGGGCCGCGCGCATCCCCTCGACCTCGCGCAGGATCTCCTCCACCGCGCGCGCCGTGACGTCGCTCTTCACGGCCGTGCTCACAACGAACGGACCGGCGCCGCGCCGCCAGTCGAACCCCGACGACGCCCCGTACGTGAAGGCGTGGCGCTCGCGGAGGTTGAGGTTGATCCGTGAGGAGAAGAGCCCGCCGAGGATCGCGTTCATCACCACCACCGGCAAGTGATCGGGATGCGAACGGGGGACGCCGACCTGCCCGACGCGCAGCTCAGATTGCGGCGCATCCTCCTTCGCGACCACGACCGTGCGTCGCTCCCCGCCGCGCCCGGCGTCAGGCACCGCCAGCGGCGCCAAGACCGTCGTCGGCACCTCCCAGCGACCGAAAGCCGCATCGGCGAGGTCGAGCCCGCGCTCCGGCGTGATGTCCCCGACGAGCACGAGGGTCGTCGCCTTCGGCGAGTACGCTGCTGCGTGGAACCCCCGCACTGTCTCGCGACCGAGGGCGCCCACCGCGCGCGCCGTCCCATCCACCGCGCGGGCGTACCGCGCCGATCGTGCGTAGAGGAACCCGTCGAACCGCTCATCCGCGAGGCCGCGGGGCTCGGCCATCTGCAGCGCGATCGTGGCCAGGCGCTCATCGCGGAGACGGAGCACGTCGCGCTCGGGGAAGGTCGGTCGCTGCACCACCTCCGCGAGCAACGCGACGGCGGCCTCGAGCCTCGACGAGGTCGCCGTCAGCTGCGCGATCGTCGAGTCCCACTCGGCGCCCGCGGTGATCGAGGTCCCGAGTCTCTCCAGCTTGAGCGCGAGCGCGGCGCCGTCGAGCCCCTCGATCCCCTCCGTGAGCGACCTCGCCGTCAGCGCGGCGATCCCTTCGCGGCCGGCGGGTTCGGTCACGGCGCCGGCGTCCACCAAGGCGACCACTGTCACCAGCGGGAGGCGCGGCATCGGCGCGATGACCACGCGCACGCCGTTCCCCAGCACGCCGCGATGGACGGTCGGGAAGTCGTAGGGACGCACCGGCCCCGCCGTGGGTCGCGAGGGCAACGTCACCGGGCGTCCGTTCCGCGGGGGACGTACAGCAGGCTCGCCCGGTTCTCCTCGAGCAGCGTCCCGCGCGCGAACGCGGTCATCGCGGCGGCGGAGACCGCCGCGTGGCGCGCCATCTCCTCGTTCACGCGCGCGGCCCGGCCGTGGTAGGTCGCGAACTGCGAGAGCCGGTCGGCCCGCGTCGCCGCGGACTGGAGCGCCGACATCCAGCTCGTCTCGAGCATCGCCATCGCCCGCTCGCGTTCCTCCTCGCGGACGCCGTGCTCGATCACGCCGTCGATGACCTCCTCCACCGCGCGCTCGAGCACCTCCCCGGCGACGCCCGGCCGCGCGGTCACGTCGCAGACGAGCAGGTCGCTTCCCTTGGTCAGGTCGAACGTGAACGCGGTCGCCGCGGCGGCGATGGCTTGGTCGCGCACCAGCGCGAGCGAGAGCCGGCTCCCCTCGCCGGTGCCGAGCACGGCGCCGAGGAGGCTGGCGGCGTACCACGCGTCGGTGCCCGCGGCCGGCACCCGGAAGGCGAGGAAGAGTCGCGCCGCCGCCACGGAATCCGGCACGACCTCGCGCCGTCGTCCGCCGAAGGTCGGCGGCAGCGCCATCGGCGGCAGCGCCGGCCGGCGGCTGCCCCTCGGGATCCCGCCGAAGTGGCGCTCGACCATCGACCGCGCCGCACTCGGCTCGAAGTCACCGGCGATCGTGAGCACCGCGTTGTCCGGCGTGTAGAAGGTGCGGAAGAACCCCGCGACATCCTCGAGGCTCGCTGCGCTCAGGTCCTCCATCGAGCCGATCAGCGAGTGGTGGAACGGATGCTCCGCGGGGAAGCAGAGCGCGGGAAGCCGCTCCCACCAGGTCCCGTACGGCTGGTTGTCCACCGACCAGCGCCGCTCGTTCTTCACGACGTCGCGCTGCGTGTCGAGCTTCTCCTGCGTCATCGCGGGGAGGAGCCGGGCCATGCGGTCGGCCTCGAGCCAGAGCGCGAGTTCGAGTTGGTGCGCGGGGAGCGTCTCGTGGTAGTTCGTGCGGTCCAGCCACGTGGAGCCGTTGAGGGTCCCGCCGGCGCGTTGCACGAGCTCGAAGTGTTCGTTGGCCGCCACCCGCTCGCTCCCCTGGAAGAGCATGTGCTCGAACAGGTGCGCGAATCCCGTGCGGCCGGCGCGTTCGTTCGCCGACCCGACGTGGTACCAGAGGTTCACCGCCACCACCGGCGTCGCGTGGTCCTCGGAGAGGACCACCCGAAGGCCGTTCCCGAGTTCGTACTCTTCGACCGGGATCTCCACGCGGCCTACCATTCCATCGCGAGCGCGAGCGGCGCCTTCACCGTCTCGCCCAGGAAGTAGCCGGGCTGGCGGAACGCGCGGGCGAGCGCGTCGGTGTTGGTCGGCGAGGTCAGCACCGCGAGCCCGTGCCGTCGCGCGACCAGCGACGCCCGGAACACGTGGAAGGGGTCCGACACGAGGATGACCTGCTCGAGGTCGCGCGCGCGGAGCATCGCCGCGACGCGGCGGAGCGATTGGCTCGTCGTCCGCCCCTCGTTCTCGAGGAGCAGCACCGAGTCCGGCACCCCCGACTGGAGGAGGTACGCGCGGCTCACCACGGCCTCGCTCGCGGTGTCGCCTTCGGCGGTCCCACCGGTGAGCACCACCCACCGCGCCATGCCGCGCGCATAGAGTCCCATCGCGTGATCCAGGCGCGCGCGCAGCACTGGGGACGGCCGCCCGCGGTACTGGGCCGCGCCGAGCACCACGATCGCGTCGGCGGGGGCAGCCCGGTCCCGCGAGGCATGCCAGAGGACCGCCAGCGCGCTCGCCATCCACACCGCCGCCGCCGCGATCGCGACGCCCGCAGCGATCCGTCGGCTCAGGGACCAGCGCGGGCTCGGTGGCATCGGCGGAAACTACCCCGCGGGCCGAACCGATGGAACGGCGCTCAGCGACCCTGGGCGAGGATCGTGAGGAGCACTGCGTCGCGCTCGGCGGACAGGGCGTCCGCCGCGGCGCCGCGCGCCATCGCGAGCGCCAGGCCGTCCAGCTCCCGCACCAGCATGCGGCCGAGGAATGCCGCCGGCACCCGTGGGCCGAGGCCAGCGTCGCGCAGCAGGCGAATCGCGAGTTGGGCCGCCGCGCGCTCGCGCTCGACACGCACGCGATCGAACACGTCGGTCCCCACGGATCGCTCGAGCGAGAGTGCTGCCAGCAGCACAGGCTCCCGCGAGGCGCAGCCCGTCTCGACGAGTTCGCGGAAGGCGGCTGACGCATCGCCGGCCCGTGCGGCAGCGCCGAGGCTTGACGCGTCGCGTTCGCCGAGCAAGTCGGTGAGCGCGGTAAGGAGCACCGCCTTGCTCTCGAAGTGGTAGAGCACGAGCGCCTTGCTCACGCCCGCGGCGTCGGCGACCCCCTGGATGCTGAGCGCCGAGACGCCTTCGGCCGTGCCAAGTCCCACCGCGGCCTCGAGGATCCGGCCGGAGGCCTCAGCGCGTAACACTCTGCCCGGGTTCCGGCACCTGGACCTTGAACCCCTTCGCGGCGAAGCGCTCCTGCAGCGCATCCTGCGCCTTCCGCTCGCCGTGCACGAGGAACACGTCCGCGAGTCGCGGGGAGCTCTCGCGCACTGCGGACAACCATTCTGTGAGCTCAGTGCGGTCGGCGTGCGCGCTGTAGCCGTTCAGGATCTCGACGCGCGCCCGCAGCGGCACCTCGTCGCCGAACACGCGGAGCGTCTCGCGGCGCTCGACGATCCGTCGGCCCAGCGTGTGCTCGGCCTGGAACCCCACGATCAGGATCGTGGAGCGCGGGTCCCCCGCGCTGTGCGCGAGGTGATGCAGGATCCGGCCGGACTCAGCCATCCCCGAGGCCGCGATCACGATCATCGGGCCGTTCTTCCGCATCATCGCCTTCGAGTCCTCGACGTCCGGGGTGAACTGCAGCGTCTCGAAGTCGAAGAGCGCCGAGAGGTCGCCGCCGTGGCGGCGCACCATTGGCTCCGTCTGGTCGAAGTCCCCGCTGTTCTCGCGGAAGACCTCGGTGGCCTCGTACGCGAGGGGACTGTCGATCACGACCGGCACGCGTGGGATCCGTCCCTCGTGGCTGAGCTGGTGCAGGTCGTAGAGGATCTCCTGCGTACGACCCACCGCGAACGCGGGGATCAGCACCCGTCCGCCCCTCGCGACCGTCTCACGCACGATCCGTGCGAGGTCGTCGCGCGCGCCGGCCACGCTCGCGTGGTCGCGGTCCCCGTAGGTGGACTCCATGATGAGCCAGTCCACATCCTCCACCGGCTGCGGATCCCGGATGATCGGCAGTCCGCTGCGGCCGATGTCGCCGCTGAACCCGAGCCGGCGACGCACGCCGTCCTCCTCCCACTCGAGCATCACCGAGGCCGAGCCGAGGATGTGGCCGGCGTCCACGTACGTCGCGCTCACCCCCGGCACCACCTCGAACCGCTCACGATACCGATGCGGTCGCATCCGGGTCATCGTGGTGGAGACGTCGCGCAGCGTGTACAGCGGCGGCACCGCCTCGCGGCCGCGCTTGCGCAGGTGTTCGGCATCCTTCTCCTGGATGTGCGCCGAGTCGGCGAGCATCACCTCGCAGAGATCGCGCGTCGCCGGCGTCGCGTGGATGTCGCCGCCGTAGCCCTCCGCCACCAGGAATGGCAGACGCCCCGCGTGATCGATGTGCGCGTGGGAGAGCACGACGGCGTCTATGCGGTCCACCGCGTAGGGCAGCCGCCGGTTCTTCTCCGCGACCTCCGAGCGACGCCCCTGGAAGAGTCCGCAGTCGAGGAGGATCGTGCGGCCGCCCACCTGCAGCAGGTGGGCCGACCCGGTCACTTCACGCGCGGCCCCGATGAACTGGAGGCGCATTCAGCGTTCGGCATCCGCGTCACGCGCGAACACCAGCGTGAGTCGTTGTCCGTCCTGCGTCATCATCGTCGGCGTCCAGCCACCGCGACTCCGCTCGTTCAGGAGGTCGGTGAGCGCGTCCTCGTCCTCCCGTTGGTGCCGCGTCAGGCGGAGGATGACGGCCTGATATTCTTTCATCCGGGCGAAGATAGTACCTTCTCGCCCATGCTGACCACCCCGTCGCTGCCCGGCCTCACCGTCGTCTCCCATCCGCTCGTCCAGCACAAGCTGACGATCCTCCGCGACCAGGCGACGCCGAAGAAGATCTTCAAGGAGCTCGTGGACGAGATCGCGATGCTCATGGCGTACGAGGCCACCGCCGACCTCCCGCTCGAGCCGGCGGAGGTGACGACGCCGCTCGAGACCACCACCGGGCGGCGCGTCGCCGGCAAGAAGCTCACGCTCGTCCCGATCCTGCGCGCCGGACTCGGGATGGTCGAGGGGATCCTCAAGCTCGTGCCCTCGGCGCGCGTCGGGCACATCGGTCTCTACCGCGATCACGACACCCTCGAGCCGGTCGACTACTACTTCAAGGTCCCCGGCGACGCCGCCGAGCGCGACTTCTTCCTGCTCGACCCGATGCTCGCCACCGGCGGCAGCGCCGCGAGCGCCGTCGCGTCACTCAAGCGCGCGGGTGCGGAGCGCATCAAGTTCCTCTGCCTCGTCGCCGCACCCGAGGGCGTGAAGCGACTCCACGCCGCGCATCCCGAGGTGCCGATCATCGCCGCCTGCCTCGATCGCGAGCTGAACGCGAACGGCTACATCCTCCCGGGACTGGGCGACGCGGGGGATCGTCTCTTCGGCACGCGCTAGCCGCGGCGGCCTCACGCCACCTGCGCCGTCATGCCGTCGGTCGTTTGCTCGCCCTCTCGTGCTCTTGTCTGGATTCACGTGAGGCCCTATCGTTCGGCCCGTGAACCTCGGCCTCAGTTGATCTCGGCACGCCCCGACCCCACCGAATGCTGATCAACCTGCTGCCCGACTTCTTCGCCGTCCTGCAGAGCGCGGACCCGGTCGCAGCATATCATCGCTACTTCGAGGCGCATCGCGCCGTCCTCGGCGCGTACTGGCACAACTTCGTCATCGAGCCCACGGGCCCGCACTTCAATGAGGTCGTGCGCGAGACCGTGCGCGCCGATCGCGCCGACCTCCGCGCGATGCTCGAACGCACCGACGTCGAGTCGCTCGCGCGCCAAGCCGAAGCCGCGTGCGCCGGGATGCTCGAAGTGGACTCGTCCATCGACGTCGTGCTGATGGTCGGCGTCGGTGCCGCCAACGCCGGTGAGCTCGTCGTGAACGGCCACGGCTACGCCTTCGCCTGCCTCGAGCACTTCACCAGCGTCGCCAATCCCTCCACGCGCGGGCTCGGGCTCGATCCCGAGTTGATCCCGATGTGGCTCGCGCACGAGATGGCGCACTGCGTCCGCTACACCTCACCGCGGAGCCGCGCCGAGCTGAGGCGCGTCGTCGCGGCGGGAGGCGGATTCTATTCGTACTGGGAGACCGGTCGCTCCGCCTCGCTCCGCGAGCACCTCGTGAACGAGGGGTTGGCCGTCCACGCCTCGCGCCAGCTCAGTCCGGGTCATGCGCCCTGGGAGTACTACGGGTTCCAGCGTCGGCAGTACGCGCGCGTCCGCGAGCTCGAAGGCGTCCTCACGCGCGTCGTCGCCGACGACCTGGATCGCTCTGGTCTCGGGCTGCGGCTCCGCTGGCTCTCGGGCGGGATGAGCGACGAGGCGCGCACGGTACAACGGCACCTGCTCCCCGAGCGCGCGGGCTACTGGCTCGGGGCGCGGATGGTCGAGGATGCCGTCGCCGAGAAGGGCTTGGCCTGGGCCCTGCGCGCCGACGCGCAGGAGCTCTTCCATTTCACCGACGCCGCCGCGCGGACCGCCTAAGCGGACGACGACGTGCTCGGTGGACGCGCGCGACCGGCTCCGGGGCCGGCCGCGCGTCGTCATTTGCGGGGGTGCCGCCGGTCACTTCCCCACGCAGAACGTGCGGAAGACGCGCTCCAGCACGTCGTCCACGTCCACGGCGCCGACCAATCCGTCGAGCGCGTGGATCGCCGCCCGGAGGTGCGTCGCGGCCACCGGCGCCGGGAGCGTCCCGGCGTCCCACGCGGAGATGAAGTCCCGCACCTCCGCGCGAGCGGTTTCGAGCGCGCGTGCGTGGCGCGCGCGCGTGATCGTCGGGAGTTCCTCGACGGGATCGGGGGCGAGGGCCGCGACCGCATCGCGGATGGCGGCACGTAGGGCGTCCAGTCCGGCGCCGGTCCGCGCGCTCACCGCCACGGCGCCCGTCGCGTCGTATGCGCGCGCGGGTGACCACGCGGCATCATCGAGGAGGTCGGCCTTGGTGCGGACGGCGATCCGTCCCGCGGACGAGAGAGCGCGTACCGCCACGCACGAGGTCGCGAGCTCATCGTCGTCCGCGGCGCAGACCAGCACCAGGTGCGCCCCGGCGAGCCGCCGCCGGCTCACCTCCACGCCGAGCTGCTCGAGCTCCGCCGCATCCTCACGGAGTCCCGCCGTATCCACGAGGCGGAGCGGCCACGGCTCCGCGTCGAGGAGCGCCTCGATCGCGTCGCGCGTCGTCCCGGGGATCCCGCTCACCAGTGCGCGCGCGTCGCCGAGGAGCGCGTTGAAGAGCGACGACTTGCCCGCATTGGGCGCGCCGGCGAGGACGACCGTGACCCCCTCGCGTCCCAACTCCGCGAGGGGCTGCGTCGCGAGCAGCGCGTCGAGCGTCGTCGCCGCCGCCCGCGCCGCCAGCGACGCCCGCGCGCGCGGCTGTGGACCGTCGTCCTCCTCCGGGAAGTCGAGCTCGTAGGCGATGAGCGCCTCGACGTCGAGCAGCTGCTCGCGCAGGCGCTGTAGTTGCGTCGTGAGGGCGCCCGCGAGCTGGCGCAGGGCAGCTCGATGCGCCGCCCGCGAGCGCGCCTCGATCAGGTCGGCGATCGCTTCCGCCTGCAGGAGGTCGAGCTTGCCGTTCCGCACGGCGCGCTCGGTGAACTCCCCGGCGAGTGCGGGGCGCGCGCCGGCCTCGACCAGCGCCGCGAGCACCGACGCGCTGACGCGCGGTCCGCCGTGGATCGAGAACTCGACGACCTCCTCGCCGGTCGCCGTCCGCGGCGCCGGATGATGGGTCGCGATCGCGTCGTCGAGCAGCTCCCCCGGCACCGAGGGCCGGTGCAGGGTGACCCGCGTCGCCCGTCGCGGCGGGATCGGCCACCGGCTCGAGACGCGCGCGGCGATCGCCGGCGCGTCGGGCCCGCTCATCCGGATGACGGCGAGGGCGCCGCGACCCGGCGCCGTCGCCACCGCGGCGATCGTGTCGCCGCGGATGTCAGCCCTTCTTCCGTTCGCCCCCATCCGGCGAGGACGGCAGTGGCGCGAGCTTGGCGCGTTCGTTCGCGATGAGCCACTGCTGCGGCAGCGCCGCGAGGTTCTGCACCGTGTAGTACAGGTTCAGCCCGGACGCGAAGTTGAACAGGAACGCCGTCATGATCAGCGGCATCATCCAGCTCATCATCTTCGTCTGCGGGTTCGGCGGCACGTTGCGCATGCTCAGCCAGCTCAGGAAGTACATGGACCCGCCCATCGCCAGCGGCAGGATGTAGTACGGGTCCTTCAGCGTGATGTCGGGGAGCCACATGAACGAGACGCCGCGGAACTCGATCGTGTTCTGGAAGACGAAGAAGAGCGCGATCAGCACCGGCATCGTGAGCAGCAGCGGCAGGCAGCCCGAGAGCGCCGCGAACGGGCTCACGTTGTGCTCCTTGTACACCTTCATCACCGCCTCGCGCTGCTTCTCCACGTCTCCCTTGTACTTGTTCTGCGCCGCCTGCACGAGCGGTGCGACGCGCTGCATCGCGATGCTCGAGCGCATCATCCGGCTGTTCAGGGGCCACATCGCGAGGCGGATCGCGATGCCGAAGATGACCAGGATCCAGCCGTACTCGAGGTCCGTCGTGCGCTTCAGCCAGAGCAGGATCCGCATCACGATCGTGGCGAACGGCTGCACCACGCCGCTGATCCAGCCCCCGTAGGGGTTCGCGTTCTCGAACGAGCGGCCCATCCCGACCAGGCGCTGCCACTCCTGCGGCCCGGCATACAGCTCGTAGCGTGCGCCCTCGGGGCCGAGCGGCGTCACGAGCGTCGCGAAGGCGCGCGACGGCACCTTGCCCGTGCGCGGCGCGCCCGTCACCTGGAGCTCGGCGAAGGGCGACGGGGCGTCCGTCGGCGTGAGCACGCCCACCAAGAAGTACTTGCTCTTCGCCACCGCCCACGTGAGCGGCCCCGGATGCAGGAGGCGCTCCCCCGGATCCGGGGATCGGAAGTCCACTCGCTCGGCGCCCCCCGCCTGCGGCTTGAGCGCATACGCGAGATGACGCTGGTCCTCGATCGTGTCCGCCTCCTGCGAAAGGAAGCCCTGCGGGAGGTCGGTCAGCAGGAAGAGCGGCGCCGGGAGTCCGTCGGCCCGCACGGCGACATCGGCGAGGTAGTTGTCGGAAGAGAAGGTGTAGGTGATCTCGACGCGCCCGGCGCCCACGGCGGTCGCCATCCGCAGGACGTCGCGGCCGGCGTCGGTCCCGCGGGTCACGGCGAACGCCATCCGCTCGATCGGGATCGTGTCCCCGCCGGCGATCAGCCGATGCCGCATCAGCGGCGCCATCGGGTCCATGATCCGGACGTTCCCCTCGCGGCCACCGAGCTGCCGGTAGCCTGGAAGGTCCACGGCCAGCAGCGCCGCGCCGACCGACGAGATGCGCAGCGTCGCGAGGTCATTGCCGATCGTCAGCGTGTCTGGCCGAACCTCAGTCGCCACGGGCGTCACCTGTCCGGACCCGAGCGCCGACGCGGCGCCGATCGTCGGCGTCCCCGCGGCTGATGGAGCGGACCCTGGCGCGGCTCCCGGCGTGGCCCCGGGCATCGTTGCCGGCGTCGTGGTCGGCGTCGTGGCCGGCGTCGTCGCGGCGGGGACGGGCGGCACCGCTCGCGGTCGCGGGAAGAGGACCGGCGTCAGGATCACGACGATGCCGGAGAGGAGCAGCGCGAGGAAGAAACGCCTATCCATCACGGGTCTGGTTCGAAGGTGGCTCCGGCACCGGATCGAATCCTCCGGGACGGAAGGGGTGACACCGCGCGATGCGCTTCACCGCGAGCCATCCGCCACGCATCGCCCCGTGTTTCTCGAGCGCCTCGATCGCGTAGTTCGAGCAGCTCGGTTGATATCGGCACGCGGCCGGCAACAGTGGTGAGAGCAGCACCTGATAGGTGCGCACGCCGAGCACCAGCAGGCGCCTCACGTCGCGCTCGCGAGTCGCGTCGCGACGCGCCGGACGTCACCCTGGAGCATCGGGAAGCCGGCCGTGTACGCCTCGGGCGCCGCTCGGAGCACGACATCGCGCGGCGCTGACGCGGAACGCAGCACGGGCAACAGTTCCGCGCGCGCGAGTTCCCGCAGCTGCCGCTTCAGGCGATTCCGTGCGACCGCGGACTGCCGATGCCGAGGCACGATGAGGCCGATCCTGGGTCGAGACGATGTGGAGGCGAGGAAGCGGACCTCGAGCCTGCTCGTGCGGAACCGCTTTCCTTCGCGGCGGACTCGCTCGAGCGCCGCCGGTCGCGTCAGCCGATGGCCGACGGTGAGGCGGCGCTCAGGTTCAGGCGCCAGCGTACTTGGACGGCAGCTTCACGGTCAGCCGCTTGCGTCCCTTCTTGCGGCGGCGGCTGAGGACCTCGCGCCCCCACTTCGTCTCCATGCGCGCGCGGAATCCGTGCGTCTTGATGCGACGCTTGTTGCGCGGGCGGTAAGTCGGCTTCCCCATCGTGGCTCCAAAAAGGCTCTGAAAATCGATTCGAGAGAGACCGCTAAACGTAGTTGCGCCCGAGGCTTAGGTCAACCAAGCGCACCCCTCCCCCCACTCTGGCTCGCATACACGAGCGTTGACTTGTCCACACGGCAGGGGTAGCTTCGTCGCCCCTCGGATATCCACACCCGCTCGGCCCGGAATGTCGCTCACCGCCTCGGAAGTCTGGACTCGTTTGCTCGACCGGGCGCGGACCGAGCTCTCGGATCACATAGTTGATACGTGGCTCCTTCCACTGCAGGCGGCCGACTACTCTGGCGAGGCCCTGACGCTGAATGCCCCCGACCAGTTCTCGGTCGAGTGGAACGAGCGTCGTCACGCGGCGATCCTCGAGTCCCTGGCCCCTGTCGCAGTGGGCCACCCGGTGAAGATCGAGCTCCGGGTTCAGGCGGAGCGCCTTCAGCGGTCGCAAATGGATCTCTTCGTGCCCGCAAAGGGACAGGAGCGCGGCACCATAGCGCCAGATGCGCCGAAACCCGGCGTCACGCTTAGCTCCCTCAACGACCGCTACACCTTCGAGACATTCGTCATCGGCAAGTCGAATGACCTCGCCGCCGCGGCCGCCATGGCCGTCTCGCAGGCGCCGGGGAAGACCTACAACCCTCTCTTCTTCTACGGACCGACGGGGCTCGGGAAGACCCACCTCATGCAGGCGATCGCCCAGGAGATCGTCCGCCGCTCCCCGAACACCCGCGTCACCTACATCACGACCGAGCAGTTCACCAACGACGTCATCACGTCGATCGGCAAGGGCGCGATGCACGACTTCCGTCGGCGCTACCGCGAGACCGACCTCTTCCTCGTGGACGACGTGCACTTCATCGGCGGCAAGAACTCCACCCAGGAGGAGTTCTTCCACACCTTCAACGCCCTCTATGAAGCGGGGCGCCAGATCGTCCTCACCTCGGACCGGCCGCCGTCGGAGATCCCGAAGCTCGAGGCGCGCCTCGCCTCACGCTTCGCCTGGGGGATGGTCGCCGACGTCGGCCAGCCCGACCTCGAGCACCGCATCGCGATCCTCCGCCGCAAGGCGGAGATGGACCACCTCGAGCACACCATCCCGGACGACGTCCTGCACTTCATCGCCGACCACGTCCAGTCGAACGTCCGCGAGCTCGAGGGTTCGATCATCAAGCTCCTCGCCTACGCCTCGCTCAAGCATCGCGTGATCACGGTGGACCTCGCCCGCGAAGCATTGCGCGACAAGCTGCGTGCGAATGATGCGCACGCCGCGCGCCCCGCGCGCCAGGATAGGATGGGCGCGATCCAGCAACGGGTGGCCGCCGAGTGGGGCGTGACTGTTGATGGGCTGCAGTCCAAGACGAGGACGAAGAACCTCACCGTCCCTCGGCAGGTCGCGATGTACCTGGCGCGCGAGATCCTCGGTGTCCAGCTCGTGGAGATCGGGCTCGCCTTCGGTGGACGCGATCACTCCACGGTCATCCATTCCCTCGAGCGGGTGGGCGAGATGATGAAGGAGAGCGCCGAGTTCCGAGGGCGTGTGGACAAGGTGAGGGAAACGGTCAGGCATTCCACCTGATGCACATCGGGTCCACACGCGGTCTCCCTCACGACCTCCCATCCACGCGGTCCCACACGCTCCCGACGCGCAACCCACATCATCGCGCGACTTCGATGCCCTGACGTCGCAACGTCTTCGCCGCGCTATCAACGTTCCACACCTTGCTACGACTACGACTGAGAGAGAAATTCAATACAGTCGTACTACAGGCTCTCCCGGCGTTCCACACGCTTCCCGACTAAGGACCGAATGCGCTTCACGATCACGCGCGAGAAGCTCCAGGAAGGCCTCGCCGCCGTCACCCCGGCGGTGCCGAGCAAGACGACGCTGCCGGTCCTCGCCAACCTCCTCGTCCAGACCACCGACAAGGGGATCCGCATCTCCGGGACCGACCTCGACATCGCGGTCAGCACGGAGGTCACGGCGGACGTGGAGGGCGTCGGGGCGATCACGATCCCGGCGCGCAAGCTGAGCGAGATCGCGCGGGAGCTCCCACCCGCGCCGGTCCGCATCTCGGCCACCGGCGACCAGCGCATCACCCTCGAGTGCGGGCGCTCGAAGTTCAAGCTGCTCGGCCTCCCGAAGTCGGAGTTCCCGAGCTTCCCCGCAGTGCAGTTCGAGAAGGCCGTCAGGATCCCATCGGGTGACCTGCAGAAGCTCATCGGCCACACCGCCTTCGCGGCGAGCACCGAGGAGAGCCGTCCGATCCTCAACGGCGTCCTGTGGGAGCTCCGCAACGACGCGATGCGGATGGTCGCGACCAACGGGCACCGGCTCGCGAAGATGGAGGTGCCCGTCAGCGGCGGACAGAAGACCGACCTCATCATCCCGCCCAAGGCCCTCGAGCAGATCCGCCGGCTCTTCGCCGCCGAGGAGGCGCTCGAGGTCGCGCAGGGGGAGAACCACCTCGGCTTCCGGTCGCCCTTCACCTCGGTCTTCACGCGGCTCATCGAGGGCCCGTACCCCGGGTACGAGCAGGTCATCCCGAAGGACAACGACAAGCACGCGATCCTCGACAAGGCCGCGTTCATCTCCGCGCTGAAGCGGATGAGTGTGGTCGCCTCGGACCAGACGCATCGCATCCGACTCTCGTTCAATGCCGGCATGCTGAAGTTCTCGGTGAGCACGCCGGACCTCGGCGAAGCGCAGGACGAACTGCCGATCCGCTTCGAGGGCGACCCGCTCGACATCGGGTTCAACGCGGCGTACCTGCTCGAGATCCTGCGCTACATGCCCACCGACGAGGTGCGGATGACGTTCCGGGCGCCGGAGCGCGCCTCGACGCTCGAACCCGAGGGCTGGAAGGACCCGGCGAAGTACCTCTGCCTGCTGATGCCGCTGCGCCTGGTGGACTGAGGCGCACGCGCCGGATCAGGGCGCCGCGATGACCGTCCGCGTGCGCTGACGCAATTCCTGGGTGCGACGCCGGCCTGTCATCCGCATCGAGAGCTCGGCGTCTCCGTCGGCGCGGACGACCTCCCCTCCCTCGAGCGCGAGGAGGATCTCCATGCGACCTGTCCCCTCGGCGGTGATGCGGATAGGCTCGCCGAACTGCGAGCCCTCACCCTCGAGCGTCGTCTCGGAGGTGCGCGCGATCCGCAGGACCAGCGTTCCGAAGTACCGCTCGGCCTGGAGCACGCGGAAGCGACGCGTCGTGCGGACCGTCAGTGGGACCGAGTCGCGGCAGATGCGATAGGTAGATGAGTCAGCCCACTCCTGTCCGCGTTCGAGCGTCGGCGGCGCCGAGGTCCAGAGGTCGCGCAGCGGCTGCAGCGCTGCCGCGGCGGCGGAACAGGGGCCAGACACGGGAACCGCGAGCTCGGGCGGTGCGCCGGCACCCTGGAGCGCGGCGCTCACGGGCACCGGGAGCATGAGGCCAGGTGGCGTGATGAACGGAACAGTGTCTCCCGAACTCAACTCGTAGGCGAGGAGCATCCCCGCGATCCGTGTCGTGCTGCCCCCCGAGACCCGCGACGTCGCGGCGCGGAGGCGCATCCGGAGGGTGTCGGTGCGCTCGATGGTGTCCACGCGCGAGACGAGCGTGCCCTCCACGACTATGGCGTGCTCGCGTTCTCCCAGCGCCGGCCCGAGGGTCCACGGGCCGAGGAGAGAGTCGCGCACCGGCACGTCGGCGACGACCGGCGCCGGGCTGTCCGGGCCGACGGACGGTGCCCGGCATGCGGTCATCAGCGCAGCGAGGACGGTGGCGGTGATGAGCTGAGCGCGGGTCGCGAGCACGGAGGGCAGGGAGCGGGGTCCTGGGAATGATACGCCGGAGGCGCGGTCTCCTGCCCCGCGGCCTCCGGCGCCTCCCATCTCGACCGTCGGTTCCGCCTGTAAGCCGGGTTCTGTCGGGATCTCGCGATCCCGGACGGTCATTCGTCTCGGCGCACGGTCGCCCGTGCACTCTAGCGGCCAACCCGCGGCGTCTTGCTCGCAGAGGACTGCTGCTCGCCGCCTATTCGGCCTTGCTCCCGCTGGGGTTTGCCGTGCCGGTCATGTTGCCACGACCGCGGTGGGCTCTTACCCCACCTTTTCACCCTTGCCTCCGCTCGCGCGAAGGCGGTCTGTTCTCTGTGGCACTGTCCGTCACGCCTCGCGGCGTGCCCAGGTGTTACCTGGCAGCGTGTCCAAGGAGCCCGGACTTTCCTCGGCGCGCGGCGATGACGCCCCGCGACGCGACCATCCGGCGGAACCGTTACCGGAATATAGCCGCTGACGCCCCCGATCGTTCCCTCGGGGCGACCGTGACGGCGGGATGACGAACCGCGCGCATCATCGGCGCGTCCAGACCACACACCAGCCTCCGAGGCCCCGATGCCGCTCGGCCGACGCGCGCTCTCCGCCCCAGTCCTCACGGTGCTCGACCCGGACGAGCGAACGCGCGTGGACGCCGCCGGGGCGGGACTCTACCGCGCGATCCATCACGACAGCGTCGCCGACGCGCTCGAGGACCTCAAGCGACGGCGCGTGAGCGCGGTGCTCCTCTCGGTGGTCCGATGCGGGCGGCACTTCGACCGACGCACCGCGACGGTTGTGCGGGAGTTCCCGTCGGTGCCGACCCTCGCCCTGCTCGGTGGGGAGCCGGCGACCGCGGAGTCCCTGCTCAACCTCGGCAACGCCGGCGTGACGCGGCTGGTGGACGTGCGCGTCCCCGCCGGCTGGAACCGGCTCCGGCAGATCCTCGGCACGGAGGCGCAGCGGGAGAGCGACCGAGTCGCGCTCGAGGCGATTCGGCGGGAGCTCGGCGAGATGGGGCCGGACGTATACGCTTTCTTCGAGGCGCTGTTCGTGGCGAGCGAGCAGGTGCGGACGATCCGCGAGCTGGCGCATCGGCTCGATGTGCTGCCGAGCACGCTGATGAGCCGGTTCTTCCGCGCGCGGCTCCCGTCACCGAAGCGCTTCCTCGCCTTCGCGCGGCTGCTCCGCGCGGCGCGGCTCTTCGAGGACACAGGGCACGCCATCGCCGACGTCGCGAACGCCCTCGAGTACTCGTCACCGCAGAGCTTCGGCCGCCACGTGCGCACGCTGCTCGGCCTCACGGCCGGGGACTTCCGGCGCCACATGTCGACGGCGGCGATGCTGGAGCGGATCCTGGCGGACCTCGTCCGCCCGCACCGCGAGGGATTCCGGCGGCTGCGCCCGCTCGCCTTGAAGCCGGGGATGTCGCGGCCGCCCTCGCTCGACGTGCGCAAGCCGGCGCACTTCACGCGGCGCCGCTGAGGCTCACATCCGCGCGACGATCTCTGTAGCGGTCGCGAGCGCGACGACCTCGAGGCCCGCGGCCTCCAGCGACGCGCGCCCGCCCTCCTCCCGGTCCACCACCGCCAGCACCCCGGCCACACGGCCGCCGGCGGCGCGGACCGCCTCGACCGCCTTCAAGGCCGACCCACCGGTGGTGATCACGTCCTCGATGACGACGACGCGATCCCCCGCCTCGAACGGCCCCTCCACCAGCTTGCCTGTCCCGTGGGTTTTCGCTTCCTTCCGCACGGTGAAGGCGCGGGTCGGGGTGCCCGCGAGCTGGCTCGCATAGGCGATGGCGTAGCTCACGGGGTCGGCGCCGAGTGTGAGGCCGCCGACGCTGTCGGGATGCCAGCCGCGCTCGGCGATCGCACGCAGGCCGAGGGGACCGATGAGCGTGAGCCCCTCCGGATGCATCGTCGTGAGGCGGCAGTCGATGTACAGGTCGGACGTGCGTCCCGAGGAGAGCGTGAAGGTGCCGCGCTTCGCGCTGCGCTGTGCGATCAGGTCGAGGAGTCTGGAACGGGGATCCATGCCGGGAGGCTACCCGGCCTCGCAAGGCGGGTCAATGAGGGGACGATGCTGCTCTGGGTGATCGCCGCCGCCGTCGCGCTCGGGTTCGCGGTGTTCCTCGTGTACGAGCGGACCCAGCGCCGACGCCTGCGGGAACGCAGTGCGGAACTCGAGCACCTGTCGTTCGAGCTCGCGCGCGCGAACCGGGCCAAGTCCGAGTTCCTCGCGAACGTCTCGCACGAGCTGCGCACGCCGCTGGCGGCGATCGTCGGGTTCGTGGACCTGCTGCGCGATGGCTCGTACGGCGAACTGGGACCGCGGATGATCGCGCCGGTGGAGCGGATCCAGGCGTCCGCCGAACACCTGCAGTCCCTGGTGGACCAGATCCTCGACCTCGCGAAGCTCTCCGCGGGCCGGCTCGACGTGCATCGCGAGTCACTCTCGCTGCGTGCGTTCGTGATCGACGTCGCGAGTGAGGTGGAGGCGCTGGTGATCGAGAAGGGGCTCTCCCTCTCGCTCCAGGTGCCGGCATCGCTGCCGCGGGTGAGCACGGACCCCACGCACCTCCGCCACATCCTCGTGAACCTGCTGGGGAACGCGGTGAAGTTCACGACGACCGGGGGGATCACGGTGCGGGCGAGCCTCGTTCCCGACGGCAGGGTCACCGAGTACGTCAGCTCCGCCGCGCGGCGCCCGCTGCTCGCTGCGGGCGGCGACTGGATCGCGCTCCAGGTGATCGACACCGGGATCGGGATCGCCGACAAGGACCAGGGCCGGATCTTCGAGGAGTTCGAGCAGGTGCACCCGGGTTCGCGCGGGGACTCGGAGCGTCGTGGAACGGGCCTCGGACTCTCGATCACCCGCCGGCTCGCGAGGCTCCTCGATGGGGACATCACCGTCGAGAGCGCGCCTGGACGGGGCTCGACCTTCACCTGCTGGCTCCCGGCCGACGCCGCACCGGGCGCGCGGGTCAGCGGCTGAAGAGCCCCTTCATCTTGGAGAGGAACCCGCCTCCGGACGGGGACTCCGCCGGAAAGGGATCCTTGAGCGCCTCGGCGAGCGCCGCGGCGAAGGCCATCACGTCGGCGTAGCGGTCGCCGGGCGCCTTCGCGAGCCCCTTCATGACCACGGTCTCGACGTTCGGATGGTACTGGATGTCGGGCTTCGCCTTGTTCAGCGGGATCGGGGGCTGCGACAGCAGCTGCGTGAACATCTCGCGCGGGCTCTTCGCGACGTACGGGAGGGTCCCGGTGAGGAAGAGGTAGGCCATCGTCGCGAGCGAGTACTGGTCGGCCGCCGGGGAGACGACCTCGCCCGAGAGCGCCTCGGGGGCGACGTACATCAGCGTGCCGACGAAGAAGCCCGCCCGCGTGAGCCGCTGGTCGGGCGTGACATCGGTGGCCGTCGCGATGCCGAAGTCCAGCAGCTTCACCGTGCGCGTGTCGTGATCGTACATCACGTTGTCCGGCTTCAGGTCGCGATGCACGATGCCGACCTCGTGGGCGGCGTTCACCGCGCTCGCGATCTGCGTCACGATCGTCGCGACCTCGTCGGGCGGGAAGGGCGCGTTGCGCTTGGCGTAGCTCTCGAGCAGCTCGCCCGCGGCCCACTCGATCGCGAGATAGGGCAGCCCACCGGACTCGCCGGTCTCGAGCGTCCGGATCACGTGCGCGTGGGTGACGCGGGTGCCGAATCCTGCCTCGCGGACGAAGCGGGCGACCGCGGTGCGGTCCTGGCGGAGCTTCTCGCGCAGCACCTTGAGGGCGACCGTCCCGAACGTCGGGTGCTCAGCGCGGTAGACGGTGGCGGTCCCGCCCTCGCCGACGCGGTCGAGGAGCGCGAATCCGGCGAGGGTCGTGCCGACTAGGGGGTCGCGAGCCACGCGGCGAAGCTACCGAGCGGGAGAATGCGGGGCAAGCGAGCGCGGACGGAGACCGATGCGGAGCCTGCGGGGTAGATTACGCCCGGCATCGCACGCCGGCACGACCCCGTCCCCCCGCGCATGAACGCGAAGTCCCCCACTCGCCGGGCCCTGATGTCCTGGGCCGTCACGACGTTCCTCCTGCTCTCCGCGACGGGATGCGCGCGGAGCGGCGGGGCCCCGACCCCGGGTGCGCCGATGCCAGGCGCCGGACCGAACCGTGGCACCGGTGGACTCTCGTTCGACGCGACGCCGCTCTACCGGCAGAGGGGACTCATCGCGCGCGGACTCCCCTTCCCGATCCTGGGACGCACGGCGTTCCTGGCATCCGCAACGTCCGATACGACGCACGTGGTCGTCGGCCTCGCGTTCGCGAGCGCGACGCTCACCTTCGCGCGCGAGGCCGACGACCGCTTCCGCGCGAACTATGAGGTCACCCTCGTCGCGTCTCGGGGACCGACGGTCGTGGCCCGCAGCTCGGCAGAGGAGCAGGTGATCGTGAGTTCGTATCGCGAGACCACCCGGACCGACGAGACGATCATCTTCCAGGAGATCCTCGACCTCGAGCCGGGGAGCTACACACTCTCCGTCTCCGTGCGCGACCCCGCGAGCCAGCGCGGCGCGGAGGAGCGACTCGAGATCCTCGTGCCTCGTGTGGGGACCCTCGCGAGCCCGGTCCCGGTCGCCGAGGTGCAGGCGCGGCCGGGTCGCGCGACCCTCCCGAACCTCCTCATGAATCCCGCGGGCACCGCGATCGCCGGACGCGACTCGGTCATCCCGATCTACGTCGAGTCCTATCTGTCGGATGCGACCCCGCTGCGCGTACAGATCCAGGGGGAGCGTGGACGCGTCCTGTGGGACGACACCGTCGCCGTGGCCGCTCGGGAAGGGATGCGCGCCGGGGTCGTGGAGATCCCGGTGTCCCGCATCGGGATCGGGGCGGCGCGCGTCACGCTCAGGCACGATGGGAGTGGCGACTCGACGTCCGCCTACGTGTTCGTCGGATTCGGGAGCGAGCTCCCCGTCGCGACCTTCGACGAGATGCTGTCCTACCTGCGGTACTTCGCATCGCCGATGCGCATCGAGCGCCTCCGGGAGGCGCCGGAGGAGGCGCGGCCCGCGGTGTGGGCCGAGTTCGTGCGCGCGACGGACCGCGATCCGATGACCGCGGAGCACGAGGACCTCCGCGCCTATTTCGCGCGCCTGGTCCGCGCCAGCGGACGCTACCGCGAGGAGGCCACGCCCGGCTGGATGGTGGATCGTGGCAAGGTCTACATCGTCCTCGGCGACCCGGACCACATCATCGAGCCGCCGCTCAACGACATGCAGCGCGGACGCCAGCAGGTGTGGGAGTATCGCGGACTCAACCTCCAGCTCGTGTTCTATGACATGACCGGGGCCGGCCGGTGGCGGCTCACGCAGTCGAGCGAGGTGCGGTTCGAGACGGAGTTCCGTCGCCGGCTGCGGTGAGCGGGAGCGCGCCCCTTCTCGCGCCGGGGCCCCTGCGCGCGGAGGTCGCGCGCAAGGCGATCCACCTCGCGACGGCCTCCGTCCCGCTCGCGTTGGCGCACGCGTGGATCCCTGCGTCGGGACTCCGCTGGGCGCTCCTCGTCCTCGCGCTCGTGGCGCTGGTCGCGGAGGCCGGCCGCCGACTCATGCCACCACTCGCCGCCGCGATCACGCGAGTCGCGGGGACGCTCTTCCGCGAGCGCGAACGACGCGGGATCACCGGCGCGACCTGGCTCGCCGTGGCGATGGCCGTCGCGGCGTGGTCGCTGCCGGAGCCCTCGGCGATCGCCGCGCTCTGGGCGGTGGCCGTCGGCGATTCGGCGGCCGCGCTCGCCGGGCGGTTGGCGGCTGCCCCGGGGGGGAAGACGCTCATCGGTTCCCTCGCCTGCGTCGTCGCCACGATGCTCGGGGTCTGGTGGCTCACCCCGGCGACGCCGGGCATCGCCGCGCTCATCGGCCTCGCCGCCTCCGTCGCCGAACGGCTGCCCTCGCGGATCGACGACAACTTGCGGGTCACCGCCGGCGCGGGCGTCGCCGCGTGGCTCCTCGGCGTCGCATAGCTTTTCCGCATGTCGATCCCCGGACGCCCGCGGCTCTATCTCATTGACGGCTACGCCCTGATCTTCCGCGCCTTCCACGCGCTGGGCGGTGGGGCACCCCTCCGGAATGCGCGCGGCGAGAACACCGGGATGGCGAAGGGCGTCAGCGACTTCCTCAAGCGCCTCATCGAGAAGCACAAGCCCGACTACCTCGGTTGGGTGAATGACGCGGGGTCGTCGGGACGCGAGGAACTGCTCGAGGAGTACAAGGCGAATCGCGTGGCGCTGCCGCCCGAGGAGCAGGAGGACTTCGACACCGGCGTCGAACGCGTGCACCAACTGCTCAGGGGATACGGGATCCCGACGCTCGAGCTCGAGGGGTACGAAGCCGACGACGTGATCGCGACGCTCGCGGGCCAAGGGGCCGCGCAGGACCTCGAGGTCTGCGTCGTCTCGGGCGACAAGGACTTGCTGCAGCTCGTCCGGCCCAAGGTCTGGATCCTCAATCCCTGGCACGGTCCGCCCGGACGCACCACCGAGAAGTGGTACGGCGTCGAGAATGCGCACGAGCGACTCGGGGTGCCCGCCGAGCGCGTCGTGGACTATCTCGCGCTCGTGGGGGACACCGCCGACAATGTCCCCGGCGTGAAGGGGATCGGCGACAAGGGAGCGCTCGCCCTCATCGCCAAGTGGGGGACGGTGGAGGAGATGCTCGCGCACCTCGACGAGATCGAGCCTACCAGGGCCCGGAATGCCCTGACGCAGCACGCCGAAGACGCGCGTCTCTCCAAGCGACTCGTCACGCTGCAGGACGACCTCCCCGTGACGCTCGACCTGGGCGCCCTCACGATGGGGACCCCGGATTGGGTGGCACTGCGCGACCTCTTCGTCGAGCTCGAGTTCAACACCGCGGCGCGCGCCGCCGCCGTACAGGCCGATGCCGCGGGGCTCGGTGGGACCGCCGCACGACCGGTGCCGGACGCCGAACCCGATGCTGCGACCGAGTTCATGGTCAGTGCGCAGAAGGCGCGCGCGGCCACCGAGGTGCCGGACACGCCGCCAGCGGTCAGGACCGACTATCGCGTGGCGGACACGCAGGAGCTGGTCGCGGCGATGATCGCCGAGGCTCGTGCCGCGGGGATGATCTCCATTGACACCGAGACCGTCCTCGATGCCGACGCCCCGCGGATCATCACCCCGATGCGCGCCAATCTCGTGGCGATCTCCATCGCCACGGCGCCGGGGAAGGCGTGGTACCTCCCCTTCGCGCACCGGCTGCCGGCCGCGGCGCAGGGCGGACTCGCGCTCGACGACGCCCCGGCGCCCCGCACGAAGAAGGCGCCGAGCGCCGAGAGCTCGATCGCGGCGCGGCTCCTCGCCGAAGGCCCCCATCCGGTCGTCAATCTCCCGCCACTCCTCTCGCCGGAGATGGCGGCGCTGCGGGCCCTCATCGAGGACCCCGCGGTCCGGAAGACCGGACACCACGTGAAGTACGACCAGCTCGTCCTCCGACGCGCCGGGCTCACGATGCGAGGCGTGGACTTCGATTCGATGCTCGCGGCCTGGGTGCTGGATCCCGGCAAGCGCTCCTACGGCATCGACGCGCTCTCGATCGAGGTCCTCGGCGTCGCGATGACCGGCTACGACGAACTCTGCGGCAAGGGGAAGCAGGAAATCCCGTACGACGAGGTGCCGATCGTCGCCGCGCGCGACTACTCCTGCGCCGACAGCGACATCGCCATCCGGCTGCGCGCACATCTCGAGGCGCGCCTCGCCGAGCACCAGGTCGGCGCCCTGCTGCGCGACGTCGAATTGCCGCTGGTGGATGTGCTCGCCGAGATGGAGTGGACGGGCATCACCATCGACGTCCCCTGGTTCCACTCGCTCAAGGCGCGCTTCGAGGCGGCGCGACGGGAAGTCGAGCAGCAGATCCACGCCGAGGCGGGCGAGGAGTTCAACATCGCGTCGAACCCGCAGCTGCGCGTGATCCTGTTCGAGAAGCTCGGCCTCCCCGTGAAGAAGAAGACTGCGACCGGTCCGAGCACCGACGCGAGCGTGCTGCAGGAGCTCGCGGACGAGGGACACGTGCTGCCGACCCTGCTGATGGAGTACCGCGAGCTGGCAAAGCTCGAGAACACCTACCTGGACACGCTCCCGGGACTCGTGAACCCGCGCACGGGTCGGCTCCACACGTCGTACAACCAGACCGTGGCCAGCACGGGCCGCCTCTCATCGAGCGACCCGAACCTCCAGAACATCCCCGTCCGCCGGGAGTTGGGGAAGGACATCCGGCGCGGCTTCATCCCGCGCCCGGGCTGGATCCTCCTCGCCGCGGACTATTCGCAGATCGAGTTGCGGCTGCTCGCGCACCTCTCCCACGACCCCGCGTTCCTCGAGGCCTTCCGCGCCGGTGGCGACATCCACCGCCAGACGGCGAGCGTGATCTTCGGCGTCCCGCTCGACCAGGTCACGGGCGAGATGCGCTCGCGCGCCAAGACGATCAACTTCGCGACCATCTACGGGCAGGGCGCGCACGCCCTCTCGCGCCAGCTCAAGATCGAGCACGCCGAGGCGAAGGCGTTCATCGAGACGTACTTCACCCGCTTCGCCGGCGTGCGCGCGTGGCTCGACGGTTCCGTGGAGCAGGCCCGCAGCCGTGGCTACATCGAGACCATCTTCAAGCGGCGGCGCTACATCCCCGAGATCCACGACCGCAACTTCAACACGCGCTCGTTCGGCGAACGCCTCGCACAGAACTCCCCGATCCAGGGATCCGCCGCCGACCTCATCAAGGTCGCGATGATCCGGATCCACGCCGCGCTGTCCAGCGGCGCGCTCGAGGCGAAGATGCTGCTCCAGGTCCACGACGAACTCGTGTTCGAGTGTCCGCCCGCGGAGGAGGCGAAGGTGCGCGCGCTGGTGGAGCGGGAGATGACCACGGCCATCGCGCTCGACGTGCCGCTCGTGGTGGATATCGGGAGCGGGCGCAATTGGCTCGAGGCCAAGGACTGAGCGGTCCGACCGACGGCGTTGCAGGTTGCGGCAATCCACGAGGGATGCGGTCGGGATCCCATACCGTCAACGGGCACCCTTGCCGAGCAACGGATTGTCTCCCAATGTCTTAGGGGAGCGGCCCCCCTCCGGCCCCCCTCTTGCCCCACCTTGTAGGCCCGTGACGACGCGAGTCACGGCACTGCCGTATCCGTACGTGACCCGCATCACGTTGTGGCTCCCTCCTCCCGCCCACCCGAATGTCGCGAAGCCGTCGCGGATTCACGCTGATCGAGTTGCTGATCGTGGTCGTGATCATCGGCATCCTCGCCGCCATCGCGGTGCCGAAGTTCACGAACACGAAGGGCAAGGCGTATGCAGCGAGCCTGAAGGGGGACCTGCGCAACCTCGCGTCCGCGCAGGAGGCGTACTTCTTCCAGCACGCCGTCTACAGCACCGATACGCTCGCGCTGAACTTCAAGACGACGAACGGCGTGCAGCTCACGATCGTCGGTGCCACCGCCGGCGGATGGGCCGCGATCGCGACCCATCCGCTCTCGTATCCGCTGACCTGCGCGCTGTTCAATGGCGCGATCGCCGCGCCATCACCGGCGACGGACGAGGGCGTCGTCGCCTGTCAGTGAACGGCGCGCCGTCGCCGTTCCCGCGGTTCCCACCGATCCCTCCACCGAAGGACCCGGGCGCCCTGCTCGAGGAGTGGGAGGAGTTCCAGGACCGTCGCGTCGGCATGGCGCACGCCATGGCGGGTGGACTCTGGCTGCACCGGCACCGCTGGTATGGCCGGCCGCTCGCGCATCTCGTCTCGTCGGATCGGAGACGACTCCTGGCGTGGGGCGCGCGGGTCGGATTGCCCGCCGACCGCCTCCAGTACCATCCGCTCAAGGACCCGCGCGATCGGGTGAGGCGCGATGCATGGCACTGGGACCTCGGTGGTCCCTACCTGCCGCCGCCGCGGTGAACGGACGCGGGAGGCCTGCCCCATTCGCCGTCGCAACGCGCGCGGCGGCGACACTCGTCGTCACGGCGCTCGCCGGGACCACGCTCGTCGCGTGCGGCGACTCCGGCGCTCGCGCCACGGCATCCGCCGATCCAGTGTTCCGATCGGCCGAGGCTCCGCTCCCTCCGCCAGCCGAGACGCTCCCGGTGGCGCCGTTGGCTGGTCCCGACGAAGGCCTCTGTCTCTCCGGCGACCCGGACGCCGGGATCCCGTGGTCATTCGCACCCCCAGAGCACGCGCGCACGATCCCGATGCAGGAGATCGCCGAGCTCGCCCCCCGTGATTCCGCTCGGCTCGCTGCGAGGCTGGCGCGCGCGGCGGACGGGTTGCCGGGAGACTCCGCGGCGGCCGACTTCCAGGGACTGCCCGTCGTGATCCGCATGGCGTGGCGCGTGATCGTGGCGCCCGCCGACACGGTGGTCGTCGCCACTGCGAGCCGACGATTGCCGATCGAGTCTGCGCCGCGCGAGGAACTCCTCACCATCGTCGCGCATCCAGTCTCCGTCCCGACGCTGCGCGAACCGCTGCGCGTGGTGTGGTCCGCGCGCGAAGCCGGAGGCGAGGAGACCCTCGCGCCACGCGACCTCGTCGCGGCGTGGACCTCGTCGGACACGTTGTCGCTTCTCTTGGTGCGTCAGGGCGATGCCGGCGCGCGCGGGGAGGTCGTGCGGCGCGTCATCGGGGCTTGGATCCTCGGGTGGGACGGCGTGCTCGCCACCTGTCGAGCTCCCTAGGCCTTCGCGAGACCGGCCGGCGCGGCCGCGCGGGATCCCCGCAGGGCCAGCAGGAGGAGGGTCAGGACGTACGGTGTGGCGAGGATGAGCGGGTACGGCACGTTCCAGCCGGTCGTCTGGAAGAGGTACTGCAGGGCGAAGCTCGCGCCGAAGACCACCGCCGCGAGGGTCGTTCCGCCGACCCGCCAGCGTCCGAGCACGACGATCGCGATCGCCATGAAGCCACGCCCAGCGCTCATCCCCTCGTTGAAGGTCCCCACTTGGACGAGGACCAAGGCGGCGCCGGCGAGTCCGCCCATCATCCCGCCGAACAGGATCGCGAGCCACCGCACGCGCTCGACCGGGATGCCGGCGGCGCGCGCCGCCTCGCGTCCCTCACCTGTGGCGCGCAGTGCGAGTCCGGCCTGTGTGTCCCTCGCCCACCACGCGAGGATGGGCACGAGGGCGTAGAGCGCGTACGTCGCCAGTGGTTGATGGAAGAGCGCGGGGCCGAGCAGCGGCAGGTCCGCCAGCAGGGGGAGGCGAACCGGCCCCGCCGTCGGCAGGGCCTCCGCGGCACTCGCCGTGTCGAAGAGCGCCCGGTGCACCGTGCCGGTGACGCCGAACGCGAGCAGCGTGACCGCCGTTCCCGCGATGATCTGGTCCGCGCGCAAGGTGATCACGAACAGCGCGAAGAGCGCGGCGAGCGCCGCGCCACCGATCGCGGCCGCGGCGAACCCGAGCGCGACGCCCCCCGCCTGTCCGGCGAGGAGCGCGACGAGGCACCCGATGATGATCGAGCCCTCGAGGCCCAGGTTGATCACACCGGCGCGCTCCGTCATGAGCTCACCGAGCGCGGCGAAGAGCAGCGGCGTCGCGGTGCGCACCGTCGCCTCGAGGAATGGCACCAGCAGGAGCGCGAGGCTCATCCGTGGACTCCCGCGACGGTCGCGCGTCCGCGCTGCGCGACGAGGACCGCGAGCACGACGAGGGCGGCGATGACCTGGCCGAGGACCGAGGGGATGCCGGCCTCGCGCTGCATCGCCGCTGTTCCCGCATCCAGGGCGCCGAAGAAGACCGCCGTGACCAGCACGCCGCGGGGATCGAGCTGCGCGAGCAGCGCCACCGCGATCGCCGTGTAGCCATAGCCTGGGGAGAGGCCCTCGTAGAGTGCCCAGGTCACCCCGCCGACCTCGGACGCCCCCGCGACGCCCGCGAGCGCGCCGCTGAGCAGGAACACCGTCCCGACGGTCCGTTGCACAGGGATGCGACCGGCACTCGCCGCCGCGCGCGCACTCGCGCCGATGACCCGGACCCGGAACCCCGCGGCGGTACGTGCGAGTGCGTACCACGCCGCGAGCGCAGCACCGACGCCGAGCAGGAACCCGAGGTGCAGGCGATGGCCGGGGAGGAGCAGCGGCCATCGGGCCGACTCCGCCAGTGTCGCCGACTGCGCGTAGACGCCGGTCGGCTCCTGCAGCGGGCCTCGCACGAGCCAGGAGATCATCGAGATCGCGACGAAGTTGAGCATCAGCGTGCTGATCACCTCGAGCACACCGAAGCGTCGCCGCAGCCAGGCGGCGATGCCGGCCCACACGGCGCCCGCGCCGGCGCCCGAGGCGATCGTGACCGGTACCACCAGCGCGCGCGGCCACTCCGCGCTTGTGAGTCCGACGGCCGCTGCTGCCGCGGCCCCCGCCAGCAGCTGCCCCTCGGCGCCGATGTTCATCACCCCGGCGCGGAACGCGAGCGATACCGCCAGGCCGAGCAGGAGCAGCGGCGTGGCCCGCACGAGCGTCGCCGACAGGATCGCCGTCGGGGACCCGAGCGCACCGTCCCAGAACGCGAGCAGGGCATCCATCAGTCGGCGCCCACCAGGGCACGGGCGAAGGGCGCGCGGTCCTCGCGGTCCGCGGGCCACGGGACCTCGCGCACTCGGCCGCCGAAGCAGGCGACCACGCGCGTCGCGACGGCGAGGACCTCGTCGAGATCCGGCGAGTGGACGACGACGGCGACTCCGCGTTCGCGGGCCGCGTGCGCTAGCTCCGAGAGCACCCGGGCGCTCGCGCGGATGTCGAGCCCGCGCGTGGGATGCTCCACCACGAGCGCGGTGCCCGCGACGGCCTGCTCCCGGGCGAGCACGAACTTCTGCTGGTTCCCGCCGGAGAGCGCAGCGGCGCGCGACCCGGGACCCTCGGCCAGCACGTCGGCGCGAACGAGGAGGGCTGAAGTGCGTTCGCGGAGTGCGCGCCAGTCGAGCCGTCCCCGCGACGTCGCCGCATCCGCGAGGGCGACGTTCTCGGTGAGCGTGAAGCTCGCGATCAGCGCATCCGCGAGCCGGTCCTCGGGCACGAATCCGACGCGAGAAGGGAGGCGCGAGGCGCCGCTCGTCGGGGTCAAACGGCCGGCCAGGAGGCGCAAGAGCTCACGATGACCGGAGCCTTCGACGCCGATCACACCGACGACCTCACCGCTCCGTACGGTGAGCGAGACCTCGCGCACACGAACGACCCCGCTGGCGTCGCGGTAGGTCGCGTCTTCGAGCACGAGGCGTGGTTCGCCGCGACCGACCCCCGGCGCGACACGATCGCCCGAGAGCTCGGGGTTCCCATCGCCGAGCGCGCCGGCGAGGGCCTCCACCAGCGTCCGCTCGTCGGTGTCCGCGGCCGGGACCCGGAGCACCGTCTCTCCGCGCCGCATCACCGTGATGTCGTCGGCGAAGCGGCGGGCCTCGCGGAGCTTGTGCGTGATGAGCACCGCGGTGCCCCCGGCGGCGACGTAGCCACGCACCCACGTCAACAACTGTTCCGACTCGTCGGGGGCCAAGACCGCCGTCGGCTCGTCCAGGATAAGCACACGGGCGTCGTGCGAAAGGGCCTTCAGGATCTCGACGCGCTGCTGGGCGCTGACTGGGAGCCCGTCCACCACGGCCGAGGGGTCCACCGGCAGTCCCGCGCGCGCTGCGAGTGAGCGGAGCTCCTCGGCCCGGCGGTTGCGGTCGAGGCGGCCGCGCCCGCCGAGGATGACGTTCTCCGTGACCGTGAGCGCCGGGATGAGCATGAAGTGCTGGTGGACCATCCCCAGCCCGGCGGAGATCGCGTCCGCGCTCGACCGGAAGCGGCGCTCGACGCCGCCCACGAGCAACGATCCTGCGTCCGGCCTCAGCAGTCCGAAGGCGATCCGGAGCAGCGTCGTCTTGCCCGCCCCGTTCTCACCGAGCAACGCATGCAGGGTGCCGGTACGGACGCGGAGCGACGCATCGCGCAGCGCCAGCGTCGGGCCGAACCGATGGGTGACGCCGGTCAGGACGAGCGCGTCGTCCGCCGTCACAGACCCGTGGGCGCTTCCACGAACGACCAGGGTAGCGCGAACTTCGTCGCGAGGTGTCCGACGAACGCGCGGACGCCGAGCGTCTCGGTCGCGTAGTGTCCGGCGTAGAGGATCACCAGTCCGTGCTCCTCGGCCTCCACCGCGCTCCAGTGCGGACCCTCGCCGACGATCAACGCGTCCACGCCGGTGGTGTAGGCCTCGCGCAAGGTCTCGGCGTTGGCCCCGGCTCCGGAGCAGATCGCCCAACGTCGCGTGTGATGTCCGGCGGGGACCGCCGACGCGACGACGCGATGGCCATGCGGCGCCGCCCACGCGGTGACCCGAGCGATCAGCGCGCGGGTGTCGAGGTCGGACAGGCCGCGAACGCCGCAGTGGACACCCTCGTACTGGGCGAAGCCATCGTCCGGCGTGAGGTCGAGCTCGCGCGCGAGGAGAGCCGAGTTGCCGAAAGTGGGGTGAACATCGAGCGGGAGATGGGCGGAATAGAGCGCGATGTCGGCGTCGAGCAACGCCCGCACGCGTGCGAGATGGGTGCCGGTGAGCGGACGCAGTCCACCCCAGAACAGCCCGTGGTGGACGACGAGGAGGTTCGCGCCGGACGTCGCGGTCGCCGCGATGGTGCGCAGCGAGCAGTCCACCGCGGCCGCGATGCGGCTCACGGGTCCTCGGTGGCCGACCTGGAGGCCGTTCAGTGCCGGGGGGTAGTCGGGGACGGCGGCAATCCGCAACTGTGCCTCGGCCTCCTCGACTATCCGGTTGATTGGGATCACGGTCTCGGCTCCGTCGGGAGCACCGCCTCGCCGCGGATGAGCCGCGATCGCACGGAGTCGATGCGCGCCTGCGCCGGCGGCGGGATCACGTCGAGCGCAGGGTTCGGCTTCCATCGGACCACATCCGCGGACGATCCGAGGCGGACGACTCGCGACTCGAAACGGCCGTCGCGGACCTCTGTCGCGACGAGGAGGAACGCGTGCGGGATGTCGATCACGACCGAACCGAGCGTGATGCCCGGGGCGATGCCGTTCTGATCGGCATTCGCGCCGATGATCCACCGGCCTGGAGCCTCACGCATCGCCTGGAACACGCCGAGCCCGGCGGCATCCGCGTTCTGGAAGATCACGTCCGCGCCGCGCGCCACCTGGGCAAGGGCCTGCTCCTTGGCAGCGGCGGCATCCTCCCAGTTCCCGATATAGGAGGTCAGGATACGGATCGTCGGGTTCATCGCGCGCGCGCCGGCCTCGTACGCCGCGAAGCTCGTGCGCACTGGCGGCAACTCCGTGCCGCCGATCGCGCCGATCACGCCGTTCTTGCTGACTGCTGCCGCGGCCATCCCAGCGAGATAGGACGGCTCGTCGAACGAGAACGACAGCGCCGCGACGTTCGTCGCGACGCTCGAGCCACCCGTCGTGATGAAGGTCGTGGCCGGGAACTCCGGTGCGACCCGCATCGCCGCATCCTGGAACTCGAAACCGTGTCCGATGACGAGCTGGTATCCGCTGCGGCCGTAGTGGCGGAAGTTCTCCTCGAACTCCGCTGGAGTCCGGGTCTGCACATGACTCACCTGGGCTCCGAGCGAGTCCCTGATGCGGAGGAGGCCTTCGTGCGCTGACGCATTCCAGGCCTGATCGGATATGGGTCCGGGTGTTAGCAGAGCGACCCGAAATCCATGCGCCTCAACGCGTTCCCCCCTGTCACAGGCGGCCAGCGAGGAGGCGATCATAAGCGCGTGGAAAACCAAACGCCGCCGTCGAATGTTCCGGGCGATTTCGCCGCCTAACTTCTTCCAATGCGTAAGATACGACACTACAGTGAACATATGAGCACTTCCAACATTTGCTGTGGAGAACGGCGATTCTCGGTGCGACTGTGTGGCGATGGTGGCAGTACGCTGCCGCTACTTCCGGACGGCTCTCGCTTCCCGGTGCTCCCGGGACTCGTCGGTGCGAGCTACCAGCGCGAGTTCCGTCATCTTCACGCCACCATTGATGCGGGCGCCCTCCATCACCACGATTGATTTCGTCGCGATCTCGCCGTTGACCACCGCGGTGGTCTGCAGCTCCAGGCGCTCCGAAGCCGTCACGTTCCCGTCGATCACGCCGCCGACCACCACCTCTGAGGCGGCGACATCACCTTCGATCGAACCGTCCTTCGAGAGCATCACCTGACGAGCGCTGGTCACGCTCCCAGCGATCCGGCCCTCGACCTTGAGCACGCCGCTGCACTCGATGTCGCCGGTGACGGTCGTCCCCGCCGAGATGATCGAGAGGGTCGTCTCGTTGGTCGCGCGGGGATTCGACTTCGCGCCGGCGTCGTCCTTTCCGAACATGGCCACGATCCACTCCGGGTGTCGGTGAGTTCAGCGCCCGCCGACGCCGCGCGTCGCGCGCGACGTGTCGGGTCTCGAACGCGCAGCGGAATCCGCTGCAACTGCGCGACTGACGCTCGCTGCACTGAGCAGGCGCTGTACCTGCTCGTACCGTGCGCGGAGCTCGTTCAGTTGCGCGGTCAGGGTGTCGAGGCGCTGGGCATCCTGCGTGAGGTGTGCGATCTCCTGCCGAAGGAACGGGACCTGTGCGGCTTGACCCGCCATCCAGTACCAGGTGACGAGGCCGACCACGTAGAGCAGCAGCATCGGCCGCGAGACCACGATCGCGAGGAGTCGCACCTGCCAGGGACGCAGCACGTAGTGCCGATGCGCGAGTCCGTTCTCGCGATGCATGTGGACATAGAGCGCCCCTGCGTCGCCGCCGAGGATCCGGCCGTGCGCGTCGCGCGCACCGGATGCCTTGACGGGTCGGGGCGTCGGGTGGCGGCTCACGCGAGATGACCCGCACCCAGGAGGAGCTCGAGGACCCGCTCGAAGTCCCCGCCGGAGTAGAACGAGATCCGGATCTCGCCGCGCTCCTTGGCGCTCTGCGTGACGTGCACGTCGGTGCCGAAGTGCTTCCGCAGCCGATCCTCGATGCGACGCACTTCTGCGCTCCGCGCGTCGGTACGCTCGGCAGCGCGCTTGCCCGTCTTGGCAGGTCCGGCGGATTCGCGCACGCGCCGTTCCACCTCGCGCACCGAGAGCCCGTCTGCGACGGTCTCGCGGGCGAGGTCGGCGATCCGGTTCTCGTCACCGAGCCCGAGCAGCGCGCGCGCGTGACCGATCGAGAGCTGACCGTCCCACACCAAGCGACGGACCGTCGCAGGGAGCGCGAGCAGGCGGAGCGTGTTCGCGACGGTCGAGCGGTCCTTGCCCACGATGTCCGCGACCTCCTGCTGCGTGAGTGAGAAGTCGCGGACCAGCTGCTGGTAGCCCTCGGCTTCCTCGATCGGATTGAGGTCGGAGCGCTGCAGGTTCTCAACGAGCGCCAGCGAAAGCAGGAGACGGTCGTCCACCTCCTTCACGATCGCGGGGATCTCCGTCCAACCGAGCCGCTGTGCGGCCCGAAAGCGCCGCTCTCCCGCGATGAGCTCGAATCCACCTCCACGCGGTGCTGGACGAACGGTGATCGGCTGGAGGAGTCCGTTGGTGCGAAGCGAGGACTCGAGATCCGCGAGATCCGCGGGCTTGAACTCCTTGCGCGGCTGCAACGGATTCGGACGGATCTGGCGCATCTGCAGCGTACGCAGCGGACCAGTGTCCCCGTCCGCCGGCACCGGGCGCTCCGTCTCGACCGTGGAATCGCCAGCGCGCACGGAAACGGATGGCGCGCGTGAAAGCAGAGCTTCGAGCCCTCGTCCCAGCCGCTTCCCGCGTTCCACGGTCATATATACACACTCTCTGCGAAATATTCTAAATCATTGACACAAAACAACTTATGCCGATTTCCGTGACTTTGTCGCGTGCATCTCGATCAGCTCACGGGCCACACCCATGTACGCCTGGGCACCTACTGACGCAACGTCATAGAGGATGATCGGCTTGCCGAAGCTCGGGGCCTCTGCAAGTCGGACGTTTCGCGGAATCACCGACTGGAAGACCTTCGCGCCGAAGTACTCGCGAGCGTCCTCAGCGACCTGTCGTGAGAGATTGAGACGCGCGTCGAACATGGTCAGTACGACACCGTCGATGCCCAGCGTCGGATTCACACCCTGCTGGACCAAGTGGACCGTGTTCAACAGCTGCGAGAGGCCCTCGAGGGCATAGTACTCGCACTGTAGCGGAATCAGCAGTGCGTCAGCCGCTGCTAGCATGTTGACGGTGATGAGTCCGAGCGAAGGAGGGCAGTCGATCAGGATGAAGTCATAGCGATCCCGCACGCGCTCAAGTGCTCGCCGCATCGTCAGTTCGCGGTCTTCCACCTCAACGAGCTCGATCTCGGCACCCGCGAGATCCGGTGTCGCCGGAAGGACATCCAGGTGCCTAAACTGGACCTCGTGCACGATCGCACCCTCGATTCGGTCCGGGTCCAGTAGCGCGTCGTAGACTGTGTCGCCGATCGCCTCGCGCGAGAGACCCACGCCACTCGTCGCATTTCCCTGTGGGTCGCCATCAACCAGCAGCGTGCGCTGTTCGGCCGCCGCGAGCGAGGCGGCTAGGTTGACGGACGTCGTTGTCTTGCCGACGCCGCCTTTCTGGTTCGCGATCGCGATGATTCGAGCCACGAGTCTCGGGCCGGTGAGCCAAGGGGGTGAGTCCGCGAATATACGGGCTCACCCCCAACTCCGCCTAGTCCGTTGTTCCACGTGGAACTCCGCCACACTCCGGAGCGGCGTTTCACGTGAAACGCCGACGGAGGACCCAGCTTGCTCGCAACCACACTGCCTTGGGCGGTCACGCCGTTCGCCCGGACCACCAGCCCTAGCGCGGGCCGAACTGGAAACGGGCCTCGATGGAGACCACCACCTTGAGCACGCCAGTCTCGATCGGAGTTGGGGTGTCCATCTTCTGGATACCCCTGACCGCCATCGTCGAGACCATCTCTGGAACGATCGGATCAGCCGATCCCGGGCGGGCACTGATCGAGATGACGCTCGATACGCGCCCCCCTGCCGCATCCGCGATCGCATCGGCATCCGCGCGCGCGCGGGTCACCGCCTTGCGCATCGCCTCGCGCGTCGCCGCCTCCGTGCTCGACGCGAAGAAGCGAAGGCCACCCACATTCGTTGCGCCGCGGGACAAGCCGGCATCAATGACCGTCCCGATCAACGCGATCTGGCGCACCTCCACCTGGATGCTGTTCTGCGCCTGGTACCCAACCACTGTCGGACGACCGCCTTCGCGCGGATACTCGTACTCGGGGTTGATGCTCACGCCCTGCGTGCGCAGCTGCGCCGACGCAATCCCGATCCTCCGGAGGGTGTCGAGCACCGCTGCCTGGATCCGCGCGTTCTCGGTGCCCGCCGCAGCCGCGGTTCGGCCGCGGGTCTCAACGCTGAACGTCAGCACGGCCCGGTCCGGCGCGATCTCCACCTCCTCGGTCGCCGTCGTGATGATCATCGGCGGCGCTGGCGGGCTCGAGGTCCCCTGGGCGCCGGCTCCCACCGGACTCGATCCCAGGCCGAGGGCCATCACCATCGCCGACAGGTACGACAGACGCATGCGAGACTCCTTTTAGTATCAGTTGTTTACTAAATCGACCACGCGCGAGGCTCCCTCAAGCTACACCGCGGCCCAGCCGCGGTGCTCAGGGAGTCCAGCGACTCCAGGTCAGCGGCGCATCGACCGCCGTGTTCGTGCGGCCCATCACAAAGACAGGACGCCCGGGATGAAGGGCGGCGATCTCCGCCTCCCGGCCCGGCAGCCATCGAGCGTAGACGTTCCCGTCCCGCACCAGGCGCGTCGGGGCGAAGTGCGAGAACCCCTGCTGGTCGCGCGCGAGCTCGGCCTCGCAGACCGCCGGATACGTGAATCCCGGCAGCATCCGCGCGGTGAAATCGGGCGACCGCGTGCTCTCCACCAGCGCACTCGAGTCGGCGCGCAGTACGGCGAGGCGCTCGAGCGCGACGGGGCCTCGTACCCCTTCCCGCTCCAGTTCGCCGATCCCGAGCTCCAGCTTGCAGGCGTCCGCCGACCGATACAGCACCTCGGCATCGCTCCGGCCCACACCGAGCGCCCACATCCGCACGAGCAGCCGGGCGCCCCAGCTCTCCTTCACCAGCACCAGCGCGTCCTGGACCCCGGCCTGCCGGGCGACCGCCGCGACGTCGGTCCGCATCGAGGTCATCCCGTTGCGATACTGGCGGCCACGGACCGCGTACACGGTCACGAGCGCGTACGCGGCACCGGCGACCAGGGCCACTGTGAAGCCGCGCCGGATCGAAGGTGACCAGTCCCGGAGCGCCGACAGCCGCCCCGGCATCCGTCCGCTCCACAGCACCAACATGGGCAGCAACGGGAAGACGAAACGGGGACCGAGGTAGTAGCCATCGTGCCAATAGGCCCCGTAGGCGAGGAGCAGCAGCGACGACGACGCGATCATGACACGGTCGAGCGGCGCGAGCCTTCGTACCGTCCAGAGTGCGACCACCGCGGGCAGGAAGGCCGGGAAGGGAGTCTCGAAGAGATGGACGCCCAGCCGCGTGACATAGAGCGAGAGCAGTTCCAGCCCGCGCGCGGGCGTGTGGATCGGGCCCCACGGCGACGCGTGGAATCCCAGCGAATGCCCCGCGCCCCAGAGGACGTCATAGCCGAAGAGGAAGGGTTCGCCCGTCGTGCGATCGTTCACGGCGAGCAATGCGGCGAGCGGCAACGCGAGTCCGACCCCGGAGAGGAGCAAGGCGGCGAGCGGCCTCCTCCCTGAGCGTGCGCGCCAGAGCAACCACGCGCCAGCGGGGAGCGCGAATGCCGCGCCATCCACCGGGCGGATCGTGGCGGCGACGCCGAGGGCGAGTCCCGTGGCGAGCCCCCACCAGGGCGAGGCGTCCGTCGAGCGCGTCGCGCGCGCGAGCGCGAGCATCGCGAGCAGCAGCCATGTCAGCGTCGTGGCGTGGTTCATGTGGGATCCGAACATGAACACGCCGAACGGAGACAGGGCGAAGAGCGTCGCGGTCGCGAGTCGCCACCGCGTGCTTCCCTGCGGCTCGACCTCGCGCAAGAGTCGACCGAACAGCCATACGGCGCAGCCGCCGGCGAAGGGGCCGACCAGCCATTCGGCGCCGATGAGCGCGCCGAGCGCGAGCATCGCGGGTCCACCGGCCGGGAACTGCGAGTAGGTCCACGGTCCGAGGTCCACGAGGTGGAGGATCGAGAAGAACTCCCGCGGTTCCGCAGTCGGCACGGCGAGTTGGCCCGAGGCATACCAGCGCGCCTGCATCACCTGCACGATCTCGTCGATGAGGAGGGGCCGTGCGGAGAACACGAGCCATGCGACCGTGAGATGGATGCCGAAGGCCGCGATCGCGACGAGGGCGAGGAGCGCTCCCTCGTGCTCCTCTCGCGGCCAGCGACTGACGGATCCCTCGGCGGCGGCAGGTGCGGACGCCCGCAGATCGCCCCTCATCCGGGAGCGGTGCAAGTACCACGCGAGCACCCCGACGCCCGCGCACAGGGCCAGGCCGTTCAGCCAATCGAGGAGTCGGGCGGCATACTCCGGGTCCGTCTCGCCGCCCGGCAGCCAGTTCGCGATCGGGAGGAGTCCGAGCGCCACGAGGACGATGGCGCTCAGCCGCGCTGCCATCGCTCCACTTCGAGCACGAGGTTCTGGAGGTCGGCGGGACTCACGCCGGGGATCGTCGCCGCCTGCGCGAGCGTCCCCGGTCGGCGCGCGGCGAGCTTCTGCCGCGCCTCGACGCTGAGGGTGCGCATGGCCTCGTACGGGACGGCCGGGGGCAGCGAGAATCCGGCGAGTCGCCGCAGGCGCTCGGCGGCGGCCCTTTCGCGCGTGAGGTATCCACCGTACTTCAGCTCGAGGTCGGCGGACGTCACGGCCTCGCGGTCCAATTCGGCTCCCACGCCGGCGGCATCGAACAGGTCGCGCAGCGGGACCCGCTGGCGCCTGGCGAGCTCGATGATCGGGACCGCATGAGCCGGTATGCGCTCCCCCGTGCGCTCCAGGATCCCGGCGACTGCCTCGGGCGCGACGCTCGTCCCTGCGGCCATAGTCGCGGCCGCGTCCTCATCGGCGAGACGGCGCGCGATCGTTGCGTGCTCGCCCGGCGTGTAGAGCCCCAGTCGCTCGCCGGTCTCGTGGAGGCGACGGAGGCTGTTGTCCTGACGCACGGTGAGCCGGAACTCGGACCTCGACGTGAAGAGTCGGTACGGTTCGTCCACGCCACGCGTGACGAGGTCATCCACCAGCACGCCGATGTACGAGCTCTCGCGACCGAAGACGACGGGTTCGAGGTCGAGCGCGTGGGCGGCCGCGTTCAGTCCTGCGACGATCCCCTGCCCCGCCGCCTCCTCGTAACCGGTGCTTCCGTTGATCTGGCCGGCGAGGAAGAGTCCCGCACACCCCCGGGTGGCGAGTGTCGGATGGAGCTGGGTCGGGGGGACGTAGTCGTACTCGATGGCGTAACCCGGCCGCGTCATCACGGCGCGCTCGAGGCCAGGGACCGCGCGCACGAGCGCGAGCTGCGCCTCCACCGGCAGCGACGTCGAAAGGCCGTTCACGTACAGCTCATCCGTGTCGAGACCCTCTGGCTCAAGGAAGAGCTGGTGCCGCTCGGCATCGGGGAAGCGGACGATCTTGTCCTCGATGCTCGGGCAATAGCGCGGGCCGCGCGCGCCGATCGCGCCTCCGTACATCGCGGACTCGTGCAGGCGCTCACGCACGATCGCCTTGGCGTCCTCGCCGACATGCGTGATCCAGCAGGCGCGCTGTTCAGGGTGCCGCGTGGTGGTGCCGTCGCGACGCGGTCGGTCCCAGAAGGCCGACCACGAGTAGTCGAATTCCTCGACCTCGCTCGCCTGCGCCTCGAGGTGGTCGAAGCAGACGGACCTCCCATCCACCCGAGGCGGGGTGCCGGTCTTGAAGCGGGCGGTCGTGAGCCCGAGGTCGCCGAACTGGAGCGCGAGGTCCACGGTCGCGGGCTCTCCCGCGCGACCGCCGCTGGTGACCGCGCCGGTGCCGATGTGGATGCGGCCGCGTAGGAAGGTCCCCGTGGTGATGACGACTGCGCGCGCCTCGACCCGTCGTCCGTCGGTGGTCTCCACGCCGCGCACCGATCCGTCGTCGCGCAGGAGGAGCCGCGCGGCCGTCCCCTGGAGCGTGACGACGTTCGGCTGGGCCTCGACGAGCCGTCGGACCGCGCGTCGGTAGAGTCCGCGGTCAGCTTGTGCCCGTGGAGCCCACACCGCCGGTCCCTTGCCCCGATTGAGCATCCGGAACTGGATCATCGCGAGGTCGGTGGCGCGACCCATGATGCCGCCCAGCGCGTCGAGTTCACGCACGACGGTCCCCTTCGCGATCCCGCCGATCGCGGGATTGCAGGAGAGCTGGCCGATGGTCTCGAGGGAGCTCGTGAGGAGGGCGACGCGCGCGCCGCGCCGAGCGGCCCCCACGGCGGCCTCCGTCCCGGCGTGCCCGCCGCCGATCACGACGACGTCGAATCCCTGCGTCCGCCCGTCCACGCGAATAATCTATTGCACCAGCACTCCCACCTGACCGCACCGATGCCGCTCAAGCTCTCGACCCTGGCTCCCACGCTCCTGATCCGCCGCGACGCCTTCGAGCGTGCGCAGCTCACCCGCGTGAGCATCGACAGCTGGCTGAACCTGACGCCCGACGAGTTCCGGGTGGAGGGCGGACTGATCGCGATCGGGCCGATCCACGACGAGGCTGGACTGCAGGCGCTCGTGTCAGGACTGGAGGAGCTGGGACTGGCGTACTTCGACGAGTTCTTCGAGCTGAGCGGCAACTGGCCGGAGTGGCTCCAGCTCTACGCCGGTCACGCGCCGACAACGGGGTCGGCCTGAGGCGCGCGATCGGTTCCGCCTGCGGGGTCGCTGACGCGACAGGGGGGTGGCCATCGGCCACCCCCCTGTCGTGATCCTCGATTCCTGGCAGGCGATCTCAGGCGTACTGCGGTCGCAACTCCGGGAAGAGCTCGAGACTGAACCGCTCCGCGATCACCTGACGGGCGCGGGCCACGATCTCGTCGGTCGAGGGCGACTCGGCGTAGAGTTGGAGCGCGCGTGCGCGGATCTCCGCCGCCGAGGGGAGGTGGGGCAGGTGCGGGAGGTGCTGCTGCAACTCATGCCACGCCTCCTCAGCGCGCGCCTGTCCGGCGGCGAGCTTGGCACGCATCTCGATCACCCGTGGATGCGCATCGAAGCTCTCGCGAGCGTGAGCGATCTGCGCCGCGAGCTTGCCCTCGTGGAACTGGGTCGCGAGCTGCCGCGCCACCTTCTCGAGGACCGCCTTGCCGACGCGGCGCTCGTTGCGCACCACCTCGGCCGGTGGCTCGCCCAGTTCCCAAACGAAGCCTGTCCAGGAGAGCGCCCGGAGCACGTAGTACGTGATGTCGATCTCGTACCAGCGGAAGCCTTGCCGCGTCGAGCGCTGGTAGGCGTGGTGGTTGTTGTGCCACCCCTCGCCGAGCGTGATGAGCGCGAGCCACCAGTTGTTGCGCGAGTCGTCGCCGGTGACGTAGCGCTGGTTGCCATGGACGTGGGCGAGCGAGTTGATGAAGAACGTGCCGTGGTACAGGAAGACGGTGCTCAGGAAGAAGCCCACGAAGAGTCCCGCCCATCCGTCGATGAGGAAGCACACGATCGCGAGCGCGATCGCCGGGACCAGCTGGTGCCGATCGAGGAAGCGCAGCTCGGGATACTTCGCGAGGTCCGGCACGTCCTCCACACGGGTGGCGTCGTGCTTCTTGTCGAAGATCCAGCCCACGTGCGAGTAGAAGAAGCCGCGGTGCACCGGGGAGTGGACATCCTCTTCCTGGTCCGAATGCGCGTGGTGATGGCGGTGGAGCGCCGCCCACCAGAGGACGGACTTCTGCGCCGAGCTCTGCGCGAGGAAGGCGAAAAGGAACTGACCGAACCGCGAGGTCTTGAACGAGCGGTGCGAGAAGTAGCGATGGTAGCCGGCCGTGACGCCGAACATCCGGACCACGTACAGCGTGACCGCGAGGATGATCGACGTCGTGGTGACGCCGGACCAGAGCGCCGCGATGGGCGCGAGGTGCACCGCGACGAAGGCCACGGTGTTGGGATAGACGATGTCGTCGTGGAACTCTGCTGCGGCGCTGCTGCTCACGTTGCCGTCGAGAGAAGGGTGAGAATGCGTCTCATCGGAAATCTAGCGGGTCGAGAGCCAGGATGTGACCCGCGATTCCATGTGGTAACCCGGCGACCAGGGCCAGCCGGTCACCCAGCCGACATGGCCGCCCGTCGGGGTGAACTCGATCTCCAGGTGCGGGTTGCCGTCCGCGACGGCCCGGACCCGGTCGAGGACGACCGAGGGAAGGAACGGGTCATCGGTCGCCGAGAAAAGGAGGGTGGGTAGCGCGACGCGGGAGAGCAGAGGGAGTGAGCTGCTGCGCTGGTAGTAGTCCTCGGCGTCGCGGAATCCGTGCACTGGGGCGGTGACGGCGTCGTCGAACTGCCAGAAGCTCCGGGCGCGCTCGAGGCCCCGGCGATCGATGGGGAGCGCGGGATGCTTCGCGAGCGCGGCATGCGCCTTCTCCCGGAGCTTGCGCACGAAGAACCTCGCGTAGAACCGCGCCACGCCACGCTCGAGCTGCCGGCTACCGGCGGCGAGGTCGAACGGCGTGGAGACGGCTGCTGCCGCGCGGAGCTCGGGAATCACCTCCGGACCCAGCTCGCCGAGCCACTTGAGGAGTACGTTGCCGCCGAGGGAGACGCCGACGGCGAGTATCGGCCGACCCGGGGACTCGGCGGAGAGCCTCCTGAGGAAGAGATCGGCGTCGGTCGTCTCCCCCGAGTGGTAGAGACGCGGGGCGTCCGGCACGCGTCCGTCGCAGGTGCGCCAGAGGAGCATCGCGGCGCCCCAGCCCCGGGCGCGCGCCTGGTGCATGAGGGCCTGCGCATAGGTGGAGCGGACCGAGCCCTCTAGCCCGTGGAGGATCGCCAGCAGGGGAGCCTGCGCCGATGGCGCGTCCAAGCGGAGAACGCTGACAGAGTCGCCGTCTGGCGTGGGCCACCGTTCGACCCGGTCGTGGGCGAACGGGACGCGCCGGACGAGCTTGCCCCAGACCGTGGGGAGGTGAGGACCCGGCAGCCACCGGGCAGGTCGGAACGGCAGGTGATCGGACAGGGGGTGACCCGGTAGATTGCGGCGCGCCAGTCCGGCACCGTCATGGTGGCGGGAGGTGGAATATCGGAGGTCCGACGGGTGGAAGTGCAGGTCTTCGGGACGCAGAAGAGTCAGGAGACGCGACGGGCCCTGCGATTCTGGAGCGAGCGCAGGGTCCGGGTGCACTTCGTGGACCTCCGGGAGCGCGCAGCCAGCAAGGGGGAGCTGCAGCGCTTCGTCCAGCGGTTCGGCCTCACGGCCCTCATCGACCGGGAGTCGCGTCGCTATTCGGAGCTCGGGCTCGGCGCCTCGCGGCTGGCCGATGACCGCTGGCTCGCGCTGCTGGTCGAGGAACCGGGACTGCTGGTGCAGCCGTTGACGCGCTGCGGGAAGTACCTGACGATCGGCGTGGATGAACTTGAATGGGGCCGCTGGATGGCGGCGGAGAAGAACGCGTGATCTGGGCCTGGGCGGGATTCCTTACGTTCATCGCGATCGTGCTCGCGCTCGACCTGGGCGTATTCAACCGCAAGGCGCACGCGCCGACATTGCGGGAGGCGTCGTTCTTCACCGCGGGCACGATCGTGATGGCCTGTGGCTTCGCGGTCGCGACGTACTTCGCCTATGAGTCGCACTGGCTGGGGCTCGGCCTGGCCGTGGACGCCGTGGACGGCCAGGTGAACGACGGACGACTGGCCGCGGTGAAGTTCCTCACCGGCTACATCGTCGAGCTGTCGCTGTCGATGGACAACGTCTTCGTGATCGCCCTGATCTTCGAGCACCTGCGGGTGCCGCTGATGTACCAGCATCGGGTGCTGTTCTGGGGCATCCTGGGCGCCCTCGTGATGCGCGGCGCGATGATCGGGATCGGGGCGCAGCTCGTGGCACGCTACCACTGGATCCTCTACGTGTTCGGCGCGTTCCTGGTGCTCACGGGGATCCGGATGCTCTTCTCGAAGCCCGCGGAGAGCGAGGAGGAGGTCGAGGGGTGGGTGACGCGGTTCCTGCGGCGGCACTTCCCGGTCACGGACAAGTTCCACGAGGAACACTTCCTCGTGCGGCTCGAGGGTCGGCTCTTCCTGACACCGCTCGCCGTGGCGCTGGTACTCGTGGAGACGACGGATCTCATCTTCGCCGTGGACTCGATCCCGGCGATCTTCGCGATCACGGCGGACCCATTCCTCGTCTTCACCTCCAACGTCTTCGCGATCCTCTGCCTTCGGTCCCTCTACTTCGGGCTGGCCGGGCTCATCCAGAAGTTCCGCTACCTCAAGGTGTCTCTCGCGCTGGTGTTGGCGCTCGTGGGCGTGAAGATGCTGGCCGGCAAGTGGATCAAGGCGGCCCTCGGCGAGAACTCGAACTTCGTGCTCCTCGGCGTGATCTTCGCGATCCTGGTCGGTGGTGGCGTCGCGAGCTGGTGGGTGGATCGGCGCCGCTCGGCGACACCGTGAGGTCACCGAGTCGCGCCCGACGCACCTGGCACTCGTGAGGTCGACTCACCGCTAGGTGTCGCTCATACCTGGTAACAGATTGTTGCACATAATCGTATGATATTCTAGAATATGGAATGCGCGCACCCGCGACGCTTCCGTTCGATGTCGCGCTAGCCCTGAGGCTCGTCGCGCCGGCGGGCACCATCGCACAGATCGCCGACGAGCTGGCCGTGGTGCCGAGCCAGGTGCACGCCGCCCTCGGTCGCCTCGGTGTCGCAGGACTGCTCCGACCGGGCTCGCGCGCCGCGAACGCTCGAGCGCTCGCGGACTTCTTGATCTACGGGATCCGCTACGCGTTCCCCGCTCGTCGCGGGCCGCTCTCCTCGGGCGTCCCGACAGCGTACTCCGCCGCTCCGCTCGCCGCAGACATCGACGCCACCGACGCGCTGGTGTGGCCCGCGCCAGACCACCCCTCTGCCGTGCAGGGTTTCACGATCGTCCCACTCTATCCGGCCGCGCCGAAGCTCCTCGACCGATCCCCCGCGACCTACACGCTCCTCGCGCTCACCGATGCGCTCCGGCTCGGTGACCCCCGTGTGCGGCCTGCCGCGCGCGACCGCCTGGAGGCGGCACTGGGTCTGCGCTGACGAGGGCACTCCAGCGAAAGCAGCCGACGAGGTGGTCATTCACCACCCCCATCGCCTGGAACAGCGCGTACACCGTGGTCGGACCGACGAACCGCCAGCCGCGGGACTTGAGCGCCGCCGAGAGTGCCTTGGACTCATCGGTCATCGCCGGGATCGACTCGCGCGTGCGGCGGTGACCGGATTCCGCCGGTCGGTGATGCCAGATGAACGACGCGAGCGAGCCCCATTCCGCGCGCAGCGCGCCGTAGAGGCGGGCGTTGTTGACGACCGCCTCGATCTTCCCCCGATGGCGCACGATCCCCTCGTCCTTGAGCAGGCGGGTGACATCGCGCGCGCCGAACCGCGCGACCTGCGCCGGGTCGAAACCGGCGAACACCTCGCGGAACCGCTCCCGCTTCCGCAGGATCGTGATCCAGCTGAGACCGGCCTGGAACCCCTCGAGCGAGAGTTTCTCGAAGAGCCGGACATCGTCGTGCACCGGCACGCCCCACTCTGCGTCGTGGTATCGGACGTAGAGTGGGTCGTCCCCGCACCACCAGCAGCGCACGACGCCGCGCGCGTCCCGGCGCAAGCCGGCCGCCAGTCGCGTCGTCAGGAGAAGCCTCGCAACGCGAGGAACTTCGAGACCTCCTCCGCGTCGGAGATGACCTCCAGCCACCCGGGCCGCAATGCGAGCCGGATCACGAGAGCCGCGCCTTCGGTGGTGACCGCGACCGCATCCGTGAAGTCGCACTTGGCCACGGCCGTCTCGGGGATCTCGAAGCCGGGGATCCCGCTGTACTGGATGGAGTGATCGGGGCCCAGGTCCGGGCGCCTCTCGAGCCATGTCACGCCTCTGAACACCGCGACCTCGTTGGCGTGCGACGTGAACGCCGAGTCGCGACGTGGGATCGAATCCTCGGTGACCATGTAGTCCGCCACCAGGCAGGAGACCTCGAAGCCTGTCTCGATCTCGGCGCGGTCCACATGCAGGCGCACCGTGCCGCCATCGCGGAGCCGCACCCGGAACTCGCCTTCGGCCAGCTCCCAGCCGGCCCAGCCGCGCCGGAGCCGGCGGAGCGCCTCGAGTGAGTCGGTGTCGGCGACGAAGGTGTACTCGTTCCGCTGCATCTAGAAGGTCGCGAGCACCACTGCGACGACGACGAGGATGCCGAGGACGTCGAGCGCGAGTCCCGCCCGCGCCATGTCCTTGATGTGGAGTTCGCCGCTCCCGAACACGATCGCGTTCGGCGGCGTCGCCATCGGCAGCGCGAAGCCGACCGACGCCGCGAGCCCGACGACGAGCATGATGAGCAACGGGGGTTGGTCGAGTGCCGCCGCGAGCGAGACCGCGATCGGCATCCCCATCGAGGCGGTCGCGGCGTTCGACGCGAGCTCGGAGATGATGACCGTCGCGATGGCGAGCCCGATGAGGACGAGAGGCAACGGCAGTCCCTGCAGCCCGGCCATCCAGACGCCGATGCGCGCGGCGAGCCCGCTCGACTCCATCGCCGCGGCGAGCGAGAGCCCGCCGCCGAAGAGCAACAGCACGTCCCACGGGATCTCCCGCGCCTCGCGCCAAGTGAGCAGCGGCCGCGCTCCGCCGTCGCGCGTCGTGCCCGGCACGAGGAAGAGCGCGATCGCCCCGATGATCGCGATCCCGGCATCGGTGAGACCGGGTACCACCGACGTCATCCCGAAGATGGTGAGCGATCCGATCTCCTTCGGCTCCCGGAAGAACCAGCAGAGCGCAACGACGCCGAAAAGCGCGAGGACGCGCCGCTCCCCGCCCATGAGTCTCCCGAGAGCCGCGCGTCGCTCGCGAAGCACCTCGAGCCCCTGGGTCCCGAGTTCGATCTGCTCCCGGTGGAAGACGAAGACGAGCAACGCCCAGCAGAGCGGCAGGAGGATGACCGCGACCGGTAGCCCGTACGCGAGGAAGGTGAAGAAGTCGAGCTCGACGCCGATGAGCTCCCGCGCCGCGCCAGCCAGGATCAGGTTGGGAGGCGTGCCGATGAGCGTGGCCATCCCCCCGATGCTCGCGGCGAAGGCGACGCCGAGGAGGAGGGCGACCCGCTGGCTGCGCGCGGCCTCCCCGGGTCCGTACAGGGCGCCGATTGCCAGCGCGATGGGATACATCATCGCCGCGGTGGCCGTGTTGGAGATCCACATCGAGACGAACGCCGTCGCCAGCATCACCCCCAACACGAGGCGGCGCGAACTCGTCCCCACGGTCCCGATCACGGCGAGCGCGATCCGGTGATGCGCGTGCCAGTGCTCGAGTGCGGCGGCCAGGAGGAAGCCCCCCAGATAGAGGAAGACGACCTCGTTGGCGAAATGCGCTGCCGCGTCGCGCACCGTCGAGACGCCCAGCACCGGGAAGAGGGCGATCGGGAGCAGCGCCGTGACGGCGAGGGGCAGGCACTCGGTGATCCACCAGGTCGCCATCCAGATCGCGACGCCGAGCACAGCGGTGCCGGCGGGGCTGAGGCCTCCGGGGCGAACGGCGATGACCAACGCAGCGATGGCCGGCCCGGCGACGAGAGCCGCGACGCGCCCCGGAGGGAACAGGCGCAGGGGGGAACCGGGCGCCGGAGGGGCGGCTGGCATCGGCGCAAGAATGGCCACCTGATGGGCGTCGGGCAAGCTGGCGTGTAGAATCCCCGGTCCGCGCGTCGCCGTATGTCTCCCGCGATCCGCCCCACCTCCCGTCGTCGATTGAGACCACTCCACGCTCTCTCCCTGCTCCTGGCCCTCGTGGGCACGCGGATGCCCGCGCAGGACACGGCCACCTACGCGTCTCCGGCGCTCAGGGCGCTCATCGCCGAGGCGGTCGAGCTCAATCGTCGCGTCCCGGACGAACTGGGAGGCTACCGCGCGCGACTGGAGAGCGAGATCTCGATCGGGAACCGCCGTAGCGAGGGGATGGAGATGGCGGTCTCGCTCGAGCAGGTGGCGAGCACCCTTCGATGGAATCGGCGGGGTGAGTACGAGCAGGTCGTGCACGGCTACCGGTCACAGTCGATCGGCTCGTCGTTCGCGAGCCTGGGATTCTTCCGCTCGGGCTGGGCCATCCCGTCACTGTACGGCAACCGGCTCGCCCTGCTCTTCGGGCGCGACACCAGTGCGGCCGGGCGGCGACGGGCGCAACGGCGCGGCGGCGAGCCGACCTACGCGGTGCACCCGCTGGCCGAGGACCGTGAGCAGTACTACCGGTACAGCGGCGGCGACACCGTGATCACCATGCGGGTGGGGGACCGCGACATCCCGATCGTCCGTGTGGACGTGTCGCTGCGCGAGGACGTGCCGGCGACGAGCGTCGTCTTCCTCGGCGAGCTGGATCTCGACGCGCGGCGTCGGCACGTCGTCCGGCTGCGCGGGTACTTCGCGACCGTGGGTGGCGAGCGGCGCCCATTCGACATCCTGCGACAAGCCGGTCTCGAGGGGATCGCCTTCGTCGAGGCGGTGAACGCCGAGGTGGAGGGGCGCTTCTGGCTCCCCTCGCACCAGCGGTTCGAGGCGCAGGCCACCACGAACAGCGTCGGGGAAGGTCGCGCGATCTTCCGCGTGCTCACGCGATTCGTCGACCGGGAACTCCTCCCCGCGCCTCCCGACGTGGAAGTCGGCTCACCTGGTGACACCCTGGGGATCCACCCGTTCCGGCTCACGATCCTGGCGCCGGATACGATGAGTGCGTTCCGCGAGTGGATCGCCGATCTCGGGACGATGACCTCATCGGTGAGCGCCGACGACTTCAGCGACGTGGCTCCCGACAGGTGGAGCCCGACGGGCGAGCCGCGGCTCACCGTCGAGACCGAGCGACTCGGTGATGTGATCAAGGTGGACCGCGTCCAGGGGCTGTACACGGGTGGCGGACTCGTCATGCGCTTCCGCGATGCCGCACCGGGGTTGACCGCGCGACTCGCGGCCGGCTGGGCATGGAACGAGGCGACGGCACGCGGGCGGTTCGTCGCCGAGCACCGCCGGGGTCCCCAACGGCTCGCGGTGCGCGCGCAGCGCTCACTCGACATCACGAACGACTTCCGCAACCCGTTCGACTCGGGCTCGACGCTCGGCGCCATCTTCGGTGCGGACAACTATGACTACGTGGATCGGCGGAGCGTGATGCTGCAGTGGTGGCGGGCGGTCGGGACGCGGCAACGCACGTTCCTCCGATTCGAGGCCGGGCCGGTGGACGAGCGGGCAGTGGATGTGCACCTGGCCCGGAGCCCCCTCGGTCTCGGGAGTGATTTCCGCGAGAACCGCATCGCGACGCCGGGTCGCTACGTGCGGAGCGGCTTCACACTCGACCACCGGCCGGACGTCTCATTGGAGTTCCTGCGCCCGGGATTCGGCGTCCGCGGGACGTACGAACGCGGCGATGGTGGGCTCGAGTACCAGCGAGCGGAGCTCCGCCTCACCGCACGGACGAATCGCGGACCGCTCTCACTCGGCGCTCGTCTCGACCTCGGGATCGCGGATCCCGATGCACCGCCGCAGATGCTGTTCGAACTCGGGAAGAACCAGAACCTCCCCGGATACGACTACAAGGAGTTCGCCGGCGACCAGGCGGTCGTCGCGCGCGCGCTGGCGATCTACCGACTGCCGTGGCTCGGTGCACCGCTCCGCGTCACCGACCGCCTCTGGATGCCGCCGATCGCGCCGTCGCTCGCGCTCGGCGTGCAGTCGGGTTGGACACGGGCCTCGAGCGCGGCCGCGCTGGCGAACGTGACGGCGCTGGGTTCGGTGCCGACGGGGCATCCACGCGCATCCGTGAGCCTGACCTTCCGCGTCCTCGGTGGCTCGATCGGATTCGGCGTGGCGCACGCCATCGACCACCCCGCCCGCCCACGTTGGCTCGTCGAGTGGGGGATGCGCCCCTGAGGTCGGCTACGCGAACTCCCCAATGAAGCCGATCTCCGGCTCCAGGGACTGACCGAAGCGCTCGCGCACCGCCTCCTGCGCGTGACGGATCACCGCACGGACATCAGCCGCCGTGGCGCCGCCGAGGTTGACGATGATGTTCGCATGGATGTGCGAGATCTGCGCGCCACCGACCCGGAAGCCCTTCAGCCCGCATTGGTCCACGAGACGGCCCGCCCCGACGCCCTCGATCTTCTTGAAGATCGAACCCGCGCTCGGGTGGATCTCGAGCCAGGGATGCCGCGCCCCGCGCCACGCCAGGTTCTCCTGCATGATGCGGTGCATCACGGCCGGGTCGCCTGGCGCGAGGGCGAAGGTGACATCGAGGGCGACCTCGCCGCTCCCGTGGAGCCGCGAGGTGTCGTAGCCGAAGGCCATCGCGGTCCGATCGGCGGTGGTGCGCGAACCATCCGGGGACAGGAGGGACACCGACTCCACGACCTCCTCGATGAACATCGTGCGCTCTCGTCCGGGCGCCGGCGCGAGGAAATGGAGGTTCTGCCAGACCGCGCCACCGACGGTGCTGGGGATGCCGACGTAGTGCTCGAGTCCCGACCAACCCTTCGCGACGCACGCCTGGATCAGGTCCGCCACCACCGCGCCGCTCTCCACCCGGAACCTCCCGTCGCCCAGGTCGCCGATCCCGCGGGCGACGTTGCGCACGACGAGGCCGCGGAACCCGCGATCCCCGACGAGGATGTTCGCGCCAAGGCCGAGGACGAACACCGGGATCCCGTTGGCCCGCGCGGCGAGGACCGCAGTGGCGAGCTCGTCGGCCGTGGTGGCATCGTACAGCACGTCGGCGGGACCACCGATGCGGAACGTGGTGTATGGAGCGAGCGGCGTCTGGAAGCGGAGCCGCGACGATCCCAGCACCGACGCGAGTCCCTTTGCCGCGTCGACGTCCTGCGGTGTCGGCTGGCCACTCGAACGGGTCGGATTCATAAGGATGCGCGAAATCAAGTTGCGGCGCCGACGCGTCGCCAGCGGTGGGCGCCACATGTGGCGCGAGGGATGGCGTCAGGCGGTGTGGATCGTGGCGGTCGTCACGACGCTGGTCGCGGCGCTGCCGGTGGCGGTGGTCGCCCAGCGGGCCGAGATCGAGCAGACGATCCGACGGCACGTGCTCTCCAACGGACTCGAGGTGATCATCGTCCCCTCCGGCGGGGTGCCGATCGCGACGGTGGAACTGGTGGTGAAGAACGGCGCGTTCACGCAGTCGCCGGAGTACGCGGGGCTCGCGCACCTGTTCGAGCACATGTTCTTCAAGGCGAACGACACGTACCCCGAGCCCGACGCGTTCATCGATCGCGCGGCCTCCCTCGGCGCGGTGTTCAACGCCACCACACGGGAGGAGCTGGTCAGTTACTACCTCACGGTGGTCTCGGATTCGATCGAGGGGGGGCTGGAGTTCCTCGCGGCCGCACTGCGCGGCGCGCAGTTCCGAGCCGACGAGCTCGCGCGCGAGAAGGTGGTGGTCCTCGGGGAGTACGACCGCGCCGAGTCGTCGCCGTACTTCCGGTTCGACCAGCGCATGGGTCAGGTCCTGTGGGGGGACTTCTGGAGTCGCAAGAACACGATCGGCGACCGTGATGTCATCGAGCGCGTGACACCCGCCCAGATGCGGACGATCCGAGACCTCTATTACGTGCCCAACAACAGCGCGCTCATCGTCTCCGGCGACGTCGATCCCGCCGGGGTGCTCCCGATGGTCGAGCGGATCCTCGGGGCCTGGCCGCGGGCGGCCGATCCCTTCGAGCGTGCCCCCGTGCCGGCGGTGCCGGCTCTCCCGGGCAACCGGGGTGTGCTCGTCGAGGACGCCGTGGCCGCCGCGACGGTGCAGATCCAGTGGCATGGGCCGAAGGCGCGCTCGGATCAGGATGCGACCTTCGCCGCCGACGTCTACTCGGACATCCTGAACCAGCCGACTTCCCGGTTCCAGCGACGCCTGGTCGAGTCCGGACTGTGGCAGGGGATCATCGTGAACTACTACACGCTGAACCACGTCGGTCCGATCACCGTCAGCGGGCAGACCTCCCCCGAGAAGCTCCGCGAGGCGCTGAAGGCGCTCGACGAGGAACTCGCCGCGACGCTCGAACCTGGCTACTTCACCGCCGAGGAGCTCGAGTCGGTGAAGGCGAATCGCGCGGTGACGACCGCGTTCGGCCAGGAACGCGCGTCGCAGAACTCGCATACGATCGGCTTCTGGTGGAGCGTGATCGGCCTCGATTACCACCTGCGTTACGTGGACGAGATGGCACGACAGACCCCCGAACAGCTGCAGGACTATGCGCGCCGCTACATCGTCGGGAAGCCCCGCGTCGTCGGTGTGATGCTCCCGCACGGCGCGGCGGCGCGCCTCCGCCTCACGGAACAGGAGCTCGCGGGGCTGGGGGTGACGCCATGACCGGACGGACGGGCGCTCCCGAGATGCGCGGCTGGTCCCGGTCGCTGCTCGCCGCCGCCGCGCTGCTCGCGTCGGTGGCGGTCGTACCCGCGCCGTCGGCCCAAGCGAGTGCCGCGCTCGCTGTGGCGGAAGCGGGCACGGAGCGCTTCTCGGTGGATGGCATCACCGTGATCCATCGCCACACCAACACCAATCTCTTCGTCGCCAACCTCTACCTGCTGGGCGGCGTCAGCCTCGCGACACCGCAGACGGCCGGGCTCGAGGCGATGTTGCTCGAGGTCACCGAACGGGGGTCGAGGAAGTATCCCGGTGAGTCGCTCCGGCGCGCGCTCGCGAGGACCGGCAGCGAGATCGGGGCCGCGCCGCACGAGGACTTCACGGTCTACGGACTGCGCACGACGACCGATCGGCTCGACTCGACGTGGAGCATCTACGCCGACCGGCTGATGCATCCCACGCTCACAGCGGATGACTTCGCGTTCGTCCGCGAGAACCGGCTCGCCGGCATCGCGCAGCGCGAGGAGAGCCCGGACGCGCTGCTGGAGTACCTCGCGGACAGCGTGGCCTACGTGGAGTTCCCCTACGCCCTCTCGCCGGTGGGCACGGAGCGGTCGCTGGGTGCGATCACGCTCGAGCAGCTGCGCGACTTCCACCGCACGCGGATGGTGAAGTCGCGGATGCTGCTCGTGGTCGTGGCGAACGTCCCGCGCGCGCGCATCGAGCGACTGGTGCGGGAGACGCTCGGGACGCTCCCTCGCGGCGACTACCGGTGGGACGCGCCCAAGCCGCTCGGCGAGCGGCCCGGGTCGAACGTGCACATCGTCTCGCGGCGACTGCCGACCAACTACATCATGGGCGTCTGGAGTGGACCGCCGGCCGGGGACCCCGACGCGCCAGCGCTCCGGATCGCGTCGGCGATCCTCAGCGGACGGCTGTTCGCCGAGGTACGCTCGCGGCGCAACCTCACCTATGCGGTCGAGGCCCGATACCGGGACCGCGCGCTCACCTCGGGGGCGCTGTACGTGACGACCACGCGTCCCGACGAGACGCTCGCGATCATGCGAGACGAGCTGCGACGGCTGCGGACGACCACGATACGGACCGAGGACCTCGGCTCGCTCGTGCAGCAGTTCCTCACCGAGTACTTCCTCGACAACGAGACGACCGGGGCACAGGCGGACTTCCTGGCCCGGGCCGAGCTCTATCGGGGCGACTTCCGCGCGGGAGAGCGGTTCGTCGCCGAGCTGCGGGCGGTCACCGGCGAGGATGTGCGCCGCGCGGCCCAGCGGTGGATGACGGACCTCCGCTTCACCTACCTCGGGAACCCGACGCAGGTGGACCGCTTCCGCCTCATGGGGTTCTGACGCCAGGGGACCGAGCGGCGAGCGCCACGCGGACGCCGGCGAGCGATCCCCCGGCGGCGCGCACGGCGACCATCGCGTGGTACAGCAGGTCGGCGCACTCCGCCTCGGCGCGGGCGGCATCGCCGTCGGCACACGCCGTGATCAACTCGCTCGCCTCCTCGCCGAGCTTCTTGAGCCGGAGGTTGCGATCGGCGAGCAGTCGCCGCGTGTAGCCGGCCCCCTCGGGTCCGCCGGAGGTGGCGCGGGAGACGATCGTACTGTCGAGTGCCGAGAGGGCGTCTCCGCCGGCATCGCCGAAGCAGGTGATCGCCCCGCTGTGACACGCGGGTCCCGCCGGCTGCACCCGGGCGAGCACGGCGTCACCGTCGCAGTCCGCGTGCAGCGAGACGAGCCGCTGCACGTTGCCGCTCGTGGCGCCCTTGTGCCACAGGCCGCGCGATCGCGAGCGGTAGTGCATCTCACGCGTCTCGATGGTGTGCGCGAGCGCCTCGCGGTCGGCGGCGGCGACCATGAGCACGTCACCGCTCGCGGCGTCCTGCGCGACGACGGTCACGGTGCCGCCCCCGCGTCCGAAGTCGAGCGCGTCGAGGTCAATCATCGAAGAAATCCCTCGCGACGTCGGCGAGCGCGGCATTCGTCGCGATGGCCGACCCGCCGAAGGCCGTGCGTCGGCCCTCGAGGTCCGTGAACACCCCGCCGGACTCCTCGATGATGGGCAGGAAGCAGGCGAGATCCCAGGCGTTCACGACGGGATCCACCATCACCTCGGCGCGACCGGTCGCGACGAGGAGGTATCCGACGCAGTCGCCCCAGGTTCGCGCGACCGCCGCCTCCCCGGTGAGCGTGCGCCAACCGTCACGGAGCGCGGCCGTGCGGAACGCGCGCTCATCGGTGATGAGCACCGTCGCTCCCGCGAGCGTCGCGGTCGCACTGACCCGCGCCCGCGCGCCGTTCCACCAGCACCCCTCACCCGGTGCCGCAGCCACGAGCTCACCGAGCGCCGGGAAGGCCGCGGCACCCGCGAGGATCCGATCACCCTCGGCGACGGCCGCGAGCGTGCCCCAGAGGGGCACGCCGCGGATGAAGCTCTTCGTCCCGTCGATCGGGTCGAGGATCCATCGGCGTCCACTCGTTCCCGGGCGTTCACCGAACTCCTCGCCCTGGATGCCGTCGTCCGGGAAGCGCGTCGCGATCCAGGCGCGCGCGGCCTCCTCGGCCTGCCGGTCGGCGATCGTCACGGGGGAGCCGTCGGGCTTCGTCTCGACGGCGACAGCGCCGCGATAATGCCGCAGGGCGACCTCGCCGGCGATCCGCGCGCACTCCTCGACGGCCGTGAGAAGGGACGCGCTCATGCGGCCACCCCACGGACGGGGATCGCCGCGGCGCGCAGGGCGTCCTTGATCGCCGCGACCGTCGTGACGCCGTCGTGGAGGATCCCGGCGACGAGCGCGCCGGCCGCGAGGGTCCGTGTGAGCACCTCCGCCACGTGAGCGGCAGCGCCGGCGCCACCGGAGGCGATCACGGGGAGCGTCAGCGAGCGCGCTACGAGGTCGGTGAGCTCGAGGTCGTACCCGGCGCGGCCACCGTCGCGGTCGATGCTCGTGAGCAGGATCTCGCCAGCGCCCAGCTCGGCGCACTCACGCGCCCACGCGACCACCTCGAGCGCGGTCGCGTCGCGGCCACCCGCGACGTGCACCCGCCACGAGTCGCCGACGCGCCTCGCATCGATGCTCGCGACGACGCACTGGCGTCCGAATCGCTCGGCCCCTGCGCGCAGGAGCGACGGGTCGCGGACGGCCGCGGAGTTGATGGCGACCTTGTCGGCGCCTGCGCGCAGCGCCGCGTCCATGTCGGTGACGCTCCGGATGCCCCCACCCACCGTGAGCGGGATGTACAGCCGCTCAGCGGTGCGTCGCACGAGGTCGAGGAGCGTGGCGCGCCCTTCGGTCGTCGCCGTGACGTCGAGGAAGGCGATCTCGTCCGCGCCCTCGTCCTCGTACCGCGTCGCGAGCGCCACCGGGTCGCCGACGTCACGCAACCCGACGAAGCGCGTCCCCTTCACCACACGCCCGTCGCGCACGTCGAGGCATGCGATCACCCGCCGGGTCAGCGTCATCCGACCTCCAGGACGACGCTGCCCTTCGTGCTGAAGGTCGCGCCGGAGTCAGTGGCGGCGTCGCGGAGTGCGAGGCCGAGCGCCTTGAACGCCGCCTCCACGATGTGGTGACGGTCGGTGCCGCGCAGCACCCGGAGGTGCAGCGTCATGCGCGCGGCGTCGGCGAAGGAACGCATCCAGTGATCATACAGCGTGCTCGGGAGCGGGCCACGATAGTAGGCCCGGCCCCCGGTGTCGAGCACGGCCTGCACGAGCGCGTCGTCCATCGGCATCGTGCGCTCCCCGAACCGCGACGCCGTCGGCGGGATCACGCGCGCGACAGCGGCGCCGACGGCGATGGCGACGTCCTCGACGAGGTGGTGTCGCAGGTCGCCGCGCGCCGTGACCTCGAGGTCGAGCCCCGCGTAGCGCGCGAGAGTCGTCAGCATGTGGTCCAGGAAGGGGCGCGTCGTGTCGACGGTCGCGGTGCCTCCTCCCCGCGCGACGCTGACGCGAATCGTGGTCTCCCTCGTCCGTCGCTCCACGACGGTCGGTTCCATCACGGCCATCGGTCGAACTCCTCCGCGGTCTCGCGCGCATCGAGCGCGCCGGTGTAGAGTGCCATTCCGAGCACAGCACCGGCGGCGCCTCGATCGGCGAGCCGGACCAGGTCCTGCCGCGTTGCGATGCCCCCCGACGCGATCACTGGCCAGGGAGAGGCGGCGACGACGGTCTCGATGAGAGCGAGGTCGGGTCCCTGCATCCGCCCCTCCCGATGCACCGCCGTCACGAGCAACGCGGCGAGCGGAAGGTCGGAGAACCTCGCGACGACGTCGCGCACCGGTCGCCGCGTGCCCGTGGTCCATCCTCCGGCGACCACCTCCTCACCACGGACGTCAGCCGCGAGGATGAGCCGGCCGGGTGCCCGTGCGCACGCCGCCGCGAGCCACGCCGGATCCTCGATCGCGCGAGTGCCGACAACCACCGACTCGGCGCCCGCGCCCAGCAGCCGGGCCAGGATCGCATCGTCTCGGATCCCACCGCCGGCCTGCACCGGAACCTCCGTCCCCTGGATCATCTCTTCGATCAAAGTCCGGTTGTCCCCGTTGGAGAGCGCGGCATCGAGATCCACGACATGGAGGCGCTGGAAGCCGAGTGAGGTCCAGCGGCGGACGACCGCGCGCGGATCGCGCAGGCGCACGCGTTCGTTGGCGGGATCCCCGCCGACGAGTTGCACGCAGTCGCCCTGCATCAGGTCGATCGCCGGGATCGCGAGCATCAGGATCCCTCCTCGCGCCGGGTCGCCTCGTTGCCGGGCGCCCGCGGTGCGCGCAGGAACGCGTCGAGGAACGCGACGCCCTCGCGACCGCTCTTCTCGGGATGGAACTGCACGCCGACACAAGCGCCGACCCGCAGGACCGCCGGGAAGCGGTCGCTCTCGTGCGCGGACCACGCACGCACGCAGCCCTCGTCGTCGGGACGTGCGACGAAGGAGTTCGCGTAGTACGCCACGCGGAGTCCGCTCGCCGCGAGCAACGGATCGTCCGCTTCTTCGAGCCGGTTCCAGCCGATCTGCGGGACCTGCCTCGCTCGCAGGCGGGAGACCCCTCCCGGGAAGATGCCGAGCCCGGCACCCGCCCCCTCCTCGCTCGAATCCAGCAGCAGCTGCATCCCGAGGCATATGCCGAGCGTCGGTAGACCGCCTGCGATCGCGCGACGGAGCCTCGCGCGCCCGGAGGAGAGGGCCGTCGCTGCCGGCGCGAATGCCCCGACACCCGGGAGTACGAGGGAGTCGGTCTCGAGCGCCCGGAACGGGTCACGCTCGACGCGCACCTCGGCGCCCGCGGTCGTGAGTGCCTTGGCGAGGGAGTGCAGGTTGCCGACACCGTAGTCGAGGATCGTCGCGCGGATCATCCGAGCAACTCCACGGCCACGTCCGCGACCCCTCGGAGCCGCGGCCACGGTGCCATCCCGATGCGGAGCGCGTCCCCGATGCCAGTGAGTCCCCGGAAGGCGCGCACTCCGACACCGCGCTCGGCGAAGCGTCCAGCCACCACCGCCGCGTCGTCCGCGAGCGAGAGGAACACGAAGTTCGCGCGCGAAGGCCAGACGCGGATATCGCGACGATGCGCGAGACGTTTGGTCAATCGAGCCGCCAGGCGGTCCCGCGCGGCGACCGCCGCCCGAGTCGTGCGGCGTTGCCACTCCTCGTCCGCCATCAGCGCGCTGGACACGACCGCCTCGGCGACCGCGCTCACGCTGTACGGTCCCCGCGCCCACGCGGTCGCAGCGACGAGATCCCGTGCGCCGAGGCCGTATCCCACGCGGAGTCCGGCGAGTCCCCAGGCCTTCGAGAAGGTGCGGACCAGGAGCACGTTCCCGAGGCGGGGAATCTCCCGGCGCCAGTCACGCGTGCCCGCGAACTCGGCGTAGGCTTCGTCCACGATCACCCTGCCCGGTGCGCGGGCGATGAGTTCGTGGACGCGCGCCTCGGGAGTGACGACACCGGTCGGGTTGTTCGGCGAGCAGAGGTAGATCAGCGGAGCCCGGGTCGCGAGTAGTCCCTCGATGTCAGCCTCGCCTGACGGGAGCGCTGGCACCGGCGCGAGGGCCAGACCCGCGAGGTGCGCGAACCTGGGCACCATCGAGAAGGTCGGGTCGCTGAAGGCGATCGCCTCGCCCGGGCGCCCCAGGGCGCGGAACGCGGCGTCGAGGACACCGTCGCTCCCGCACCCGAGCACCACCTCGTCGTCGGCGACCCCGATCCACGCGGCGAGCGTCGCGGCGACGGGGGCCGCATCCACCGCGGGGTAGCTCGCGAGGCGATCCGCGCCGAACGCGCGCAGGACGCGGCGCGCCGACGGCGGCGCGCCCCACAGGTTCACATTGTCGCGCAGGTCGAGCGCCGTCATGCGCGCGCCTCCCAACGCCGCGCCGCCGCCGCGTGCGCCGGCAGCCCCTCGGCGTCGGCGAGGACGGCGGTGTCGCGCGCGAGTGAGCGAGCCGCGTCCGCGTCGATCCGTTGCCAGGTGGTCCAGCGGACGAAGTCGAGCGGCGAGAGCCCGGAGAAGGCGCGCGCGCTCCCACCGGTCGGGAGTACGTGGCTCGCGCCGGTGAGATAGTCGCCGAAGGCCACGCTCGCCGCCTCGCCGAGGAAGACGGTGCCCGCGCCGCGCACCGAGGTGAGCGCCCGGTCGGCGGTGTCGTCGGGCAGGGCGAGGAGCAGGTGCTCGGGCGCGTACTCGTTCGCGAAGTCGATCGCGGCATCCAACGAGCCGGCGACGAGGAGGGCGCCGCGGGCAGCGAACGACTCGCGGATCACGCCTGCGCGCGGCGCGACCGTGAGGCGGCGCGAGAGCTCGTTCCGCACGTCGTCGGCGAGTGCCGCCGAGAGCGCGACCAGCACGACGGCGGCGCGGGGGTCGTGCTCCGCCTGTGCGAGCATCTCGTCGGCGACCTCGGGAGCCTTCGCGGCGCCGTCAGCGATGATCATCAGCTCGCTGGGGCCCGCAGGGGAGTCGATCCCGACGCGGTCGGCCAGCTGGAGCTTGGCCTCCGCGACGTACGCGTTCCCGGGTCCGACGATCCGGTCGACGATCGGGATCGTCTCCGTGCCGACGGCCATCGCGGCGACCGCACCCGCGCCACCCACCGCGAAGAGACGATCCACGCCCGCGATCGCCGCCGCGGCCATCACGACGGCGGCAGGGCGGCCCTTGTCGCCCGGGGGTGAACAGACGACGACCTCCTCGACGCCGGCGACCCTCGCCGGCACGGCGCCCATGAGCAGCGAGCTGGGGTAACTGGCGCGACCTCCAGGCGCGTAGACGCCGACACGACGCAACGGATCAGGGCGACGCCCGATCCCGACGCCGTCACCGGTGACAATCGACTGCGCGCGCGGGCTGAAGGCGGCGTGCACGGCCCGGATGTTCTCCGCGGCGCGCGCGAGCGCGTCGCGGACGCGCGGGTCGAGTGCCGCGAGCGCCTCCTCCCAGGCGCTGCGTGGCACTTCGAGCGCGTCGAGACGCACCCGATCCAGCTCGAGCGCGAGTTCGCGGAGTGCGCGGTCCCCGTCGCTCCCCACCCGCGCGATGATCGTCGCGGTGGCCTCCCGCACGTCCGGGTCGACGCCGCTGTCGGCGCCACGCGCGACGAGGCGTCCGCGCGTCGCTGCGTCGAGTGCGTCGAGCCGACCGATGACGGCGAACGTGGGATCGCTCATGCCATCAGCCTCTCGATCCGCGTGACGAGGATCCCCTCCGCGCCGAGCGCGCGCAGCTCGCTCAGGGTGCGGTAGATCCCCGCGACCGGCGCCACCGCGTGTACGGCGACCTTCGTGCCGCCATTCATGATGTCCACGATCGTCGGGCCGGAGATCCCCGGGAGCAGCCGCCGCACGGCGTCGAGTCGGTCGCGCGGCACGTTCGCCATCACGTACCGACGGCCGCGCGCGACGAGGACCGAATCGAGGGCCGCGACGAGCCCATCGAGCGCGACCGCCCGCGGATCGTCCGGTGCGATGGCGGCATCGACGACGAGCCTCGCGCTCGACTCGAGGATCGTCGCGACCTCCCGCATCCCGTTCACGCGAAGTGTCGAGCCGGTCGAACTGAGGTCCACGATCACGTCGGCGATGCCGAGGTGCGGGGCGACTTCCACGGCGCCGGAGACCGGGACGATCGCGACGCGGACGCCGCGCTCAGCGAAATAGCGCGAGGCGAGCTGCGGGAACACGGTCGCGACGCGCGTGCCGTCGACGATCCCCTCGAGGCATGACGCCGGGTGCTCGTCGCGCGCTGCGACGACGAGTCGGCACCGGCCGAATCCGAGGTCCAGGCGGGACACCAGCGCGCGACCGGATTCGAGCACGAGGTCCCATCCGGTGATCCCGGCATCGGCCGCGCCGTCCGCGACGAGTTCGGGGATGTCGGCGGCGCGCACGAAGATCGCCTCGAACTCGTCCCCCAGGGACGCGCGCAGGGCGCGATCGCCCGCGGCGCGGATCTCGAGGCCGGTGTCGGCGAGCAGGGAGCGGGTGTCGTCACTGAGACGGCCCTTGTGCGGTAGGGCGAGTCGGAGCATCGGGGGATATGAGGGGGGGGGAATGCGAAAAGCGCCCGTCCAGGTGCGGACGGGCGCGGGAGTGGTGCGATCGCGGGACTGGGGAGTCCTAGAGCCTTGGCTCCGCGCGCGGCGTCCACCCCCGGCCCGTCAGGCCGTGGTGCAGGTGGACGTGGTGGTGGCGGATGCGCGTCATGGAGCGCGCAGACTAGCCGGCACGCAGGACCCTGTCAACGGGACCTTTGCGTGCCAGGACCCTTGTGACTATTTTCACAAGGCTGCCGGAGCCTCGGCGCGCTCGTCGTTCACCTTCCTATTTCTTTCAGTACGGCCTGGAGGCCATTCGCAGATGCAGTTCAAGGGTCTGGCGCTCGTCGCGAGCGCGTTCGTTCTCGCAGCTTGTGGCGGTGGTGAGTCCGCTCCCGCCGACACGGCGGCCACTCCTGCGGCTGATGCCGCGGCGCCGGCGGGCCCGGCGACCTTGGCGCCGATCACCGGCACCACGCACGAGATCAAGATGATCCAGGACGCGCAGGGCTATCGCTTCGACCCCGCGAACCTGACGATCAAGGCCGGCGACGGCGTGAAGTTCACGGCGGTGTCGGGCTTCCCGCACAACGTCGTGTTCGAGGCCGCGAACCTCAGCGCGGCGGTCCGCGCCCAGCTCGACGCCAACTTCGGCGACGGCAAGCAGGAAGGGATGGAACTCACGTCGAAGATGTACGTGGCCGAGGGCGAGAGCATCACGATCTCGTTCGCGAACATCCCGGCCGGCCAGTATCCGTTCAACTGCACGCCGCACCTCGCGATGAACATGAAGGGCGTCATCACGGTGCAGTAACACGGCGCGATCCACGCGCACGACGAGCGGGCGGCGGGGCGCGAGCCTCGCCGCCCGCTCGGCATTCCGGCCTGGGCCGCCCCTCGCGATACTTCCCCAGAGATGAGCGAACGCCGTCCACCCACCGCCGCCGCCGCCGCGCCCTCCGCGGCGACGCCGGCGAGCGCGCCTCGGCCGCTCGAACGCGGCGAGTGGTACGAGGCGCGGATGTTCCTCGCGCGGCGCCGCAGTGCCCGCTTCGCGAAACGATGGACGCTCGTCCTCGGGACCCTCGTGCTCGTCGCGCTCCTCTCGCCGTTGGCCGCCGGGGATCCAGGCGCGGCCGACCGCAGTCGTGCGGCGAGGCTCGCCGCCGACACCCTCCGGTCGTCGCAGCGGGTGCGCCGCACCGCCGGCACGCTCGTGACGGCCGAGTCGCTCTGGTCGGAGGCGTTGCGCCGCCCGAGCGCGCCGCTCGGAACTCGGGTGCAGGAGCCGCCGGTCACGCCGCAGTCGAGCGGACTCGCAGCGACGATCGAGACCGCGCGGCGACTGCGCACGGTCGCCGCCTGGCTCGACGTCGCCGAGCGACCGGAGGTGAGCGCAGGGCCCCGGATGCGCGCGCTGGCCGACACGCTCCGCGCACTGGCAGCGCTGCGCGACACCCTCTCGACGGGACCTGAGCGCGAGCGACGGCTCGCCGCACTCACCCAGCGCATCAGCCGGATCGGCTACACGGTCCTCGCGATCGCCGAGAACCGGAGGCTCGACCTCGATGCGCGCACCGACAGCACCTCGCCGGGTGCGGCGCCACCGCCGACGCCCGCCGTGCCGCCCGCCGGGCCGCGCGCAGTGGCCGAAGCGAGACCGGACACGGCAGCGGTCGGGGCCCTGCTCCGCTCCGCCCGCGACAGTGCGTCGGCGGCGCGGCGAGCGCACGATTCGCTGCGGGCGGCACTGCACGCCATCGACTCGACGCTCGCCGCGACGCCGGGCACGAGTCTCGGCGATGCGACTCCCGCGCTCGCGCTCGGCGGACTCCTGCTGGTGGGTCTCCTCGTGCGATTCGGATCCGCGCTGAGTCGGGAGATGCGCGCGCCGACCCTCGCGAATGCGCGCGAGGCGGAGAGCCTCGCTGGGGTGCCGGTCGTCGCGACCGTGCGGGACGCCCTGCTCGATGGGCCGGCCCGATTCCGGCCGAGCGGGGTGGATCCCTTCCGGATGCTCTACCTGGGACTCACCGCCACCGGCACCCGCGCGCGGACGGCGGTCGTGACCGGGCGGGACGCGGACATCGCCGCCGCCGCGGGCGCGCGACTCGCGATCGCGGCGGCGGCGGACCATCGCGCCACGCTGGTGATCGACCTCGACCCGACGCGGATCGCACTGGCGCGAGTGCTCCGCGAGCGCGCCGAACCCGGACTCAGCGACGCGATGGCCGGCGCCTTCCGCTGGAAGGAGGTCGCGCGTCCGATCGGGTCGAGCGACGGCCTCCCGATCACGCTCCTGCCCGCGGGCACCGAACGCGACGACCTCGCCACCGGTGAGGCGCTGGATCGCGTGCTCGACGAGTTCGGCCGGTTCCGCGCCGCCTTCGAGCTCACGATCCTCGTCGCGCCCCTTCGTGCGCTCGAGCTCGCCGACCGACTCGCGGGGACCGGCCCCCTCCTGCTCGCGACATCCACCGGCGACACGCCCGTGGCGCGGTTCGAGGAGGAATGCGACGAGCTGCGCCGCGCGGGGCGCCGCCTGCACGGGGTCATCCTCTGGGACACGACGCGGCCATCGATCCCATCGCGCGCGGAGCTCGCGGCACTCGTCTCAAAGCGGAAGGGCCGCACGCCCGGCGGTTCGTTCGAGGCCGTGCGTCGCGCGATCCGGAACGGCGGAGCGAGGGGCTAGCCAGGCGTGGACCTCACCGGACAGTGGGCGGACACGCTCCTTGCCGCGGAGCGGATCCACTTGGCGAAACTCGGGATCTGGGCGCTTGCGAGCATCGCCGCGGGGAGTCTCGTGTTCACCCTGCTGCGGCTGCGTGGCCTCACGTCACCCCTGCTCCGCCACTTCGCGATCCAGATGGTCGCGTGGGGAGCGGTGTGCGGCGCGATCTCGCTGTGGGCAGGGCGCGGCGTCACGCTGCGCGACCTGGCCGGTGCGGTCGCCCTCGAGCGCTTCGTCTGGCTCAACATCGGACTCGACATCGGCTACGCGGGCGTCGGCGTGACCCTCGCGCTGGCGGGATGGTCGCTGGGTCGCCGCCTCGGCCTCGTCGGCGCCGGAACCGCGATCGCCATCCAGGGGACCGCGCTCGCACTGCTCGACCTCCAGCTCGCGGCGGCCATCCTGCGGTGAGCGTGCGAGGCATTCCTCCCGCGGCTATGTTGACACCCGACCCGTGATGACCGGCTACTCGGACCGCATCAACCACGCCTTCGCGTTCGCGGCGAAGCACCACGACCGCCAGGTGCGGAAAGGCACTCGCCTACCCTACCTCACGCATCCGGCGAACGTGGCGGTGATCCTCACGCGGTACGGCTGTGACGACGAGACGATCATCGCCGGGATCCTCCACGACGTGGTGGAAGACTGCGTGCGCGAGGGATGGACGCGCGAGATGCTGGAGGATCGCATCGCGGCCAAGTTCGGTGCGAGCGTGCTCGAGACCGTGCTCGCCGTGACCAAGCGCCGCGTGGACGACGACGGCGTCGAGCTCTCGCGCGAGGACGTGCGCGCGGACTACCTCGAGCGCCTCGGCGCCGCCTCCGACGCGGCGCGATGGGTCTGCGCCGCCGACAAGGTCCACAACGCGGGGAGCACCCTGGCCGACCTGCGACGCACGATCGACGCCACGACCGTCTGGGGGCGCTTCGCCGGCGGACGGGACGGCACCGTACGGTGGTACCGGGACGTCCGCGACCGGCTCGTCGCCGTCGGCTTCACCGCGCCGATCGTCGCCGAACTCAGCGCGCTCGTGGAGCAGCTCGAAGGCGCCTGAAGCGCCCCCTTACGCGCTGACGGAGGCCGGGTAGGTCCGTTCGACGTACGCGTCGAGGATCGCGAGGAACTCAGGCACGATCCGGTCGCCCTTGAGCGTCACGTGGAGCTTGCCGTCCACGTACACGGGCGCCTTGGGTTCCTCGAAGGTCCCCGGGAGCGAGATACCGAGATTCGCGTGCTTCGACTCCCCGGGTCCATTCACCACGCAGCCCATCACCGCGACCTTCATCTCCTCGACGCCCGGGTGCGACTCGCGCCAGACGGGCATCTGCGCGCGCAGGTACTCCTGGATGTCCTCGGCCATCTTCTGGAAGAAGGTCGAGGTGGTGCGACCGCATCCCGGGCACGCGGTCACCTGGGGGGTGAACGAGCGCAGCTCGAGGGACTGGAGGATCTGCTGCGCGACGATGACCTCCTCGGTCCGGTCGCCACCCGGCCGCGGCGTCAGCGAGACGCGGATCGTGTCGCCGATCCCCTCGCTGAGGAGGATCGCGAGCGCGGCAGTCGTCGCGACGACCCCCTTGGTGCCAAGCCCGGCCTCGGTGAGTCCGAGGTGCAGCGGGTAGTCGCACCGGGCGCCGAGACGCCGGTAGACCGTCACGAGGTCCTGCACCTGCGAGATCTTGGCGGAGATCAGGATCCGGTCGTGTCCGAGCCCGGCCTCCTCGGCGAGCGCCGCTGACCGCAGCGCGGACTCCAACATCGCCTCGAAGTACACTTCCTTGGCGTCGAGCGGCTCGCGCCGCTGCGCGTTGGCGTCCATCATCTGCGTCAGCAGGTCCTGGTCGAGCGAGCCCCAGTTCACGCCGATACGGACCGGCTTCCCGTGGTCCACGGCGACCTGCACGATCGTGCGGAAGTTGTCGTCGCGGTGCCGTGTGCCGACGTTGCCTGGGTTGATGCGGTACTTCGCGAGGAGTCGCGCCGCGTCGGGGTGCCGGCGCAGCAGCAGATGGCCGTTGTAGTGGAAGTCGCCGATGATCGGCACGCTGACGCCGGCGTCCGCGAGCCGCTGGACGACCTCCGGGATCGCGGCAGCCGCCTCGTCGTTGTTGACCGTCACCCGGACCAGCTGCGAACCGGCGCGTGCGAGCGCTGCCACCTGCGCCGCGGTCGCGGCTGCATCGGCGGTGTCGGTGTTCGTCATCGACTGGACGACGATCGGATGGGCGGAGCCCACCTTCACGCCGCCGATGTCGGCGGTGACGGTCTGGCGACGAGGCTTGAACGGTGACAAGGGTCGGATTCAGGACGAAGGGTCGGCGGCGGGTCGGTGTTCCCTCCCCTCCCCTCGCCGGAGGCACGGACTAAAGTTATCGGGTCTGACCAGGTGGGAACTCGTTCCCCGGGGAACCGATGATCGATCCCGAGACCACATCGCCCGACAGTCCCGGTCCGTCCGCGCCGCCGCCGCGAGCGGCCGGGTTCGCGCGCCGCCACTGGGGGAAGCTCACGCTCCTCGCCGTCGTCGGGATGCCGCTGGTGGCGATGGGGCTCTGGGCGGCGGTCGCGCTCTCCTTCACGTACTCGACGGGCACGCGCACGGGATACGTCCAGAAGCTTTCGAAGAAGGGGTGGCTGTGCAAGACGTGGGAGGGGGAGCTCGCGATGGCCACCGCGCCCGGCGTCTCTCCCCAGATCTTCACCTTCACCATCCGCCAGGATTCGCTGGCCCTTGCCCTCTCCGCCGATATGGGGAAGGGAAGGGTGGCCGTGCAGTACGACGAGCACCGGGGGGTTCCCACGAGCTGTTTCGGCGACACGCCGTACTTCGTGCGCAGCTACCACCTCGTCGCGGACGACGGACGCCCCCCGCTGCCCTGACGCCGGCGGGATTCCGATGCCGGCTGCAATGGAGCCTATTGCGGCCCCGACCGGCCTCCCCTAGCTTGCAGCGTCCCTTGGACTCTCCAAGGGATGGTCCAGCGCGGGGGATCATCTCGTCCCGTGAAGAGATTGTGCAGGGTCGGCGCGTTCCGCTCCCGGCGACAATCAACAAATCATCAGGAGTAGGGAATGCGTACGACCGGTAAGGTGAAGTGGTTCAACGATGCGAAGGGCTTCGGGTTCATCACCCCGGACAACGGCACCAAGGATTGCTTCGTGCACTACAGCGCGATCCAGGGTTCCGGCTTCAAGTCGCTCGCTGAGGGCGACGCCGTCGAGTTCGACATCGTGCAGGGGGCCAAGGGCCCGGCTGCCGAGAACGTCTCGAAGGTTTCGTAACCGCTCGCCGGCACGATCACAGGGCGCCCGGGGCCATCGGCTCCGGGCGCTCTGCTTTTCCATCCTCGCTGTCCCTGCGCTTCCGTGGCCTTCCCCGCCGTGGACGGACTACGGACTCGATGGCGAGACCGAGCCGTCGCTCGACCTCGTCCTGAAGACTGTCCAGGTCCACGGCCAGCCTCAGGAATCCGCCGAGTGAGGTGCGTCCTGACAAGCCACTTCTCGCCAGAAGAAGTGCTTGTCTGGCTGGAAGTTGGAGGTCGGAGATCAGGTCGAGGGTGAGGAGGAGTTCGCCGAGTGTGGCCACCGGGATCCGGCGTTCCACACCCTGCCGTCCGGCAGGTAGGATGTCGCCGCCGATCCGCGCAAGCAAACTATCCAGCGCTCTTCGGTCGATTCCGAGGACCGCGGCCGCGGTCGCACTCGTGACGGCGCGCAATAAATATCCGAGAGATGGTGGATATTACAATCTGGGAATTTCGGCCTGAACGCGCAACGGCCAGGCTGTTTCGTAGTCGAATGGCCCGAGGCGGACAATACAGGCACTCAGCGAGTACTCGGCCGAGTTATCTACTTGGTCTGTAAGAACTTACTATGTATTCTCAGGGTCAGATATATTATTCGACGCGAACTCGAGGCAGAGTCCCGCCGGAGAACTAATCGCTGACGGCCTGTCGAGTACCGCTCTCGTGGCCGATGAGCGCGCGCGCGGTCCGAATCTGGTCGGCCACGGCACCCTTTCCCGTGCCCCCGGGGATCTCGCGATTGCCGAGCGAGCGCTCGACGGAGAGTTCGCGCATCGCCTCGCGGTCGAACGCCGGATGCGCGGCCGCGAAGCGCTCGGGTGCCAGATCCGAGAGCTCGACGCCGGCCTCCTCTGCCTCTCGCACCAACCTTCCCACTGCGGCGTGCGCCTCACGGAACGTGACGCGTCTCCGCACGAGGAAATCCGCGAGATCCGTCGCCATCATCGAGGAGGTCACCGCGGCGCGCATGCGATCGCGCTGGAAGGTGAGCGTCGCCACCGATCCCGCGACGGCGGGCAGCAGGAGCAACATCGCGTCCACCGCGTCGAAAAGAGCGCGCTTGTCGTCCTGGAGGTCCTTGTTGTAGCCGCTCGGGAGTCCCTTGATGGCCACCAGCAGCGCAACGAGGTTGCCGAGTTGGCGCGCGGCGGATCCTCGGGCGAGCTCCAGCGCATCGGGGTTGCGCTTCTGCGGCATCATCGAGGACCCGGTCGAGAACGCGTCGCCGAAACGGACGAACCCGAACTCGCTGGACCCGTACAGGATCAGGTCCTCGGCGAGTCGGGAGAGATGCGTTCCCAGCATCGTCAAAGCGTAGAGCAGGTCGGCGATGAAATCACGGTCGCCGACGGCGTCAATCGAGTTCGGCGAGAGACGCTCGAAGCCGAGCGCGACCCGAAGCTCCTCACGGGGGACGGCAAAGGCCGATCCGGCGACTGCGCCTGACCCGAGAGGGAGCACCGAGGCTGACCTGCGCGCGACTGCGACCCGTTCACGGTCGCGCTGGAGTGCCCAGAAGTGCGCCAGGAGCCAGTGCGCCGCGGATACGGGTTGGGCCCGCTGCAGATGGGTGTACGCCGGAAGGACCGAGTCCTGCTCCTCGTCCGCGCGCGTCACCAGCACACGCTGGAGGTCACGGAGCGCCGTCCGGATCCTGTCCGTCGCGTCGAGAGCCCACAAGCGCGTGCCCGTCGCTACCTGGTCGTTGCGGCTCCGACCCGTATGCAGGCGACCCGCCGGTTCGCCCACCTCCTCGTGCAGCAGCCGGTCCACGAACGTGTGCACATCCTCATCGGACGCGCCGGGCTCCTCGCCACCGGCGATCCGGGTCCCGACGCGCTCGAGTCCGGCCACGATCGCATCAGCCTCGGCAGCCGTCAGTACGTTGGCGGGTACGAGCGCCCGCGCCCACGCCTGCGAGAGCCTGATGTCGAACGGCCAGAGCCGGAGGTCGGTCTGGATGGAGCGATTCACCGCCTCGAGTTCAGGCGCGGGGCCACCGGCGAACCTTCCGCCCCACAGCTTGTGATCGCCGCTCATCCGGCGACCCCGGAAAGCGGGTGGATCCGGACGAGGGGGCGATCACACGACGCGCGGATGCTCATGACCAATGGATGCGGGGAGGGAGGGGCAGGGGGGAGGCAACACGCATAAGTATGCGGAGTGTATCGAGACCCGGGACGCATCAGCCGGGGCGCCGGCCGAGCGATGAGAGTCGTCGGCTGACGCGCTCACGCGCCGCCTCGCTCCGGCAGATCATCAGGATGGTGTCGTCGCCCGCGATCGTGCCGAGGATGTCGGGGCTGGCCTCCTTGTCGACCGCCGACGCCACCGCCTGCGCACCCCCGATCACCGTCTTGAGCACGATCATGTGGCTCACGCCCTCGAGGCGCACCATCAACTGCGGGAGGATCGCCGCGAGCGGCGTGCGCGCCGCGTCATCGCTCCCCTCGTTGACCAGGTATCGCACCCCGCGATCCGTCGGGACGCGGGCGATGCGGAGGTCACGGAGGTCGCGCGAGAGCGTGGACTGCGTGACGTCCCAGCCTCGCTTGCTCAGGAGGAGCCGGAGCTCCTCCTGGCTGCCGATCTCGCGCGAGCCGATGAGCTCGAGGATCGCTTGCTGCCGCTCACGCTTGCCGACGGTCACGGGACGCTCTCCGGGTTGTCGTAGGGTACCATCCCCGCGCCCGCGGGGCCAAGCCGGCGTTGACAGGGCGAGACAGCATTAGTATGCATTAATCGTGCATAAGATACCAGTCGGGGTGCTGGGCGCCTCGGGATACGCGGGGCGCGAGCTCTGCGCACTCATCACGCGCCACCCCGGTCTCGATCTCGTCTGGGCGACCGCGAACTCGCAGCGAGGTGAGACGGCCCTCCTCCCCGGAGGGGGACGGGTCACGTTCCGTGCCGCGGACGAGATCCGCCTTGAGGATGCGGTGTTGGTGTTCTCGTCGCTCCCGCACGGCGCGAGCGCCGAGTGGGTCGCGCGCGCGCGCGCGGCGGGGTGCAAGGTGTTGGACCTCTCCGCCGATCATCGGATCGGCAACGGCGCCAGCGACGGGATCCCCTATGGCCTCACGGAGGTCCTGCGCGCCGCGGTCCGCGCCGCGGACTGCGTGGCGAATCCGGGCTGCTACCCGACGGCGACCCTGCTCGGCCTCCTCCCGTTGCTCGAGGGGGGACACATCGCGCCAGGCGCGACCGTGCACATCAATGCCGCGAGCGGCGTCACCGGCGCGGGGCTGACGCCCCGGCTCGACCTGCTGTTCGGCGAGGTGACGGAGAACTTCCGCGCGTACGGCGTCGGGAACGCGCACCGCCATCTGCGCGAGATGCGCGCCCTCGCGGCCGAGCTCGGTGCGGACGTGGACCTCCTGTTCACGCCGCACCTGCTGCCGACGGCGCGCGGGATCCTCGCCACGATGACCGTTCCGCTCCGCGCCCCGATCGCCGACCCGCTCGCGCCGTGGCGGGACCGCTTCCGGGGGGAGCGTTTCGTGGAGGTCACCGAGGACCTCCCGGAACTCCGCGACGTGCGGCACCGCAACGTCGCACGGATCACGGCGCGCACGGTCGAGGGCGTCCGCGCGCCGACGATCCAGGTCTTCTGCGCCATCGACAACCTGGTGAAGGGCGCCGCGGGCCAGGCGATCCAGAACGCGAACCTGATGCTCGGGCTCGACGAACCGATGGGGCTGCCGGCATGAGCGGGGACCGTCGTCGCGGCGACCCGCCACATCTCGTGCGCCGGCGGGCCGCGGAGGCGCCGCATGTCGCGGCGCACGTGCCGGTGGGCACGGTGGTCCGCGTCATCAAGATCGGCGGGCGCGCGCAGGGTGATCCCACCCTCGCGCCGCGGCTCGCGTCGGCGACGGCGATCCAGGGCGCGCGTGTCGTGATCGTCCACGGCGGCGGGGACGAGGTCTCCGCACTCCAACGCCAGATGGGGATCGAACCGACGTTCGTCGGCGGACGCCGGGTCACGCGAGCCGAGGACCTCGACGCCGTGCGGATGATCCTCTCGGGGCGCGTGAACAAGCGACTCGTCGCGCAACTCGGTGCGGCGGGCGCCCGCGCCGTGGGGATCAGCGGCGAGGACGGCGACCTCCTCACCGCGCGGGTCGTGGAACCGACGATGGGGCGGGTCGGCGGCGACGTCTTCGCCGACGCGACCCTCGTGGCGGACCTCCTGAACGCCGGGTGGCTGCCAGTGGTCTCGCCGCTCGCCCGGGATCGCGACGCGGTCGATGGCGCGGCACTCAACGTGAACGGCGACGACGCGGCGGCGGCGGTCGCAGCCAGCCTCGGCGCAGACGAACTGCTCTTCATCGCGGACGTCCCCGGGGTCCTGGACGACGGCGTCGTCCTCGCCGGGATCGACTCGCGCGCCGTGCCGCAGCTCGTGGAGCGCGGCGTGGTGAAGGGGGGAATGCTCGCCAAGCTCGAGGCGGCGCTCACCTCGCTCCGCAACGGTGTGCGCCGCGTACGCATCGCCGGACTCGATGGCATCACCGACCAGACGGCCGGCACGACGATCGCCCTCTCCCCGTCCTCCTCCAGCCGGGAATCCGCATGACCGCAGCCGCGCACGCGACCGACGCCTTGCTCGCGACCTATCGCCGGGCCCCGATGGAGTTCGTGCGCGCGGACGGCGTGCGCCTGTACGACGCGGATGGCGGCGAGTGGCTCGACTTCGCGGCCGGCATCGCCGTGAACGCCCTCGGCTATAACGACGCGGGCGTCCGCCAGGCGATGCAGGAGGCGATGGCGTCGGGGCTGATCCACGTCTCGAACCTCTTCCGTACCGAGCCGGGAGAGCGCCTCGCGGAGAAGCTGGTCGGTGCGTCCTTCGCCGATCGCGTCTTCTTCTGCAACTCGGGGGCCGAGGCCAACGAGGGCGCGTTCAAGTTCGCACGGAAGTGGGGCAAGCTCGAGGGTGGCGTCGGCAAGCACGAGATCGTGGCGCTGCGCGGCGCCTTCCACGGCCGGCTCTTCGGCACCGTGGCCGCGACCGACCGGCCCCAGTACCGCAACCCGTTCCGGCCGCTCGCCGGCGGGATCCACATCCACGAGCGCGACCTCGCGGAGCTCTCGCGGGTGGTCTCGGACACGGCGACCTGCGCGGTGATCGTGGAGCCGATCCAGGGCGAGGGGGGCGTGCGCGTGCTCGACGCGGGATTCCTGCGGGAACTGCGCGCGCTGACCACCGAGCGGAACGTCCTGCTCATCCTCGACGAGATCCAGTGCGGGTACGGTCGCACAGGGACCTTCTTCGCCTACGAGCAATACGGCATCGTGCCCGACCTCCTGACCGTCGCGAAGCCGATGGCGGCCGGGTTCCCGATGGGGGCGATCCTCCTCACGCAGCGCGTCGCGGACGCGATCCAGCCGGGAGATCACGGCACGACGTTCGGCGGCGGCCCCTTCATCGCGCACGTGGCGAACCACGTCTTCGATCGGATCCACGACCCGAAGCTCCTCGCGCACGTCGCGAAGGAGGGGAAGTGGCTCGGCGACCAGCTGCTCAAGGTCAAGCAGCGGAGCCCGAAGGTCCGCGCGGTGCGCGGTCGCGGGCTCATGTGGGGGGTGGACGTCACCGACCCCGCCAAGGACGTGGTCGCCCGAGCGGCGGAGCAGGGCCTGCTGATCGTGTCTGCGGGCGACCATACCCTGCGACTGCTGCCCCCGCTCATCATGTCGCGCGCCGACCTGAAGCTCGGCGTCGAGAGGCTCGAGGCGGCGATCGGCTGACCGCCACGCTCAGGTCCCTCCGCGGACCCCTCTGGTGGGATGGCGTACCCGTCGGCATCGTATCCGCCCACCGTTCCCCCGGGTCTCCCGATGCCGAAGAACATCGTGCCTCTCGAACACCGAGCCCTCGGCCGCAGTGGCGGCGCGCTCGGGATCCTCGCGCTCGGAACGAGACGGCTCGCTGAGGCGGGCCAGCAGGCGACGATCCGCGTGGTGCGCGAAGCGATCGACAACGGCGTGACCGTGTTGGAGGTGGCGCCGGAGTACGGCGATGGACGCGCCGAACGGTGGATCGGCCTCGCGTTGCGGGACGGCTACCGCGAGCGGGTGCAGCTCCTCTGGCAGTGCTGCGCGCACCTGCGCGACTACAAGACGGCGATGCTGCAGTTCGAGCAGACGTTGCAGCTGCTGCGGACGGATCGCGTGGAGCTCTGGAGCTTCCACGAGGTCATCTACGACAACGACCCCGACTGGCTCTATGACCACGGGGGACTCGACGCGGCCCAGGAGGCGCGCGACCAGGGTCGCGCGCGCTGGATCGCGTTCCACGGCGAGAAGTCGCCGCACATCGCGCTCAAGCTCCTCGCGCGCGGCTTCGCCTGGGATGCCGTGCTGATGCCCCTCAATCCCTTCGACGCGTCCTTCCGCTCGTTCGAGCGGCAGGTCCTCCCGGAGGTGATCAAGCGAGGTGGAGGCGTGATCGGGACCAAGCCGCTGGCGGGCGGGGCGATCCCCACCGGCCGCGTCATCAAGGCCGACGACGCGCTCCGCTATGCGTGGTCGTTGCCGGTGAGTTCGGTGATCGTCGGCTGCGACTCGCCGGCGGTGCTGCGCAAGACCCTCAAGGTCGCACAGTCGCTCAAGCTGTTCCACGCGGGGGAGATGGATGCGCTCCGGCAGAAGGCGCGTGTGACCGCGGGCGACGGACGCCATGAGCGCTACAAGACGACGCAGGACTTCGATGGCGCGGCAGGCAAGGCGGCGCACGGCTACGGGGAGTGAGGGCGACGGACCGTCGCCCCAAGGCCGATCGATCAGCGGGGTGGTCGGCGAGGGGGTTCCGCTCCCTGTGAGCGACGATTGACTCAGGGGATGCGGACACCACTCATCGCCCTCGCGCTCCTCGGCGCCGCGCCGCTCGCGGCGCAGCAGATGACCGGATACTCGCCGGCGAACGCTTCTGCGCAGCGCGCGGCGGAGGCCGCCGCGATCGCCACGCCTGATCCTGCGCGCGCCGGCGCCCTCGCGCGCCAACTCGCCGAGCGTCCTCACGTGGCCGGCACCCCGTCGCAGGCACGGACCCGCGACATCGTGATCGCGGCGATGCAGGAGGCCGGGCTCGAGACCGAGGTGCGGGAGTACGCGGTCTGGCTGCCCCACACGGTCGAGTACGGCGTCTGGCGCGTCTCGCCCGCCCCCAAGCGTCTCGAGCTGCGCGAGGGCGAGCTCGCCGAGGATCCCACGACGCGGGCGTTCCCCGAATATCCGACAGTGAACGGCTACAGCGGCACCGGCGACGTGACCGGCGAGGTCGTCTACGTCAACTATGGACTGATCGAGGACTACGCCCAGCTGGATTCGATCGGCGTATCGGTTCGGGGCAAGGTCGCGATCGCGCGGTACGGGCGATCGTTCCGCGGGATCAAGGCTCGCGAGGCGGAGAAGCGCGGCGCCGTGGCGCTCCTCATGTACAGCGACCCGGCCGACGATGGGTATGTGCAAGGCGACGTCTACCCGGAGGGACCGTTCCGGAACGAGCGCGGCGTGCAGCGTGGCAGCGTGATGAACGGCGCCGGGGACCCGAGCACGCCCGGGTATCCCTCGCTTCCCGGCGCGCGACGGATCCCCGTCGAGGAGTTCCCGGTGCCGCGGATCCCGGTGCTTCCGCTCTCGTACGGGAACGCGGTCGAGCTCCTGAGGGACGTGCGCGGCGCGAGCATCCCGCGCGGCTGGCAGGGCGGGCTCGCCTTCCGGTATCACGTCGGGCCCGGCCCCGTGCGCGCGCGGGTGATGGTGCGGAGCGACTCCGCGACCGCGGCGTACAAGCCGATCTGGAACACCTTCGGGATCATCCGCGGCACCGACTTCCCGGACGAGGTGATCGTGATCGGTGCGCACCGGGACGCCTGGAGCCCAGGGGCGGTGGACAACGTCTCGGGCACGGTGAGCGTGACGGAGGCGGCGCGCGCGGTGATGGCGCAGGTACGTGCCGGGTGGCGCCCGCGGCGCACGCTCCTCTTCGCGACGTGGGACGCGGAGGAGTGGGGACTCGTGGGGTCGAGTGAGTACGTGGAGGACGACTCGCTGCGCTTGATGCGCGGCGGCGTGGCCTACCTCAACCAGGATGCGAGCACCAGCGGCCCGAACTTCGGCGGTGGCGGGACTCCGACGCTGCGCTCGGTGCTGCGCGACGTCGCGCGCCAGGTGCCGGACCCGAGCGGTGGCGGAAGCGTGTACGAGGTCTGGCGTCGTCGCGCGGGCGTGGCCGAGGGCGAGGAGCCGGCGATGGGGGATCCCGGCGGCGGGTCGGACTTCGCCGGGTTCTACAACCACCTCGGGGTCCCGCACTCCGACTGGGGCTTCGGCGGCGCGAGTGGGATCTACCACTCGAACTACGACACCTTCACGTGGATGGAGCGCTTCGGCGACCCCGGCTACCGCTACCACGCCGCCGCCGCGCGGATCGGCACCGCGATGATGATGCGCCTCGCCAACGCCGACGTGCTGCCGTACGACTACGTCGAGTTCGCGCGCACGATGCGCCGCTACCTCGCGCCGATCGATCGCGGCATCGCGGCGAAGGGATGGACCGCATCGAGCGCGCCGCTCGCGGGGGCGATCGACCGGATGGAGCGCGCGGCGGTGGCGTTCGGCGCGTCGCGCGATGCGGCACTCGCCCGCGGCCTCCCGGTGGACCGGCAGGCCGCGACCAACCGTGAACTGCTGCGCGTCGAACGCGCGATGACGCGACCGGAGGGCTTGCGTTCCCGCCCGTGGTATAGGAATCTCATATACGTCGCCGATGTCGATAACGGGTACGCGAACATGGTGTTCCCGTCGGTGAACGAGGCGATCCGCTACGGTGATGCGGCGTTGCTCGAGCGGGAGATGGCGGACCTCGTGCAGCGGTTCGATGCGGCCACGGCGGCGCTCGACGCGGCGCGGGCGCAGGTGCAGCGGTAGCGACACGCGTTCCCTCGGCGCGTCTCACGCGTCCGGAGGGAAGGGCGGGGGTGGTTCCGGGATCACTCCCGCTCGTCGAGGGGGCATCGCGCGGCCGGCGGCCGCCGATGCCCCCTCGCGTATATTCCGCGGATGGCGCTCTCGTCCGAGGAGCTGCAGCGCTACGCGCGGCATCTCGTCCTCCCGCAGGTCGGCCGCGACGGACAGGAGCGGCTCCGGGCGTCGTCCGCGCTCGTGATCGGACTCGGGGGGCTCGGTTCGCCGGCGGCGCTCTACCTCGCCGCCGCCGGCATCGGCCGCCTCGGACTCCTCGACGATGATGTCGTCGCGGTGCACAACCTGCAGCGCCAGGTGATCCACGACAGCGCACGCATCGGGACGCCGAAGGTGGTGTCGGCGCGCGAGCGGATCGAGGCACTCAATCCGCACGTGCGCGTCGAGACGTGGGAGGCGCGCCTCGCACCGCACAACGCGCGCGGGATCATCGGCGACTATGACGTCATCCTCGACGGCACCGACTCGTTCGCGACGCGGTACCTCGTGAACGACGCCTGCCTCCTCGAGCGGCGACCCAACGTGCACGCCAGCGTGCATCGATTCGAGGGGCAGCTGAGCGTCTTCGCCGCCGAGGGCGGGCCGTGCTACCGATGCGTGCACCCGCAGCCGCCGCCGGCGGGGAGCGTGCCCGATTGTGCCGAGGGCGGCGTGCTCGGCGTGCTGCCCGGCGTGCTCGGCGCACTGCAGGCGACCGAGGCGCTGAAGCTGCTGCTCGGCATCGGCGTGCCGCTGACGGGCCGGCTCCTCGTCCTCGACGCGCTCGCGATGCGCTTCCACGCGATATCGCTCGACGCCGATCCCGCCTGCGCGTGGTGCGGCACGCGGACGGCCACGACGCTCCTCGATGACTACGCCGCGTTCTGCGGTGCGACGCCGGCACCTGCCGTCGAGCCCGCGACGCGGGAGATCACGCCGACCGCGCTGGCCCCGCGGCTCGCGCGCGGCGAGGTCGTGGTGGTGGACGTGCGCGAGGGATGGGAGCGCGCGGCCGCACCGTTCGACTCGGCACTCGCGATCCCGATGCACGAGGTGCCCGCGCGCCAGTCCGACCTTCCACGCGACCGTGAGCTCGTCATCCTCTGCCATCGCGGGCAACGGAGCGCGATGGTCGCGGAGTATCTCCGCGCGTCGGGCTTCCCTCGGGTGCTGAACCTCACCGGGGGGATCGATCGCTGGAGCATGGAGGTGGATCCGGGCGTGCCGCGGTACTGATGGCCGACGCGCTGACGTGGGGTCTCGGCGCGGCGACGGCGCTCTGGGCGCAGCGCGAACTCCGCGCCACCTGGCGCGAGCGCCGCTTCCACCGCCGGGCGCCGCTCGGTCCGGACGGCCTGATCCGTGGCGCGGAGCCGCGAACCTACGGTGGTCGGGGCGAGCGCGCCCTGCTGCTGTTCCACGGATACAACGATTCGCCGTTCACACTCGACGGCATCGCGCGGAAGGTGAACGAGGCGGGATGGACGGTGCGCCTGCCGCTGCTCCCCGGGCACGGCCGCTCGCTGCGCGCGTTCGATGCCTGGACCGCGTCCGAGGTGATCGCCTTGGCGCGGGACGAGTACGCCGAGCTGCGCGCGACGCACCGCACGGTGGTCATCGGCGGACTCTCGATGGGTGGTGCGGCCGCCTGCTGGATCGCGGCCGAGGCGGGCGCCGATGGCGTCGTCCTCTACGCCCCGATGCTCTTCGTGCCGCGCCCGATGGAGGTCGCGGTGAGCACGGCGCGCCTCTGGTCGCTGGTCTCGCGATACGTCGCCGGCGGCGGACAGCGCTCCATCCACGATCCCGAAGCGCAGGCGCGCTCGATCTCGTACGGCTGCTCGACGCGCCGCTCGCTGGAGGCGTTGGAGGTGATCGCGCGCGGGTGCGCGGCGCGCCTCGACTTCGTGCGCGCGCCGACGCTAGTCATCCAGTCCGAGGAGGACAATCGGCTGCCGGCCGACCAGACGCGGAGGGCCCTCGCCCGGCTTGGGGCCCGCGACCGCACGGTGCTCTTCACGAAGGGCGCCGGACACGTGCTCACGGTGGACTACGGCTGGGAGCAGGTGGCCGCCACCACCGTGGAGTGGCTCAGCGCGCGCTACTGAGCACCCTCGTCTCCCCGGCCGGGAGAACCCAGAGGCGCTCGGCTGCGTGGCCACGGTCCGCCCACGCGCCCCGGATGCGGGCGACCGGCTCATCGAGGGGCTCGTCGCTCAGCACGAAGGTGCCCCAGTGCATCGCGACCAGGATCGGCGCACCGCGGCCCGGTTCCGCGGTGAGGGCCTCGAAGGCGGCGAGCGCGTCGTCGGGGTCGAGGTGCACCGGTCGCATGAACCATCTCGGGGCGTAGGCGCCGATCGGCATCAGCACCGCGTCCCACCCGCCGAGCCGCTCCCCGATGGCACCGAACTCCGGGTGCAGGCCGGTGTCGCCGACGAAGTAGAGCCGATGGCCGCGGACCTCGAGGGACCAGCCGCACCAGAGCGTGGCATCGCGATCGAAGGGGGTGCGGCCGGAGAAATGCGCCGCCGGGACGCAGGTGACGCGCGCCTCGCCGATCGAGGCCGCTTCCCACCAGTCGCGCTCGACCAGGCGCGTCACGCCGACGCGCGCGAGCCGACGCGCGACGCCGAGCGGGACGCACCAGGCCGCTTCGGGGTCGCGGCGCGCGAGCCATCGCGCGGTGTCGAGGTCGAGGTGGTCGTAATGGTCGTGCGACTGGAGCACGAGGTCGATCGGGGGCAGCTGCTCCCGCAGGAGCCCGGCGTCGCGCACGCGGCGCGGACCCGCCCACTGGAACGGCGAGGCCCGCTGCGCGAAGACCGGATCCGTGAGCACGTTGAGTCCGCCCACCTGCAGCAGGAACGCGGAGTGGCCGATGGCGGTGATGGAGCACACGTCCGGCGAGGCGCGCGGGCGGTGGATGGTCGGCGATCCCGTCGGTTCGCGACGCGGCATCGGCTGGCGGGCGCGCGGCCCCGTCGCACGCTCGAGCGCCCAGCGGAGGAGACCGCCGAATCCCGTGGGACGGTTCTCCGGCCAGGGGTTGCGGAAGCCACCGCCGGGCCGGTGGTGAGCCGGAACGGGCGCTCCATCGGGCGTCATGGTAGATTGCGCGTCCACGGACGAGGAAGCGAGAGGATGGCTGAGATCAGTTGCCAGCGATGCGGCAAGACGAAGCCCGGGTTCGAGCGCGCGCCGTTCCCCGGTGCCCTCGGCGCGCGCATCCTGGAGGGCACGTGCCCGGACTGCTGGGCGCAGTGGCTGAAGCAGCAGACGATGCTGATCAACCACTACGGCCTGAACGTAATGGACCCACAGGCCCGGCAGTTCCTCACGCGCAACATGGAAGCCTTCCTGTTCAAGGCGGGCCAGGTCGACGAGGTGGATACGTCGAAGCAGGGCACGATCACGCACTGAGGTCCCGCCGGCGCGGTTGACTTTAGTTGCGGTGTGGTACTAATTGTCCGCATGCGAACGCGTCCCGCGGTCCGCGCGACGCGCGCGGACCTCGTCATCACCGTCGCCTGCTGCAGCGTCGTGGACGGTCGCCTCGCCGTGCTGGTGCGGTCCGGGGCGCGCGGCGCCCTTCCGAACACCCCGCTCGGCGATGGGTCCCTGGGGGGCGCCGCCACGGCGCTGGTCCGCGCCGGCACGGGGCGCGCGCCGACCTGGATCGCGCAGTCGGCGACGATCGCCGAGAATCCGGGCCGACCCGGTGGCGCGATGGCGTCCGTGGTGTACGCCGGGGTCGTGCCCCGCGGGACCGGGGCGTCCGAGGGCCATCGGTGGATCCCCGTGCCAGCGCCGCTCCCCGGCGCGCTCGCGGCTCGCGACGCGCAAGCGGTCGAGCGCGCCGTCGCCACGATCCGCGACCGGCTGGACCTCGATCCGGTGGCGTTCCACCTGTTGCCGCCAGAGTTCACGCTGACGGAGCTCCAGGAGGTCTACGAACTCCTGCTTGGCCGGCGGCTCCACAAGGCGAGCTTCCGTCGTGCGCTCGCTGGGGCCACGCTCGTCGAGCCGATCAGGGATTGGCGCTCTGAAGGGCGCGGCCGTCCCGCCCAGCTCCACCGTTTCGCGCCGCGCCGTCGGCGGGGCGTCCGGCGGCCGGTGCGGTTCGAACTCATAGGCTGAGCCGCGACCGGGTCGCGACGGGACCGTGACACCATCCCGCCCTTGCCGGGTACACCTTTTAGTTGCAGAGTGTACCTAACGGCACCCGGAGGGACGATGATCGCCTACCTCGATGCCTTGCTCGCAGCGCTCGCGGTGCGGGACCAACCCGCGATCCGCCGACTGCTCGATCACCCGCTCGCGCGGATCCTCGGCACCGAGGCCCGGGGAGAGGCCGAGTCGTTCGCCACGGGGGATCGGGACCCGCTCGCTGCGCCCCTGCGCGTGATGCAACTCCGCCACCAGGCCGTCGAGCTCCTGCGCGAGGCCCCGGTCGCCGCGGACCAGCCGGAGGAGCCGCTGGCCGGGCTGGCGCCGATCGGGTCAGGTCATGAGGTCGCCGCACGCGACGGTCACGGCGCCGCGGCGACCGTCACGCGTCGTCCTCCGCGGCTCGTCCAGATGGAGCTTCCTCTCTCGGCCTGAGCACAGCGGACGACGCGACCCGACGACGAAGCCCCCGGCGGTTGCCGGGGGCTTCAGCACATCAGGAGGAGCGGCGCGCCTCAGACCTTCGTGACGTTCGCCGCCTGCAGACCCTTCTGTCCCTCGACGATCTCGAACTCCACCTTGTCGCCCTCCGCGAGCGACTTGAAGCCGTTCGACTGGATGGCGCTGAAGTGAACGAACACATCCGGCCCGCCTTCCCGCTGGATGAACCCGAACCCCTTGGCGTCGTTGAACCACTTCACCGTGCCGTTGATGCGAGCCATCGGTCGTTACTCCTATGCCGAGCGAAAAAGGGGGTGGGGGGTCAGGCTGCGCCGGCGATGTACCGGGCGAAGCGTCCGCAGGCGGTGCACTTGAGCGTCACGTGCGTCCTCGGCGGTGGTGGAGCCTTGCCCGGTTCACGCTGGATGGAGCCCGAGCAGGAGGGACAACTGAGCGGATCGCCGTTGCGATCGCTCGCGATGAGGTGGAGGGCCTGCGCGGGGTTGTACGAGTTGGGTCGTGGCTTCCGCATCTGGTCTCCGGCTGAGTCACTGGCGACGGGCCGGTCGTGGCACGCCGCAATACATTAGGACAAAAATAACCGTTCAGGCTGAAGGGCAAGGCTCCGAGGCGACTCTCCATGAGTGGCGTCATCGCCAATCCAGCGGTCAGTCGCGCCGCGCCCGAGAGCTAAGCCTATGCCATCAAAGGTGTTGAGCATCGTGTAGGCACTTCCCCTATTGTGGCGAGACCGCTGCGACAGTGACAGCGACAAGTAGCGCAACAGTGCAGCGTCAGCGCGGCGGGGCGGGCGGGCAGTCTCGCGTACGCCTTGTGTCGGTGATGGCGAATATCCGCCATCGGCCGTGTTGACGGGCGAGGAAGATGGCGTCCGCCCCACAATGCGAGAACCGCTCGCCCGCGAAGAACCAATAATCCACCCAGATGCTCGCGAGGTCGCCGTCGAGGTGGACGACCGGGTTCGCGAGTCGCTCGTCGAGCACGAGCCCTGCGCGCGCGCGGGCGACGCTGCTGATCCAGCCGTCCGGTGACTCGAAGCGGATGCTGTCGGCGGTCAACGACTGCATGGAGGCGTTCGGCACGAAGGCCGCGCGCATCGCCGAGGTATCCCGCATCCGCATCGCATCGAAGAGACCGACGACGACGGCGTAGGCAGAATCCTGCGCCGGAGTCAGCGCCGCGTTCGCGGTCGCGACCTGAGCACCGCCGAGAGAGGGGACTGACAGGGATGCGCACACGGTGAGGGCGGCGCGGAGCGATCTGCGGACGCGGTTCATCTGGATCGTGGCGAGGTGGTGGGAAGCGCCACGATCCTCCGCGGCGTGTGGTTCAGCCCTGTAATACTGGCAAGCCTCGGATCCGTTCCTGCCACTCCCGGGGACCGGTCTCGTGCACATTGTGCCCGGCGGCGTCCACCGCGACGGTCACGGGCATCTCCTCCACCTCGAACTCGTAGATGGCCTCCATCCCCAGGTCCTCGAAGGCCACGACGCGGGAAGCCCGGATGGCCTTCGAGACGAGGTAGGCGGCGCCGCCGACGGCCATCAGGTACGCCGCCTTGTGCTTCCGGATCGCCTCGAGTCCGGTCGGACCGCGCTCGGCCTTGCCGATCATCGCGATGAGCCCGGTGCGCTCGAGCATCATCTCCGTGAACTTGTCCATGCGGGTGGCCGTGGTCGGTCCCGCGGGGCCGACGGCCTCGTCGCGCACCGGGTCCACCGGACCGACGTAGTAGATCACGCGGTTCGTGAAATCCACGCCTGCCGGGAGTCCCTTGCCCTGGGCGAAGAGGTCGGCGATGCGTTTGTGCGCGGCGTCGCGTCCGGTGAGGAGCTTGCCGTTGAGGAGCAGGCGATCGCCGGCCTTCCACGTCGCGACCACTTCGGGCGTCAGCGAATCGAGGTCCACGCGCCTGGCGTTCACGTCGGGCCTCCAGGTCATCGCCGGCCAGTCGGCGAGGCTCGGGACGGGCAGCTTGGCGACCCCGCGGCCGTCGAGCCAGAAGTGCGCGTGTCGCGTCGCAGCGCAGTTCGGGATCATCGCGATGGGCTTCGACGCCGCGTGCGTGGGGTAGTCGAAGACCTTCACGTCGAGCACCGTGGAAAGCCCGCCGAGTCCCTGGGCGCCGATCCCGAGGGCGTTGACCTTGTCGTGCAACTCGATGCGGAGCTCCTCGAGCCGGTCCCGGGGACCGCGCGCCTTGAGCTGCGCCATGTCGATCGGCTCCATCAGCGACTCCTTCGCCATCAGCATCGCCTTCTCGGCCGAGCCGCCGATCCCGATGCCGAGCATCCCCGGGGGGCACCAGCCGGCGCCCATCGTGGGAACGGTCTTGAGCACCCAATCCACGATCGAGTCGCTCGGATTGAGCATCGCGAACTTGGACTTGTTCTCGGAGCCGCCGCCTTTCGCCGCGAGCTTGACCTCGACGCGATCGCCCGGGACGATCTCGGTGTGCACGACCGCGGGCGTGTTGTCCCGCGTGTTCTTCCTCGAGAAGGCCGGGTCCGCGACGATGGAGGCGCGGAGGACGTTCTCCGGCAGGAGATAGGCACGGCGCACGCCCTCGTCCACCATCTCCTGCACCGACATCCTCGCGTCCCAGCGGACGTCCATGCCGACCTTGAGGAAGACGACCACGATGCCGGTGTCCTGGCAGATCGGGCGGTGGCCCTCGGCACACATCCGCGAGTTCGTGAGGATCTGTGCGATGGCGTCCTTCGCGGCGGGGCCCTGTTCGCGTTCGTACGCCTCGCCGAGCGCGCGGATGTAGTCGAGCGGGTGGTAGTACGAGATGTGCTGCAGCGCGTCGGCGATGGACTGGATGAAGTCGTCCTGGCGGATCGTCGTCATGCGTTGAAAGCTACTTGGCCGCGGGGTCCTGCTGCATGAGGCCGAGGATGTTGCCCTCCGGGTCGTGGATGTAGGCGAGCCAGCCGATGCCGGTCACCGGCATCTTCGGCAGCGCGGTCGTGGCACCGGCCGCCGCGGCCGTCGCGAGCGTGGCGTCGAGGTCGGCGACACCGATCGTGCAGACGAAGGCGTTGACCGGCTGTCCGTCCGCCGGGCGCGGTCCCATGCGACGGATCATCCCTCCATCGATGCCCGGTTCCGACTTCGGTCCGGTCATCACGAGCCAGTACTCGGAGGCGCCGACGCTCACCTTCTGGAAGGTCCAACCGAGCACCCGCTCGTAGAAGGCCTGTGCCCGGGCGGGGTCGTCGGCGTGGATCTCGAAGTGTATGGGACGGGTCACCTGCTCACCCCCACGAATGCGTCCGTTTCCAGACCCGGCGCTCAAGTCGCCACGACCGCTTCGCCGAGAAGGCGAGGTCATCGGTCGGGAAGAGCTCCGCGTCCTCCACCGCCTCCTGGAAATCGTTGCCCTTCGCCGACGACTGGTCGGCGAAGTGGAGGATCTCCGCCTCGAGAGTCATCGGCCGGACGGCCGCGCCGAACTCCATCACGCCGTGGTGCGACTGGATGAAGTGGTGCAGTTCGAGTCGCTGGATGTCGGAGATGGCGCCGTCAGGCAACGTGCGCAGCCGGTCCTCGAGCATGAGCGAGCCGAGCACGATGTGGCCGAGGAGATGCGCTTCCGTCGTGGGCTCGAACCCCCGCAGGTCCACCGCATAGGCCCGCACCTTCCCGATGTCGTGCAGCAGCGCGCCGGCGGTGACCAGCGCGACATCCCCCTCCATCGTCGCGACGGCGGCGCGCGCGATCTCGGCGACCTCGGTGGTGTGCAGCAGCAGCCCGCCGATGCGGGCGTGGTGGCCGCGCGTGGCGCCCGGCGTGCGCGAGAACGAGTCGCGGAAGGCGTCGTCGCGGAAGACGGACTCCACCGCGCGGCGCAACGTCCGCGGCATCTCGGCCAGCCAGCCGTCCACCTTGTCCCAGAGCGCCTCGGGGCGTTGCGCGATGCGCGGGAGGAATTGCGCGATGATCTCCTCGCTGCCGAGGCTCGCTCCGGGGATGACGCTCGGCGGTCCCGACAGGCGCAGCTGGAGCTTCCCGTCGCGCGACTCGACCTCCCCGATGAACTGCGCGAGGCTGCCGGCGGTGACGCCCTGGATGCGGTCGAGGTGCTCCTCCCACACGAACACGCCGAGGTCGCCGGAGGCGTTGCCGACGCGCAGGAACGCGAAGGGCTTCCCGTTGCGGGCGACCTTGTCGGCGCGCTCGCGGACCATGAGCACGTGCTGGACGCGCGCGCCGGCCTTGATCTGCCTCAGGTCCAGTGGTCGCGGCGCGTCGGCCACGTCAGCTCTCGAAGACGATGTCGCCGTCCGCCTCGAGCCCCAGCTCGCCCATGTGCCCGCAGACGCCGCAGGTGCGCGCGACGATCCACAGCGCGCCGAGTTCCTGTTGGATGGAATCGGGCGCCGGCTTCACGGTCAGCTTCCGGAAGGTGTACTCGTGGCACGACGTGCAGGCGTGCCCCTTCGCGATGCGCTCGGCGCGGTCGCGCGAGATGGCCACTACCGGGGTCCGGGCCCAGGGAAGGGGCCGACCGCCTTGAGCGCGGCGTCGTCGGATCCGCGCGGCCCCGCCCCACTGGCCCGGAGCAGCTCCTTGATGCCACCGATGGCGCCGAGCACGCCGGTCGCCTCGCTCGGCAGGAAGACGGTGGTTCCCTTGCCCTGGGCGAGTGCCGGCAGTGCCTCGAGGTACTTGAGTCCCAGGAGGTACGTGGCCGCCTCCCCGGGCGGCAGCGAGGCCGCGATCCTTCGCACGGCCTCGGCCTCGGCGTCGGCCATCGCGAGTCGCGCCTCGGCGAGGCCTTGGGCGCGGAGGATCGCCGCCTCCTTCTCGCCCTCGGCCTTGCGGACCTGCGCCTCGCGCTGGCCCTCGGCCTCGAGCACCGCCGCCCGCTTGGAGGCCTCGGCGTTGGTGACCGCGGCACGGCGCTCACGCTCGGCGCGCATCTGCAGTTCCATGGACTGCTGGATGTCTCGCGGCGGCTCGATGCTCTGCAGCTCGACGCGGGTGACATCCACCCCCCACCCGATGGAGGCCTCCTCGATCACCTCGCGCATCTTGCGGTTGATCATGTCGCGCGACGCGAGCGTCTGGTCGAGCTCGATCTCGCCGACGATGTTCCGGAGCGTGGTCCGCGTGAGCGTCTCGAGCGCGTAGGGGAGGTTCTGCACCGCGTACGTCGCCTTCTGCGGGTCGGCGACGCGGTAGTAGAGGACGGCGTCGATGTCGATGGTGACGTTGTCCTTCGTGATCACCGGCTGCGACGGGAAGTTCAGGACCTGCTCGCGGAGGTCGATCCGCGACGCCGTGGAGGCGACGATCTTCTTGAGGCCCGTGACGTCGCTCTCGAAATAGCGCACGTCGATGGTCTTGGGGCGGTCGATGAAGGGGATCAGGAGGTTCAACCCCGACCGCGCCACGCGGTTGAAGCGCCCGAGGCGTTCGATCACCATCACCTCGGCCTGGCCGATGATGCGGATCCCCTTCGCGAGCAGGACCGCGACGAAGGCGACACCGGCACCGACGACGATCTCGAATAGCATCTGGCACTCCCTCCCGTGGGTGCCGTGATAGTAGCGGGGGGTCCGGTGTGCGTCCACCGGACCCCCCGTCACGCGCGGTGCGCGTCGAACGCGCCCGTCAGCTCATTCCCAGCGGAAGTCGGCGATGAACAGGTTGGTCTCGCCCTCGGACTTGGCGTGGCGGTTCGACGCCCAGATCAGCCTGGTGCCATCGGGACTGAACATCGGGAAGCCGTCGAAGACGGCGCTGGTGGTGACCCGTTCCAGCTTGTCGGCCGTCGCGCGCGTCTGCGCGACGTCGAGCAGGTAGAGCTCGAAGTTGCCGCTCCGCGGCGCCACGAAGTTCGACGAGAAGATGATCCGCGTCCCGTCGGGACTCCACGACGGGCCGAAGTTGGCGCCGCCCAGCGCGGTGAGCTGGCGCTTGTCCGAGCCGTCGGCGTTCATCACCCAGAGTTCGACGCGGCTGGGACGGATGAGCCCCTGGGCGAGCAGTGAGCGGTAGGCCGTGAGCTCGTCGGCGGTCTGGGGATGATGGGCGCGGTAGACGATCCGCGCGCCGTCCGGCGACCACCACGGTCCCCCGTCGTAGCCTGGGGTGTCGGTGAGCCTCCGGAGGTCCGAGCCATCCACGTTCATCGTGTAGATGTCGAGATCCCCATCCTTGAGCGACGTGAAGACGATGCGCTTTCCGTCGGGCGAGACGATCGCCTCGGCGGTGTAGGCGTCGAAGTGCGTCAGGCGCTGCAGGTCGGTGCCGTCGCGCCTGACCGTGTAGAGGTCGTAGCGGTCGAGGGGCCAGACGTAGCCGGCCGACGGGTCGGGCCGCGCCGGACAGCTCGCGTCGTGCGCGGTGGAGGAGGCGAAGAGGACGCGGTCGGTCCCGGGGATGAACCAGCCGCAGGTCGTCTTGCCGCGACCGTCCGAGATGCGGCGCAGGTCCGAGCCGTCGGCGCGCATCACGAACTGCTCGTCGCAGGCGCGGCCGTCGCGGGTGGACTGGAAGGTGATCCAACGCCCGTCGGCGCTGAAGTACGCCTCGGCGTTCTCGCCGCCGAACGTCACCTGCCGGATGTTGGAGAGCCGGTCCTCCCCCGGCTCGGCGGGAACGATGACGGGCGTGGCGCGTTCACAGGCCGCCGCGCCGAGGAGCGCGGCGGCGACCAGGATCGTGTTCTTCATCTACTTCAGTGGGGGTATGGTCAGTCGTCGTTGCCGCGCGGCACTGGCGTGCCGGCGACGGCGAGCAGTTCGGCCGTGGTCCGCCCCTTCCGGAGCAGTTCCATCGCCTTGAGGAGCTGGGCATCCTCGGCGACGTCACGACGCTTCCAGGTGCTGTCGCCGAAGGAGCGTCGCGCCAACCGGTCGTTCAGGAGTCGGTCCACGTAACGCCGTCCCGCCTCCCATTCGCCCTTGTCCACGGGGACGCCGCGGGCGGTGAGGCGCTTGAACGCCTCGTCGCGCATCGCCTGCGTGACCGCGAAGTCGGGCTTGAGCGTTCCCTTGAGGGAGAACGCATACTCGTCGAGCGTGATGTAGAGGTCCTGCGAACGCGGCACGAGTGAGCGCGCGAGCTTCTGCTCGGCCGTCGTGAGCGTGTCATAGGGGACGATGACGTCCGGGGTGATGGCACCCCCTCCATAGACCGTGCGTCCGCCGGTGGAACGATAGGTCGGGCGCGTGAGGCGCGAGGCCTCGGTCTCGAGGGAGTCGGGCGTCACCTCGACATAGTTCCCGCTGGCATCGAGCACGCGCTCCTTCTGGATCGAGCGCCCGCTGGGCGTGAACCACTTGCCGGTGGTGAGCTTGATCGCGTAGCCGCCGTCGAGGCGGTACACCGACTGCACCAGTCCCTTGCCGAAGGAGGTCGTCCCGACGACGAGCGCCCGGTCGTGGTCCTGCAGCGCGCCGGCGACGATCTCGGACGCCGAGGCGGAGAACCCGTCCGTCAGGATGACGAGCGGGATGTCGGGAGCGACCGGCTCGGCCTCGGCGACGTAGCGCTCGACCGGCCCGACGCGCGAGCGCACGGAGGCGATCTCACGGCCGCGCGGGAGGAAGAAGTTCGTGAGTTCGAGCGCCTGGTCGAGGTAGCCGCCGGTGTTGCGGCGGAGGTCGAGCACGATCCCGGTGGCGCCCTCACCTTGCAGGCGGCGGAGGGACTCGCCGAACTCCTTCACCGTGGTCTCGTTGAAGCCCTGCAGCGGGATGTAGCCGACCTTCCCGTCGAGCATCAGGGCGAAGGGGATCGCGGGGATCCGGATGATGCGCCGGGTGAACTCCACCTCGAACGGCTGGGCGACCCCGGGCCGCTGGAACCGCGCCTTCACCGTCGTGCCGGGCTGGCCCTTGAGTCCACTCGAGACCTGGTCGATGCGCCAGCCGCGGGTGCTCGCGGTGTCCACACCGACGATCCGGTCGCCTTCACGGATGCCGGCCTCCTCGGCCGGCGTGTTCGGATAGACCTTCGAGATGACGATCGAGCCGTCCTGCGCCTCGATGAGCATGCCGATCCCGCCGTAGAAACCGCCGGTCTCGGTGTTGAAGCGCTCGAGGTCCTTCGGGGTGTAGAGCTCCGAGTAGGGATCGTTCAACTGCTCGACGAGTCCCCGGGCCGCCTTCTCGTACAGCGACCCCGTGGCGATCGAGTCCACGAAGCGATCGTTGACGATCGCGAGCACCTGATCGAAGAGCCGCGCGCTGTTGAGCGTCCCGCGTTCCTGTACGACGAACGCCCCGGCGACGAGCGGCAGGGCGATGGCAGTGACGATCGCGAGCTTCCGTGAACGGGACATGCGGGGCGCCTCGAAGGGTGACCAGAGGGATAGTAAGCCGGGTGCCCCTCCCGGGCTACCGGCTACCTCTGATACTCCACAGACCAGGATCTGCCCTCTTGAACGAACTGGGCCCGTTTCACGATCCCGGCGGCGACCAGCATCTCGTGAGCCGGCTGCAGCACCCGTTGGAGGTGGGAGGGATAGCGCTGGGTGAGCGGGAGCATCTCGGCCAGACGCTCGAGGGGGGCGGACCAGTCGGCGGTCCCGGAGGCGCGCACCGCCTCGAGGAGGCGGTAGAGCCGCCGGGCGACGGGTGACGAGAGCTCGAAATACCGCGCCGCGACAAGCGTGCTGGTGTGTCCGAGCGCGATGTTCTGGCGAAGCTGCGGCGCCAACACGACCCTGGCCTCGCCCGGCTCGTTCGAGGCGAGTGACGGGAAGAGTGCGAGCTGGTCGCGGTCAGAGAGGCGGCGGCGATCGATCGCGACGGCGGAGAGGAGGGTGAGTCGCGCGTGGCCGGCTTTCTTGAGCCTGGCGTCGTGCCACGCTCCCTCGCTTTCGAGGACGGTACGCTCGAGACGGCCGAGTGCCCCGCGCAACTGCTCGTAGGTGCGGCCGTCCACCCGCCGTCCCATCGAGCGGAGGAAGGCGTGCAGCGTGAAGGAGAGGGCGCCATCGTCGGGTTGGTCCGCCTCCTGGAAGCGCCGGAGGATCTCGACGTAGACGTCCTGATCGAAGGTGCCCGGGAGTCGGTCCCCCGGCGAGGGGAGGACACGCCAGCGTCCACCGCTGTCGGTGGTGAATGCGACGGCCGCGTCCTCCGAACTATCCGAGAGGCGGAAGATGGGTAGGGCCTCGATCGAGCGGTCCAGGAGGACCGAACGAGAGGGGGGTCGTCGCCTCGCGGCGGATGTCATCCCCATCTAATGTTGTGCTGCACGTGAAACCGGGCAAGGGGCCCGGGTCTACGGTCTAGGCGTCGCCGTCGCGTCCGAGCGCCGCGCGAACGGCCTCGCGGATGCCGAGCAGCGTGGACTCGCGCGCAGCGGGCGAGTCGTCGCGCACGTGGACCTCGATCCCGTCGGCGACGACGAGCCGCCGCCAGTTCGCGGAACGCTCCTCCTCGACGTGCGCCGGCAGGGCGGCGCCGTTGCTCAGCGCCGGCGCCAGTGAACCGGCGACCCGCTTCTCGAGCTGATCGCCCTGCAGGTCGGCGAGCTCGGTCTTGATGAGGTCGAGCGTCTGACCCTCGCGCTGGCGGATCTTGATCGCGAGGAGCTGGAGGAGGTGGCGATAGTGATAGGTCGCCGCCGTGCCCTTCCCCTCAGGATGGTCGAGGAGACCGTTGGCGACGTAGAAACGGATCGCGCGGGCGCTCGGGGTGGCGCGGGCGGAGGTGTTCGTCGGTCGCATCCCGGCGGCGTCCACCAGCGCGGTCGCGTGGGCCGCCAAGCCTCGGGCGTTCCATGGTGCGTGACGCGAGTGTGCGCGGAGCAGTGCGACGGGCGAATCCGGCATCGTGCGGAAACTTTCGCGCGGACGCGGAGCGCCGGATAGGCGCTCCGCTTCCGCGCAGGGATCGCTCGCCTACTTCTTGCCTGCGGGCTTCCGCTTCGGGGCCTTCTTGGCCGGCTTCTTCGCCACCTTCTTCTTCGCGGCCTTCTTCGCCTTCTTGGCCGGCTTGCTCGCCGCCTTCTTCTTGGCGACAGGCTTGCTCTTCGCCGCCTTCTTCTTCGGGGCCTTCTTCGCAGCGGCCGCCTTGGCCTTCGCCGGTGTCTTTGCGACCGCGGCGAGCTTCGCGACAGGCTTCTCCACTGGCTTCGCAACGGGCTTCGCCGCGGGCTTCGCCGCAGGCGCCGGCTTCGCCGGGGGCGCGGCGGGAGCAGCGTCTCCATCCATCTCGAACACACTCGGGACCCGCGGCTTCTCGGCGGGCTTCCGACCGCGTCGCCGCGGCGTGCTCAGCGAGTCGCCGAAGAGGTCGCTGTCCTCCTCCTCATCGCCGGCGTCACCGACGGGGGCGACGCCCCCCTCCTCATCGTCGTCGTCCGACTCGTCGGTGGAATCCCAAAGGGAGTCGGAGTGGTCCTTGTTGACGGCCCACCCGCCGTCCTCATCCTCGTCCTCATCGTAGGACGCACTGCCGCCACCGCCATAGCCGGCCTCATCGGAATCGTCGTCGCGATCCGAGAAGAGCCTGTCGAAGAGTCCCCGGTCGAGCGGCATCTTGCCTCCGTGGTGATGGAACGCCGTCACTGCGACCGCTGAATACAACGGGTGACCCCCTGCCGTCAAGCGGGATTCCGCGCCCTCTCGCTCGCCATCGCGGGGAGGTCGGCGTGACCCGCCGAGCCACGGCGTTCGGCCCGCCCGCGATCCGGCGCGAACCAGGCCGCGAGATCGTCGAGGAGCGTGTAGACGGCGGGCACCACGAAGAGCGTCAGGAGCGTCGAGGTGATCAGCCCGCCGATCACCGCGTGGGCCATCGGCGAGCGCTGCTCGGCCCCTTCGCCGATGGCGAGCGCCAGGGGGAGCATGCCGAAGATCATCGCGGCGGTGGTCATGATGATCGGGCGCAACCGGATGCGCCCCGCCTCCAGGATCGCGCTGAGACGGTCCTTCCCCTCGCCGCGGGCGTGGTTCACGAAGTCGATCAGGAGGATCCCGTTCTTCGTGACCAGCCCCATCAGCATGATGATCCCGATCATGCTCATCACGTTCAGCGTCCCTCCGGTGACGAGGAGGGCCAGCGAGACGCCGAGGAGCGAGAGCGGGAGCGAGAGCATGATCGCCAGCGGCTGCAGGAACGAGCCGAAGAGCGAGGCGAGGATCAGGTAGATGAAGATGATCGCGAGGACGATCGCCTCGAGCACATAGCCCTTCGTCTCATTCAGGTTCTGCACGTCGCCGGTGAAGACGGTGCGGTAACCGGCCGGGAGGATGATCGAGTCGAGCGCGGCGAGGGTGGCCTGGTACACATCCCCGACGGCGGCGCCGGGGAGGACGCCGGCGGAGATGGAGATCTGCCGTTCGAGCTGCCGCCGTTCGATCTGCTGCGGGCCGACGCCCGCACGGACCTCGGCGACCTGCGCCAGCGGGATGGCGGCGGGGAGGCCAGTGGTCGCATCCATCGCGGTACCGGTCACGGGGATGTTGGCGACATCCTCGGCCGAGGCGCGCAGCGAGTCGGGATAGACGACCCGGACGTCGTGCGTGTAGCCCTGCTCGTCCTGCCAGAGCGTGGCGCGGGTGCCGCTGAAGAGGGGCTGGAGCGTCGCGGCGATCGCGCCGACGCCGAGCCCGGCGGCCCACGCCTGCTGGCGGTCCACGCGGACGTCGAGTTGCGGGATGTCGCCTTGGTCGCTCGACGTGGGCTCGCCCATCCCGGGGACCTCCTGCATGGCGCCGTGCACCTGCTCGGCGATGAGCTTGAGGCGCGCCGGCTCGGGGCCCTGCACCTTGACGTCGATCGGCTGGCGGTAGCCGCCGAAGATGGAGCGGGTGCCATCGATGCTCGCGCGCGCCCCGGACACCATCCGCAGTCGGGGGCGGAGGTCGTTCTGGATCTCCGCCATCGAGCGTTCGCGCTCGTGCTTGGGCTTGAGCTTCACGAAGAGCTGCCCGACCGAACCGGTGCCGCGGCCGCCGCCGCCCCCGACCGTGAGATACGTGAAGTCCACCTCGGGGACGGACTTCACGATCGTGTCCAGCGCCTGTCCCTTGGCGACGAGGAACTCCACGCGCGAGCCGGGTGCCGTGCGGTACGAGACGTTGAACTCGCCGGCGTCGTAGTCGGGCATGAAGGTGAAGCCGATCCGGCCGGCGATGATGAACGCGACGACGACGGATGCCGCCGCGCCGCCGAGGACCACCCAGCGGTGCCGCACCGCCAGGCGGAGCAGCGGCGGATACCGGTCGGCCATCCGCTCGAACCAGGCATCGAACGCGAGCGCGACCTTCCGGATCGGGCCCGCGCGGCGCCACGCGGCCTCGCCCTTCTCCTCGGCGTCGGGATCGTGCCAGATGCTGGAGAGCATCGGGTCGAGCGTGAAGGAGACGAACAGCGAGACGGCGACGGCGAACGCGACGGTCACGCCGAACTGGAAGAAGATCCGGCCGATCATCCCGCCCATGAAGGCGACGGGGATGAAGACAGCGATGACCGCGAGCGTCGTGGCGAAGACGGCGAGGCCGATCTCGTCGGTGCCTTCCTTCGCGGCCCGATGGTGGTCCTTCCCCATCGCGACGTGGCGGACGATGTTCTCGCGCACGACGATCGCATCGTCGATCAGCAGGCCGATCGCGAGGGAGAGCGCGAGCAGTGTCATCGTGTTCAGCGTGAAGCCGAACATCCACATCGCGAAGAAGCTGCTGATGATCGCGACGGGGAGGGTGAGCCCGGTGATGACGGTCGAGCGCCAGGAGTTGAGGAAGAGGTAGATGATCATCACCGTGAGGAGCGCGCCGAGGACGAGCGTGAGCTCGACGTCGTGCAGCGCCTCGCGGATCTTGCGCGAGTCGTCCCGGATGATCGTGAGGTCGATGTCCGCCGGGAGCTGACGGGTCAGCTCGGCGATGACCCCGCGCACCTGGTCGGCGACCTCGACGGTGTTGGATCCGGTGATCTTGAGGACCTCGAGCGACAGCGCGGGGTCGAGGCCCATCATCGCGGCGGTGCGCTTCTCGGCGGTGCCGTCCACGACGGTGCCGACGTCGCGCACGCGGACCGGGGCGCCGTTGCGCACGACGATCGTGACGTCGCCGAAGGCGAGCGGGTCGGTGACGCGCCCGGTGATGCGGACGAGGCGCTCGGAGTCGCCGCGCTGGATGCGGCCGGCGGGCACCTCCTGGTTCTCGCGCTGCAGCGCGGCGACGACCTGGGCCGGCGACACGCCGTAGGCGCGGAGCGCGCCCGGATCGAGCTCGACGCGGATCTCCCGCGCGCTGCCGCCGTTGATGTTCACGCCGCCGACGCCGGGGATCGCCTCGATCCGCTTGCCGATGACCTCCTCGGCGAGGTCGGTCAGCTCGCGCATCGGCCGGGTGTCGCTCTGCATCACGATGCTCATGATCGGCCGGTCGTTGGGATCGAACCGGATGATCACGGGCTCCTCGATGTCGCGCGGCAGGGCGCGTCGGATGCGCGCGACCTTCCCCTGCACCTCGGGCTGCATCGCCATCACGTCCACGCCGAGGTGGAACTGCAGCCGGACCACCGAGCTCCCCTCGCTCGAGGTGGAAGTGATCTCCTTCAGGCCCTGGATGGTGTTGAGGGCCTCCTCGATCGGCTTCGACACCTCGCGTTCGACGACCTCCGGCGAGGCGCCGGGGAAGGTCGTCATCGCGACGATCGTCGGGTAGGTGATGTCGGGATACTCGTCCACCGCGAGACGGAAGAACGAGACGGCGCCGAGCACGACGAGTGCCACCATGAGCATCGTGGCGAAGACAGGACGCTTGATCGAGACGTCGGAGAGGAACATCAGGAGGTCCGGTGGTCGTGGTCCCGCGGCACCCGGTCAGGGCCGCGCTGGATTCGTTTCGGTGCCGATCACCTGCACCTGCATCCCCGCGCCGAGGAGGCCGACATTGCCGACCACCACCGCGTCGCCGACGGAGAGCCCCTCGAGGACCTGCACGATACCGCGGGCGTCGTCCACGATGCCGAGCCGGACGTCAGCGCGCTCGAGCCGGCCGCCGGCGACACGCCAGACGAAGGTCTGGGCGCCGGCACTCGCGGCGGTCTGCCGGATCGCCGCCTGCGGGAGGAGGAGCTGGTCGTCGAGCGCGCGCTCGATGATCTGGCCCGTGGCGAAGGTGTTGCCCTTGAGGGTCCCGCGCGCGTTCGGTACCTGCACATAGACGGTCACCGACTGCGACTGCAGGTCGATCGTCGGGCTCACGCGGGCGACGTTGCCGGTGATGGAGCGGCCGTCGGCGGTGAAGCGGACCTCGAGGCCCCGGGCGAGTGTCGCGGCGCGCCGCGCCGGGACCGCCGCCGTCAACTCGAGCACGTCGCTCCGGACCACGGTGAACAGCTCGGCGCCGCGCGTGACGCGCTCGCCGTTCTCGACGTTGCGTCGCTCGATCACGCCGTCCACCGGCGACGTGACGCGGGTGTCGCGCATGATGGACTGGGCGGCGCGGACGCGGGACTCGGCGGCGGCGAGTCGCGCGGCCGACGTGAGCGCCGATTGCTCGGCGGCGCGCATCTCGCGCTCCGGCACCGCGCCGGCCTTGAAGAGGTCGCGCGTCTGCTCGAGGTTCCACTGCGCCGTCTGCGACTCGGCGCGCGCGGCGAGTTCCTCGGCCTCGGCGGAGCGGAGCGCGGCCTCCTGCTCGCTGCTCTCGAAGCGGGCGAGCACCGCCCCGGCGCGCACCGACTCGCCCTCGCGGGCATTCAGCGCGACGAGGTCACCCTCGATGCGGGCGCGGACGCTGACGTTCTCGATCGGGCGGAGGTTGCCGCTGATGGCGATGCCGGATTCGATCACTCCGCGCGCGATGGTGTGGACGTCGGCGCGCGACAGCACGACCGAGCCGCCGGTGCGTCCACCGGGAGCGCCGCCGGGCGCGCCACCGGGGGTCGTTCCTGGAGCGCCGCCAGGCGCGCCCGGGCCGGCGGGTGGTGCGGCCGACGAGGCGCCCGATGACGGCGTCGCGGCGCTGGCCGCGGCATCATCGCCACCGCCGCAGGCGCCGAGGAGGAGGCTGCCGGCGATCGCCACGAGCGCGAGACGGTGGTGCGTGGGGATCATGCGTTGGATCGTCATCGGGAGGTCCCGAGGGCGACCGTGCCGCCATCCGGGAGCGGGATCGGCCGGGCACGCGCGAGCGCGAGTTCGGCCACCGCGAGGTAGAGGTCGAAGGTGGCGCGCGCCTCCGTGGAGCGCGCCTCGAGCAGGGCCAACTGGGCGTCGGACACCTCGAGCTGCGTACCGATCCCGCGGGAGAAGCGGAGCGAGGCCAGCTGGAACGCCTCCTCGGCCTCGCGCACGTTCGTCGCGCGGGCGCTGAAGGCGGCGCGCGCGCGGGTGAGCTCGGCGCGGGCGCGCTCGAGTTCGACCGTCGCATCCTCGCGCGCCTGCCGCACCTGCAGGTCGGCCACCTGGGCCTGCGCCTGCGCGACCTCGACCGCGCCCTTCGCGCGGAAGCCGTCGAAGAGAGGCCAGATGAACTGCAGTCCGAAGCTGCGGTCGGGGAACCAGCCGTTGTTCTGGCACGGCCGCCTCCCGGCGACGAGACTGTCGGCCGGATTGGCGCAGTTGAGCCAGGAGACGTTGCCCATGATCGTCGGCAGGCCATTCTGCGAGGGGAGCGCGAGGTAGCCGAGCGTGAAGCTGGCGTTGAGGGTCGGCAGGAGGTCAGCCCGCGCGACGCGCACGGCGGCATCACGCGCACTGGCGGTGACCTCGGCCGCACGAACGCCCGCGCGCACCTCGGCGGGTCGCGGGTCGTCCGCGGCGGCGGCCGCGAGCTCCGCGATGCGCGTGGCGTCGAGCTCGGTGGTGAGAAGCAGCGGGCGATCCACCGGGATCTGGACGAGGCCCTTCAGCTCCAACTCGGCGAGCGTGCGTGCGTTCTCCGCCTGGAGCGCGAGGGGCTCAAGGTTGGCGCGCTCGACGCGGGCCCGCAGGACCTCGTAGCGCGACGCGCGGCCCGAGCGCTCCAGCTGCTCGACCAGTGCGAGTCGCTCGTCGGCGATCGCCAGGTTGCGGCGCTGGATGTCGGCGATGCGGGCGGTATAGATGACGTTGAGGTAGACCCGCTGTGACGCGACGGCGAGGGCGGCGCGGGTCTCGTCGCGATTGAGCCGCGCCGCGCGCTCTGTGCGGGTGGCGACCTGGGACGCCCCCACGAGCCGACCGCCCTGGAAGAGCGATTGCTGGAACAGGATGTTCGTGTTGTAGGTGTAGCTCTGGCCGAAGACGTTCCCGACGACCTCGGCCCGCGCGTTCTTGAGCACCTGCGAATAGCTCGAGAGCAGGCGCGCCTGGGGCAGCGCGGCGGCCCGCGCCGAGGTGACCTGCGCGTCGGCGAGGTCCACGAGCGCGGTCGCGATGCGGGATTCGTCGGAGGACTGCAGGACGCGCGAGACCACCTCGCCGATCTCCAGGCGGAGGGTGTCCTGGGCGCGCAGGGACGCCATCGAGAACGGGAGCATCAGGGCCGCCGCGAGCAGTGCTGCGGGGGTCCTGTGGAAGGTCGTCGCAATCATCAGAGCATGAACGCGCGGCACGGGCATCCCGTTCAGGCCGGTCCGTCGCGGGGGGTGGGGGGTCCGGGGCCGGGCCCCAGCGCCCGTCAGTCGGTGACCGCGTCCAGGAACTGGAGGGTCTTCCGTCGCGTGACGACGGACTTGAGCGCGTCGAAGACCGTGGGGTCGAGCAGGGAGCCGGTGCGGTCGGCGAGGAAGCGCACCGCGTCCACGGGGGAGAGCGGCTCGCGCCACGCGCGCTGGGAGGTGAGCGCGTCGAAGGCGTCCGCGGCGGCGAGGATGCGCCCCCCGATGGAGATCTCCTCGCCCTTGAGGCCGTTCGGGTAACCCCCGCCATCCCAGTGCTCGTGGTGGTCCTGGATGAAGGGGAGCACGTGGGCGATCGGCTTGAGCGAGGAGAGGATCCCGATGCCGATGGCCACGTGACTCTTCACGTGATCGAACTCCTCGGCCGAGAGGGCGCCCGGCTTGTTGAGCACGGACTCGCGGATGCCGATCTTGCCGACGTCCATCAGGCGGCCAGCGAGCCGCACGGACTCGACCTCGTCATCGGAGAGCTTCATGTAGGCCGCCATCGAGGCGGCGAGGTCGGCGACGCGGTCCGAGTGCCCACGCAGATAGGGATCCTTCGCTTCCTGCGCATTGACGAGCGCGTGCACCACATCCACGATGACCGACCCGAGCATCTCCCGCTCGCGCCGCAGCTCGTCCGTCTGGGCGGCGACCTCCTCGCGGATGAGTCGCTCGACCTTGCGCTGCTCGATCTGCAGGTCGCGCTTGTGGAGCACGCGCTCCACCGCGGCCGCGAGGTCGGTGAGCTCGATCGGCTTCATCAGGTAGTCCCACGCCCCGTGCGCAAGCGCCTCGGTCGCCGTCGGCGCGTCGTTCACCGCGGTGAGCATCATCACCGCGAGGTCGGGATCGATCGCCAGCGCGGCGGGGAGGAGGGCGAGTCCGGTCATCCCCGGCATCCGCACGTCAGCGAGCATCAGCACGAACTTCTCGCGCTCGAGGGCGGCCAAGGCGGCCTGGCCGGAGTCGCAGGTCGTGACCTCGTAGCCCTTGGACCGGAGGAACTTGGCGACGGCCGTGCGGATGAGCTCCTCGTCGTCAACGACGAGGATGCGGCGCACCTGCGGTTCGGTGACCGCGCGGATCGCGCGGGAGAGCCTCGACGGCTGCGAAGTGCGGCGTTCGGTCATCGCGTTCGAGTTCGGGGAAGACCCGAGGCTAAGATACGCGCGGTCCGTCGGGCGTCCATCGTCAACGCCGAGGTCCGACCTCCCTCCGTCGGGCGGCTCAGGGCTCGACGAACTCGACGCGGACGCCGCGCCTGACGATGCCGGCCTGGACGCCGCGCTCGAGGAAGAGGCGGATCGCCTCGCGACCGCGAGGGCCATAGTCGAGGGTCCAATCGTTCACGTACATACCCACGAAGGTATCGGCCTTCTCGCGGTCGAGACCTCTTGCGTACTGCATCGCGTGGTCCAGTGCTGCGCTACGGTGGCTCAATGCGTGAGCGATACTGGCGTGAAGGTGACGCGCAATCTTCTTCGTGAGGTCAGGTCCGAGGTCCTTCCGGACGACGTTCCCGCCAAGCGGAAGCGGCAGGCCGGTCTCCTCGAACCACCACTCTCCCAGATCACGGATGAGGTGGAGCCCCTGTTCCGGGAAGGTGAGCTGCCCCTCATGGATCAGGATTCCCACGTCGACCGTTCGGTCCATCACCGCCTGTTCGATCTGGTCGAAGGGGATCACGACCGCCTCGAAATCCGGCTCGAAGAGCCTCGCGGCGAGGTACGCGCTCGTCTTGAGGCCCGGCACGGCGATCCGCTTCCCCTTGAGCTCGTGGCGTGTCATCGGGGTGCGCGCGACGAGGCGCGGGCCGTAGCGGTCCCCCATCGAGGCACCGCTCGGGAGCAGGGCATACCGGTCGGTGAGGTCGGCGTAGGCGTGGATGCTGACGGCCGTCACCTCGAGCTCGCCGCGCAGTGCCCGCTGATTGAGGGACTCGATGTCCTGGAGTTCGTGGACGTAGGTGAGTCCTTCGGTGTCCACCTGTCCGGTGGCGAGGGCGTAGAACATGAACGCGTCGTCACTGTCGGGTGAATGCGCGACGCGGATGGTGCGCGGGGAATCGGGCATCGGGCGAGCGGGAGTTCGGGTGGTCAGCGGGGCGGGGGCGCGAGCGGGAGCGACGGGCCCCCGGCTGCTTCGCGCGCGGCGGCATCGATGTCGGGCGCGTGATCGGCGTACTCCGGGAGCCGCGTGGCGCGCTCGCGATCGAGTGCCGCGAGGAGGCGCGTCGCGTATCCCTGACGCGCGCTGGAATCGCCGCGCATGCCGGCGATGCGCATGCCGAGGGTGAGGCCGAGGAGGTGCGTCGGGTGCGTGGCGAGGATCGTGTCGGCCTGGGCGCTGGCCATCGCGGCGTCGCCGGCGACCATCGCGAGGAGGCCGAGGTCGTAGCGGCGGTGCGCGTCGAGGGGGGCGAGGGCGAGCACGCTCTGGATCGCCATCGGGGCGAAGAACTGCACGCTGTCGGTCCGCCCCGCCGAGACGTACTCCATCACGCGCTGGAAGAGGCGATCGGCCCGCTCCTCGGGGGACATCTGCGAGATGTCCACGGCGCGTGTCGGCGCGCCCGGTGCAGCCGGCGGCGCGGCGCCCGTGGTCGGTGGTCGCCAGTTCTGCCCGACGATGAACGCCAGGAGCGAGAGGACGGCGATGCCGGCGACGGCCCAGGGCAGGAGGTTCGCCCGAGGGGGCGTGCCAGGCGGCACGCGGGGTGCGCCACCGCCGACGGGCGTGCCGCAGCGGTGGCAGAACTTCGCGGTCGCCGTCAGTGGGGCGCCGCAGGCGGCGCAGAATCGGCCAGCATTCATCGTCGCGAAAGCTAATCGTGACGCCCCCGAAGGCACCGGACGCTCGCCGTGGACCGCAGGCACCGATGGCAACAGCCGCGCCGATGGCACCAGTGGCGCCGATGGCGCCGAGGCCCGCGCCGCGTTGATATTCCCGGCGATGACCTCACCCCGTCCGATCCCGTCCGACCTGAGCGGCGCGAGCGCGAAGGAGATCCTCGAGCTGGCGCACGCCCATCAGGTGCGGTTCCTGCGGCTCCAGTTCACCGACATCCTCGGCATCAACAAGAACGTGGAGGTGCCGGCGTCGCAGTTCGTGAAGGCGCTCGCCGGCGACATCCTGTTCGACGGGTCGAGCATCGAGGGGTTCGTGCGCGAGGAGGAATCGGACATGCTCCTCGCACCCGACCTCGCGACCTTCCGGATCTTCCCGTGGGGCGATCCGCAACAGCGGGTGGCGCGGGTGATCTGCGACGTCTCGACGCCGGAGGGGAAGGCCTTCGCCGGAGACCCGCGGCAGGTGCTCAAGCGGCAGGTGGCACGCGCCGGCAAGCTCGGGTTCACGATGCAGGCCGGGATGGAGGCGGAGTTCTTCCTCTTCCGTCCGGCGGCGGATGGGGGGCCGGCGACGCTCACGCACGACGTCGGGAGCTACTTCGACCTCGCGCCGATGGACCGCGGCGAGGATGCGCGGCGCGCGATCGTCGCGACCCTCGAGCAGATGGGCTTCGAGGTGGAGGGATCGCACCACGAGGTCGCGCACGGGCAGCACGAGATCGACTTCCGGCACGCCGACGCGCTCACCACGGCCGACAACATCGCCACGTTCCGGTTCGTCGTGAAGCACGTCGCGCAGCAGTTCGGGCTCGTGGCCTCGTTCATGCCGAAGCCGGTGTTCGGGCAGAACGGGAGCGGGATGCACACGCACCAGTCGCTCTTCCGGAAGGGAGAGAACGCGTTCTACGATCCGAAGGGGGAGTATCAGCTCTCGAGCGTGGCACACCACTACCTCGGCGGACTGCTGAAGCACGCCCGCGGGATGTGTGCCATCACCAATCCGCTGGTGAACTCCTACAAGCGGCTGGTGCCGGGCTACGAAGCGCCGGTGAACGTGGCGTGGTCCATGAAGAACCGCTCGCCGCTGATCCGGGTGCCGGAGCGCCGAGGGACCGGCACGCGCGTCGAGCTACGCTCGCCCGACCCGAGCGCGAACCCCTACCTCGCGCTCGCCGTGATGCTCGCGGCCGGGCTCGACGGGATCGAGACGGAGGCGACGAGCCGCGAGCCGGTGAACGAGAACGTGTCGGAGATGAGCTTCCGGGAGCGCCGCCGCCTGCGCATAGACGACCTCCCGCGCGACCTGAACGAGGCATGCGACGAGCTGGAGAAGGACCAGGAGATCACGGCGGCGCTCGGGGAGCAGGTGGCGAAGCACTTCCTCGCGGCGAAGCGCGCGGAGTGGCGCGAGTACATCGGCCAGGTGTCGGCGTGGGAGCTGGAGCAGTACCTGGCGAGGTACTGAGATCCGGCGGCGGGGAATCCCCTACGCGGGACCGGAGGTTCCCTCGTTGGCCCGAGGCGCTTCCCGGTGCATTGATGCGGGGGATGGCACGCGCGCCGCACGCCGCACCATGACGTCGGCGAAGTGCTGCCGGTCGCTTCCTGGGAGGGACGCATGTTCGACCTGATCGTGGTGCCCTTGGACGGATCGAGGCTTTCGGAGCGGGCGCTATCGCTCGCGGTGCCGTTGGCGGAACAGCACGGCGCCTCGCTCGCGCTCCTGCACGCGCACGCGCCGGTGCTGCCGCTGCCGCTCGG
>CAZYUL010000001.1:129308-203176 GCA_964650715.1 uncultured Gemmatimonas sp. | reverse complement strand
GGGTCGTGCAAGCGATGAGATGGGTCGTGCAAGCGATGAGATGGGTCGTGCAAGCCCTGAGATGGGTCGTGCAAGCGATCAGATGGCTCGCGCAGGCGCCGAGGAGGGTCGTGCAGGCGCCGAGACGGGACGTGCAAGCGATGAGATGGGTCGTGCAAGCGATGAGATGAGTCGTGCAAACGATGAACTGGGTCGTGCAGACGATGAGCCAGGTCGTGCAGGCGCCGAGACGGGGCGTGCAAGCGCCGAGACGGGGCGTGCAAGCGGCGAGATGGCTCGTGCAGAGGTCGCGCTGGGTCGTGCAGACGTCGAAACGAGTCGTGCAAGCGATGAGCTGAGTCGTGCACCCGACGCGGTGAGTCGAGCACGGCAGCGCGTAATACGATCGCCCTCGCCACCTCCACTCCCGACTCGCACCTCGCCGAGGATCGGATCTCGGCGAGTGCCCGGGAGTGCGTTCCTCGACCGGTCTCCCCACGGGTGGGTGAGGCCGAAGAGGGTGACGTAAGCGAGGAGCCGTATGGTGGCCCGGGCTTCGACGCCTGTGGTACCTCAGAAGCACCAAGTACGACCTCGAGGACGGTGTCTGGGACTTGGCGAGTCTCGGGCAGGACGTCCGCTCGCTGCGCATCTGGATCGAGGGTGGCCGGATCGATCGGATGTGCCTGGGGTGACCGAGCCGCGAAAAGGGACGCAATGCCGGCACCGCCCGGAGCCGGCGCTGGCCCTGAAACCTGGGTTCCCGCCCCAGCGTCTCACGGGTATGCCGACGCACCCCACCGCGCTCCTGCAGTCACTCGCCGGCGACGTCCGGTTCGCCCTCCGCTACTTCGCACGCCACAAGGCCACCTCGGCGATCATCGTCGCGGTCCTCACGCTCGCCACCGGCGCGAACACCCTGATCTTCTCGATCTTCCAGGGCCAGTTCCTGCGCCCCGCGCCGCAGGTTCCCGACGATCCGGCGCACGCCCTGGTCTGGATGCAGGAGAGGCCGACGCCGACCTCTGGCTGGGATCCGATCGACCTCACGGGGACGCAGATGGATCGGCTCGCCGGGCGTCGGGAGACCTTCGCCTCGGTCGCCGCCTGGGTCGAGGAGTACGCGATCCTGGCCGGCGGCGACAGCGCGGGCGCGCGGAACGCCCCAGTCACCTTCGTCACCCCGAACTACTTCACGACGCTGGGCGTTCCGATCGTCCACGGGCGCGACCTGCGGCAGGAGACCGACGGGGTCGCCGATCTCAGCGCCGTGATGGCCGAGATCCCCGCCGAGGAACTCTTCGGGTCGCCAGCGCAGGCGCTGGGGAGGCGGTTGCTCGTGAACAGGGTCCCGGTCGAGATCGTCGGCATCGCGCCGCGGCGCTTCCGCGGGGCGACGCGCGACGACGTGGAGCCGGTGCTCTTCATGCCGATGAGCGCGCGGAGCGACCTCATCGGCGCCCACCCCCGCTGGATGGTCGAGGATCGCGCCCTCCGCGTCTTCGCGCGGCTCGCCCCGGGCGCGAGCTTCGAGCAGGCCACCGCCGTCGCCCAGCAGGTCGCGATCGCCACGCTCCCCGACTCGGCCGACCGCGTCGGCATGACGCGGCTGGCTGACGTGCGACACCTCGGGGCCTTGCCGCCGTGGGACGCCGGCATCGAGCTGGTACTGATCTTCACGTTGTTGGGGGCCCTCGGCCTGCTGATCCTGCTCGTCGGTTGGATGAACGTCAGCGCGCTGATGGTCGCGGCGGCGGTGGCACGGCGGCAGGAGATCGCGGTGCGGCTCGCCCTCGGCGCCTCGCGCCTGAGGATCGTCCGCCAGCTGGTCACCGAGTCGGCGATCATCTCGATCGTGGGCGCCACCGGCGGCGCGCTCGCGGCGTTCTGGGTGCTGTCGGCGGTGGTGTCCCGAGAAGTGACCGGCGTGAGCCTCGCTCCGGACGGAGGGACCTTCGCGTTCACCTTCGGGATGGCGGTGGCGACGGGGATCCTCTTCGGGCTCTCGCCCGCGCTCCACGCGATCGGACGGAAGCACGGGGTGGCGGGGGCCATCCGGGACTCGGGTCAGGGTGCCACCCGGAAGTCGCGGCTCCAACGCACGCTCGTCGTCGCGCAGATCGCCCTCTCGCAGCCGCTCCTCGTGATCCTGTTGATCATGCTGCAGATGGTGGTCACCGACTACCAGCCGATCGCGCCCGAGACGAGCCGCGAGGTGATCGGCGCGACGTTCCGCCCGAACCTCGACGAGAAGCAGTCAGCGCTCGGGCCGCAGCTCGTGGAGAACCTGATCCCGCGCATCGCGTCGCGACCGGAGGTCCTTGCGGTCGTGCCGGCCGCGGCGGGCCTCGATGTGCGCGGCGTCCACGTCCAGGATCGTGAACGGCGCATCGCCGCCGGGGACACCGTCCCGACGGTGCTGCACCTCGAGGGCGCCGCGCCGGGGTGGTTCGAAGTGCTCGACGTGCCGATCGTCCTCGGCCGCGACGTGATGCTCGCCGACACCATATCGACCGATCGCCCGGTCGTCATCGGCGTGGACCTCGCACGGGCGCTCTATGGTGACGCCAACCCGGTCGGCCGGATCCTCTACTCGCCTCCGCTCCGCGGCCTCGACCAGGACTCGATCGCGATGCGCGTGGTCGGCGTGTACGACTCCCGTGTGCGGGTGCCGGGGATGATCTGGGCGGGGACCTCGGCGCGGTCGAACATCCCGTACCGGATCTACACGGCGCACGGGAAGGCGTGGCAGAAGGACCGGTTGCTGATCCGCACGCGCGGCCCGGCCGCGGGATATCTCCCCGACCTGCAGCGGTTCGCGATCGCCGAAGCGCCACAGCTGCCGATCACTTCGATCAAGACCCTGCAGCAGATGGACGAACAGGAGTTCCGGGTGACGGTGCGGCTCTCGCTCCTGGCGGGGCTCGGCGGGCTGATCGCGCTCGCCCTCGCCTCGCTCGGACTCTACGGTGTCGTCGCGCTCTCGGTGCGGCAGCGGACGCGCGAGATCGGGATCCGGATCGCGGTGGGGGCCGAACCGATGCGGGTCGCCCGGATGTTCCTCGCGTCCGGCATGAAGTCGGCTGTCGTCGGACTCGCCATCGGGCTGCCGGTCACGCTCGCGGTCCTGCAGGTGCTGATCTCGCAGGGGGAGATGAGGATGGCAGAGACGCTCCCGATGTACCTTGGGGTCGTGATCGCCGGGATGCTCCTGGCGGTCGCGGCGATCGCGACCTGGATCCCGGCGCGTCGCGCGGCGCAAGTAGATCCTGGACTGACCCTGCGCGCGGAGTAGCTCGGCGTCGCGCGCGGCGGCTCAACCTCGGGGGCATCCTAAGAAGGCATTCGGTCCCTTGCTCGCGGTGGCGCTGGCGATCCTGCTCATCGACGCCGGTCGCGGTCTACTCCGCCACGTACCGCCAGGGAGCGCGGGCGTCGGCGCGACGCCAGATCGTGAAGAAGGGACTGCCGCCCGCGGTGGCGCCGGCGCCCTTGGGAACGATGAACCCGAACGTCACCCCGAGGTCGCCGCTCGTGGCGACGATCACGCGATGGTCCGGCCCCCACGTGACCGGACTGGCACCGGGCGCGCTGCCGGCGCCGATCGAGCGGCCGATGGCGACGTTGCCGAGCACGAACCCCGGTGAATCGGGTCCGCCGATGTTCATCGCGTCGGCACTGCCGTACTTCTCGAACGCCGGACCGAGTCCGATCACCTGCGCCTCCGCGGAGAAGTCGCGTTCGGCCTGCGCGAGCGACTCGCGATGGCGCGCGATCACCGCGGCGTCGTCGGTGGGGGCGACGAGCGCGACGGGCACGGCCGGCGCGAGCATCGCGCGCGAGACCTCGCCCGCCGGGCGTGGTGCGCGCTTGTACGCGATCACGCGCCAGCCCTCCGCGCCCCGGGCCCAGTAGGACAGGTACTTCCCGGGCAGCACCGTGCCGTCGGCCCGCGTCGTCAGGATATAGCCGAAGGTGAATCCGTGGAGGCCATCCGCGGATACGCCGCCGCGCAGCGGCTCCCACGAGATCCGCGATGTCGGATTCAGGGAGTCGCGCTGCAGTGCGGCGCGGATCGCCTGGACGCCTTCCGCGAACCCGACGCCCCGCGCGGGCATCAGGGCGTCCGGCGCGAGCATCGCGGTGATGGCGGTGATGAGGTCCGTCCGCTCGGCCGCGTTGGCGAAGGCGCGGTCGGCCTCGAGGAGCGACTCGACCGCGGCCACCGGTGAACCCTGGCCGGCCGGCGTGAGCACCGCCGATGGTGCGCCGACGAGCGACGCGAGGAGACGGATGGCGAGCGAAGTGAGCATGCGCGTTCGACACCGGAACGGGGTGATGGTTCATCCTATCGGCCCCGTCAGCGCGCCGCGACTCAGCTCGCGAGCAATCCCCTTCTAGTCGCCTCTCGGCGCAGGAGGGCGAGCGTGATCACTGCGTGCACCGTCGTCGCCGCGACCGAGACGGTCCAGAGGTGGCGCAGCTGGAAGCCCGGTCGCCCGGCCACCCAGACCGCGGGGACGAGGAACAGGACGAGCCGCAGTGCGCTCGCGAGCACGGCCGGCACGGTGTTCCCGAGCGCCTGGAACATGCCCGAGCTGGTGAAGACGATCCCCGACGCCACGAAGTTGAGGGAGATCATCGCCAGGAACTCGGCGGCGGTCGCGACGACGGCCGGGTCGGCGGCGAACCAATGCACGAACCACTCCGGGCGCGAGCGGGCGAGCAGGGTCGCGGCCAGCATCAGGCTGCTGCCGATCACCACGGCGCGCCAGAAGGTCTCGCGGACCCGCGCGTGGTGCCCGGCCGCGAGGTTCTGGCCCGCGATCGGCCCGACCGCGAACGAGATCGCGATGACGGGGAGGAAGAGGGCCTGCATCACGCGCTGGCCGACGCCGAAGCCGGCCTGGGCCGCGGCCCCCTGGTCGGCGATGAGGATGTAGATCGCGCCGAGAGATACGAACATCAGCGCGAACTCCCCGCCCGCCGGGATCCCCACCTTGAGCAGTCGCCGCCAGGTCGCGAGCCGCGGTCGGAAGAGGGCGCGGTCGAACCCGACGTAGCGTTCGAGCCGCACGAAGTACCACCAGAGCATCACGACGCCGATCGCGACGGCGATCGAGCTCGCGAGACCCGCTCCGGCGACGCCGAACGGACGACCGGTGCCGACGCCGGTGATCAGGATGGGAGCGAGCACCGCGTTCACCACGACGGTCGCGAGCTGGACGATCATCGTCGGCTTCGCGATGCCGGTGCCGCGCAGCGCCGAGGCCATCGCGGCGATCAGGAACTGGAGTGACATCGCCGGCAGGAACGCCAGCAGGTAGGCGCGCCCGGCGGCCGCGGTCGCCGCGTCGGCGGCGAGGCCATCCACGTACGGGCCGTGGAGCGCGAGGACGAGCACGACCACCGCGCTCCCGGCGATGACGGCGAGGACGAGCCCCTGGTTGAAGACGAGGTTCGCGTCGGCCTGATCCTTCCGTCCGACGGCATGCGCGATGAGGACCATCGTGCCGACGCTCAGCACCTGCGTCATCGCCACCATCAGGAACTGGAGGTTGCCGGCCGCGCTCACGCCGGCGATCGCCGCGTCGCCGAGCCGGCCGACGAAGTAGAGGTCCACCAGGTAGTACGCCATCTGGAAGACCATCCCGAGCGCCATCGGCCCGGAGAGGCGCAAGAGGTGGCCGGGGATCGAGCCCTGCGTGAGGTCCTTCAAGCGCTGTTGCCGGTCGGATGGTGGAAGGACGACGAAACGTGACGCGCTACGCGACCCGCCCCCGGAGCTTGAACGACGGCAGGCTCCGCGCGAACCATCGGGCCGAGAGCGCGCCGCCACCGAAACCGCCGAGGTGGGCCTGCCAGCTGATCCCCGCGTCGCCCGGGAGGACGCCGAGGACGAGCCCTCCCCAGAGCGCGATCACCACGAGGCTGATGGCGATGCTGGCGAAGCTGCGTGCGTACCAGCCGGCGAAGATCAGGAAGCCGAGGAAGCCGAAGACGACGCCGCTGGCGCCGATGTGCACGCTGCCCGGCGCGCCGAGCAGCCACGCGACCAGGCCCCCGCCGACGGTCGCCGCGAGGAAGACGAGCGCGAAGTGTCGCGGGTCGCGGAGCATCACGAGCCAGCCGAGCGCGAGCATCGGGATCGTGTTGGCCGCGAGATGGTTGAAGTCACCGTGCAGGAACGGTGCGAGCAGGACACCGCTCAGCGCCTCGACGTCCCGTGGGCGGACCCCGAACTGGCGCAGGTCCGCGGGCAGGAGCAGGTCCACCGCGAAGACGATCCAGAGGAGCGCGACCGTGACGCCGAGCACGAGGACGTGCGTGCGGAGGGAGCGGATGACGCTGATCGGGCGGGGCGTGAGGAGCATCGGTGGTCCTCGCGGCTGTGGGGGCGCGCTGGATGCTCGCCCCCTCCATATAATGAGGGCGGCGCATCCCCTACGTGCAGAGGCCCCCGTGGTGACAGACGATCTGCGTGCGACGATGGTACGTGACCTCCGGGCGCTGTCGCGCGAGGTGACAGCGTATCCCAGTGACGAGTCCCTCTGGCAGCCGGTGCCGGGGATCACCAACACCGGCGGCACGCTGGCGCTGCACCTCACCGGCAACCTCCAACACTTCGTCGGCGCGGTGCTCGGCGGGTCATCATACCGCCGCGACCGCGACGCCGAGTTCAACCGTCGTGACGCGACGCGGGCCGAGCTGGCGGCCGAGGTGGAGCGCGCGATCGCGGCGGTGGAGGCGACGCTGCCGCGCCTGACGCCGGCACAGCTCGAGGCGCCATTCCCGCAGGAGGTCGGCGGGAAGCGGCTCCCGACGGCGCGGTTCCTGACGCATCTCGCCTCGCACCTCGCCTATCACCTCGGCCAGCTCGACTACCATCGGCGGATGGTGGCCCCGGGAAGCGGGACGGCGGGGACGATGTCGCTCGCGGAGATGTAGCGCCCTCACTCTTTCGTGCCGAGGTCCGACATGATGGCTGAGACGATCGTGCTCCGCTTGATCCACGTGCTCGGTGGGATCTTCTGGGTCGGCACGATGGCGTACAACACCTTCTTCCTCGTGCCGGCGTTCGCGGCCGCGGGGCCACAGGCCACGGGCAGCATCACCAAGGTGCTCCGCGACCGGCACCTCTTCACGGTGCTACCGACCGTCGCCATCCTCGTGATGCTCTCCGGCATCCGGCTCATGCAGCTGACGTCGTCGAACTTCGCGGCGGCGTGGTTCCACTCGCCGAGCGGGATGACCTACGCCATCGGCGGTGCGGCCGCGATCGTCGGATTCCTCGTCGGGATGTTCATCGGCCGCCCGGCGATGATGCGGATGTCCGCGCTGCTCGGCGAGCGCGCTTCGGCGCCGGCGGACCGGCACGCGACGCTCGACGCCACGATCACGGCGTTGCGCGCGCGCACCTCGGTGGCCAACGCCGTCGTGTCGGTACTGCTGCTCGGTTCCGCGGGCGCGATGGCGGTCGCCCGGTACCTCTGAGCGAGCCCTACTTCCGCTCGCGGGAGATCGACCAGACGTAGGCGGCGACCGCCTGGACCTGCGCGTCGGTCAGGTTCATCGGGCCGCCGCGCGGGTTCATCGCGAACCGGCGATTCGTATCCTTGAAGGCCGTGCGCGGCACGCCCTCGGTGATGGTCTTCACGATCTCGTCGAAGCCGCCGGCGGAGTGGAGCCAGGGGCCCGCGACCAGGCTCGGCCCGTTGTTCGCGCCGACGCCCTTCTGGCCGTGGCAGCGCTGACACGACCCGGTGTTGAAGAGCGAGTCGCCGAGGGCGATGTTCGCCGCCGTGACGGCTGCTGGACGGGCGGGCGCACTGGGGGTCGGCGAAGCCGCCGCTCCCGTTCCGGAGGCGCCGGAGCAGCCAGCGATGAGGAAGGCGGCAAAGGCTGGGGCTGCGAGTCGGGACCGGCGCATCGGCGGAGCCTCGTCTGGGTTGGGAGTCGGTGTGTGATACGTGGTCAGTGCGCGGGGCGTTGCGGCGTAAGAAGATGCCCACAGGACGCTTACGGGGCGAGTCCTGCTTGCTCTCACGTGTCGAATTCGCATCCGAAGGGTCAAAAAGTGCCTTCGAGTGACTAGGTTGCCCTTGTACCCTCACCGGATCCGGAAAGCGATGATCAAGGGCTTCGAATTCACGGAAGGCGGACGCGACTACTCCTGCTGCGTCGAACAGCAGTTCGGCCAGAATGGGGAGAACTGGTGGTGGTTCTCGGTGTCGAGCGATGGCCAACGGTATGCGCCGTTCCAGGCCTCCCGCGACGATACCCGGACGTCCGTCCAGAAGCGGATCGTCGAGTTCTATGAACATCGGCTCTGGGTTCGTGCGCAGCCGGTCCAGCGCGGGGCGCAGTTCGGGAGCCGTCCGGCGACACCCAAGCCGGTGGCCGCGGCGCCCGTCGCTGCCCCTGTCGTCAAGAAGGCGACGCCGGTGAAGGTGGTCGCCAAGCCCGCCTCGAAGACGAACGGCAAGGGTGCGGCCCGCGCGAAGGGCAAGCCGGCCGCCAAGTCGGGAGCCAAGAAGCGGAGCGTCGCGAGGGCGTAGGGTCGCCAGTGGCGCTAACGCCGCGGTTTGTCGAATGAGCGGACGCTCCCGGATCAGTTCGGGAGCGTTCTCCGTTCCAGGCCCCCCTCGACCGTGCTCCCGGCCACGCCGAGGTACACGCGACCGTCGGTGATGGTCAGGGTCCAGGAGTTGCGACGGTCGAGGTGGGTCACGAGCGCATCGAGGAGGGCGGGCTCGACGACGAACACCTCGATCGCCTCGGCCCGGTGGATCCGCTGGCCCTCGTAGGCCCGCTCGAGAGTGCGCCAGTCGCGGTGGGTGTACACGGCGACGCGCGGACTCGCCTTGCTGGCGCGATGCAGTCGCGCGGCGTCCGGCACGCCGACCTCGATCCAGCTCCGCCAGCCGCCCGCGAGGTCCTTGACCACGATGGCCGGCTCGTCGGGGTCCGAGATCCCACCCTTGGAGAAGGCGATGCCGTCAGTGTACTCGAGGCAATAGGCGAGGACGCGCGTGAGCAGGTACTGCTCAGTCTCGCTCGGATGGCACGCGGCCTTGATCGAGAGCTGTTCGTAGACGCCGCGGTCCACGTGGCTGAGCGCGACATCGAACGAATACAGGGTGGCGGTGAGGGCCATCTAACGGCAGGTGGAAGGTGGAAGGTGGAAGGTGGATGGGCGTGCCGGCCGATGGAATCGGCGCTCGCCGGGTCGTGCGCGGCGGCCTAGCTTCACTCCCAGTCCTCTGCCCCGGGCCGCCATGCGCCTCCTCCCGCTCCCACTCACGCTCGGCCTCGCACTCGCGGCCGCTCCCCTCGCCGCGCAGTCCGACTCCGGCGAGCGCCCCATCGTCCTCAAGGGCCGCTCGGTCGTCACCACCAAGCTCGGCATCGTCGCGACCAGCCAGCCCCTCGCCTCGGCGGTCGGCGCACAGATCCTCGCCGATGGCGGCAACGCGATCGATGCCGCCATCGCCGCCAACGCGATGCTTGGGCTCACCGAGCCGATGATGAGCGGGATCGGCGGCGACCTCTTCGCGATCATCTATGAGGCGCGCACGGGCCGGGTCTACGGGCTCAACGCCAGCGGGTGGGCGGCCACGGGGATGACAGCCGAACTGGTGCGCTCGAAGTCCACGAACGGGCGCATGCCGCAGCGCGGCGTCTGGACGATCACGGTGCCGGGCGCAGTGGGCGGCTGGGAAGCGATGCGCAGCCGGTTCGGCACGATGGGGTTCGACCGGCTGCTCGCTCCGGCGATCGCCTACGCCGAGCAGGGGTTCCCGCTCGGCGAGGTCACCTCGCGCCTCTGGAATGCCGCCGAGCGCAACCAGCAGGCGGAGTTCCGTCGCGTCTTCATGCCGAACGGCCACGTGCCGCGGCCCGGGGAGGAGTTCCGCAACCCGGACCTCGCGGCGGTGATGCGGCGGATCGCGCGGGACGGCGTGCGCGACTTCTATCAGGGTGAGACCGCGCGGGCGATGCTCGGCCTCGTGCGCGGCGAGGGCGGCACGATGACCGCCGCCGATCTCGCGGAGTGGCAGCCGGAGTGGGTGAGCACGATCACGACCGACTACCGCGGCTGGACGGTGCACGAGATCCCGCCGAACAGCCAGGGGCTCGCGGCGCTCATGATGCTGAACATCATGTCGAGATTCCCTCTCGCGGAGTACGGCTTCAACTCGACTCGTGCGCTGCACGTGGGGATCGAGGCGAAGAAGCTCGCCTACGCCGACCTGCTGCGGTACATCGGCGACCCGCGGTTCGGCCCGCAGCCGGTCTCGCGCCTCCTCTCGGCGGACCACGCGGCGGCGCGCGCGCGGCTCATCGACCAGGCGAAGGCCGCGTGCCGGGTGGAACCGGTCGCGATGGGCGGGATCGAGCAGGGAGAGAGCGAGACGGTCTACCTGAGCACGATCGACGCACAGGGGAACATCGTCTCCCTGATCCAGAGCAACTACTCGGCGTTCGGCTCCGGTCTCGTCGCCCCCGGCACGGGGTTCCCGATGCACAACCGCGGCGGGCTCTTCACGCTCGAGGCCGACCGGCCCAACACGATCGCGCCGCGCAAGCGGCCGCTGCACACGATCATCCCGGCGTTCATGGAGCGCGGCGACGTGCGGATCGGATTCGGGATCATGGGGGGCTGGAACCAGTCGCAGGCCCACGCGCAGTTCGTGAGCAACATCGTGGACTTCGGGATGGACATCCAGCAGGCGCTCGAGGCGCCGCGCTACACGAAGCGCAGCTTCGACGGCTGTGATGTGGACGTGGATGCCGCGGTCGCGGCGGACGTCGTCGCGGCGCTGCGAGGGATGGGGCACGAGATCACGCTGCGCGCCGGGCGGCTGACGGACGCCTATGGCTACGGGCAGGCGGTGATGTCGAACGGGCAGGGGATCCACTTCGGTGCGAGCGACCCGCGGCACGACGGGATGGCGGTGCCGCAGGCCGTGCCGGCCCGCTCGCGTCCCTGAAGTGTCACGTCGGGGCAGCGCGACAGGACCGGCCGCGGTCGCGCCGCTCACGATCGTCAACGTCGGCTACCGCTCGACGAACTTCTGGGTGGTGAGCGCCGGCCGCTCGCGGATCCTCGTGGACCTCGGCTGGCCGGGGATGGCCGGCGAGCTGCTGCACAACCTCCAGCGCGCGGGGATCCCGCTCGCCGAGATCCGCTACGGCTTCGCGACGCACTACCACATCGACCACGCCGGCGCGGCGCAGGACCTCAAGGCGAAGGGGATGCCGCTGCTGGTGTTCGCGCAGCAGGTCGCGGCGATCCCCGCGATGAAGCAGCACGTCAAGCCGACGGACCACTACACCGAGATCATCCCTGCGGGGAACCTCGTGATCCGCTGCGAGGAGTCGCGGGCGCTGTTGGCGGAGGTCGGCATCGCCGGCGAGGTGGTGCCGACGCCGGGGCATTCCGACGACTCGGTCTCGCTCGTGCTCGACACTGGCGACTGCTTCATCGGCGACCTGACGATGGAGATGATGGTCGGGCCGGAGGACCCGGCGGTGGTGCGGGCGAGCTGGGACCGGCTGCGCGCGATGGGGGCGACGCGCGTGCACGGTGGGCACGGCCGGGTGTATGCGATGCCGGCGCCGCTCGCGGAGGGGTCCGGCGGCGGATAGCATTGGCGCGTGACGAACTTCGTTGAAGGCCTCCGGGTCGCCCTGGCCGACCGCTACGACGTCGAGCGCGAACTCGGCGCCGGCGGGATGGCGACCGTCTATCTGGCCGAGGACCGAAAGCACGCGCGCAGGGTCGCGGTCAAGGTGCTGCGTCCGGAGCTCGCCGCGGCGGTCGGCGACGACCGGTTCCTGCGCGAGATCACGACCACGGCGGGCCTCAGCCATCCGCACATCCTCCCTCTCTTCGACAGCGGCCGCGCGGAAGCTGGGGGGACGACGTTCCTCTACTACGTCATGCCCCTCATCGAGGGCGAATCGCTCCGTGACCGGCTCGCGCGCGAACAGGCGCTCCCGCTGGACGACGCGCTGCGGATCGCCGACCAGGTCGCCGACGCCCTGCACCACGCGCACGGCAAGGGTCTCGTGCACCGCGACATCAAGCCCGAGAACATCCTCCTCGCCGACGGGCACGCGATCGTCGCCGACTTCGGGATCGCCCAGGCGGTCGCGTCCTCGGGGACCGAGAAGCTCACCCAGACGGGCCTGACGCTCGGGACGCCGCAGTACATGAGCCCGGAGCAGTCGAGCGGCGATGTCCTGGACGCGCGGAGCGACCTGTACGCGCTGGCCTGCCTCACGTACGAGATGCTCGCCGGTGCGCCGCCGTTCACCGGGCCGAACGCGATGGCGGTGATGGCGCGGCACGCCCTCGATCCCGTGCCGTCGCTGCGGACGGTGCGCGGGACGGTGACCGAGGCCATCGCGGCGGTGATCAGCGCGGGGCTCGCGAAGTCGCCCGCCGACCGGCCGGCGACACTCGATGCGTGGCGGCAGGCGCTGCGCGCGGCGGCGGGTGGTGGGACCGGAGCGGCGGGGGCCGCGACATCGGGGCCGTCACTCGTCGCGACGATCGACAAGCCGCCACCGCAGGCGCCCACCGCACTGATCGGCCGAGACGAGACGCTCGCGGCCGCGGCCACGAAGCTCCGCGATGGGACCCACCTCCTCACCGTCACCGGGGTCGGCGGCACCGGCAAGACGCGATTCGCGATGGCGCTCCACGACCGGCTACGGCCGGACTTCGCCGGCGGCGCCGCGTTCGTCTCGCTCGCCTCGGTCACCGAGCCGGCGGAGGTGATGCCGACGATCGCGAGCACGCTCGACATCGCCGAGGCGCACGGCCGGACGCACCTCGACGCGGTCGCGACCCTGATCGGGACGCGGCAGGTCCTCCTCGTACTCGACAATCTCGAGCAGGTGCTCGGTGCCGCGCCGGAGATCGCGACGCTGGTGGCGCGCTGTCCCGCGCTCCGCGTGGTCGCGACGAGCCGCGCGCCCCTCAAGGTCGGTGCGGAGGAGGAGTTCGCCCTTCCGCCACTGGAGCTCCCGGCGGCGGGACCGGCGACGCCGTCGACGCTGCAGGCCTGTCCGTCGGTCGCGCTCTTCGTGCAGCGGGCGGCGAAGGTGCGCCCTGGGTTCGCGCTGACGCCCACGAACGCCGAGGCGGTCGCGGCGATCTGCCGTCGCCTCGACGGGTTGCCCCTCGCCCTCGAGCTCGCGGCGGCGCGCACGCGCATCCTCGAGCCGTCCGCCCTGCTGCAGCGCCTCGACCACGCGCTCGATCTCCTCACCTCGGGGGACCGCGACCTGCCGATGCGTCAGCGGACGCTCCGCGCGACGATCAGCTGGAGCTACTCGCTGCTCGAGCCGGACGAGCAGCGGCTGCTGCGCCGCCTCTCGGTCTTCCATGAGGGATGGACGCTCGAGGCGATGGAGCGGGTCTGCTACGCGCAGACGGATCGGCATCGCGCGATCGACGACCTCGGGTCGCTCGTCGAGAAAGGGCTCGTGCGTCTGCTCGACGGCGGCGACCGGTACCGCCTGCTCGAGACGATCCGCGCCTTCGCCGCCGAACAGCTCCACGCTGGGGGCGAGGTCGAGGCGGCGCGGGCCGCTCACGCCGCGTGGCAGGTGGAGTTCGCGGCGGACGTGTTCCGCGGGATCGAGTGGGACCGCCAACTCGATTCGCTCCGACGGGCGCGCGCCGAGAACGCGAACACGCAGGCTGCGGTCCAATGGACGCTGCAGCAGGCGCGGACGGGACGCGCGGAAGCGCTCGAGCAAGGCCTGCTGCTCTGCGGGTACATGAACTGGCCGTGGCACATCTGGGGCCTGCACCTGACGGCGCGCGAACCGGTGGACTCGCTGCTCGCGATGGCCGACGCGAATCCGCCGACGCGGGGCCGCGTGCTGACGCTGATGACCCGCCTGGTCATCGGGAGTGTCACGTCCGAACTCGAGATGTCGATCCGGGACGGCGAACGCGGCCTCGCCGAGGCGCGGACGCTCGGCGACCCGGAGCTCATCGTGGAGCTCAGCGGCGGATTGGCGTTCACGTACTGCATCACCGGTCGCTTCGCCGAGGCGCAGACGGTTCTCGACGAGGCGGAGGCCCACGCCGCTGTCGCCGGTCCCTTCCATCACGGCCTCGCGCGTGCCCTGCGCGGGCTGGCGCGCTTCGTCGAAGGCGACCTGACGGCGGCGCGAGCACTCGAGGCCGAGGCGATCGCGATCCTCGATCGAGCCGGCGACCACGAAGTGAGGGGGGTCGCGCTCAGCTTCCTCGCGCAGGTCGAGTTCGTCGGTGGCGATCCCGCCACCGCGCAGGAGGTCTATCGACGGTCACTCGCGGCCTTCGACACTGTGGGTGACCGGCCGGAAGTCGCGCGCGTGCAGGGCGAGCTGGGGTGGTGTGCCCTCGCGATGCAGGACACGGAGGGGGCGCAGCGCTGGTTCCTCAAGTCGCTGCTGACCTACGACGAGAACGGCAGCCCGCGCGGGCTCGGCCGGGCGCTCCTCGGGCTCGCCGCGACCGCGGCGGCGGCGGGGGAGAACGCGCGCGCGGTGCAGCTCGGCGCCGCGGCTCGGGTGATGGCGGAACGCGCCGGCGTCGTGGTCGAGCATCCGATGGCGCCCGACGTGGTCGCGCGGCTCGACGCGCTGCGCGCGACGATCCCGGGCGGCGAGTTGGACGACCTGGTCGCGGCGGGCGGTACGCTGACGACGGCGGACGTGCTGGCGATGGCCGGGACGTAACCTCTTCCCACCAAGTACCGCTCGGAACCTCGCCGCCGGGGCGACTCGCGAAGGCCGTCGTACGCACCGAGGAGATGGTGCTCCATGCCTTTGACTCCTCCGACGGTCACTTCATCCTTGCGAGCGCTCTCAGCTGCGCGCAGGTTCTCCCGCACGGCGTGTACGTCGCGATGAACATCCACGCCTTCGCCTGGGACAACGTGCGCGAGGACAACGCGCACGGACACTTCGATCGGATCCGGCCCGGATGAGACATCGGCGCACCCTCACGCTCCTGCCCGCGCTGGTGGCCGCGTTCCCCCTCCTCGGGGCGGGGCACGCGACCATCCAGCCGTCGCGCCCCAACATCATCCTGATCTTCCCCGACAACCTGGGGTGGGGCGAGGTCGGCGCCTATGGCAGCGTGCGCGGCGTCCCGACGCCGAACATCGACAGCATCGCGGCGCAGGGGATCCGGCTCGACAACTTCAACGTCGAGTTCTCCTGCACGGTCTCACGCGCCGCGCTCCTTACCGGGCGCTACGCGATCCGCTCCGGGGCCACGCAGCCGACGGGGATCACGCTGTGGGAAGAGACGCTCGCCGAGGCCCTGAGGTCGGCGGGCTACGCCACGGCCCTGTTCGGCAAGTGGCACCTCGGCGGCGCGAACTGGATCGACCACCGCACGCCGATCGACCAGGGGTTCGACGAGTGGTACGGGATCCCGAACACGAGCAACGAGGCGCAGTGGATGGCGGCCCCCGAGCTCAACCGGGCCGGCGGCGACACGTCGTGGATCTGGGAGCAGCGCACCGGGAGCGACCCGCGCCGCGTGAAGGTCTTCGACCTCGACTCGCGCCGCACGGTGGACCGCGAGGCCGCGGAGCGGGGCGTCGAATTCATCGAGCGGAACAGCAGGGCGGGGAAGCCGTTCTTCCTCTTCTATCCGATGACGCAGGTCCACTTCCCGACGCTCCCGCATCCCGACTTCGCCGGCACCACCGGCGCCGGCGACATCGGCGACGCGATGGCCGACGTCGACTTCAACGTCGGACTCATCACGAAGGCGCTCGCGCGGCTCGACCTCGACCGCAACACGCTGATCCTCTGGTGCACCGACAACGGCGCGGAGGGCCGTCGGCCGTGGCGTGGGTCGTCAGGACCCTGGCGCGGGTTCTACAACACGGTCATGGAAGGCGGGATCCGCACGCCCTGCGTCCTCAGGTGGAGCGGACGGATCCCGCGCGGGCAGCGGCTCGACGGCATCGTGCACGAGATGGACCTCTTCCCGACGATCGCGGCGGCGGCCGGCGCGGAGATCGTGCCGAAGGACCGGCCTTTCGACGGCGTCAACCAGCTGCCGTATTTCGAGGGGAGGCAGGACCGGTCGGCGCGCGAGAGCGTGCTGTACTTCACGGGGTCGCAGGTCCGTGCGGTGAAGTGGCGGGACTGGAAGTTCCACTACGCCTTCCAGCCCGAGCCGCGGGTGAACGAGCCGCCGCTGATGCGGCTCTTCAACCTCCGCTCCGACCCGCGCGAGGAGACGGATGTGAAGGATGTCAACCCGTGGGCGCTCGGGGTGATGGACCGGCTCGTCGCCGACTTCGAGGAGAGCGTGCGGCGGTTCCCGAACGTGCCGGCGACGGCGCGGGATCCCTACGTGCCGCCGGCCCGGCGATGACTTCTGCCGCCGGCCGCGTTCACCGCCGCCGGTAGATCGCCCGCAGGACGTTCGGCCCCGACGCGGCCGGGCGGGTGGTCTCGAGCAGCAGCTCGCCGGAGGGGGAGAGCGAGAGCACCTGTCGGACCTGCACGGGGTCCACGCCGGACGGCGACGGATACGTCGTCTCGATGACGAGGGAGGCCCCCTCCCAGCGTGCGCGCGAACGGAGCACGGTCTCGGCGTGCGAGATCATCACGGCATTGCGCGACTCCGAGCCGTCGAGCGCATGGCGATACCGGAGCGGCGGCTGCAGGTCGTATGCCGCGAAGTGCACGAACTCGACGAAGAGCGTGTCACGCTCCTGCCGAAGCGTGAGGGGTGAGCCCCAGATGTTCCCCATGTCCCCGACCCGGAAGCCGACGTCACCGGCGGTGGCGACGGTGGGCCGCGCGCGCGCCGAGTCCGACACGAGGACCCACTGTCCCGCGAACGACGGTCGCGCCTGGGCGGCGATCGGCGCCGCGCCGACGCCGGTCGCGACGAGCGCCATCGACCCGCCGAGTGCGAGGCGTGCGAGTGTGCGCGTTGGCCGTCTCATGCGCCCCAGACCTCGCGGCAGAGCCGCAGGAAGTTCCCGCCGATCACCTTCTCGATCCGAGCCGCCGGGTGCCGGCGCGCCGCGAGCCGATCCGCGATCATCTCCATCCGCCGCGGCGAGTTGAGGTCGGTGACGAACATCGGCACCTCGGGGTCCTCGCCGGGGGCGGCCACGCCCGCGCGGATCCGCCCCTCCACGAACGTGCGGTGCACGCGCATGTACTCGGCGTCCACCACGTGCGGCGTCGTCGAGAGGTCGCTGCCGATCCCGACGTGGTCCTCGCCGCCGACGTTGATGGCGTGCTCGATGTGGCGGATCAGGTCGTCGCTCGTGGGTGCGGTGCCCATCGTGAGGAAGGGCATCAGGTAGATGCCGATGACGCCGCCCTTGTCGGCCATCTTGCGGATGGTCGCGTCGGGCTTGCTGCGCGGCCGGTCGGCGACGGCGCGGCAGCCAGAGTGACTGATCGCGATCGGCGCGCGGGAGGACTCGATCGCCTCGTCGGTGCTGCGGATGCCGGTGTGTCCGGTGTCCACGATGATCCGCCGCGCGTTGAGCTCGGCCACGACCTCGCGACCGAACGGCGTGAGTCCGCCGTTCTCCGGCTGCAGGCAGCCGTCACCGACGAGGTTCCGGACATTGTAGGTGAGCTGGATGATCCGGACGCCCGCGGCGTGATAACGTGCGATGCGGGCGAGGTCCTCGCCGATGGCGACGGTATCCTGGAATCCGAAGATGAGGCCGAAGCGGCGCGCCGCCTTCGCAGCCCGGAGCTCGGCGACGCTCCGGACCTGCGCGAAGACCGCGGGGTGCGACGTCACCTCTCGCGTCCACGTGGCGATGTTCGCGTCGACCTGCTCGGGGGTCCGGCCGCCGATGGTGAGGTTCACGGCGGTGATCCCCGAGGCTTGCGCGTTGCGCACCATCTCCGGTGAGAGGCGGTCGAACGGCACGGGGGTGTTGAACGGTCCGGGGCTGGCGAGGAAATCGAGGACGATGGCGTCGTCGTAGCCGGGCCAGGTGGCGAACGCTGCGGCGTCGGTGAGCGCGGGCCAGCCGTCCAGCGGCAGCGAACCCGCGGCGACGGCGCCGAGGGCGAGGCGTGTGAAGTCGCGCCGCGAGATGGCGGGGCGCGTGGGGTCCGGGGTGCGGGGGTGCATCAGTCCTCCAGGATCCGCGAATGCCGCCTGGTGTCCGGCATCCGCACGTAGACGATGAGCGACAGCCCGACGAGCACCGTCGCGTACCAGTAGAACCAACGTTCGCGCCCCATCTCCTTCAGCGTGAGGGCGACCCATTCGGCGGTGCCGCCGAAGAGCGAGACGGCGATGGCGTACGGGAGCGCGACGCCGAGCGCGCGCACCTCGGTGGGGAAGAGCTCAGCCTTCACCACGGCGTTGATGGATGTGTAGCAGGAGACGACGAGGAGCGCGGCCGCGAGCAGCGCGAATGCCGTGAACGGCGATCCGGCGGTCTCGAGCGCGGTCAGGACCGGGACGATCCCGAGGACGCCGAGCACGCCGAAGGCGATGAGGATCGGTCGCCGCCCGACCCGGTCGGAGAGCGCGCCCATCAGCGGCTGGACGCACATGAAGAGCACGAGGGTCGCCGCGTTCACCTGCGAGGCGACCTGCTTGCTGAAGCCGGTGGTGTTCACCAGGAACTTCTGTGCATAGGTCGTGAAGACATAGAAGCTGAGCGCCCCGCCGGCGGTGAGGCCGAACACGGTGAGGACCTCGCGCGGGTGGCGGAGGAGCGCGCGGAGCCCGGTCCGTGGCGGCGAACCGTCCCCCCGCGCCCTCACGTAGCTCTCGGTCTCGTCGAGCGAGCGGCGCAGCCAGACGGCGACCACCGCCGCCGCGGCGCCGATGACGAAGGGGATCCGCCACCCCCAGGCGGATAGCTGCTCGTCGGTCAGCGCCCACTGGAGCAGGAGCAGGACGGAGAGCGCGAGGAGCTGGCCGAGGATGAGCGTGACGTACTGGAAGCTCGTGTAGAAGCCGCGTCGCGCGCGGCCCGCGCGCTCGGAGAGGTAGGTCGCGCTCGCGCCGTACTCCCCGCCGATGGAGAGGCCCTGCAGGAGCCGCGCGACCGCGAGGAGCACGGGGGCGCCGAGGCCGATGGTGGCGTAGCCCGGGGTGATGGCGATGAGGAGCGAGCCTCCGCACATCATCGTCACCGAGAGGGTGAGCGCCGCCTTCCGGCCGTGGTGATCGGCGTAGCGCCCGAGGATCCAGCCGCCGATCGGGCGCATGAAGAACCCGATCGCGAAGATCGCGGCGGCGTTGATCAGTTGCGCAGTCGCGCTCGCCGGTGGGAAGAAGGCGCCGGCGAAATAGAGGGCGAAGGCGGAGTAGGTGTACCAGTCGTACCACTCGACGAGGTTGCCGATCGAGCCGCCGACGATCGCGCGGATGCGCTGGCGGGCGTCGAGGTCGTGGGCGGCGAGAGTGGCCATCGGCGCGGGAAGGTGGCTCAGGCATCGCGGCGGCGCTAGGATTCGCGCGACCCGTGACCTCCCCGCCTCCCGTCCCGTCGCAGGCCCGCGTCGTCGTCATCGGCGGCGGCGTGATCGGCTGCTCCGTCGCGTACCACCTCGCGCAGATGGGCTGCCGCGACGTCGTGCTCCTCGAGCGGCACCAGCTCACCGCCGGCACCACGTGGCACTCCGCCGGCCTCATGGTCACGTTCGGCTCGACCTCCGAGACCTCGACGGAGTTCCGCAAGTACACTCGCGACCTCTACGCGCGCCTCGAGCGCGAGACGGGACAGGCGACGGGATTCATGCCGGTCGGGTTCATCGAGTGCGCGATCGATCCCGACCGGCTGGAGGAGTACCGCCGGGTCTCCGCGTTCAACCGCTATCTCGGCGTGGACGTGCACGAGATCTCGGCGAAGGAGGTCGGTGCGCTGTTCCCGATCGCACGGACCGACGACATCCTCGCCGGCTTCTACGTGGAGCAGGACGGCCGCGTGAACCCCATCGACGTCACGATGGCGCTCGCGAAGGGGGCGCGGATGCAGGGCGCGACGATCCTCGAGGGCGTCGCCGCGACGGGCGTGATCGTCGAGGACGGGAGCATCGGCGCGGGCGGCGCGGGCGGTCGCCGCATCGCCGGTGTCCGCACGTCCCACGGCGACATCGCGTGCGAGATGGTGATCAACTGCGGCGGTGCATGGGGGCGCGAGCTCGGGCTCCAGGCCGGCGTCACGGTGCCGCTGCAGGCCGCCGAGCACTACTACCTGCTCACCGAGGAGTTCGCCGGCGTGTCGAAGTCGTGGCCGGTGCTCGAGGATCCAGCATCGTACGGCTACTTCCGCGAGGAGGGCGGGGGCCTGATGGTCGGCCTCTTCGAACCGGTCTGCGCGCCGTGGAAGGTCGAGGGGATGCCGACGGATTTCGCGTTCGGCGAGATCCCGCCCGACTGGGAGCGGATGGGACCGTACCTCGAGAAGGCGATGGCGCGGGTGCCGGTCTCGACGCAGGTGGGGCTCAAGAAGCTGTTCTGCGGTCCGGAGTCGTTCACGCCCGACCTCAAGCCCTGCCTCGGCGAGGCGCCCGAGCTCCGGAACTACTTCGTCGCCGCGGGGCTCAACTCGATCGGGATCCTCACCGGAGGTGGCGTCGGCCGCGCGATGGCGCACTGGATGCTCACCGGACGTCCCGACGTGGACATGACGGGCTTCCACGTGGACCGGCTGCATCCGTGGCAGGCGACGCCGGAGTACCGTCGCACACGGACGGTGGAGTCGCTCGGCCTCGTGTACCAGTGCCACTACCCGAACCGCGAGATGACCACGGCGCGGAACGCGATCCTCGGGCCGCTGCACGAGCGGCTCGCGGCGCGCGGCGCGTACTTCCGCGAGGTGAGCGGGTGGGAGAGCCCGGCGTGGTACACCGCCGACGGCTCGACCCCCGGCCCCGAGCCGATGACCTTCGGTCGTCCGTCGAGCTGGGATCGCTGGAGGGCGGAGCACGAGGCGTGCCGGACCGGCGTCATCCTCATGGACATGTCGTTCATGTCGAAGTTCCGCGTGACGGGGCGGGATGCGGGGCGGGTGCTGAACTGGATCTCGGCGAACGACGTGGACGCCGAGTCGGGTCGCACGACGTACACGCAGTGGTTGAACGAGGGCGGCACGCTCGAGGCGGACCTCACGGTCGCGAAGCTCGGCGACGGCGCGCTCGGAGCGGCGCCCGGCGAGCCCTGCTACCTCGTCGTCGCGAGCGACACGGCGCACCGCCACGTCGAGACCTGGCTCCGTCGGCACACGCCGCCCGACGCCGCGTGCCACGCGACCGACGTGACGCGGGCGTACGTGCAGGTGAACGTGCAGGGGCCGCGCTCGCGCGAGCTCATGCAGCGCCTGACCGCGACGGATCTCTCGAACGCGGCGTTCCCCTATCGCGCGGCGCGCGAGGTGGCGATCGGCCCCGCGCGCGTGCTGCTCATCCGCATCACCTACCTCGGCGAGCTCGGCTACGAGCTGTACATCCCGCGCGAGCAGGCCGTCGCCGTGTACGACCGGATCGTGGCCGAGGGGCGCGCGGTCGGGCTGGTGCACGCGGGTCTGAAGGCGCTCGCGTCGCTGCGGATGGAGAAGGCGTACCGCGACTACGGTCACGACATCGACAACACCGACTCGCCGCTTGAAGTGGGGCTCGGCTTCGCGGTGGACCTGAAGAAGCCGGGCGGGTTCATCGGCCGGGAAGCGGTGCTCGCGAAGCGGGATGCGGGGATCACGCGGAAGCTCGTGCAGGTGCTGGTCACCGATCCGGAGCCATTGATGTTCCACGCCGAGGTGGTCTGGCGGGATGGACAGCCGGTGGGATACGTGCGCGCCGCGTCGTACGGGCACACGCTCGGCGGCGCGGTCGGGCTGGCGTTCATCGAGCGGGCGGATGCGCCGATCACGCAGGCGTGGCTGGATGCGGGGCGGTGGGAGGTGGAGATCGCGGGGAGGAAGTGGCCGGCGCGGTGCTCGCTGAAGCCGATGTACGACCCTGGAATGGAGCGCATCAAGGCGTGAGATGGCTGCGCGTTCTAGCCGGAGCTGGGACCGCGCGATAGCATCAGGGCGCCTCCACGGAGCCCACTCGCCATGATCGCTCGTCCCACGACCGCCGCCGCGGCGATCGCCGTCGCCCTCATCCCGTTGACGCTCTCGGCGCAGGCCGCGCGCACAGCTCCGCCAGCATCCAGCCCGCCGCCACGCAGCGCGCCGGACGTCGCCGCCGCCGCCAACGCGCTCACGCTGCGCTCGATCGGCCCCGCCCTCATGAGCGGCCGCATCGCCGACGTCGAGGTCCACCCGACCGACCGGAGCACCTGGTACGTCGCCGCAGGCAGCGGCGGCGTATGGAAGACGACCGACGCCGGCACGACCTTCACGCCGGTCTTCGACAACCAGCCGTCCTACTCGATCGGGGAGATCACGCTCGACCCGACGAACCCGGACATCGTCTGGGTGGGCACCGGCGAGAACGTGAGCGGCAGGCACGTCGGCTGGGGTGACGGCGTGTATCGGAGCCGTGACGCTGGGCGCACCTGGCAGCGGATGGGGCTCGCGAACTCGCAGCACATCGGCCGGATCCTCGTGGACCCGCGCGATGGCGACGTCGTGCTGGTGGCCTCCGAAGGTCCGCTCTGGTCCGCCGGCGGGGAGCGGGGGGTGTTCCGCTCGCAGGATGGCGGCGCGACCTGGACGCCGACCCTGCGGATCGACGAGAACACCGGCGTCACCGACCTCGAATTCGACCCGTCGGACCCCGACGTGATCTACGCTGCCGCCTATCAGCGGCGTCGCCACGTCTGGGGATTCCTCGCCGGCGGTCCCAGGTCCGCCATCTACAAGTCCACCGACAACGGCCGCACGTGGCGTCAGGTCACCAACGGCCTGCCGCGTGGTGACATCGGGAAGATCGGGCTCGCGGTGACGCCGGCCGACCCATCGCTCGTGTACGCGACGATCGAGGCCGACGACGCGGCGCGCGGCTTCTACCGCTCCACCGATCGCGGCGAGAGTTGGGAGAAGCGCAACGGATACATCTCCGGCGGTACCGGTCCGCACTACTACCAGGAGATCGAGGCCTCACCGGTGGACCCGGACGTCGTGGTGCAGATGGACGTCTTCCTGCAGGTGACGCGCGACGGCGGCCGCACCTTCTCGCAGCTCGAGACGGGCCACGACAAGCACAGCGACAATCACGCGCTCTGGATAGACCCCGCGAACCCGCGGCACATGCTCGTCGGCACCGACGCCGGTCTGTACGAGAGCTTCGACGAAGGGACGCGTTGGCGGATGTTCCCGAACCTCCCGGTGTCGCAGTTCTACAAGGTCGCGTTGAACGACCGCGTGCCGTTCTACGACATCCTCGGCGGGGCGCAGGACCTCGGCACGCTCCTCGGACCCTCGCGCACGATGAACCGCGACGGCATCCGCAACCAGGACTGGACGGTGCCGCTCGGCGCCGACGGCTACGGCGTCGCGTTCGAGCCCGGCGACCCGGACATGATGTACATGATGTGGCAGCAGGGCTCGCTCACGCGGAAGGATGCGAAGAACCAGGAACCGGTGTTCATCCGGCCCGAGCCGGCCGCCGCCGACCCGCCCGAGCGGTGGAACTGGGACTCGCCGATCCTCGTGAGCCCGCACGACCCGCGCCGCGTGTACTTCGGTTCGCAGCGCCTCTGGCGGAGCGACGACCGCGGGAACAGCTGGACCGCCGTCAGTGGCGACCTCACGCTCGGGCGCAACCGGTACGAGGAGCGCTTCTTCGGGCGGGTGTGGAGCGTGGACGCGCTGCACGACAACGGCGCGATGTCGAAGTACGCCACCACGACCGCGATCGCCGAGTCGCCGCGGCAGGCGGGCGTGCTCGTCGTCGGGACGGATGACGGGCTCGTGCAGGTCTCGGCGGACGGCGGCACGACGTGGAACCGCACCGCGCCGCTCCCGGGCCTCCCGGCGCTCTCGTTCATCAACGACGTGGAGGCGTCGCAGTCCGAGGCGCGCACGATCTTCGTCGTGGCCGACAACCACAAGGCGGGGGACTTCGCGCCCTACGTGTACGCGAGCACGGACCTGGGCCGCACCTGGCGGTCGATCGCCGGGGACCTCCCGCGCGGCACGATCGTCTGGGCGCTCCAGCAGGATCACGTGCGACCGGAGTTGCTCTTCCTCGGCACGGAGTTCGGCATCTACTGGACTCCGAACGGCGGCACCAACTGGCACAAGCTCGGCGGTGGCGTGCCGACGATCTCGTTCCGCGACCTCAAGATCCACCGGCGCGACAACGACCTGGTCGGCGCGACGTTCGGGCGCGGCTTCTACGTGCTCGACGACTACACGCCGCTGCGCGCGATCGCCGCCGGCGCGCTCGCCGCCGAGGGCACGCTGTTCGGCGTGCGAGACGCCTGGACGTATACGCCGGCGCAGGTGGCGCAGGCGAACGGGCGCCCCGAGCTTGGCAGCGACGACTTCACGGCACCGAACCCGCCGCACGGCGCGCTCCTCACCTACCACCTGCGCGAGGTGCCGACCACCGCGCGGGAGCGCCGGCGCACGGAGGAACGCGCACTGCGCGACCGCGGTGCCGACACGCCGTTCCCCGGATTCGACCGGCTGCGCGACGAGCCGCTCGAGGGCGAGCCGCGCGTCCTCATCCGGATCGCCGATGCGTCTGGGCGGCCGGTGCGCACGATCACCGGTCCGGCGCGTGCGGGGACACATCGCGTGAGCTGGGACCTCCGCGGGCCGAATCCGGAACCGGTGAACCTCACGTCGCCCGGCTTCCGCGCGCCGTGGAACGATCCGACGCCCGGGCCGCTCGTCGCGCCGGGGCGCTACACGGCGACGCTGGTGGTCGCCTCGGCGAGCGGTGTGCGCGCGCTCGGTGAGCCGCAGTCCTTCGAGGTGCGGTCGGTACCGAACCTCCCCGCCGGCACCGACGTGGTCGCCTCGGCGACGTTCCAGGCCGAGGTCGCCGAGCTGCGGCGGCGCGCCGCCGCGGTCCAGGCCGAGCTTGGGCGATTGCGCGACGAACTCCGACACGCGCGGGCCGCCGTGATCGAGGCTCCCGGTGCGGAGCCGGCGCTCCTCGCGCGCATCGACTCGGCGAACGCGACGATCGCGGGCTTCTCCCGCCGGCTGAATGGCGATCCCGCGCGCTCGTCACTCGACGAGTCGGATGTGCCCTCGATCTCGGGCCGGGTCTTCAACGCGATGAGCAGCTGGGATACTCGACTGGCGCCGACCGCGATGCAGCGCAACTCGGCGGACCAGGCACGGAGCGGGCTGCAGGCGATCACCGCCGATGTGGCGCGATTCACCGAGTCCACGATCGTGCCGATCCGCGCCGCGCTCGACGCCGCGCGGGCGCCGCACACCCCCGGCCGGAGGCCGCCGGACTAGGGTCGGCCCGCGCGTCGCCCTGCGGAGTCGGATCCCTCGGCGGCCTCCACGACCTCGACCACCGAGCCCGCGGGTATCGGTCCCTCGAGGACCTGCGTGACACCCGAGGGCCACCGCACCTCGACGCGGGTGGCCTCGCGCGCGCGGCCCAACCCGAAGGTCAGCGGGAGCGCGCTCTGCGAGAGATAGCCCGACTTGCCGTCCTGCACCTGGACCGAGCGCCGGTCGCTCCGGGTGGAGACGGTGACCCGCGCGCCCAGTCCTTGGCGGTTGGACCGCGTGCCGCGCAAATGGACCTGGATCGCGCGGACATTCGGCTGCCCGGAGAGGTCACTCAACAGCACACGCGGCGAGGCGTTGAACTCGTTGGTGACGATGTCGAGGTCCCCGTCGCGGTCGAGGTCGGCGATGACGGCGCTCCGCGCCCCGCGGGCCCCCATCACCGCGAAGGAGCCGTCGCTGCGGGGCCGACAGGCGTTCGCGGCGCCGTTCGGATCGCGGCAGGCATCGCAGAGCGGCGTCCCGGCGTCGGCGCCTCCCGGTCCGCACGCCGCCTCGAACCAGACCTGCTCCGTCTCGCCGTCCGCGCGCGGCTCGACACCCAGCGCGAACTCCGCCGCGCGGAACCGGCCGTTGCCTTGGTTGAGCAGCAGCGAGTTCACCGCGTAGCGGAACGGGAAGTTCATGCTCGAGACGATGAGCAGGTCGTCGAACCCGTCGGCGTTGAGGTCCGCGACGCTCGGTCCCCAGGGCCAATAGTTCTCGACCCGCGCCGCGTCGGACCGCTCATCGAAGGCGCCGCGCTCGCTCTTCCGGCTGAAGAGTGCGTTGCCGTAGTGGAGGCGTTCGCGGCCGTGGGGGAAGAGCTGGCCCGGCATCGCCGCGGGGTTCGGCTTCCGCGCCTCCGCCGCCCAGTCGCCCGGCGGGATCATCTCGAACATGTCGGAGTGCATGTCCGTGAGGAACAGGTCGAGCCGCTGGTCGCCGTCGTGGTCGAACACCTTGGCGCCCATCGTGCCGAAGGGCGTACGGGCGAAGTAGGCGGCGGTGGAGTCGCGGAACCGCTGGCCGCGGTCGTTCACCCAGAGGTGGTCCTCACCCTGCATGTTGAGGATGTAGAGGTCCTCCCAGCCATCGCCATTGACGTCGAAGGGCACCGCGTCGCCGCTCCAGCTCGAGTCGGCGAGCCCGACGGCGCGCGTGACGTCGGCGAAACGATTGCCCCCGAGGTTGCGATAGAGCCGGCTCGGCTCGGCGTGCCCCGGCATCGTGTGGGCGTAGAAGGCGAAGGCCATCCCCACGTAGTAGCCGCCCGCGCCGCGCTCCTCGGTGGTGAAGCGACCGACGTTCGCCACGAAGAGGTCCAGGAGGCCGTCGCGATCGTAGTCGAGGAAGAGGGCGCCGGCGCTGTGCCCGCGGTATCCGACGCCCGCGACGTCGGTGATGTCGCGGAAGCGTCCGTCACCGAGATTCTCGTAGAGGCGGTTCCCGGTGCGGACCGCGGTGACGAAGAGGTCCGGGTCGCCGTCGTTGTCGATGTCGGCAAAGGACGCGCCGACGTCCACCCGGTCGGTGGCGACGAGTCCCGCGCGCTCGGTGATGTCCTCGAACCGTCCCCCGCCGCGATTCCGCCAGAGCTCGCTGCGTCCGAGCTGGGAGACGAAGAAGAGGTCCACGAGCGAGTCGCCGTCCACGTCCGCGGCGGCGAGGCCGGAGCCGTGGTCGTAGTGCACGGGCTTGTATCGCCGACCGGCATCGTCCACGATCCGGCTGACGAAGGTGATCCCGCTCGCCGCGCCGACCTCGCGGAAGCGGAAGTCGTACCGCGCCTGTGATTCGGCGAGATCGAGTTCCTGGGATTCGGCGCGTGCGGCGAGCCACGCGGGGATGGTGGCGGCCGGGGGCGGTGCTGAATCGCGGCAGGCGGTGACGAGGGTGGCCGCGCCCAAGGCGGCCAGGAGCGCGGACGTGCGACGTGAGCGGCGGGGGGTCATGCGCGGGGTTACGCGGGGCCCCGGTGGAACGCTTGGCCGCCGGGAGCGACGCCGGGTATTGTTACGGGAACACCGTCTTCCGTCATCCGATCCCGGGATGGTCCCATGACACGGACGCTCGTCCTGCTGGTCATCGTCGCGACCGCCGCGTGCAGCAGCGGGGGCGCCGGAAGCGCGCCGGCCACCCAGGCGCCGGCACCCGCCGCGCCGCGAACCGTTGCCGCCCGGCCCGAGACCGTGACGGTCCGGGATCCCGAGGCCGAGCGCGAGAACGTGCGGTTGCGGATGGAGCTCCTCGAGCGCTCCGCCCAGCTGGTGGATACCGAACGCCGGCTCGGCGAGGCCACCAACGAGGTGGTGCGCGCGATGGCGCGCCTCCGCACGCTGGCCACGCGCGCGGAGGCCGCCTCGGCGATCGCCGAAGCCGAGGTCACGCTGCAGCAATTGCGTGGCCGCGCCGGGCAGCAGGGCGCGCCCGAGGTGCGGGCGACCGAGGCATCGCTGCGCGATGCGAGCGAAGAGTTCGAGAAGGAGAACTTCGGCGGCGCGGTGTATCTCGCGACGCAGGCCAAGCGGATCGCCACCGCGGGTCGCGGGCGCCTCGCCGAGGTGAGCGGCTCCACCGCGGGAGCGGGCCTGCGACCGGGTGAGCGCGCATTCGCCGTCCCCGTCCCGATCACGACCACGTCGCGCGCGAACCTGCGGTCCGGCCCCGCGACCTCGGGTGAGATCCTCACGACGGTGAACGCGGGCACGGCTCTGACCGCGTACGCCTACCTCAATGAGTGGATCCGGGTCACGATGGCGGACGGGCGCATCGCGTGGCTGCATCAGAGCCTGGCGCGGGGCATCGCGCCCTGACCCCGCTCAGCTCCCCTTCCGTTTCCTCGGCTTGGGTGGTTCGCTCGTCACGGCGGACGCGGCGGTGACGCGGTTCCGGCCGGCGCTCTTCGACTGGTAGAGCGCCGCGTCGGCGGCCGTCACGAGCGCGTCCGGCGTGCGGCCGTTCAACGGGAAGAGGGCGATGCCGATCGAGACGGTGATGTTCAGCTCCTCGTCCCGTCCTTCCGGCACGAAGCGGTCGGCCTCCACCGCGCCCCGGACGCGCTCGGCGATCCCCGCGGCGGTCGTGCCATCGGTCTCGGCGAGGATCATCGTGAACTCCTCGCCCCCGTACCGTGCCACCGTGTCCACGTCCCGCGCGTTCTCCTGGAGCACGCGCGCGAGGCGCTTGAGCACGGCATCCCCCGCCGGATGTCCGAAGGTATCGTTGAACGCCTTGAAGCGATCCACGTCGAGCATGAGCACCGCGAACGGACGACCGTGCCGTTCGCCACGATGGACCTCGCGCTCGAGCTCGGTGGTGAGGCGACGGCGGTTCGCGAGCCCGGTGAGGGCGTCGGTCACCGAGAGGCGCTCGAGCTCGGCGCGCCCCTCGCGCAGGCGGCGCACCATGTCATTGAACACGCGACCGAGCTGGGAGACCTCGCCACTCCCCGTGACGGGCACGTCCACGTCCAAGTCACCGCCCGCCACGCGCTGGGCGGCGCCCGAGAGGCGCTCCAGCGGCAGCACGATCAGGAGCCCGAGCCCGTAGGCGAACGCGCCGACCACGAGGAGCAGCACGAGCACCGTCACGATCGTCGCCGTCCGCAGTTCGCTGATCTGCGCGAACGCGCTCGCCGCCGGGATCTCGGCGACGACGCCCCAGTCACTCGCCGGCACCTCGGCGATCCGGGCGAGCACCGGGATCCCGTCGGCGGCGTCGTACGGCACGACGGAGTCCCCGGCCGCCCGCAGGTCGCGCAGCGCCGCCTCGGCGACGCGGGAGCCGGCGGGATTGGCCGCGAGCACGGCACCGTCACGTTGGACGACCACGAGGCGCGCGCCGCTCTGCTGCTGATAGTCGTGGAGCGATGTGGAGAGCTCGCCGAGGTCGAGTCGCGCCGCCAACACGCCGAGGAATCGTCCGGCGAGGGACATGATCGGCACCGCGACCTCCATCGTCACGCTGTCCCCGGCAGCGGCCCGCACCGGCTCCCCGAGCACGGGGTCGCCGACGCGTGCCTGCTGCATCCAGTCGCCGGCGAATCCGAGCCGTCCCGGGGTGCGCGCGCTGCTCGCGACCACGCGCTGGTCGGGCGCGACGACGAGCAGTTCGCGGTACGCGGGGAACCGCTCGTTCACCGACGAGAGGTACTCGGGGAGCCGACGGATCCCGCCGGTCGCGCGCTCCACGCCCTCGGTGACCTCATAGGAGGCCGCGAATACCCGGAGTTCGTAGAGGCGCTCCTTGAGCTTGAGGCCGACCTCGCGGGCGGCCTGGCTGCTGACGTTCGTGAGCTGCTCGTGGATCTTCGCCTCGAGCGCCCTGCGGTTCTGTCGGTAGGAGATCCAGCCGGTCGCCAGCGCGGGGATGAGCGTCGCGAGCATGGCGAGGGTGAGGATCGTGATCCGGACGCTCCCCAGGCCGAGCCGCCGGAGCACCGCGCCGACGCGCGACTCCCACAGTTCCTCAAGGACGTCTGCCGAGCGGAGGATCGTGGAGCCCCGCGGCGTCGGCGTGGCGCTCGGCAGCTCCTCGGTCACCGCAGCGCCCCGGCCTTGAGACGCTCGAGCTCCGCGCGCACCTCGGGCAGGATCGCCTCACCGCGCGGCGTCCCCATCAGGTTGTCGAGCTCGAAGGGATCCGTCTCGAGGTCATAGAGCTCCTCCATCCCTGGCAGCTCGCGGTACACGATGTACTTGTACCTGGTCGTACGCACCGCGTCGTATCCCATCGTGAGCGTGCGCGGGAAGACGATGTCCGTGTAGTACTCGAGGAACACCGACGATCGCCACCCTGCCGCGGAGTCCCCGGCCAGCAGCGGCCGGAGCGAGACGCCCTGGCGGCGAACGGTGTCGGGGACGCCGGCGAGGTCGAGCAGCGTCGAGGCGAAATCGATGGTCTGCACGAGCTGCGCCGGCGTGGCGCCGGCGCGGGCGACGCGCGGGAACCGTACGATGAGCGGGATGCGCGCCGTCTCCTCGTAGGCGAGGCGGCGCTCCTGGTCGAGTCCGTGCTCGCCGTAGAAGTAGCCGTGGTCGCTGGTGAAGACGATGATGGTGTTGTCGAGCGCACCGAGGGAGTCGAGTGTGCCGACGATCCGGCCGAGCGACTCATCCACGCCGAGCAGCATCTCGAGGCGGGCGCGGATGTCGCGGTCGCTGGTGCCGGTCGCGGGCGACAGCGGCGGGAGGCCCGCGATGCGGCGTTGGAGCGCGGGCTTCCGCTCCGGCGCGCGTCGCGCATTCTCGCGCCGCGGCACCACCGCAGACGCATAACGTCCCGCGTGACGAGGGGCGGGAACGAATCCTTCCGGTTGTCCCGCGGCCATCTCGCCGCGGCGACCATCATCCCGCTGCATGATGTTCGGGTGCAGCGCCTTGTGCGCGAGGAACACCATGAACGGCGCATCGTCCGGTGCGCGCAGGAAGTCCACCACCTGCTGCGTCAGCACGTCCGTCACGTAGCCCGGCACCACGGCGCGTGTGCCGTTGACGTTCAGCTGTGGATCCACCGCCTCGCCCTGGCCCCGCATCGCCACCCAATGGGACCACCCCGGCCGCGGCGAGTCGTCGTTCCCCATATGCCACTTGCCGAAGAATGCGGTGCGGTAGCCGGCGGCCTGGAGCGGGATGGCGAAGGTGGGCAGCCGGTGGCTCGTCGAGTCGCGGGCGGTGTTGTCCACGATCCCGTTGGTGCGCACGTACTGCCCGGTCAGGATGCTCGCGCGGCTCGGTGAGCAGAGTGGCGTCGAGGCGAAGGCGTTCAGGAATCGGGTCCCCTCCGCGGCGAGCCGGTCCACGTTGGGGGTCTCGACGAAGGGATGCCCACCCACGGCGATGTCGTCCCAGCGGAGGTCGTCCACGAGGATGAACACGATGTTGGGGCGGTGCGCGCCTCCCTCGCCGGGGGAACAGCCGAGCAGGAGGAGGGTCGCGAGCAGGAGTCGCCGCATCGCGGCAACGTTACCGCGCGCGGGGGCCACGCGCTACATTCGCGCCGATGCGACTCCGGTGGATGGTGGGGCTGGTGACGGTGACCGGCTGCGCGGTGGGCGACGCGCCGCCGGCCGCCCCGCCGGCGGGGATGGTCTGGGTACCGGCCGGGTCCTTCTCGATGGGCGACGACGGGCCTTTCGCCCTCCCCCACGAACAGCCGGTCCACCGCGTCCGCGTGAGCGGCTTCTATATGATGACCCACGCGGTGACGAACGAGGAGTTCGCACGGTTCGTCGCGGCGACGGGCTATCTGACGGTCGCCGAGCGCGCACCGGACGCGGCCGCGATCCGCGCACAGCTCCCTCCCGGCGCTCCCGAGCCGCCGGCGGGACTCCTCGTGCCAGGCTCGCTCGTCTTCACTCCCGTCGCGGGTGAGGTGGACCTGCGCGACGTCGCGCGCTGGTGGAAGTGGGTGCCGGGCGCGAGCTGGCGGCACCCTCAGGGACCCGGGAGCGACATCGCGGGTAAGCAGCGCCATCCCGTCGTCCACGTCGCGTGGGAGGATGCGGTGGCGTACGCGCACTGGGTTGGAGGGCGCCTCCCGACCGAGGCGGAGTGGGAGTTCGCGGCCCGCGGTGGCCGCGAAGCCTCCGCGCACGCGTGGGGCGACGCCCCCCACGATCCCGGGCATCCGCAGGCGCACATCTACGCGGGCACCTTCCCGTCGCATCCGGCGGAGCCGGTCGCCGTCGGATCGTATCCGGCGAACGGATACGGCCTGTACGACATGTCCGGCAACGTGTGGCAATGGACGCAGGACTGGTACCGGCCCGACACGTACGCGCGACGCGCGGCGGGACGGACCGCGCGCGATCCGACGGGCCCCGCTGCCGGCCTCGATCCGCGCACGGAAGGGGAACCGATGCGCGTGATCCGCGGCGGCTCGTTCCTCTGCAGCGACGTGTACTGCCGGGGTTATCGAGTGAGCGCGCGGGGGACGGGCGCGCCGGACACCGGCGCCTCGCACATCGGGTTCCGCGTCGTGATGACCGAGGAACAGTGGCGGGCCCGACGGTGAGGCGCGCCCCCTTCCTGTCGCCGGCGCTGCCGGTCGTGGTGGCCCTGCTCGTCGTCGCGACCACGACGGCGCGCGCGCAGGCGCCGGCGGTGACCCTCCGAGGCCTCGCCTTCGACAGCGTCGCGATGCGGCCCCTCGCGGGGGCGTTCATCGCCCTCGACGGCGTGCGCAATACCCGCACCGATTCGCTCGGCGGGTTCGTGTTCGACACCGTGCGGCTCGGGATCCACGAGTTGCAGATGGATCACGCGGTGCTCGACTCGATGGGCCTCGCCGGCATCTCGCGGTCGGTGGCCGTGCTCGACTCGACGACGCTCATCGGCATCGCGGTCCCGTCGTTCCTGAGCCTCTGGCGGCTCGCCTGCGGCGAGCGACCGATGCCGACCGACAGCGGATTCGTCTTCGGTTCGGTGCGCGATGCCCGCGATGGCGAGCCGGTCGAGGGGGCGGTCGTCACGCTGAGCTGGTTCGACTTCACCCTCATCAACATCAAGGAGTACCGGCAGACGCGGTACCGCGCGGAGATCGAGTCCGACGCGAACGGGGAGTTCGCGATCTGCGGATCCCCGCTCGACGCCAACCTGCAGATCGCCGCGGCGAAGGGGGGGAACGCCAGTGGCGAGACCACGGTCGGTCCCTGGCTGCGGGTGCGGCGTCGCGACCTGCTGATCGGGCCCTCGGATACCACCACGACCGCCCGCGGATCGGTCAGCGGCACCATCACGCATCTCGATGGCCGACCGTTCGAGGGGGCGACCGTCGTGGTGGATGGCGGGGCGCCGCAGCGGACCGAGGCGGACGGTCGCTTCCGGTTCGACAGCCTCCTCACCGGGACGCGGCAGGTGGAGGTGCTCGCACTCGGCGCGCGCCCCCGCTCGGTGCCGGTGGACGTGCGCGAGGGAGAGACTTCGACGCTCACCATCGCGATGGACCGGCTGACCACGCTCGATGTCGTCCGGGTGATCGGCACGCGCTGGCAGGTGCGGTCACTCGAGGGGATCCACGAGCGCATGGCGAAGGGGGTCGGGCAGTTCCGTGACTCGACCGACATCTGGAACCGCCAACTGCTCGGCTCCGTGTTCCAGGGGTTCCGCGGGCTGGAGATGAGCTACAGCCGGTACGGGGACATCGGCTCGCTGCTCCTGCCGGGGAGGGGGCAGGCGCGTCGGTGCTCGGCGACGGTGTACATCGATGGGTATCGCGAGGCGGGCCTGGACTGGCTCAACGTGCTGAAGCCGCAGGACATCGTCCTGCTCGAGGTGTACGACCGGCCGGAGCTCGCGCCGTTCGAGTTCCCGCCGACGGATCCGTTCAATCCCTGCGGCGTGGTGGCGGTGTGGACCAAGGCGGTGATGCCGTGAGGCGATGGCCGGTCGGTCGCGGTGCGGTGAGCGCGGTCGCGCTGATCCTCGCGATCGTCGCGGTCGCTGGCAGCCTGGGTGCGACGCGCGAGGTCGGCGCGCAGGGGACGATCACCCTGCGCGGCGTCGCCTACGACAGCGTCGCCCGTCGCCCCCTGCCGGGCGCGCTCGTGACGCTCGATGGGATCCGCAGCACGTTCAGTGACGAGGGTGGCGCCTTCGCGTTCGATTCGGTCGAGTCGGGTGATCGCCTGCTCGAGATGACGCACGCCGTGCTCGACTCGATGGGACTGCCGGGTGTCGCGATGCGCCTTCGCGTCGCGGCAGGCGGCGCGTCGGTCACGATCGCGGTGCCCTCCTTCGCGACGCTCTGGCGGGCTGCGTGTGGGGAGCGGCCGGCGCCCGCGGACAGCGGGTTCGTCTATGGTGCGGTGCGGTCAGGGCTCGACGGTCGCGAGGTGCCATCGGCGGGGGTCGAGCTCACCTGGTCCGACATCCGCGTGGAGAACATCCGTCAGCTCTCGGGACGTCGGTATCGCGTCGAGACGGAGAGCGACGCGAACGGGGAGTACGGCATCTGCGGCGTGCCGCTCGACGCGGGGATGCGGGTGCAGGCGCGGAGCGGCGCGCTCGCGAGCGCGGCCCTGGACCTGCTGCCGACGGCACTCCGGATCATGCGACGGGACCTCCTCCTCGGCCCCCTGGACACCACCAGCGACGCCCGCGGATCGATCGTCGGCACCGTCTCGCGGTCACAGGGGGGACCGTTCGAAGGCGCGACGATCGTGCTGGACGACGTGCCGCAGCTGCGCACCGGCGCCGACGGTCGCTTCGTGCTCCCCAGCGTCCTCGCCGGGAGCCGGCAGGTCGAGGTGCTGGGGATCGGCGCGCGTCCACAACTGTTCAGCGTGGACGTCGTCGCCGGCCAGGAGGCGACGATCGCGGCGGTGCTCGAGCGCGTGACGACACTGGACGTGGTGCGGATCACCGGGTCGCCGTGGCAAGTGCGGATGCTCGAGGGGATCGAGCAGCGCAAGCAGGCCGCGTTCGCGCGGTTCATCGATTCGACCGTCACGTCACGGCGCTCGTCCATGGGTACGGTCTTCGCGGGCCTCAACGGATTGTACGTCACCCTCGGACGCTTCTCGACCCAGGACAACATCATGATGCGGAACCCGGATGGCGACCCGTGCGTGCCGAACGTCCGCATCGACGGGGTCCGCTCCGACATGGAGATGTTGCGTGAGATGCATCCCGCCGAGATCGGCGTGACGGAGGTCTATCCGCGCGCCTCGAGCGTGCCGATCGAGCTGCAGGTGGGAGTCAGCAATTGCGGGATGATCGTGGTGTGGACCAAGCGCGTCATGCCGTGACGCGGCGACTCGGATCCCGCGCCGCGTTCGTCGGCGCATCGGCCGCCGCGCTGCTGCTCGCGGCGCCGCCTCTCCCTGGCCAACACGCCATCCGCGGCGTGGCGTACGACAGCCTGCGCTCGCGTCCCCTCGCCGGCGCCCTCGTGACCATCGAGGCGCTCGCACGCGCGACGGTCTCCGACAGCGTCGGCGCCTTCGCGCTCGACGACCTGCCCGCCGGACGGCACGAGCTCCGCCTCGCGCATGAGTGGCTCGACTCGCTCGGGCTGCCCGAGCCGCGCCTCGCGATCGAGGTGCCGGGCGACGGTCGCGCCCTGCGGCTGGCGACGCCGTCGTTCTCCACCATCTGGCGATCGGCGTGCGGCAGCGCCGTCCCGCACGACTCCGGGTTCGTGCATGGCGTGCTGCGCGACGCCAGGACGCGCGCACCCATCGCCGGCGTGGACGTGCAGGCGAGCTGGCTCGACGTCGGCTTCGACCCCCGCAGCGGGGTCGCGCAGGAGCGGCTCGGCGGCAGCGTGGTCACCGACGCGGAGGGACGCTATGCGATGTGCGGCGTGCCGAACGGGGTGCAACTGCAGATGCGCGCCCGCCTCGGCGGGTCCCGCACCGACGACATCGTGCTCTTCCACGTCGCGCCGGGGGTCACGCGGCGCGACTTCCTCCTCGCCGCGCACCCCGACAGCGCCCTGCGCGGGGTCGTCCGTGGCACGGTCCGCGGCGCATCCGGCGGCCCGGTGCCGAACGCGCTGGTGCAGTGGCCGGGCGCGCGCGATGCGCGCACGGACGGCGACGGCCGCTTCGTGCTCAGCGGGGTGCTGATCGGCACGCGCACCCTCACCATCCGCTCGGTCGGGACCGAGTTGATGCGCGGTATCGCCGACGTGAGCTGGGGGGACACCGCCGTGGTGGAGATCGTGCAGCGGAACGTCGCGACGCTCGAGCAGGTGGACGTGATCGGCAGCGCCGTGCAGCGGCGGTTCCTCGATGACCTCGCCCACCGGATGGAGCTCGGCGTCGCCAAGTTCATGGACTCGACGATGGCGGAGCGGATGGGGCCAGTGACCTCCCTCCTCTCGAGCCGGACCACGGCGAAGGTGCAGCGGGACGGCTCGGTGATCTTCGGGTCGCAGGACAATCCGTGCCGGCCCGCGGTCTGGATCGACCGGCGCTTCATCCGCCCGCAGGACGTGGGACTGGAGCTGCGGCTGCTCAACCCGAGGAACGTCGGCGCGGTGGAGGTCTACGAGCGCGCCGGTGGCATCCCTCCCGAATACTCGCCCCCGACCGGGATCGGGACGCCGCGCTGCGCGCTGGTGATCTGGACCAAGGCGATGTTCCCGTAGCACCATCGCCAGCGACCGCCGCGCGGTCGCCGTAGATTCGGCATCATGTCCCCCCACCGATCCGGCTTCCCGGGCGCTGAGCGTTCGTCGGCGTCCCGCAGCGCCATCGCCCTGGCGCTCCTCGCGCTCCTCGCGGCCGCATGCGGGCCGCGCATCCCTGACGGCGAGGTCCACTCCGCCAGCGGCGCCGTCGTCTCCTCGCATCAGCTCGCCTCCGACATCGGCGCCGCGGCGCTCGCGCAGGGCGGCAACGCGGTGGACGCCGCGGTCGCGACCGCGTTCGCGCTGGCGGTGACGCATCCGAGCGCCGGGAACATCGGCGGCGGCGGATTCATGGTCGTCCGGATGGCCGATGGCACCGCGACGACGTTCGACTACCGCGAGAAGGCGCCGCTCTCCGCCACGCCCGCGATGTACCTGAATCGCGACGGCACGATCAACGGGGCCGCGACCGATTCCGGCTGGCGCGCGTCGGGCGTTCCCGGCACGGTGCGCGGGCTCGCGATGGCGCACGCGAAGCTCGGCCGACTCCCGTGGGCCGAGCTCGTGCGTCCCTCCGCGGAACTGGCCGAGCGCGGGTTCCCGCTCAGCGAGTCGCTGGCGGGCGCGCTCAACCGTCGCGTCGCGGGCTCCTTCGCGCCGTTCCCGACCTCGGTCGCTACGTACGGCAAGCCGGGTGGCGGTGACTGGGTCGCGGGCGACACGCTCAAGCTGCCGCAGCTCGCGCGCGCGCTCCGGGCGATCGCCGACGAGGGGCCCGATGCCTTCTACACCGGGTGGATCGCGGACTCGATCGACGCGCAGATGCGTGCGAATCGCGGCACGATCCGGAAGGCCGACCTGATCGCATACCAGGCGGTGGAGCGCGCGCCGGTGCGCGGGACCTTCATGGGACACGAGTTGATCGGCATGGGGCCGCCGAGCTCCGGCGGGATGGTGATGCTGATGGTGCTGCAGCAGCTCGAGGCGCTCGGCGTCGCCGGGATGGCTCCCGACTCCACGCCCTTCCTCCACCGTCGAGCCGAGGCGACGCGGCGCGCGTTCCTCGAGCGGGCACGTTGGATGGGGGATGCGGACTTCGGTCCCGTGCCCGTCGAACGGCTCGCCTCGCGCGCGCAGGCCGAATCGCTCGCACGGACCATCGATGTCGCCAAGGCCTCGAGCAGCCTCGAGCTCGGTCGCGACATCGTGACCGACGACGGCACCGAGTCGAAGGAGACCACGCACTTCAGCGTGGTCGACGCCGAGGGGAACGCCGTCTCGAACACCTACACGCTCGAGGCGAGCTATGGCTCGAGCCTCGTCGTCGCCGGGTTCCTCCTGAACAACGAGATGGGGGACTTCAACCAGCGCCCCGGCTACACGAATACGCAGTCGGCGATCGGGACGCCGGCGAACGTCATCGCGCCGGGCAAGCGGATGCTCAGCTCGATGTCGCCGACGATCGTGACGAAGGACGGTCAGTTGCGACTGGTGACGGGGTCGCCCGGTGGGCGCACGATCCCCAACACGACGCTCGACGTGGTGCTGGGCGTCACGCTGTTCGGCCGAGGGGCGCGTGCGGCGGTGGATGCGCCGCGGATGCACCATCAATGGATGCCGGACCGTCTCTCGCTCGAGGCGGGCGCGGCATCGGCGGGCGTGATCGAGGAGCTCAGGGCGATGGGCCACGACGTGCGCGAGGGGCGCGCGGCGAGTCAGGGGGAGGCGCACACGATCGTGTACGACGCCGCGCGTCGGATGAGCATGGCGGCGGCGGACCGGCGGGGGAGCGATGCGGGCGTGGGGGTTCCGCGGCGATGAGGACGGTGCAGCGACTGCTCCCGCTGCTCTCGGCCCTCGCCCTCGGCACGGCGGTCCCGGCCCAGCAGTTCGACATCATGGAGGCGACCATCGCCTCGACGCACGATGCGCTCCGGGCGCGCCGCACGACCTGCCGCGCGATCGTCCAGCAGTACCTCGACCGGATCGCCGCCTACGACAAGGCCGGCCCCGCGCTCAACGCGATCCAGAACGTCAATCCCCGCGCCCTCGCGGAGGCGGATTCGCTCGATGGCGCGTCGCGCGCCGGGCGTGCGACGGGGGCGCTGCACTGCGTCCCGGTCCTCGTGAAGGACCAGATCGAGACGAAGGACATGCCGACCACCTATGGCTCGGCGCTGTTCAAGGACTTCATCCCGAGGCGCGACGCGACGGCGGTGCAGCGGCTCGAGGCCGCCGGCGCGATCATCCTCGCCAAGACCACGATGGGGGAGTTCGCGTCGCGATACGTGGGGTCGGCGTTCGGGATCGTGCGCAACGCCTACGATCCCACGCGGAACCCGAGCGGCTCGTCCGGCGGCAGCGGCAGCGCCGCCGCCGCGAACTTCGGGCTGGTCGCCCTCGGCGAGGACACCAGCGGCTCGATCCGCGGTCCGGCGGCGGTGCACTCGCTCGTCGGACTCCGCCCGACGCTGCCGCTGGTGAGCCGTCACGGGATGCTCCCGGCGAACCCGACGCAGGACACGATGGGGCCGATGACGCGCACCGTCGCCGATGCCGCCCGGGTCATGGATGTCATCGCGGGCTACGACCCGAACGACCCGGTGACGGCGGAATCCGTCGGCCGGATGCCGGCGAGCTACACGGCGGCGCTCAGAGCCGACGCGCTCCGTGGCGCGCGGATCGGGGTGATGCGATCGAACCGCCAGCCGCCGCGACGCGATTCCACGGCCGCCTCCGGCGCGCCGCGGGATTCCGCCGCGCAGGCGAGGGACTCGATCGCCCGCGTCAACGCCGCCGAGTTCGCCAAGGTGATGCCCATCCTCGACCGCGCCATCGGCGAACTGCGCTCGCTCGGCGCCGTCGTCGTGGACTCGTTCACCATCCCGTCGCTCAACCAGCGCCGCGAAGGGAACGACTACGAGACGGAAGAGGCGACGAACGCCTACCTCGCGCAGCATCCCAACGCGCCGGTGCGGACGCTCTCCGAGATCCTCCTCTCCGGCCAAGTGAACCCCTGGCGGGCGCGCGGGATGGTCGGCTACCTCGGCAAGACGACGAGCGACCCGGGGTACCTGCTCGTGCTCAAGCAGCGCGCCGAGCTGCGCACGATGGTGTTGAAGGCGATGGCGGACGCGCGGCTCGACGCGATCATCTACCTGACCTACGACGCGCCGCCCGCGCCGATCGCCTCGGATGTGCTCACGAACCCGCGGCCGAGCGACGGCTACGGTCGTGGGGACAATCGCGGGCTGAGCCCGACGCTGGCGTGGCCGGCGCTGACCGTCCCGGCGGGCTTCTCGACCGACTCGCTCCCGGTGGGGCTCGAGTTCCTGGGGCGGCCCTTCAGCGACGCGCAGCTGCTCGCGTACGGTTTCGCCTACGAGCAGGCGACGCGCCACCGGCGGCCACCGCAGACCACACCGCCGCTGACGCGCCGCTGAGCGGGCGGCCGGCGGGCGTCACGCGACGCCCGCCGGCGCTCATCCCTCGATCACTGGCTCCAGGGCGGGACGACCTTGTTCTGCCGCGCGTACGCGATCAACTGTCCGAGGTGCTCGTGGATGTGCGTCACGGTACCGAGCATCGCGCGCTGCCGCGGGAAGTCCATCCCGAAGAACTTGATCGTCTCGCCGAGGTTGGCGTCGGTGTTGACGTTGATCGCGCGGTGGATGTGCACGAACGACGCCTCGAGCGCGGCGACCACCTGGTCCTTGGTCATCGCCTGCTTCTCGTACGTCTCCACGGTCTTCATGTCGCTCGCGCTGAGCGCGATCCCGGCGGGGATCGCCGTCCCCATCATCGCCGGCAGGACATAATTCTCGGCGGCGACGTGGAGAAACACCTCCCGCACCGAGCGGACGCCGGCGCCGGGGCGCCAGTCATACGTCTCGGCGGGCATCGCCTTCGCGAGGTCCACGAGCTTGCGCTGCACGGTGTTGAGGTCGCGGTGCATCTCGCCCATGAATCCCTGGGCGGGGAGGGCGGGAGTCGCTCCGAGGAGGAGGAGCGCGGTGAGGAGTGTACGGCGATGCATCGGGGCTCCGTCTGTTGGGGTGGGTCGTACGGATGTACTACCCGCGACGCGGGCGTGCCGCCACCTCGCGGAGTGCGGCGACGAGCCGCGCGGCGTCGTCCGGGGTGCTGTAGAGCGCCGGGGTCACCCGCACGCAATCGCCCTTCGCGAGGCCGGACCTCGCGACGGTGAAGATCCCGAACTCGTCGAGGAGGGTGCGGGCGAGGGCAACGTTCGCGGCGCGTGATCCATCGCCATGCAGGCGGATGCTCGTGATCGCGCCGACGAGGGATGCGTCGTCGGGGGTGAGCACGTCCACGCCGGCGATGTCGCGGGCGGGCCTCGCCCACGCGTCGCGGAGGTAGCGGAGGCGCGCCGCCTTCCGCGGCACCCCGATCCGGTCCTGGAAGTCGAGCGCGTCGGGCACGGTCATCACCGCCGCGAAGTCGGTGGTGCCGGTGTGGATGCGACTGTCGATGCGGTCGAGCGGCCCCTCATCACCGTGGGCCCGGTCGATGCGGTCGAGCGCGTCCTGCCGGATGTACAGCGCGCCGACGCCGACCGGCGCACCGACCCACTTGTGGAGGTTCACGCCGACGAATGCCGACCCGAGGTCGGGGAGCGACAGCGGCACCTGACCGAAGGAGTGGGCCGCGTCCACGATCGTCTCCACACCGCGCTGGCGCGCGAGGTCCGCGATCGCGCGCACCGGATGCAGGAGTCCTGTCTTGTTGTTGGCGTGCGTGAGGAGGAGGAGCCGGGTCCGCGGATGCGCGTCGAGCGCGGCTGCGTACGCGGCGAGGATCCCCTCGAGCGTCGCCGGCTCGGGGATGGCGAGGGTCGCCACCGCGGCGCCGCGCCGCGCGGCGAGTGCGTTCATCGCCTGCTGCATCGCGGGATAGTCCAGGTCCGCGTACATCACGGTGTCGCCCGGACGCACCGCGTTGTACTGGCCGATGAGTGTCTGCAGTGCCTCGGTCGCGTTCCGCGCGAAGGCGATCTCGGTCGGTGCGACGCCGAGGGCCCGCGCGGCGCGCGCGCGCGCCGCCTCGGCCAGCGCCGGATACTCGCGGCGCGCGAAGTACGAGCTCTCGCGGTTCACACGGTCGATGTTGCGGTGGTACGCCGCCAGCACCGGCGCGGGCATCATCCCGAAGAATCCGGCCTCGAGGTTCGTCACGCGGTCGGTCACGAGGTATTGCGCCGCGACCTCGCGCCAGTAGGCCTCGTCCTGCGCGACGACGTCCGGCGTCCCGCTGGGTGGCGGGGGAAGGGTCCGCGACGCGCGATCGATCGCGAGGTGGCGCACCGCGTCGGGGGCGGCGGCGGCCGACGCCGGCACCGCGAGGGAGGCTGCGGAGGCGACCGCAGCCCGGCGGAGGAAATCGCGACGGGATGTCATGCCCTACGCTACGACGGAGCGACGGCGGAGAGAAGGTCGCGCACGAACGACACCTCGTCCTCGTTCACCGTGTGGCCCATCCCGGGATAGATGCGGCAGGTCACGGCGGCGCCCATCCGCTCGAGGTGGGCCGCGCTCTCCCGCACCCGCGGCTCCGGGATGTGCGCATCCACGTCGCTGCAACCGAGGAAGGCCGGGGTGCCGGCGAAGTCGCCGTCAGCGGACCAGGCCGTGCCGGGGGGGCCGATCAGCCCGCCGCTCAGCATGATCACGCCGCCATAGCGCATCGGCCGGCGCTGGGCGGAGGTCCCCGCGAGGCACGCTCCCTGCGAGAAGCCGAGCAGCACGATCCGTTCGGGCGGGATCCCGGCCGCGATCACGCCGTCGACGAGCGCGTGCACCACGCTGATCGCGGAGGTGATCCCGGGCTCGTTCTCCGCGATCGGCGCCATGAAGCTGCGTGGGTACCAGGTGCCGCCGTTCGCGTCCGGGGCGAGATACGCGAGATCCGGACGGCGGAACACCGGCGCGAGCTCGAGGATGCTGCGAGCGGAGGCGCCGCGGCCGTGGACCATGATCATCGCGGCCGTCGCGTTGGCGAGCTCACGGCCGTAGGTGACGACCGGCTGGCCGGCGTGGGGAGGGAGTGCGGGCGTCATCAGTAGTGGACCCTCGGCAGGTGTCGCTCGATCAACTCCCGGCGCTGCTCCTCCCACGGTGGCAGCTTGAGCGCCGTCCCGAGCTCGGCGACCGGCTCGTCCACCGCGAACCCCGGCGGCAGCGTCGCGATCTCGTAGAGCACGCCGTTGGGTTCGCGGAAGTAGATGGACGTGAAGTACTGCCGGTCCATCACCTCGGTGACCCCGAGCCCGAGCCGGCGGAGTTCGCGCTGCATCCGGAGCTGGTCGTCGGGTGTGGCCACGGCGAACGCCACGTGGTGGACCGTGCCGAGCCCGTTGACCGCGGCGGGACCGGCGCTCGCGTCCACGACCTCGACGATGCGGCCTGGTCCGCCTCCGGCGATGGTGAAGCGCGTGAGGCCGGCGGCCTCGTCGCCCTTCGTCGCGTCCATCATCGTGGTGAGGAGGGCCTCGCTGTCCCTGGGCTGGCGGACCTGCATCGCGACGCTGTGGATCCCGCGGATCGCGCGGTCCGCGCCGATGTCCGGCCGCGTCCAGGGCTCGCGCGTGTCCCCCTCGGTGCCGACGATCCGGATGTGCAGACCGGACGGATCGTCGAAGTGCAGCGCGTCCTCGCCGAAGGGTGTGGGGTCGCCGCGATAGGGGACGCCGGCCGTGGCCAGCCGCGCGCGCCAGAAGTCCATCGCGCTCGCGGGCGCACTGAACGAGGTCACCTGGATCTGGCCGGCGCCGTTCGCCCCCGCGCGGACGCCCATCCCCGCATACGGGAACGTCGTCATGATGGTCCCGGGGTCGCCGCGCTCGTTGCCGTAGTAGAAATGGTAGACGCCGGGGTTGTCGAAGTTGACCGTCTTCTTGACGAGGCGCTGGCCGAGGAGGCCGACGTAGAAGTCGAGGTCGGCCTGCGCGTCGGAGACGGTGGCGGTGACGTGGTGGAGGCCGCGGATGAGGGAGTCCATGGAGCGGGGAATATGGCCGTTCGCGCCTGTCGTGGCTCCGGGCGCCGTATATTCGGGGCGCGACCCGAACTCCCACGCCCTCCGATGCGCCCTCTCCTGATCCTCCTCGCCGCCGTCGGCGCCGACGCCCTCGCCGCCCAGCAGCCCCCACGCGCCGTCCGCCGCGACATCCCGATGACGAACGCGATCCGCCGCGCCCACGCGGCCGGCACGCGTGATTCCACCGGACGCCCCGGGCGCAACTACTGGCAGCTCAAGACCGACTACACCATCCGCGTCCGCCTCGACCCCGCGACGCAGCGGCTCAATGGCAGCGAGACGATCACCGTCGTGAACGACTCGCCCGACACGCTGCGCACCGTCGCGATGCGCCTGCACCTCAATCACTTCCTCTTCGAGAACCCCCGCGCGGCACCCTGGGTCCCCAGTGAGCAGACCGACGGGATGAACGTCTCGAACCTGCGCGTGAACGGCACCGCGGCGACGCTGCAGAACCCGCGCTCCACGCTCGCCAGGCTTCCGCTCCCCACCCCGCTCCCGCCGAAGGCCACGGCCACGATCGAGCTCGACTGGGACGCCAAGCTCCCCGGCGGTCCCGGCACCGGGCACCGGATGACGCAACGCTGGGGCGACACGCTGTTCCAGCCCACCCAGTGGTTCCCACGGGTCGCGATGTACGACGACCTGCGCGGATGGGAGAACGAGCTCTACCTCGGCCCCTCCGAGTTCTACAATCCCTTCGGACGCTATGACGTGCGCATCACGGTCCCCGCCGGATGGATCGTGAGCGGGACCGGCATCCTGCAGAATCCGCAGGAGGTGCTGACGCCGACCGCCCGCCAGCGACTCGCGCGCGCCCTGGAGACCGATGGGATCACGACGGTCGTCGGCGTCGACGAGTCCGGCCCCGGGCGCGCGACCGCCGCCGGCCGCGAGCTCACCTGGCACCTCGTCGCGGAGAACGTGAACGATTTCGCGTGGGCCACGGCGAAGCAGTTCGTCTGGAAGACGCTCCGCGCCAGCATCCCCGGGAAGGGGCACGTCCCCATCCATATGGTGCACCTCCCGGGTCGCGAGCCGCAGTTCGCCAACGCCGGGCCGATCAGCCGCCACGCCCTCGAGTTCTACTCGAAGCTCTGGTGGCCGTATCCCTTCCCGCAGCTCACCCTGCAGGATGGCCCGAGCGCGGGGATGGAGTACCCGATGGTGATCAACTCCAACCAGGGCGCCGCCGACCACGAGGCCGCGCACCAGTGGTGGCCGATGACGGTCGCGAACAACGAGACCTGGTACGGCTGGATGGACGAGGGGTTCGACCAGTACATGAACATCCTCTCCGACGCGGACGCGGCGGGTCGCGCCCCGGTGCTCGACGGCCGTGGCCAGTCCTACGGCCGCACGGTCGGCGCCGAGACCGAGGCCCCGATGATGTGGAACGCGAACTATGCCGGGCCGCAGTCGTACGGCTTCACGACCTACTCGAAGACGCCGCTGATGCTCTCGATGCTCGGCGGGATCTTCGGCGACACCGCCGTCCAGCGCGCGCACCGCGAGTTCACGACGGCGTGGATGTGGAAGCATCCGTCGCCGTGGGACTGGATGTTCTTCATGGACCGCGCATTGGGCGCCGACCTCGGCTGGTTCTGGAACACCTGGCTCTTCTCGAACGAGAGCGTGGACGGCAGCATCGCGGGGGTGCGCACCGTGGGCCCGCGGACGTTCGTGAACGTGCGGCAGGCCGGCCAGATGCCGTCGCCGGTCGTGCTCCGCGTGCGGTTCGCCGCGAGCGGGCCGGCGATCCGCCCGATGCGCAACGCCGTGATGGAGGACGCCACGACGGCGATCGTGACCTGGCCGGTGGACGTATGGTTCAGCGGTGCGCGGACCTTCGAGGCGGTGCTCGATTTCGGCGGGCGCACGGTGGAATCGGTGACGTTCGACCCCTTCGGGCGTTTCCCTGATCGGGACCCATCCGACAACATGTGGCCGAGGGTGGCCGGGCGCTGAGGGTCCCCCGCGGTCGCTCCCGACGCTGGCAGCAGCAGTCGCAGGGCAGGTGCTGGTCCTCTCTCCCCCTGGAGGTGGCACATGCAGGTCGGACGGATCATCAAGACCGGTCTCGCGGTGGGCGTCGTCGCGAACATCTGGGACTACGTGACGAACACCTATGTCTACCCGATGATCGGGCGCGCTCCCGCGGCACTGATCCTGCCGGAGGAGCTCCGGATCGAGCGGCTCGTCATCACCGACTTCGTCGCGGCGTTCGTGTTCGTCTGGTTCTTCGACCGCGTGCGCTCGAACTTCGGCCCCGGCGCGAACGGGGGCGCGACCTATGGCCTCACCGCCGGCATCCTCATCAACGTGCCGGTCTGGGTCATGGTCGCGAACCTGTTCTACAACTTCCCCTACGTGGACGCGGCGCTCTGGACCGTCTTCGGGATCCTCTGGGCGGTGATCATGGGCGCGGTGGCTGGCGTCGTCTACGACAAGACGGGACCCAAGGCGGCCTGAGCGGGATGGCGATCCGCGTCCTCGTCACCGGCGGCACGTTCGACAAGGAATACGACGAACTCTCCGGCACCCTCGCCTTCGAGGAGACGCACGTCGAGCAGATGCTCGAGCGCGGGCGGTGCCGGCTGGATGTGCGGATCGAGGTCCTGATGATGATGGACTCGCTCGACCTGACCGACTCGCATCGCGCGCGGATCGTCGCCGCCGCGCGTGATTGCGAGGAGCGGCAGGTGGTGATCACGCACGGCACCGACACGATGGCCGAGACGGCGCGGGCCCTCGCGGCGGCGATCCACGACAAGACCGTGGTGCTCACCGGCGCGATGGTCCCCTACGCCTTCGGCAGCTCCGACGGTCTGTTCAACCTCGGGAGCGCCCTCTCGTTCGTGCAGGCGCTCCCGCCGGGCGTGTACGTGGCGATGAACGGCCGCTGGTTCCCGTGGGACGACGTACGGAAGGACCGCGAGCGGGGCGTGTTCGAGCGGAAGGCGGTCGGTTAGCGGACCTCAGGGCCGGTACCCCGGCCCCCGCACCACGACGCCCGGCTTCGCGCCCGTGTGCTGCCCATCGCGCAGCACCGCGACGCCGTTCACGAACACGTGCATCACGCCGGTCGAGAGCTGGTGCGGTCGCTCGAACGTCGCGTGGTCCTGGATCGTCGCGGGATCGAAGACGATCACGTCGGCCTTCATCCCGGCCTTCAGCACGCCGCGATCGTGCAGGGAGAGCCGCGTCGCGACCGCCGAGCTCGCCTTCCGCACCGCGTCCTCGAGCGTCAGGACCCCCTCCGCACGCACGTATCGCGCGAAGAGCCGCGGGAAGTTGCCGTAGGCGCGCGGATGCGTGCCCCCACGCGCCGTCGCCGGGTCCTGCGAGCCGGCGTCGGTCCCGAACTTCATCCACGGCTGCCGCAGCTGCAGCCGCATGTTCTCCTCGCTCATCAGGAAGAGGATCTCGCCGAGCGACATGTTCTCGTCCACGTTCAGGTCGATGATCACCTCGGCCCAGTCCTTCCCCAACGCGGCGGCGATCTCCGAGAGCCGCTTCCCCTCGAAGCGCTGGTTCTCGGGCTTCCGGAACCCCACCACCATCACGTTCTCCGGGCCGGCGATCTCGCAGAGGTTCTCGTAGCCGGCGTCCATCGCGCGGATCTCGGCGACCATCGTCGCGCGGAGCGCGCGGTCCGTGAGGTTCTGCCGCAGGCGCCCGCCGGCCGCGTACTTCGGCGGGATGCAGGACGTGAAGGAGTTGGCGCCCGCGGGATAGAGGTACATGTTGGCCTGGACGTCGAGTCCGGCGGCGCGTGCCGAGTCGATCTTCGCGATGGCGAGCGGCATCTTGGGCCAGTTGCGCGGCCCGCTCGCCTTGAGGTGGTAGATCTCGACGGGCACGCCGCCCTCGCGCCCGATCCGCATCGCCTCGTCCATCGCCTCGAGGAACCTGTCCCCCTCGCTGCGCATGTGCGTGATGTAGATGCCCCCATAGGGTGCCATCGCCCTGGCCACCTCGATCAGCTCCTCGGTGGTGGCGTACGTGTTCGGCGGGTAGATCAGCGCGCTCGCCACGCCGAACGCGCCATCCTCCATCGCGCGACGGACCATCGCACGGGCCGTGTCGAGCTCGGCCGGCGACAGCGGGCCCTGCTCGCTCCCCTTCGCGTACACGCGCACGGTCCCGTCCCCGACGAAGGAGCCGATGTTCTGCGACGCCCCGCGCCCGACGATGTGGTCGAGCCAGGCGCCGAAGCCGCGCGGCCCGCGGAACCGCTGGAGCATCTCCCGACGCGCGCCGGCCACGCCGGCGAGGACGTTGTCGTTCACGGGTCCGGTGGACTCGCCCTCGCCGTGGATCGCCGTCGTGATCCCCTGGGTCACCATCGAGAGGGCGCGGCCATCGCCGGTCTCGTAGTGGGCGCGAGAGTGCGCCTGGATGTCGATGAAGCCAGGGGCGACCACCATCCCCCGGGCGTCCACGCGCGTCGTCGTCGCAGCGGTGCGGAAGGCGCCGGGCGCGCCGATCGCCGCGATCCGATCGCCGCGGAGCGCGAGGTCGCCGCGGTACCACGCCGCGCCCGTGCCGTCCACGATGCGCCCGTTCTCGATGACGACGTCGAACGGCCCCGTCGCCGGAGCCTGCGCAGCGAGGGAGGCGGCAGAGGCGGCGCTGACGGCGCCGCAGCAGAGCGCGAGGAGGTGACGACGCATCGGGTCTCTCCGGTCGGGACGCGCGGAATGTAGCCCTCGGCTGGACGCCTGCCGAGGGTGGTCGCATCTTCGGGCACCCCACCACCCAGGGACCGCTCGTGACGACCCCCGACGCGCACCGTCGCGCATTGCTCAAGTACCTCGCCGCGAGTCCCTTGCTCGCCGGACTCGGTGCGCTGGCCTGCGACCTCCAGGTCGCCGAGGATGCTCCGCGCGCGAACGACCGGCTCGGCACGCTCGGCGAGCCCGACCAGCTGCTCGGGGAATACATCACGTCCGCCGAGGATGCGCTCGACGTGTTCGACCTGCGCGTCACGGCCGAGCGGACGCTGCCGCCCGCCCACTACGGTTACATCGCGACCGGCGTGGATGGTGACGTCACGCTCCGCGCCAATCGCAGCGCGTTCGACCACCTGCAGATCCGCAACCGACGGCTCGTGGGGATCTCCGACGTGCGAACGGAGGCGACGCTGCTCGGCACGGCGATGGAGACGCCGATCGTCGTGATGCCCACCGGGAGCCAGCGCGCGTTCCATCCCGAGGGCGAACTCGCGACGGCCCGTGCGGCGAAGGCGCAACGACACCTGATGATGCTCTCGACCGTCACGACGACCTCGGTGGAGGATGTCGCGGCGGCGCGCGGCGAGCCGATCTGGTACCAGCTGTATCCGACCTCGGAGTGGCCGATCACCGAGCGGCTGCTCCGCCGCGCGGAAGGTGCGGGTTGCCCGGTCGTCGTGCTCACGGTGGACCTCCCGATCGCGAGCAACCGCCTCTCGCTCTCGCGCTGGATCAAGCGCGACCGGCGCGACTGCACCCAGTGCCACGCGAGCGGCGACGCCTACGGGAGCCAGAACACGAGCTTCTCCCGCAAGCCCATGTTCGACGGCATCGAGATGAAGGACGAGTACTTCAACACGCCGATGCACACGTGGGAGTTCGTCGAGCGCCTCAAGGCCGCGACGCCGATGAAGGTCGTCGTCAAGGGCATCGTCACGGCCGAGGACGCGGCGCGGTGCGTGGCGCACGGCGCCGATGGCATCGTCGTCTCCAACCACGGTGGACGCGCCGAGGAGAGCGGCCGGGGGACCATCGAGTCGCTGCCGGAGGTGGTCGGCGCGGTGCGGGGCCGGATCCCGGTCATATTCGACAGCGGCGTGCGCCGCGGCACGGACGTCTTCAAGGCGATCGCGCTCGGCGCCGACGCGGTCGGCATCGGTCGGCCCTACCTCTGGGGGCTCGGCGCGTTCGGCCAGGCGGGGGTCGAAGCGGTCCTCGGGATCCTCCGCAGCGAGCTGCGCACGGTGATGGGTCTCGCCGGCGCGCGATCCCTCGCCGAGATCCGCGACGGTCGCGTGGTGCGCTCGGCCTGATCCCGCGCCAGGGGGCGTCCGATGGCGAGCGTACGCGCCCTTCCTCGCCTTTCGCACCGCCGCTACCTTCGGGACCCGAACCGGTCCCCCGACCCGAGGCCACGCTGATGTCCCTCCGTCCGCTCGTCACAGCGGTGTTCGCCGTCATCGCCCCCCTCGCGCAGGCACAGGCCCCGGTCATCACGCCGGCGGGCGATCCTTCCGTGAACGCCGACACCATCTACCGGCTCGCGGTCGATCCGTCGGCCTTCCCCGAGGAGACCTCGCGGTACCTGCTCGACGACGGCGTGATCCGTCTCGAGGCGGACGGCCGTGGCACCAAGACCTATCGCCAGATCATCCAGGTCCTGCGTCCCGAGGCCGTCGAGTCGTACGCCGAGATGCAGTTCTCGTACGCACCGAAGCACGAGCGCTTCACGATCAACTGGATCCGCGTCGTCCGCCCGGACGGCACGGTCATCAGCGAGAAGCCGACGCAGGTGCAGGAATCGGACGTCCCCGCGCAGATGGGCGACCCGGTGTACTCCGACCGCAAGGTGATCCGGGTCTCGGTGACCGGGGTCGCGGTGGGGACGATCGTCGACTGGAGCATCACGACCGAGGAGCTGAAGCCCTTCCTGCCCGGCGACGCGTACTTCGGATGGAGCGTCAGCACCGGGAACGCGGTGGGCCGGTCGCGGTACATCGTCGACGTCCCAGCCTCGGTGCGGCTCAACCTCCGTGAACGGAATCTCGACTTCAAGCGCGTCGAGACGGTGGCGCGCGGCCGTCGGACGATGGTCTGGGCGGCGCGCGACCTCCCGAAGGTGAAGGGCGAACCCTTCGCGGCCGACTCGAACGGCGTGCTGATGTCGGTGGACTTCTCGCTCCCGCTGCGCTGGGCCGACATCGGCAAGTGGTATGCCGACAATGCCCGTGGCCGCTACGCGATGACGCCGGCGCTCGAGGCGAAGCTCGCCGAGATCGTGCGGGACGCACGCACGCTCGACGACTCGCTCCGGGCCGTGCACCGGTGGGTCGCGCAGGACATCCGCTACGTCTCGATCGCCCTGGGCCTCGGCGGGTATCAGCCACGCACGCCCGCGGAGGTCCTCGAGACCGGATTCGGCGACTGCAAGGACAAGGCGACGATCTTCGTCGCGATGCTGACCCGGATGGGCGTGACCGCCTATCCCGTCATCCTGAACTCCACCGGCGGCGTCGTCCGCGAGTTGCCGTCGCTCACCCAGTTCGACCACGCGATCGCGGCCTTCCGGCGCCCGGGGCGCACGGGCTACGAGTACACCGACCTCACCGCCGACCTGACGCCGTTCGGTGAGCTCCCGTTCGGTCCGCAAGGCGAGTTCGGCATCGTCGTCCAGCCCGATGGGACCACCGAGGAGGTGACGTTCCCCAAGTCGTCGATCGCCGACAACCGGATGGAGGTCCGGCTCACGGGTGACATCGCCGCCGACGGGGCGTTCAGCGGGCACTACGAGGAGGCAGGGTTCGGCAACCAGCAGTACGGCTTGCGGGACGTCTTCACGAACCCGATGGACTCCGCGCAGCAAACGCAGTTCATGGGCAATCTCGCCCGTCAGTGGGTGGCCGGGGCGAGGGGTTCGGACCTCGTCGCGTTCGACGGGAAGGACCTGCGCGCCGTGCCGCGGGTGCGCGTGCGGATCAGCGGGGGGAGGGCGCTCCAGTTCGCCGGCAACACCGCGATCCTGCAGAACCCGCTGGGGACGGCGACGGCCTTCGCCACGGGCGCCGATGAACTCGCGGCGCTCCCGCCGCGGCGGTTCCCGATCGATCCACTGAAGATCCTCGGCTATCGCGAGAGCCGCCTCGAGTACACCGTCACCCTGCCCGAGGGGTGGCTGGCCGAACTCCCCCGATCGATCGAGGCGAGCGGGGCCTTCGGCGTCTATCGCAGTTCGTACGCGCAGGAAGGCCGGATGCTGCGGATCACCCGGACGATGTCGGGGGCGGCGGGCATCCAGGACCCCAGTCGCATCACGGCGCTCGTCGCGTGGCTGCGCGAGGTCGGCCGCGACGACGCCAACGTCATCGTGATCAAGCGACCGACGCCCTGACGGACGGCGCTCCCCGCGTCTCGCTCAGCGCAACTCGAGGAAGATGTCGAAGCTCCAGCGCTTGGTGCCGTCGAGCGACCGGGAGAGGTCGACCCGCACCAACCCGTCGAGCGCGGCGGCGCCGATCCCCGCCGCCGAGAGACGATCGCGGGAGGTGAGCCAGTCGCGGCGGTCGCCGGCCCATCCGACGTCGGCGAAGAGGATCGGCCGGATCAGCGGCATCCCGCGGGTGAGCTCGGCGCGCGCGAACCAGAATCCGTCGCCGCTCATCGTGCCGGGCCGGTGCGCGTGGATGGTCTGGGCGCCGCCGAGATACCAGTGGCGCTGGGAGGGGAGCGTGCCGATGGAGGTGCCGGCGGCGCCGGTCACGCTGAGCGTCGTGCGCTCGAAGAGCCCTTGTGCGAGACGGAGGTCGATCGCGGCGCGCCCGTAGCTGGCCGGGCCATCGGCACCTTCCAGGTGCGTGGTCGCGGAGAGCTGCGTGCCCCGGGGATCGCTGCCGGCGCCGAAGGAGAGGATGGCGGCGGCGCCCGAGTAGATGCCCTCCACCGCCGGCGGATTCGGCGCGAACGGTGAACCGGCGACGACGCGCGCCATCGAGAAGGTCGTGCCGACCTCGGCCGCATCGTGCTGCTCGGCGAACAATCGCCACGAGAGCGCGAACGCCCCGGAGATCCGGCGATGTGTCCCCCCGAGCTCGGCTCCGGTCGCCCGGTGGTAGAACGCATCGTCCCGGCCGAGCAGCAGGGCATTGAGTGACGCCGCGATGCCGAGCGGGTTGCCCCACGCGTTGGCCGGCTCGAGTCGGCGGTATGCGGACACGCGAAGGTCGCGGTGCCCGTTGGCGCGCCGGAGGGTGAGCTCCGCGTTCGGCTCGAGGTCGGCGGTGCCGATCCGCAGCAGCGCGTCCCCCGTGTACCCCTTCCCGAACTCCCGCTCGGCGATGACGCCGGCGGAGAGTCCCTCGATGCGGTTGTACCGGAGGAGCCCGCGGTCGAGGCCGTAGCGCAGCTTCGTCGGCTGAGGCGCCCAGTCGGCCTGGCTCGACAGCGCGAGCGCCTGCTGCACCTCGCGCCGGACGTCGGCGAGGTCGGTCTCCGTGAAGAGCTCCTCCGACGGCGAGTAGATGGAGGGGGGAAGGCTCGGCGACGTGGCGAGCGTGCGGAGGTCGCACGGGTAGAGGATGCGCACGCGGATCCCCTCCACCGTGGAATCGGTGTGGAGGTCACGGCGCGTCGCGATCGAGTCGGGGACGAGGTGGGGCGCGGTCGAGTCGCCGGTCTCGCGGCAGGCATCGGTCCGCCGTCGTTCCCAGCGCCCTCCCTCATGGAACTCGACGTACCGGTACTGCTCGGCTTCGTGATCGTCCGCGGTCCACCGGCGCAGTGAGTCGCGGTGCGGCTGTGGTGCCTGCGCGACCCCGGGTGGCAGCGCGCGCACCCGCTCGTACTCGAAGGTCTGCTCGATCGACATCGTCACGCGGCCGCCCTTCGCCGTGCCCTCGGCGTGCGCGATCCGGACCCTCGGCAGCCAGAAACGTTCCTCATAGAGCCCATGCTCGATGAGGATCTCCTCGACCTTCCCCTCGAACGGCCCGAACTTCCCGATGATCTCGTCCTCGTCGTCCTCGAAGTTCGGCTCCATGTACGGCCAGAGGTCCACCGCGACCGATGGCCGATACGCCGCGCGGACGAGTGCCCCACTCGAGGCGTCCACCCAGAGGGACCCGACGATCAGGCGCTCATCCGGGCGCACGGGGCGCACGAGCAGTTCGCGGAGCCCGATGCGCCGGCCTCCCGGGAGCGTGATGTCGACGGGTTCGCCCAGGTCGAAGCGGTAGAGCGAGTCGTTCGCCGGATCGAGGGGATGGGCGAACAACCCGTCGCGACCCGGGAGCGCCTCGACGAGCTCGTCGGTCGGCCAGAGCCGGTCGCGGCCGGGGTGGTAGGGAAGGGTCACCGCGAACTCGTCGTCCACGATCTCGGGCTCGACCTCGCCCACGATCGGCGCGACCGCGCGGGCCCCGATCACCTCCGCCCACGCGCCGTGCACGTGATGCCACCCGACCCGTGCGACCGTCTCGAGGCGCGCGCCGAGCCGGAGCCGGCTCACGGGTCCGAGTCCGAGGCCCGGCGCGACCCCGAGTCGTGCCGTCCACCGCTGCTTGGCCATCGCGGTGTAGTCCTGCAGCGCCGAGTCCTGCTGGTAGCGCGCCGCCCGCGCACGCGCCAGGAGCTCCTGCGCGGTGCGCGCCGGGGCCGGTTCGGGTCGGGCGGCCGCGATCTGGAAGGCGCAGAGGGCGCCGAGGAGGAGGGACACGGCGGAAGGGTTCGAGGAGCCCTCCCCCTACGTCCCCCCGCGGGGCGCGGTTTCCCGCCGGGTCAGCCGAAGAGTTCGCGCTGCGGCGGCTCGAGCGGGAGCGCGAGCGAGCGGACCACCGCCGGCATCCAGTTGGAGCGGTCGCGGGGATCCAAGTGGACCACGCGCGCGCCGAAGAGCTCGACGAGGCGGTCGATCGTCGCGTCCACCTCGAGCTGGAACGCGCGGCTCACGGCGCGCGTGCCGTCGAACGCGGGCGCCGATGTCACCGGGACCTTGAAGAGCGCGTCGTAGCCCCGGATCCACTCACCGACGAGGGCGTCGAGGCCCGGCTGTCGTCCGGTGCGCACGACGAGGTACGCGTAGTTGTCGAGCACCGAGCGGTCGCAGACGACCGCCTCGTACTGTGCGCTCGCGGCGATCTCCTCGGCGACCTGCGTATGCAGGATCCACGCCTGCGCGTCGAGCGTCGTCTCCTCGTTGATCGGGAGCGGGCAGCGGCGCGCGACCTCCTTCACGAGCTCCACGCCGACGTCCAGCCGCTTGAGGTGCGCGGCGAGCTCGAAGCAGAGGGTCGTCTTGCCGACGCCATGACTGCCGACGAACGCGACCTTGAAGCGACGCCGGCCTGAGGGATCCAGGAGGGTCGGGATGCGGGACGTGGTCGTCACGCATAGAATCTACCTCGAGCCGCCACTGGCGGCCCCACCCGAGACCCGAGTCGATGAAGGACATCCTGCGTCCGATGACGACCCTCGCTGCGCTGTCGCTCGCCGCCGTCGCGCTGCGCGCGCAGGGGACGCCTGCTGGCGGTTGGCCGCAGCACTCCCTCGAGCGCCCGATGGCGCCGGTCGAAGCGGCGCCGTCCGAGCGCCTGCCGATCGCGCCTCCCCCGGGCGCGGTGATCCTCTTCGACGGGAGGGACCTGGCGCGATGGATGAAGTCCGACGGATCGCCGGCGGGTTGGCGCGTCCTGCCGGACGGTTCGATGGAGGTGACGGCGGGTGCGGGGTCGATCCGCACGCGCGATGCCTTCGGCGACGTTCGTCTGCACGTCGAGTGGATGGCTCCAACCCCTCCGGTCGGCGCCGGACAGGACCGCGGGAACAGCGGGGTGTTCCTCATGCAGCGCTACGAGGTGCAGGTGCTCGACTCGTACCGGAGCGCGACGTACGCGGACGGGCAGGCAGGCGCCATCTACGGACAGTTCCCCCCGCGGGTGAACGTCAGCCGGCCGCCGGGGGAATGGCAGAGCTACGACATCGAGTTCCGCCGTCCCCGCTTCGCGGCCGACGGTCGCCTCGTGAGTCCCGCGCGGATGACGGTGCGGCACAACGGCGTGCTCATCCACGAGGATGTCGCCCTCCTCGGACCGACCTCGCATAGGGTGCGTGCGCCGTACGAGGCGCACGAGGACGCGCTCCCGATCTCCCTGCAGGACCACGGGCACCCGGTCCGCTTCCGCAACATCTGGCTGCTCCCCCTCACTCCCTGACCGCGATGCGCCGCCTCTCGATCATCCTCGGCATCCTCGTCGTCGCCGCCGTCGTCACTTACCTCGTGCGGAACCCGGAGCGACGCGGCCTCGACGCTGCCGAGCGGACCGCGGCGAGCGGCGCCTTCGTGCGACTCTTCGATGGCGTCACGCACTACGAGGTCGGCGGGCCCGACACCGGCCAGCGCGTCGTCCTCGTGCACGGGTTCTCCGTGCCGTCGTACATCTGGGACTCGACCTTCAACGCGCTGGGCGCGGCGGGGTTCCGCGTCCTGCGCTACGATCTCTTCGGTCGCGGGTGGAGCGATCGCCCGCATCGCGCCTACTCGCTGGACCTCACGGACCGCCAGCTGACGGACCTCCTCGACTCCCTGACGTGGACGGGCCCGGTGGACCTGGTCGGACTCTCCTTCGGCGGCGCCGTCGTGGCCGCGTTCGCCGGACGACATCCCGAGCGCGTCCGCACCGTGACCTTGGTGGACCCCGTCGCGAGCACGGGCGCGCCGTTGCCGACGATGTTCCGCATCCCGTTGCTCGGGAGCGCGCTCTGGCAGGTGCTCGCGGTGCCACGGATGGCCGACGGACAGGCGACCGACTTCGTGCGGCCCGAACTCTGGCCCGACTGGGCGGAGAAGTACCGCGTGCAGCAGCGCTACCGCGGGTTCGGACGCGCATTGCGGAGCACGCTGCTCGAGCGTGAGGATGTGCGGATCGACACGCTCTACGCGCGGATCGGGGCGATGGGCACCCGGAGCCTGCTGGTGTGGGGCACGGAGGACAGCACCGTGGCGATCACCTGGGCGGACAGCGTGCGGAAGGCGATCCCGCAGGTCGAGTACCACGCCATCGAGGGGGTCGGACACCTGCCGCACATCGAGGCGGCCAGCCGCGTGAACCCGATCCTGACGGGCTTCCTGCGGGTGGGGCGTACGCCGGCGCCGACCACACGATCACGGCGCGCAGGGCGCTGAGGTCAGCGGTACCCAGCGGCCTGGAGCTCGAAGAGCCGGGCGTACCGCCCACCGGCTGCGAGGAGCTCCTCGTGGCTCCCGAGCTCCTGCACCTTCCCCTCGTCGATCACCGCGATCCGGTCGGCGATCCGCACCGTCGAGAAGCGGTGCGAGATCACGATGCCGATCCGTCCCTTGAGCATCCCCTTCAGCTCGGCGAAGACCGCGGCCTCCGCCTCGGGGTCGAGCGATGAGGTGGGCTCGTCGAGGATCCAGATGTCGGCGTCGCGGTACATGATGCGCGCGAGGGCGAGTCGCTGCCACTCGCCACCGGAGAGGTCGTGGCCGCCCTCGAACAGGCGCCCGGTGCGCGCGTCGAGGCCCGCCGGCAGCTTCCGCAGCAGGGCGTCGGCGCGCGAGTCGCGGAGGGCCTTCATCACCCGCGCATCGGCTGCCGTCAGGTTCGGCCGACCCATCACGACGTTGTCGCGCACGGTGAGCTCGTACGTGGCGTAGTCCTGGAAGAGCACCCCGATCCGACTGCGCAGCTCCTCGGGGTCCACCGTGCGGAGGTCCACGCCACCGACACGCACGCTGCCGCGGCTCGGGTCGTAGAAGCGGAGCAGGAGCTTCACGAACGTACTCTTGCCGGCGCCATTCTCCCCGACGAGCGCGACGAGCTCGCCCGACCGGATGTGGAGCGTGAGTCCGTCCACCGCCGGCGCCGTGCCCCCGGGGTAGGTGAATGAGACGTCGCGGAACTCGATCCCCTCGTCGAGGCGCTCCGGGAGGGGCGTCGGCGCCGGGGGTGTCGGCACGAGGGGTTCGATCGAGAGGAACGAGAAGTAGTCGTCGAGGAAGGTCGTGTGCTGGTCCACCGCGACGAAGGTGCTGGAGATGTTGCCCAGCGTCCCCGAGACCGAGGTGAAGGCGCCGATCACGAGCACGATCCCACCCGGGTCGATGGTCCCCGCGACCCCCTCGACCGCGACGAACGCGTAGGCGAGTGCGAGGCTCGTCCCCGTCACGAGGCCCGTGTAGAACGACGTCCGCGCGCCCTTCCGGTACATCTCGGCGCGCTTGGCGAGCAGCTCCTCCGAGAGCCGTCGGTGACGCGCGAGCAGGTGATCGGCGAGTACGTACGCGCGGATCTCCTTGGTCCCCTTCGCCTCGACGAGGAGGTTGCCGAGGTACTCGCGCTCGCGCTCCTCCGGCGTCTCCTTGTAGAAGTACTCGTACATGCGCGCGGTGTTGCGTCGCTCGAGCAGCAAGGAGAGGCCCGCGGCGGAGAGCGCGAGCAGGACCAGGATCCAGTGGAGGCTCGCGAGCAGACCCGCCATCAGCAGGATCGTGACGACGTTCCCACTGAGCCCGAGCACCGACCACGTCAGGTCGCCGGGGCGCCACGAGACGTCGCGCTTGGCGCGGGCGAGTCGGTCGTGCCAATCCGAGTTATCGAAGTGGCCGAGGTCCACCCGCGAGGCCTGCGCGAGGAGCCGTCGCTCGGCCTCGAGCTGCACGCGGCGCACGAAGAGGTCGCGGCCATAGCCCATGAACGCGCCGATGCCGCGCTGGACGGCGGTCACGGCCCAGAGCGCGACCACGTAGGGAAGGAGATCGCGGAAGGTCAGTCCGGCCGTCGCGGCGTCGGAGATGCGGTTGACGAGCTGCGCTCCGAGCCAGACCACGATCGGGGTCGTGGTCGCGTTCAGCATCCCGAGCGACGAGTAGCGGATGAGCGCCTGCGGCGAGGCGCTCCAGGCCAGGGAAAGCCCCTGGCGCAGGTTGCGCGAGACGCGCCGCGCGCGAGAGGTCGCCGGCGTGGTCACGTGAGGAGGAGACCGACGAGCGCGAGGAGGGCAGGGAAGGACTGTACCACGAGTATCCGTCGGGAGACGGTGACGCCGCCGAAGAGACCCGCGACGAGCACGCATCCGAGGAAGAACGCGATGAGGTCGCGCCGGCCGGCGACGGCGCCCCAGGCGAGTCCCGCCGCGAGGAAGCCGTTGTAGAGTCCTTGGTTGGCCGCGAGGGCGCGGGAGCGCCGCGCGAACTCGGCATCGAGTCCGAACACCCGACGACCCACCGGGTGCTCCCAGAGGAACATCTCGAGCACGAGGAACGCCACGTGCTGCAGGGCGACCAGGGCGGTGAGGGCGATGACGATGCCGGACATCAGGGCGGCTCGGGAGGGGGCGACGCGGACCCGGGCGAGGAGCATAGCCGCCGGCCCGCGGGGGGGCCAGCGCAGGAGGGGCCATCGGTGCATCTTCCTACGCCAATGGTCGATCCGGCCCTCCCCCCCGAACCTGCCGAGGAGAAGGACGCGAAGCGCCGCGAGAAGGAGTTGCGGCGTCGTGAGGAGGAGCGCGGCCCGCTCGAGTCGGGCCTGCGCTACCGCGCGCTCCAGAACTCCGTCGAGATGGCGCAGGACCTGATCGAGCTCGCCGACCGCAAGGCGCGCTTCGCGCTGGTGATCATCAGCGTGCTCAACGCGGTCGCGCTCGTGCTCGCCATCCGCGGCGGCGAGTCGGCGTTGCCCCGCGCTGGCGCCTGGGCGCGCGTGGTGCAGGTGGAGCTCGCGCTCTACGTGATCGCGACGGTGTACTTCATATGGCAGGCGATCGAGGCCCTGCGCCCGCGGGGCACCGCGGGTGGCCCGCAGGACCCGCTCCCCGACACGATAGTCCCGGGCCGCTCGATGCGGCTCCTCTTCCACGCTGACATCGTGCGTCGCGACCGCGCGACCTACCGTCGGCTCTGGGAGGAGCTCCGGATGGACAACCTGATCGCCGAGCTCGCCGAGCAGCTGCACATCCTCGGCGCGATCAACGTGCACAAGTACGCGGCCCTGACGCGGCTCTACCGCGGGGTCACGCTCACGGCCGCGATGCTGCTCCTCACCCTCGGCACCGTGGCCGCGTGGCACCTCACGCGGTGATGGCGCGGCCGCGGCTGCGGCGACGGCTGCGCACGCGTGTCGTCGCGCTGGCCGCCCTCGCCGCGCCGCTCCTGCTCGGCTCCTGCACGGATGACCCGGTAGGACCGCCGGGGACCGGTGACGTCCTCGCGCTGGTCGTGGCCGACACGACGAGCCCGTTCGTGCGCGCGGTGACGGTGACGCTCGCCCGTGCCGCGCCGGTGACCCTGACCTGGGGCGCGCCGACCGCGACCGTCCTCACCCTGAACGCCGATTCGGCGAGCACCACGCACCGCTTCCTGATCACGCGGCTGCGCGCCGGACGCGACTACACCGTCGAGGCCCTGATCCCCGGTGATGACGCCGCGCCGCGCCGCGCGTCGTTCACGACGGCGCCGCTCGCACCGGCGCTGCAGTCGGTGGCCCTCACCGACTCGGGGACGGCCACGCATCCGCTCGCCGTCGTCGAGGTCGCTGGTTCGAGCGGCTTCGCCGGACTCCTCGTCGTCGAGGATGGCGAGATCGTCGGACACATCCCGCTCAACGGGTCGCTCTTCGGGGCGACGCGTCGCGCCAACGGCGACTTCGTGCTGCTGGACGGCGTGCTCGGCCTCGTCGAGTACGGGATCGATGGCACGATGGTGGACCGGCTCGAGCAGTCGGATGCGACCACCCCATACGGCCGGATACACCACGACGTGATCGCGACGCCGCAGAACACGCTGCTCTTCATCGCCAACGACACGGCGACGATCACCGACACCCTCGTCACCGGCGAGGCGCTGTGGGAGTGGGATCCGGCGTCTGGCGAGGTGGTCGAGCGCTGGAGCGTCTTCGACCATCTCGACTGGAAGACCTTCCGCGGCCCGCGTTCGGTGCCGGGGAACTGGCTGCACGGCAACGGGATCAACCTCGGCCCGCGCGGCAATGTCGTGTTCTCGTTCCGGAATGCCGACTACGTGATCTCGATCGCGCCGGACTTCTCCCACGTGGAATGGACGCTCGGCGGTCCCGAGGGGACGATCGCGCTGGCGGCCGAGGAGCGGTTCTACGGGCAGCACTACGTCTCCGAGCCGAGCGCCGGGCGCGTGCTCCTCTTCGACAACGGCTTCGATCGCCCGGGCGGCTCGTACTCGCGGGTGGTCGAGTTCGCGGTTGACGCCGAGGCCGGGACGGCGACCAAGGTCTGGGAGTTCCGCCACGACCCCGAGATCTACGCCGCGCTCGTGGGCTCCGCGCGGCGCCTCGCGAACGGGAACACGGTGGCGCTCTTCGGCATGCTCGCCGGGCAGAACGGCTCCACGGGTCCGATCACCGCCGTCGAGGTGGATCCGGCGCTCCAGGTCCGGTGGCGCCTCGGCATCGGCGGGAACATCACGCGGATCTACCGCGTGAGCACCATCCCGACGCTGCGCGGCGAGGTCCCGGGCGTGTTCGTCCCGATCGAGGAGTGAGCGGCTACCTCGCCGCGGCTACATCACCGGTCGCGGCGCCGCGGCATGCACCTCCGGGAGGCCCGCGGCGCGCAGCAGGGCGTTGAGCCGCGCGAGGTCCTCGGACTCGAGTCGCGCGAGGTCGCGGAGGCGTGTGTCGAGCTGCGCCTTGAGCCGGTCGTGGATCTCGCCGTGCGCGCGCGTCGGCGCGTAGTTTCCGTACTGCACCTGCATGTTCAGCGTGATGAACTTGTTGTAGAGCTTGGTCGGCATGTCGAGCGTGCACTGGTCCACGTGGCAGCCGACCTCGTAGAGCTCGGCGCGGACCGCCTCGAGCCGCGCGCGCACCGCCCTCGTCGAGTCGGCCACCCCACGCGTCGCGGCCGAGTCGGGTGCCCGCTTGGCGCGGTCGTCGAGCTGCGCCTGCAGGTCCTCGATGCGCTTCGCGGCATCCACCACGTCGTTGATGCGCTCGATCACGCGCCGCGCGGCCTCGTACTGCGCCGCGAGGTCGGCGGTGCTGGCGGTCGCGCGCGGATCCGCGACCACGTTGAACCGGCGCGACATCGTGTCCATGCCGACGATGAGGCGCACGCCGTACTCCCCCGGCGGGACCCACGCCCCGCGGCGCGTCCCCCAGTCCGTGACGGTGTTCGGCATCCGCTTCGCGTCGGCGGTGCGGAGGTCCCACACGAACCGATTGGTCCCGCGCCGGATCCGGGGCACGGAGTCCGCCGGATGGTAGGCGATCGAGTCCTCCACGGCGGCGGAATCCGCGGAGGCGAAGGTGCGCAGCAGCGCCCCCGAGGCGTCGGTGAACTCCAGCCGCACCCTTCCCGCCGGTGGGCCGGCGAGCCAGTAGTCCACGACCACGCCGCGCGGCGGGTTCTCACCGGTGCCGCCGCCACCGCGACCGCCGTCCCAGCGCATCGCCGTCAAGGGCTGGAACAGGTGCGCGCCCTTGCGCGTGACGCTGTCCGCGAGCGCGCGCAGCGGCGAGATGTCGTCGAGCGCCCAGAAGGAGCGGCCGTGCGTCGCCGCGATGAGGTCGTTGCCGTGCACGCGGAGGTCGCGGATGCTCACCCGCGGCAGGTTGAGCTGCAGCCGCCGCCAGCTCGCGCCGTCGTCGAGCGAGGTCCAGACCCCGTACTCGGTGCCGGCGAAGAGCAGGCCGCGACGCACCGGATCCTCGCGGATGGTGCGCGTGTACGCCGTGCGCGGGATCCCCGTCGTGATCCGCTGCCAGGTGCGGCCGTAGTCCGCGCTCTTCCACAGGTACGGGGTGAAGTCGTCGAGCTGGTACCGCGTCGCTGCCACGTACACCACCGCCGGGTCGTGCGGCGACGGGTCGATGTGCGCGGTCCGGGTGAAGCGGCCGTAGCCCGGCGGCGTCACCTCCTGCCAGGTGGCGCCATCGTCGCGCGAGAGGTGGATGCGGCCGTCGTCGGAGCCCGCCCAGAGGACGCCGCGTTGCCGCGGCGACTCCGCGAAGGCGTAGATCGTCGCGTACCACTCGGCGCCCGTCATCTCGCCGTGGATCGGACCCCCGGTGTGCTGCAGCGTCGCGGGGTCGGCGAGCGTGAGGTCGGGGCTGATCCGCGTCCAGCTCGCGCCCTCGTCGAGGGAACGCCAGACGTGCTGCGACGTCACGTAGAGCGCGTGGGGCGCGTGCCGCGAGACGACGACCGGGAAGGTCCACTGGAAGCGCTCCGGGACGTCCTTCGCCGCGTACCCATCCCAGTTGATCTCGGTGACCGAGATCTCCCGCTCCTGCCGACGCCGGTGGTCATAGCGCGAGAGGAATCCGAGGTAGCAGCCGCCGTAGGTCACGTTGGGGTCGCGCGGATCCACCGCGAGGTTCGCGTTCTCGCAGCCGGCGACGGAGAAGTAGTCACGGATGCCGATGCCGCCGTCGTCGGAGCGCGAGGCGATCGAGATCGCCGAGTTGTCCTGCTGCGCACCGTAGATGCGGTAGGGGAACTGGTCGTCGGTGATGACGTGGTAGAACTGCGCGGTCGGCTGGTTGTGCTGGGGACTCCACGTCCGCCCGCCGTCGAACGAGACCGTGGCGCCGCCATCGTCGCCGAGGATCATCCGCTTCGGATCCCTCGGGTCCACCCAGAGGATGTGCGTGTCGCCGTGCGGGACATCCATCTCGGTGAAGGTCCTCCCGCCGTCGATGGACCTGAGGATCGTCAGGTTCATCACGTAGACGGTGTTCTCGTCCTTCGGATCGGCGGTGACGGCCGCGTAGTACCAGTTGCGGACGAAGAGCCGCGGATCGTCACTCACCCGCTCCCAGCTCTCGCCCGCATCGTCGGAGCGGAACATCCCGCCGGTGGAATCGGGCGCCTCGATCGAGGCGTAGATGCGGCGCGGGTTCGCCTGCGGGATGTCGAGTCCGATCTTGCCGAGGGGCGTGCGGGGGATGCCCGGCGCCCGGGAGATCTCCCGCCAGGTGTCTCCGCCGTCGGTGGACTTCCAGAGCCCGCTGCGTCCACCACCCGCGAGCATGGACCACGGCGTGCGCTGGAACTTCCACATGGACGCGTAGAGGATCCGCGGGTTCGACGGATCCATCACGATGTCCTGGGCGCCGGTCGAGTCGTCGATGAACAGCACCTTCCGCCAGTTCCGCCCGCCGTCCGTCGTGCGGAAGATGCCGCGCTCCGGGTTCGGGCCGAACGCGTGCCCGATCGCCGCGACGAACACCCGCTCGGGATCGCGCGGATCCACGACGATGTCGGTGACCTGATGCGTGTCCTGGAGCCCGATCGACTCCCAGCTCTCACCGGCGTCCGTCGAGCGGTACATCCCCGTTCCGAAGGTGAGGTCCTCGCGCAGCTGCGATTCGCCGGTGCCGACATAGATGACGTTCGGGTCGCTGGGCGCCACGGTGATGAAGCCGACCGAGGAGATGTCGGTCTTCCCGTCGGTGATGTTGTCCCACGTGAGGCCGCCATTGGTCGTGCGCCACACGCCGCCGTTCACCGAGCCCATGTAGAAGACCTGGGGCTTGTCGGGGTGCCCGACGACGGCGTCCACCCGTCCGCCCCGGAAGGGGCCGACGAGGCGCCACCGGAGCGACTTGAACTCGGCGTCGGTCGCGGCAGGGTTCGAGAAGAGCGTGGGGTCGTATGCCGGATTCGCGGGGGCGGTGACCGGGCGCGCGGGCGCTTGGCGCGTGCGCTGGGCGAGTCCGGGAGCGGTGGCGAGGAGAACGAGGACGGCCACCCGGAGGATGCGTGAGGCGGAGGGCAAGGTCGGCATAGGGGCTGAACTTGTCGCGGGAGCAGGCGTCGCACCACTATTGCGCCTGACCACGACTCCGAGACGGGGGCACCGCTGATGGTTCGTGAGGGAAGGTCGCGCGATGGTCGGCCCGTGTTCTTCCCATCCGCAGCGGCATTCCGTCGCTGGCTCCGGCGCCATCACGTGACGGCGCAGGTCCTGTTGGTCGGCTTCCATCGAAAGGCCACAGGCCGGCCGACGCTCACCTGGCAGGAGTCGGTGGACGAGGCCCTCTGCTTCGGCTGGATCGACGGGGTGCGCCGCCGCGTGGACGAGACGCGCTACACGATCCGCTTCACGCCGCGGCGCGCCACGAGCCGTTGGAGCGCCATCAACCTCGAGCGGGTGAAGGTGCTCACGGCAGAGGGACGGATGCAGGCCGCGGGCCTCGCGATCCACGCCGCGCGGAAGAACCCGGAGCAGGGCGGCTACTCCGTCGCCGGGCGGGAGGTAGGGCCGTTCGCCGCGACGCGGGAGCGCGCATTCCGGCGGGACCGGAAGGCATGGGACTTCTTCGCCGCCCAGGCCCCGAGCTACCAGAAGCTGGCTCGCTTCTACGTCGAGTCTCCCAAGCGGGAGGAGACCCGCGCGCGCCGATTCGAGCGGCTGCTCGCGGCGAGCCGCGTCGGACGGCGACTCTGATGTCGCCCCTCACGCGTTCCCGCGCCGATCTCCGGCTCGCCGGTATCCTCGGCGTCACGCTCGGCCTCGCACTGCTGGTGCTGGACGTGTCCGTCTTCCGGTTCCATCGCTCGACGCTCGAAGGTGACACGCGCGACGTGTCGGGCCTTCAGCGGCAGCTTGATTCGGTGCGCGCCCTCCACCGTGGCACCTCGGACGCTGCGGTACGCGGACGGCTGGAGGATGAGATCCGCACGCGCGAGGTGGGCGTCTCGCGACGTGCCTACCACATCCCGGGGCGCGCCGAGACGGTGCGACGGTGGTGGACGGCGGGTGGTCCTGGCGTGCTGTGGGCGGGCGCCGGTGCCGCACTGCTCGCCCTCGGCGTCATCGCGCTGCGATCGGCGCGACGGGCAGGATCAGGCGGGACGGATGCTCCGCGTCGTGACGGATCGTGACCCGGGCGCGCTGGACGGCGCGTGAGGTCCGCTCCGACTCGCCGGTCTGCGGGTTGAGCGAGAAGTGCGGTTGGAAGGCGCCGAGGATGTGCACACGCAGGCGATGCCCGGGGAGGAACCGGTTCGCGGTGAGCAGGTCGCCGAGCCGGAGCAGGTGCACGCGCCCCGGCTCAAGGAGACGCCTGCCCAGCGCGGGCTCCCGGTAGGACGCGCGCAGCAGCCCGAGTCCGGGTGACATCAGGTTGAATGCCGTGCCATCGGGCGCGACATCGAGGACCTGCACGTACACATCCACGTCGCGCGCGTCGGTCTCGAGGAAGAGCTCGGCGGTCATCGCGCCGATCACCTCGATCGGCTCGCGGAAGGGCGCCGTCTCGAAGGTCAACACATCGGGCCGTCGCGCGAACGAGCGGAAGTCGTGGGCGCCGTACTCGGCGTCGTGGGGATCGCGCACCGGGCGCGCCGGATCCGAGATGAAGCTGCTCCCTTCCCGCGCCGCTACCGGCGATCGGGCGGTGAGGACGCGGCGCGGGCCGAACCAGAGCGTGTCGCGGCGGAGGCCCGGAAGCGGCCAGCTCTCCGCCTCGCGCCATTCGTTCGCTCCCATCACGTACACCCGCACCGGCGACGCCGAGCCGAGGGCGTGCGGGATCCCCTTCACCCATCGGTCCATCCAGTCGAGCACGAGGTCGTCATAGTCGATGGCAGCGTTCGCGCCGAAGCGCCTCTCGCCACTCAGGGTCGTCGCCGTCGCATCCACTCCGTGCACCCACGGTCCGACGACGAGGTGGGACCGGGCGTTCGCCGCCCCGCGAGCGGCGACGAGCCCGCTGTGGTTCGTGATCGCGCCGTGGGGCCCGTACGCCTCGTCGTGCCAGCCGGAGAGGTTCAGCACGGCGGCATCGGTGCGGCCGTGCCGTCCGACGAGCTCCGCCCAGTCCCACCACGGGTCGGTGGGCTCGCGACGCATCCACTCGTAGTACCACGGCGCGATCGCCTGGAAGTCGGGGAGTTCGAGGAGCGGGCGCTGGTCGAGCACGCGTCGCGACTCGCGTCGCCACGCGCGACTGACCTCCTCCGGGGTCCGTGGGCCCGGCGCCCCCGACTTGGCGCGCAGGTCGGGCGCGATGTTGAACCAGGTCCACGCCGCCCAGCTCAGGTCCCACGCGCCTCCGGAGTAGAAGAACTGCCGCGGCGACGCGAACGTCATGGCCGGGACCATCGCCCGGAGCGAAGGCGGGGACTCGACCGCGGCGAGCCATTGCACTGCCCCCGGGTACGAGAGCCCGAAGGTCCCCACGCGACCATCGGACCACGACTGCGCGGCGGCCCACTCGATGGTGTCGTAGCCGTCCCTCCCCTCCTGCCGATAGGGATCGAATGCGCCATCGGACGCGTAGCGGCCACGCACGTCCTGCACCACGACCGCGTAGCCGCGTTCCACGGCGCGCTGCACCGTGGTGTACTCGCGCACCACATCATCCTTGCCGTAGGGCGTCCGGTACACGAGGGTGGGGTACCTCCCCGATCCCGGCGGGCGGAAGACATCGGCGCGAAGGACGATCCCGTCGCGCATCCGCACGGCGACGTCGTGCTCGCGGATCCAGTTCGAGTCGAGCGGGGCGGTCGTCTGCAGGAGCGCGACAACGAGCGAGGGGACGAGCGTCACGGGATCGGGTAGAGGGTGGCCGCGGGCGGAGCGGGGCAATTTCGCGCGTCGCACCTGGAAGGTCTATCTTCTCCGCCCATGAGGATCCCTCTGCTGGGCCTGGTGGCGATCAGCCTCGCGGCCTGCGAGCGCGTCGGCGCACCCCCGATCCGCGGCTTCTCCGAGACAGCCGCCCGCGCCGAGCATGCGATGGAGTCCGAGCTGGCGTCGCGTCTGAGCCGGGACTCCACCGCGGCTTTCTTCCGCCACTTCACCGACGAACCGCACCCGGCGGGCTCGGAGCGCAACAAGGAGCTCGCCGACTTCATCGCCGAGCGGTTCCGCGCCTACGGCCTGGAGGAGGTGCGCCTCCATCGCTACGACGTACTCCTGCCGATGCCGCGCGAGGTGCGCGTCGAGATGGTCGCGCCGACCCCCTTCGTCGCGAGCCTGCGCGAGGACGCATTCCCCCAGGACCCGCACACGGCGAAGGATCCCGGGCCGACCTACCTCGGCATGTCCGCGTCGGGCGACGTCACCGGGGAGCTCATCTACGCCTCGAGCGGCAATCCCTCCGACTACGAGTGGCTCAAGTCGCAAGGGATCGACCCCAGGGGGAAGATCGCCCTCGTGCGCTACTCGGTGCCGTACAGCTACCGCGGCTTCAAGGCGCTCACCGCCGAGCGCTACGGAGTGAAGGCGATGCTGATCTACTCCGATCCCGCGCAGGACGGCTTCGTGAAGGGCGACACCTTCCCGGTGGGCCCGTGGGGGCCCGCGAGCCACATCCAGCGCGGCGCCCTCTCCTACGACTTCATGTACGCCGGCGACCCGCTGACGCCCGGATATGCGTCGCTCCCCGGCGCGCCGCGCATCCGCGAGCGCGACTCGGACCAGATCCCGCGGATCATCGCCGTGCCGATGTCGTACCGCGACGCCGAGCCGATCCTCCGCGCGCTGGGCGGGCCGGAGGCACCGAAGGAATGGCAGGGCGCGCTGCCGCTGACGTACCGGGCGGGACCCGGTCCGGCGCGGGTGCGCGTGAAGGTGGACATGGATGGCGGCACGCGCCCCGTCTGGGTCGTGGAAGGCCGCATCCGCGGCACCGAGGAGCCCGACAAGTACGTCGTGCTCGGCAATCATCGCGACGCGTGGGTGTTCGGCGCCGTGGACCCGTCGTCGGGGTCGGCCACGCAACTCGAGCTGGCGCGCGTTCTCGGCGCGCTCGCGCGGGAGGGCAAGCGTCCCCGCCGGTCGATCGTCTTCGCGAGTTGGGACGCCGAGGAATGGCACCTCACCGGTTCCACCGAGTGGGGCGAGCACTTCGCGGATGAGCTCAAGCGGAACGCGATCGCGTACCTGAACGTGGATGGCTCGACGAGCGGCAGCGACTTCGAGGCCGGCGCGATCGCGTCCCTCAACCGCCTCGTCGCGGAGACCGTGCGCGACGTGCCCGATCCCGGGCGCGCGGGATCGGTGCTCGAGGCGTGGGGGGAGACGCTCGCCGCGGAGGATCGCGAGGCGGTGATCGGAGGCGGCGCCACGCGCGCCGACTCCGCGCCACGGCGGCCCGAGGACTATCCGGGGAACGCGCTCGGCTCCGGCTCCGACTACACCGTCTTCCTCAATTTCCTCGGGATCCCGATCGTCGAGATGAGCTTCAACGGCCCTTACGGCGTCTACCACTCGATGTACGACGACCGGTACTGGATGGAGCAGTTCGGCGACCCCGGGTACCGGTACATGACGGCGATGGGCGAAGTCTGGGGTCGCATGGCGCTTCGCCTCGCGAACGCCGAGCACCATCCGCACGACTTCGCGATCTACGCGGATCGCGTGGGCGGGTTCCTCGACGGGCTGGAGGAGCAGCCTGGGGTGGGCACGCGGCTAGGCGGCGAAGCGACGCGGGCGCGCGCCGCGGTCGACGCCTGGCGCGCCGCGGCCGATTCGCTCGAGGCGGCGCTCGCGGCGACGCTCGCGGCGCCGGCCGGCGAGGCGCGCACCGTGCGCCTTCGCGCCGCGAGCGAGGTCATGCGCGGGCTGGAGCAGGAGTTCCTGGACGCCAGGGGCATTCCCGGTCGGCCCTGGTTCAAGCACGTGCTCTACGCGCCGCGCTACACCTACGCGGCGATGACGCTCCCCGGTGTGCAGGAGGCGGTCGATGCCGGGGACTGGGGTCGCGCCCGGGCGCAGCTCGCGATCGTGACCGACCGGGTCCGCGCCGCCGCCGCCGCGACGCTGGACGCGACTCGCGCCGCACGTGGGGTCCCCTAGGGTGCGCCGAGCGGGCGCGGCGGTCGCCTTGGCGATGGCGGCACTCGCCGGCCAGGGGTGCGCGGACGCCCGCGAGGAGGTCGTCGCCGGCGTCGAGCTGCCCGCGTTCGTGGACCATCATGTGCACGTGTTCAACGTCGGCTGGTGGCTGTTGCAGGAGGAGCGGCGCCCGCGGGCACACGTGTTCGCCGCGGGCGCGCGGTCGGAGCTCGAGGTCGCCGAGCGGGCGGCCGCCGCCGCGGCGGCCGATCCGACGGCCGCCTGGATCACCGGCGCCGGCTGGAACCAGGAGGCGTGGGGCACATCGGTGCTCCCCGGGCTCGACACGCTCTCGGCGCAGGTCGCGGATCGGCGCGTCGCGCTCGCCCGCACCGATGGTCATGCGCTGTGGGTGAACCGGGCGTCCCTCGCGGCGGCCGGTCTGCGCGACCGCGGCTCCGGAGTGCTCATCGAGCGCGACGTCGAGCCGGTGACCGCCCGGATCCCTGCGCCCTCCGCTGCGGACGTGATCGAGGCTTGGCGTCGCGGCGCCGAGGCGATGGCGGCCCGTGGGGTCACGCGCGTGTACGATGCGGGCGTCCTCGCCCTCCCCGGTGTCGTGGCGTTGAACGTGGACTTCGCGCGGTTCGTCAGGCTGCTGGTCGAGGCCGATCGCGTGCGCCCGCTGCCGGTCGCGATCCATCTGATGGTCCCGGCACCGTCGGCGTTCGCCGAATCCGTGCTCGTGATGCCGCCGGCGGCGCGCGAACCATCGCCCAATGTGCGGATCACGCACCTCAAGCTCTTCGCCGATGGTGCGCTCGGGAGTCGCGGCGCGGCCCTCTCGCATCCGTATGCCGACGACGCGACGACCCATGGCGTGCTGCGGATGGACGCGGCCGCGATCGGCGCCCTCGCCCGGCGCGCGCTGGACGCCGGCCTCGACGTCGCCACGCACGCGATCGGCGACCGGGCGGTGGCCGCGACGCTCGATGCGTACGAGCGGATCCTCCGCGAGCGTCCCGACCTCGAGCCGGCGCGGCTCCGGATCGAGCACTTCTCCTACGCGAGCGAGGTCGACCTGGAGCGTGCCGCGCGCCTCGGGGTGGCGCTCTCGATCCAGTCCAACTTCAACTCGCCGCGCGGGACGTCGCCGACCTTCGGGGAACAGCGGGTCGGCGCGGAGGGCGCGGAGCGGGTCTACGCGTGGGATCGCCTCGACGCGCTCGGCGCGCTGCTCGTGGAGGGGACCGACCACTTCGCCGCGCCGAGCGCGCCGCTGGCCGGCGTGCACGCGGCCCTCACCGGGATCAACGCGCTCGGGCAGCGCGGCGACACCCCCGAGCTGCGGGCGCGGGTGCTGCGGATGCACCAAGTGTGGCTGGCGCCGGGAGGGCGGCTGGTGCTGCCGGATTCGTCCGGCGCACTGCTGCGCCTCAGCGCCGATCCGCGGACCGCCTCACTCGACTCGCTGCCACGGATCGGGATCCGTGGAGTGCCGCGGCCCTAGCGTCCGTCGGTCGGCGCCGACGCCCCCGGCACTCGGAATTCCGCCGTATCCCAATCCCGCCACCCCGCCCGGTGCAGCAGTGGCCGGAATCCGGCGTGCGTGTGGAACGGCGTGAACATCGGGAAGCTCCGCAGCATCATCATGGACGGGTCGTGCTCCTCCACCGCGCGCTCGAGGAGCTGCATCCCTGTATCGAGTTCGCCGAGCGCCGCGTGTGCCAGGCCGAGCACGCTCGACTGCACGAAGCCAGTGGCCGCGCGCGCGCGGAGTCCTTCGAGGAGCGTCTCGGCGCGCCGAACCTGCCCCGCGAGGGCGCACGCGACCACCAAGCTCGTGACCGCCCAGGGATGCCGGTCGGAGATGCTCGCCTCGGCGACCGCGGCCGCGACCGCCTCCGCGCCCATCCGCTTCTGCACGTAGGCGGCACTCAGCCAGTGGTAGGCGAGGAACGAGGGCGCCTCGATGTCGATCGCCGCGAGGAGTGCCTCGATGGCGTCATCGTACCGCCCCGCGGCCAGCAGCTGCTGGCCGTACATCACGCGGGAGAGTCCCGTCGCGCCGACCACGGTCGCCGCGCGCTGCGCCGTGGCCCGCTCCGCCTCGCCGGGACCGTCGTGGCACAGGCGCACGAAGGCGAGACGCGCCCGCGCGACGACCGAAGTCGGGTCGATCTCCAGGGCGCGCTCCAGTTCGCGGGTCCCGGCGTCGAACTCGCGCTCCACCCACAACAGGCAGGTCCCGCGCGCGAGGTGCGACTCGGCGGAGTCCGGTGCGAGCCGCATCGCCTCCTGTGAGGCGGCCCGAACGAGGCTCGCCGCGCGCGCCCCGGGGAGGAAGCCGTAGAATGCGAGCTGCGTGTAGGATTCGGCGAGCGCTGCGTGTGCGCGCGCGTGCGTTGGGTCGAGCGCGACCGCCTCGCGGAACTGCTCCAGACCCTGGCCGAGGCCCGCGCCTTGCGGCGTCCACGCGCGCATCCCCTCCGCGAAGAGCGCATCGGCCCGGGCTCGCGCCGTCGGGGCCGGCGGCAGCCCGGCGGCCGCGCGCAACGCCCGTTCGACCTCCGCTGCGACCTCGTGCGCGATCGCGTCCTCGAAGGCCAGGGGATCCGTGACTCGCCGTTCGAAGCGGCCACTCCATAAGAGTGCGCCGTCGCGTGCCCGGACGAGGCGGATGCTCACCCTCGCTTCGTCACCCGCGCGCCGGAGGCTCCCCTCGAGCAGCGTCGCGACACCGAGCCGATCACCGAGGGCGGCGAATCCGCGCTCGTCGTCGACCGGCGGACCCGTCGTCGTGCGCCCCGAGACGTGCACGTCGTGCAAGCGCGCGAGCGCGGCGAGCAGCGCGTCGGCGACGCCATCCGCGAGCACCGCCGCGTCGCCGTCGTCCGACGCGTGCGCGATCCGGAGCACCGCGAGGGAAAGGGCGGGGGGCTCGGGCACTGGCTCGATGTGCCGCTCCGCCGCCTCCTTCGAGGGGCCCGACGTGGGGATGGCGTGCGCCGGTGCGCGCGCCGCGACTCGTCCTTCCTTGATGCGTTGCGCGAGCGCCGCCACGGCAGGGTCGGGGGGGAGGTCGAGCTCCTGCAGGATCAGCTCACCATAGATGCGCGCCTGCTGCAGCGCGCCGGCCCGATCCCCGGCATCGAGCAGCGACTGCATCAGGTCGATCGTGAAGCCCGCGTTCAGGGGCTCCAGCGCGGACCGCCGCCGGCGCCACCGGACGGCGGCGAGCGCATCACCGCGGTCGAGCGCCGCGCGCGCGAGATCCTCGAGTCCGTGCGCGAGGGCCCGCTCGAGGGCGAGCCGCTCCGTCTCCACCCAGTGCTCGAACTCGGGCACCATCGCCAGGCGGAACCCATCGAGGAACGGACCAGCGTAGAGCGCGACGGCCCTCTCGTGGTCCCCGCGGCGCAGGTGCCCCTCGAACTCGGCAACGTCGCTGTTCGCGACCTCGGGATTCAGGCGGAGACCGGGGGAGCCGGTGAAGAGTTCGCCCACGGCCGCGTCACGCTTGAGAGCGTAGAGCGACTGCTTCAGCGCGTGGGCCGCGCGCTCGCGGTCCGCATCCGGCCACAGCGTCTCCTCGAGACGCTCCCGGGTGACCCCGCGCTCCCCGGCGCGGGCGATCATCGCCAACACGGCGAGTCGTCGGGGCTGGGCGGCCGCCCCCTCCACGCGTGCGCCGTCGCGGTGCACGCTCAGCCCACCGAGCGTCCTTACCTGCAGCACCCGTCGCCTCGTCGCGCTCGAGGCCGCTCGCGCATCCGTGCCCCTGGTTGTCGTGCCACGTGCGTCGACGAAACGCCACTGATCCGGGACGCCCGCCCAATACTAGGACATGGCGGGACGCCCGGATAGTGAAGCCCGTCGGCCGCGCGCGCATGGGGCGCGCCCGACGCATCAGTAGGAGATCCCGGCCGAGAAGGTCCAGCGACTGCCCGTCGGCATGCCGTATTCACCGACGATCCTCGACGACGTCAGTACGACCTCCTTGAGGCGGAGCGACGTGCCGATCGCATGTCGCGCGTCCCAGCCGGTGTTGCGCGACGTCTGCACGTTGTCGACCCCCGTGCGCATATCGTACGCCGCGATCGTGTACGAGAAGTAGGGAGCGAGCGTCGCGCCACCGATCCTCAGGTCGTAGGCGACGCCGGCGGTCATCGGCACCGACACGAGCAGGCGACCCGTCTCCGCGATGTCGTCTCCCCACCCCATCATGGACAGGCCGAGCGAGCCGGCGACGGAGATCCCCGGGAGCTGCCGCACCGCACGGTCGATCGTGATGTCGCTCGACACGTCGAGGACGCCCGCCTCTGCGTCGTCGAAGGGACGTGCGCTACCGCGGAAGTGGATGGCGAAGCGCGAGGGCCCCGTGGGTCGGCCGAGCTGCCGGCCGTAGCTGCCGCCGACGACCGTCGTCATCTCCGGCGAGCCGTCGCGGGTGAGCTCGGCCGTCTCGAAACGGATCGCGTGCCGGCCGATGAAGGGTGCGCCGAGGGCCGCTTGCGCGGCGAGCTCGGGAACGAGGCCGGCGAGCAGCGCGAGGGCAACGGCGCCTCGCACGGCCAGGCGGGCGGCCCGACGGGCGTCGAGGCGCGGGGGGAGTGTGGTGCGCGACATGGTGATCCTCCGGTCGAATCGTTGCTCCGGGGACCGGAGCGGTGGGGGGGGGGGCGTGGGGCCCCACCCCCCCCCCCGACCCGGGGGGGGGGCCCCCCCGGGGAACCCCCCCCCACCCCCGCCGGGGGTGGGGCCCCCGCCAGAGCGTCCCCCCCTCGTCCTCCCCGACAC
>CAZYUL010000001.1:0-129298 GCA_964650715.1 uncultured Gemmatimonas sp. | reverse complement strand
CCCGCCGGGCGTGGCGGGGGGGGGGGTGTGTGGGGCGCGACTTGGTGACCCTCGGGTCGAATGGTTGCTCCGGGGACGGGAGGGGTGCGTCGGGGCCGAATGCCCGCGACGCACCGACCCTACCGGGAGGCGGTCACCACGCGGTCACCCCGCCGTCACCTGCGACGGGGGCCCGCCTCCGCACGTCTACGGGATCGGCTTCGGCTTGATCGGTTTCGTCCCGTTCAGCCGGGGCCGGGGACCGTTCCCGACCTCCACCGTCAGGTCCTTGAGGAGGTTGGCGATCCGCGCGTAGTGCGGATAGTCGATCCACTCCGGCTCGTCGCTGCGCTGGTGGTAGTCGCCGTGCAGTCCGGTGAAGAAGAACGCGATCGGGATCCCCTGCCGCGCGTAGTTGATGTGGTCCGAGCGCCCGTAGAGGTTGTTGTAGCCCGCCCACGCGATCGGCTCGTCGAACTTGTAGTCGAGCTTGAGCGGCCTCCCCTGCTTCGCGTTCACCGACTGGACCGTCTCGCCGAGGTCCTTCGAGTCGAAGAAGCTCCCGATCACCCCGAGGAAGTCGTCGCCGCCACCGGGCAGGTCCTCGGCCCGGCCGCGGCCGATCATGTCCACGTTGATGGCGGCGACGATGGAATCGATCGGCACCGTCGGGTTCCGCATGTAGAACGCCGAGCCGACCAAGCCGCCCTCTTCGCCGGTATGGAAGACGAAGAGGGTCGAGCGCTTCGGCTTGACGCGCATCGCGCTGATCGCCTCGGCGACCTCGAGCACCGCCATCGAGCCCGAGCCGTCATCGTCGGCGCCGTTGTTGATCGAATCGAGGCGCGGCGTCGGGTAGAGCCGGCGGATCGAGTCCATGTTCACCCGGATCGCCTGCAGCACCTCGATCGTGGGCTGCGCCATGTTGTTGGCGAGCATCCACTTGATCCGCGCGTCGTTGAACGCCTTGAGCGAGTCCTTGTCCACCGGCGCGGCGAACCCGACATGGTCGTTGTGCGCGCCGATCGCCACATACTGGTTCCGGAGCGCCGGATCGCTGCCGGGGATGATCGCGACGACATTGCGGCCGAACTCCGAGGGGAGCTCGACGAACTCGAGGGACGCGTTCACGGTCCCGCCGAGTGTGCCGGCGCGCACGCCGTCGAGCGAGGCGCGCCCGAGGAGCTGGGCGGCCGCGGCGCGCGTGAGGCGCAGCGTGGCCGCCGGCTGGAGCGCCGCCAGCTGCTGCTTCAGCAGGGCGACGCTGTCCACCGGACCCGCCGACGCCTGCAGCCCCTGCAGCCCCTGCGGCGCCCGCGGCGTCGCGAGCTGCGTCGCGACCGTCGGTTCGTTGATCGCGACGCGCTGTTCCCGTGTGAGGTCGTCGAGGTCCACGGTGGCGACCGCGACCGCATCGGCGAAGCGGTTCGGCGCCTGGGTCCCGCGACCGCCGCCGAACGCCTGCGCGCCGAACGTCGGCCCCGTCGCGCGGCGTCCCGGCTGCGGCAGGAGGATCACGAACTTCCCGGCGGCCTCGGCCGCGCTGATCTGCGTCGAGGTATCGCCCTGGGTCCCGCCGAACACGACTCCCGCCTCCACGATCGGACGTGGGGCGCGTGGGCCGGGCACGGCGACGAAGTCCTCGTTCCACCGCAACGGGTTCCCGTTGACGGTGAGGCGCGAACTCGCGGTGAACTTGCGCAGATGATACGGGAGGGTCTGGAAATAGGTGCCGTCGTCCCCTGCGGGGATGAGACCGAGGCGCTGGAACTCCGCGGCGATGTAGTCCGTGCCCTTCTTGTTCCCGAGCCGCCCGACCTGGCGACCCATCATCGAGTCGTCGGCGAACTGATAGAGACGGATCTGGAGGTCCCGGACGGTGATCTCGGCGGCCGTGGGCGCCGGCGATAGCGTCGGGGGATTGCCGTAGCGATTCGTGGCGCCCTGCGCGTTCACGACGGACGCGAGGGCGATGGCAGGAAGCAAACGAGCGAGGCGAGCGATTCCGGCGGACCTCATCACGACTCCGGGTGGGGGGAACGGAGTGAGCTGCACCCGAGACTACGCGCGATCGCGTCGCGACGTTCGAGACGGACGGTGGCCGCCGGCTACTTGTGGGAGAGCTTGTACACGTATGCCGAGACGGCGCGGGACTGCACCGGTGTCAGCGGTGCACCGCCGAAGGGCGGCATGATGCTCGTGAACTGCTTCGGGGTCATCACGCCGCTCTTGATCGTCGTGTGGATCCCCTCCCAACTCCCGTCACTGTGGAGCCACTCGCTGTCGGTCAGGTTCGGGGCGACGGTCGCCTGCGCGCCATCGGCCCCGTGGCAGGCCTGGCAGGAGGTCGCGCCGATGAGCCCGTGGAACAGGCTGTCCCCGAGCGCGACCATCTGCGGGGTGATCGTCGCCGGGTCCCACGACTCGGCGGCCGCTGAGGCGGCCGGCGCCGATGAGCCCGACGCCGGGACATCGGCAGAGTCCGTGCCTCCGCAGGCGGCGACGAAGAGGATCGAGAGCGCGAGGGGGAGGCGGCGCATGGGACGGTCCGGGCAGAAGGTGGTCAGGTGGGCGAGACGCACTTAAAGGTGCATCCTACATACCAGAATACAGTCGGGTCCATCCCCCTCGTCCTGTCGGCGGAAACCCTACGCGATGTGACGGCCGGCGCCTGCCTCGGCGAGGCTCGCCTCGAGGATCGCGAGCGCTTCATCCACCTGCGCCCGCGTGACCAGGAGCGGGGGCATGAACCGCACGGTGCTCACGCCGCAGGAGAGCAGCAGGAGGCCGTTGTGGTACGCGCGCGTGATGAGGTCGTCGCAGAGCTGCTTCGCAGGCGTCCGGTCGCCGGCGCCCGCGACGAGCTCCATCCCGATCATGAGCCCGCGTCCCCGCACCTGCCCGATCCGCGGTTCGCGGGACTGCCACTCGCGGAGGCGCTCGAGGAAGTAGGCGCCGACGGTCGCGGCGTTCGCCGTGTACTCGCGCTCGACGAGGTCGAGCGTCGCGAGAGCCGCCGCGCAGCAGACGGGGTTCCCGCCGAACGTGTTGCCGTGGGCGCCGCGCTTCCACTGCTCCATCAACCGCTTCTTCGCGACCACGAGGCCGATCGGCATCCCGCTGCCGAGTCCCTTCGCCAGCGTCATGATGTCGGGAGCGACGCCCTCGTGGTGCGCCGCGAACATCCTCCCGGTGCGCCCGATGCCGCTCTGCACTTCGTCGAAGATGAGGAGGATCCCGTGGCGGTCGCAGAGCGTGCGCAGTCCGGCGAGGAAGCCGGCGGGGGGCACGAGATAGCCGCCCTCGCCCTGGATCGGCTCGACGAGGATCGCCGCGACCTCACTCGCCGGGAGGTTGTGGGCGAAGAGCACGTGCTCGATGTAGTCGAGCACCGCGCGTCCCTGGTCCGCACCCGCGAGGATCGGCCGGTAGTCGTTCGGGTACGGCACGTGGACGACGCCGGGCATCGTCGGGAAGAAGCCAGCCTGTTGGGTGTACTTGCTGCTGGTGAACGCGAGTGCTCCCATCGTGCGACCGTGGAAGCCGCCGAGGAAACCGATGAACCGCGGACGGCCCGTGACATAGCGTGCGAGCTTGAGTGCGCCCTCGACCGACTCGGTCCCGCTCTGGCACATGAAGGACAGCACCGGCTCGTCGCCCATCGGCTTGAGTCCGGCGATCCGCTCCCCGAGCCGCACCTGGCGCTCGTGCCAGTAGTCGCTCGAGATGTGAAGGAACCCCTTCGCGGCCTCGGTGATCGCCGCGACGACCTCCGGATGCGAGTGACCCGTGGAGCAGACGGCGATCCCGGCCGCGAAGTCGAGGAAGCGGTTGCCGTCCACGTCCCACGCCTCGGCGCCCTTCCCGTGCGACATCACGAAGGGGTAGTCGCGCGGATACGAGGGCGAGACGACCGCCGCGTCGCGGGCGATGAGCGCCTGCGCCTTGGGGCCGGGGAGCGCGGTCCTGATGTGGCTGGACTTCATCCGGGGAACACGGTGAGGGGGGTGGTTGGAAGCTGGAGGGGAACCGCGCGTCCTGCCATCTCGCCATCCGCCTAGGGTCTCAATGTCACGCGCTCCGCGTGTGCGCTGCGCGTCCGCGCGTGGAGGTCGCGCAAGGTGCCCAGTTCCCGCTCGGTCGGGGGCGCGATGGCGGTGAGTCGTGGCGACACCGCGAGGGGCCAGCCGCAGGCGGCGCGGACCGCGTCCACCGTCACCCCGTCGTACGTCGCGACGAGGGTGAGCTCGCGGGTGACGGGATCGGGCTCCATCACGCCGAGGTCGGTGATCACCGCACGCGGACTCCCCGACGAGGTGCGGAAGTCGAGGCGCTCGACGAAGGTGCGTGCGCTCTGCTTCATGACGACGAGCACCTCTCGCGCGTGGCTGGCGATCTCGGGCGCGCCGCCCGATCCCGGGAGCCTGACCGTCGGGTGCTCGTACGCGCCGATCACGGTGCTGTTGAGGTCGCCGAATCGATCGATCTGGGCCGCGCCGAGGAACCCGACATCCACGCGACCGCGCTGCAGGTAGTGGGTGAAGATCTCGGGCAGCGGGATCACGCTTCGCGCCGTCTCGGCGAGCTCACCGTCGCCGATCGAGAGCGGCAGCACCGAGGGACGCGTTCCCACGGTGCCCGACTCGTAGATGAGGACGAGGCCCGGCGCGTGCGTGAGACGCGCCAGGTTGCAGGCCGCGCTGGGCAGCCCGATGCCGACGAAACAGACCGCGCCATCGCGGAGTCGGCGCGCGGCGGCGACCGTCATCATCTCATCGGCGGTGTAGGCCGGCGCGTTCACGGGATCGCCCCGATGCCGCGGAGGAACCCGGCGTGGTCGGCGGTGCCGAGGACGTGGCGCTCCATCCACTCCAGGAAGCGATCGCGCGAGCGGGCGACCTCGTCCCACGCTTGATAGAAGGCGTTGTCGCGCGGGTAGTGCCCGAGTGCGTACGATGGGTATGCGCCGCCCGGGACGTGGGAGATCGCGGTCACCTGCCACCCCGGGATCACGAATGCGTTCATCGGCGCCTCGAGGTCGTCCACCACTTCCTCAACGGTCACGACCAGGGCTCGTGCGGCGGCAGCGGCCTCCCGGCTCGCGCCCACGATCCCACGGAGCCACACGTTCCCCTCGCGGTCGGCGCGCTGCGCGTGGAGCACGGTCACGTCCGGGGTGATCGCCGGGAGCGCCGCGAGCTGCTCTCCCGTGAAGGGGCAGGTGACGGACGCGATCCGCTGGGCGTTCGCGGCGGGGAGGTCGGTGCCGATGTACCCGCGCAGCATCCCGAAGGGCAGTCCGCTCGCGCCAGCCGCGTAGCGTGCGGCCATGCCCGCGTGCGTGTGCTCGTCGAGAGCGAGGGGGGTCGGCCAGCCATTCTCGACGGCGTCGCGGAGGCGGTGCAGCGAGCCCACGCCGGGATTCCCGCCCCACGAGAAGGTCAGCGCCCCGGCGCACCCCATCCCGATCATCTGGTCGTAGATCAAGTCGGGGGTCATCCGCACCAACGTGAGGTCGCGCCGCCGCTGACGGATGATCTCGTGCCCCGCGGCGAACGGGATGAGGTGCGTGAAGCCCTCGAGCGCGACGGTCATCCCGTCCTGCACGTGGCGCGCGACCGCCTCGCGGAGCGGGAGGAACTCGGTCCTCATCGGACGGCGAGATGGCGGCCGACCAACCGGTCGAGCAGTGCGATCGCGGCGGAGAGGTCGCGCTCCTCGATCACCAGCGGCGGTGCGAGCAGGATGAGGTTGCCGCGGGAGGCGAACGACACGCCCTCGGCGAGCGCATCGCGGACGAGCGCCTCGAGTCCCCTGGGACGCTCGGGCCAGGGGGCGAGGGGCTCTCGCGTGGCGCGGTCGCGCACGAGTTCGATGACGGCGAAGAGGCCGTGGCCGCCGCGGACATCCCCGATCACGGCGTGCTTGGCCATCAGCGCCCGCAACTCCGAGCGCATGGATGCACCGAGCCGCCGCGAGCGCTCGATGAGCCTGCCGTCCTCGTACGCGCGCACCGCGGCGACCCCTGCCGCACACGAGAGCGGATGCCCGCAGTACGTCAGACCGGTGTACAGCATCGCCCCCTCGAGGCGCTTCGCGACCTCGGCCGAGAGCACCACCGCGCCGAGCGGGAGGTGCGCGCCGGTCAGCCCCTTGGCGAGGGTCATCAGGTCGGGCCGGCCAGCCTCGCCGTGGCGCTGCCAGGCGAACCACTCGCCGCAGCGGCCGAATCCGCTCATCACCTCGTCGGCGACGAGGTAGACGCCGCGCTCGCGCGTGAGGCGGCGGAGCGAGGGCCAGTAGGCATCCGGTGGGACGATCCCATTGGTGCCCGAGTCGGGCTCCATCATCACGGCCGCGGTGTTCGATGCGCCCGCCGCGCTGATCGCGTCAGCGACAGCGGCCACGGCTCGCGCCGCGCACTCCGCGTCCTCCGTCGAGCCGAAGGGGCAGCGGTAGGCGTACGGTGGCGGCACGTGCACGACGCCGTGCATCGCGGGATCCACGAACGAGGCGGTGCGCGTGTCGCCCGAGAGTGCCATCGCGGCATAGCTCGCGCCGTGGTAGGACCGGTCGCGGGTGATGATGGTCCCGCGGACCCGGCCCGAGGCTTGGCGAGCGAACTTGACCGCGTGCTCGTTGGCGTCGGCACCGCCGAGGGTGAAGAAGACGCGGCCGCCGGTGAATCCGCTCTTCTCGAGCAGCATCGCCGCCAGTTCGGCGCGCGGCTCGGCGCCCCAGGCGTTCGCGATGTAGCAGAGGCGCTCCGCCTGGTCGCGGATCGCGGCGACGACCGCGGGGTGCTGGTGGCCGAGGTTGCAGCACTCCGACTGGCTGCTGAAGTCGAGGATCTCGCGGCCGTCGGCGGTGATGAAGTACGCGCCGCGGCCGCCGACCACCGTTGGGGCGTCCCATCGCGACTGGATGGTCCAGCTGTGGAGGACGGTCTCGCGCTCGGGGGCGGTGGGTGGGGGCCGCACGAGGGGGAATATAGGGCGCCCCGACGGGCCCGCCCTGAGCCTGCTGCTGTGCCGGCGCCGCGATCCGGGTCCCAACCGTGACGTGGCGCCTCGCCTGCGGGTAGACTCATCGGAATGCTGCGTCCAGCTGTGGGGGTGGCCTCGTGTATCCTCCTCGCTGCCCTTGCCGATCCGCTCGCGGCACAGGCGACCGGGTCGATCACCGGGCGCGTCCTGGATTCGGCGAGCGCGACCGTCGTGCCGACCGCGACCGTCACGCTCACGCCGACTGAGCGGCGCGCCACGACCGACGGTGAGGGTCGCTTCGTCTTCCCCGCGCTTCCGGCCGGCGAATACCGCGTCCGGGTGACTCGCGCCGGCTTCCGACCCGCGACGCGCCTCGTGACACTCAGCGCGAGCGTCACCGAACGGCTCGAGATCGTGCTGGTGCGCCTCGCGGTGGAACTCGCCGAACAGCGCTCGGAGGCGATCGCGGTCGAGCGCGAGCGCTTCGAACAGTCGGCGAACGTCGGCGCCATCACGATCTCGGCGCGACAACTCTCGGCACTGCCCCGCGTCGCCGAGCCCGACCCGATCCGTGCGGCTACGCTGCTCCCGGGGGTCGTCGGCCGCAATGATTTCTCGAGTGGCTTCAGCGTCCGCGGCGGCGAATCGAGCCAGAACCTGATCACACTCGACGGGCACCCGATCTACAATCCCTTCCACTTCGGGGGGATGTTCAGCACGTTCATCGACGCGGCGGTCGGCGACATCGCGCTCCACACGGCGGGGCTCCCGGCCCGCGATGGCGGCCGACTCTCGGGACTGCTCGACGTACAGTCGGCGGAGGAGTCGCGCGAAGGCATGCACGGCCGCGTGGATGTCTCGATGCTCGCGGCGGCGGTCAGTACTGGCGGTCGCGACGCAGGTGACTCGCGCGCGTGGCGGCTCTCGGCGCGCCGGACCTATGCCGACCAGGTCGCCGAGCTCACCGGAGCCACACCGGTCCCGTATCACTTCTCCGACCTCCAGGGACAGGTGCGCTTGGGCGCGCGCGACGGTCCGCGCCTCGCGCTCACGGGCTACAGTGGCATCGACCACCTCGACGGGTTCTATGACGACGTGGCCGATGACGACGAAGAGGCGGTGGTCCGGGGGTCGACGCTCGATGTCTGGGGGAACCGACTCCTTGGCCTGACCGCGACGCTGCCCGTGCGATCACCACGCGCGGCGATCCTCGGTGACAGCGCCGAGGCGACGCTGCGCGGCTCGCATTCGATGTTCCACTCCCTCCTCGACCGCGGCGATGGGAGCTCGGTCTTCCGCAATCGGCTCGAGGACCAGCAGGTCGAGGCGCGCTTCGAGCGCTTCGGTAGACGGCATCGGCAGGAGCTGGGGCTCGAAGTCTCCGCGCTGGACGTCCGTTGGTCGGTCGAGGAAGGGCAGGGGAGCATCGAGTCACGCGACGACTCTGAGCGGGCGACCGTCGTGTCCGGCTACCTCGCCGACCGCTGGCGACCCGACTCCGCACTGCTGCTCGACCTCGGGGTGCGCGTGGAGCGGATGCCGGTCGCCGACTGGACCGGCGTCTCGCCGCGATTCTCGGCGAAGTACTTCCGCACCGACGACGACGCCTTCATGCTCGCGGTGGGCCGGAGCGCGCAGTGGATTCACTCGCTCGCGCTGGAGGATGCCCAAGTGCGGTCGTTCGAGGCGTGGCGCGCCAGCGGACCGGGCCGCCCGGTCGCGACGGCGATGCACGCGGTGGGCGGATATGAACGATGGATCGGTCGTCGCCGCTTCGTTCGCGTCGAGGGCTTCTACAAGTGGTACGACGACCTGCTCGAGCCGGACCTCTCGGCGAATCCGTCGGCCCGCACCGATGCGTTCGTGCAGGTGGGGGGACGATCGTGGGGTGCCGATGCGATCGTGCGGCAGCTCGATGGCGGCGCGCTCACGGGGTGGATCGCCTATACCTACCAGGTGAGCCTGCGCTGGCAGGACTCGGTCCGGTACCGCCCGTCGCACGACCGCCGCCACGACGTGAATGCGGTCCTCATCTGGCGCGCCGGCGACTGGATGCTCTCGAGCCGGCTCGCCTACGGCTCACCGATGCCGTACACCGACCTCGAGGGGTTCATCCCCCGGCGGTGGTGGGATCCGACGGTCGGTCGCTGGGGCGGCGGGGAGCGCCGCGCGCGGTACGAGGGGATCGGTGGCGCGCGCAACGGGAGCGTGCTGCCGGCGACGCACCGCGTGGACCTCAGCGCTGAACGGCGTTTCGAGTTCCGCGGCGCGAGCGTCGGGCTCGTCGCGAGCCTGATCAACGCGACGAACGCCCCCAATGTGCTGCTCTACGAGTACGACTACACGCAGTCGCCGGCGAAGAAGTACCCGGTGCGGCAGCTCCCCATCATCCCGTCGATGGGGGTGACCATTGCGTGGTGAGGTGCGCGCCCGCGCGGCGATCATCATCCTGACGACAGTCGCAGTCGCGGGGTGCGCGCTCGACGCGATCACCCTCCCCATCCGGGGGTCGGTCGTCGTCATCCACGGCTTGCTCTCGACCGGCAGTTCAGCCCAGGTCGTGCTCATCGAGCGCACGCTGACCGGTGCGGTCCCGGTGTCGCGCGTCTTCCTCGGTGAGGGGCTCCTGCCAGCGAACTCGGTGAGTTCCCGCGAGCCGATACTGAGCGACGGCGGCGACCCCGTGCGCGATGCGATCGTCGAACTCGAACTCCCCGACGGGTCCGTGATCGTCGCGCCGGAGTGGACCGTCACGACGCCCCTCAATTGGGGCGCCGGCGTGTACGAGTTCACGCTTCCCGGTTCGTCGCTGGTCCCCGGAGCGCCGTACCGGCTGCGCATCCGGACGACGGCCGGAGAGGAGATCGCGGCGCAGACGATCATCCCCACCTCCGGCGGACCGCCGGTCGCACCGCCCCCGGCGACCTTCGATCGGGAGAGCGACACACTGCAGCTCGCGTGGTCCGCTGCCCCAGGCGCGCGGGCGTACGAGGTCCGCATCGAGTCGCCGTATGGGGCGTGGACCGGGATCACCGAAGCAACCTCGATCGCACTCCTGGGATCACTCCGCGACGCGGCGGGCGAGCGCCTCAACCGCGTCCTGATCCCCGGATTCCGACAAGGGGTGACGGTCTCGGCCGTCGACACGAACCTCTACGAGTACTACCGCACCGTGAACGACGGCGACGTCGGTGCGGGGATCGTGAATCGGGTGACCGGTGGGCTCGGCGTCTTCGGTGCGCATGCACCGCTCGTGCGGCGCACCTACGATGTCGTCGCGCCGACGGTCGCCCCGATCGAGGGGACGTTCGACCTCATCGCCAACCAGTACGGCGACTTCTATGGCGGCGCGGCGAACGCGATCACGATCACGTTGTACATCGAATCACCGGGCACCGAGGGGCGCGCGGATGTGATCACGGCGTCATTCGCGCGCGCCTTCGGCGGCCCTGGCGCGGCGGTCGGGCGCCTCGCCGCCGGCCAGCTCACCCTGCGATACTTGGCGGGACAGACGATGGCGGATACCGTGGAGACCATGACCGCGGTGCTCCGTGGAGACACGATCGTCGGGACCTTCAGCAAGGGGGCGCCGGTCCGGTACGTCCGCCGCATCCCGTGAGCGGACTCCTCGCGCTGACCAGAGAGGTCCCGACGCGGATCGTCGAGTGCGAGCTCACGCACCTCGCGCGGACTCCGATCGACGTCGAACGCGCACGCGCGCAGCACGCGCAGCTCGAGGACGCGCTCGGCCGGCTCGGCGCCCGAGTCGAGCGGGTGTCCCCGGCCCCCGATCACCCCGACTCGGTCTTCATCGAGGACGTCGCGGTCGTGGTGGACGACCTCGCGGTGATCACGCGGCCCGGCGCCGAGTCGCGGCGCGGCGAGGTCCCCGCCGTCGAGGCGGTGCTGGCGACGCGTCGGCCCATCGCGCGGATCGTCGCGCCCGGGACGCTCGATGGCGGGGACGTGATCGTCGCCGGCCGGCGCGTCTTCGCCGGTCGCACGGGGCGGACCAACGACGACGGCATCGGGCAACTCCGCGCGCACCTGGCGCCCTACGGCTTCCGCACCGATGCCGTCGACGTCACGGGCTGCCTGCATCTCAAGAGCGCCGCGACCGCGGTTGCTGACGAGACGGTGCTCGTGAATCCCGCGTGGGTGGATCCCGCGGCGTTCGCGCCGCTGCGCGTGATCACGGTGGACCCCGCGGAGCCGGCGGCCGCGAACATCGTCCGGGTCGGCGATGCACTCCTCTATGCCGATGCGTATCCGCGCACGCTTAAGAGGCTCCGCGAAGCGGGGTTCCATCCCGCACTCGTGGACGCGTCGGAGCTGGCCAAGGCGGAGGGAGCCGTCACCTGCTGCTCGGTGCTGGTGCGGACCGATGTCACCCCGCTCCGCTGGCGGTGGGATGCCACCTGGCGCGGGCTGGGCCTCCCAGCCGGCGATGGTGACGCCTTCGGGACACTCCTCGAGCGCTACGCGGAGAGGGGCCGCCACTATCACACGGCGCAGCACCTCGCCGAGTGCTTCGTGCACTGGGATCGGGTCCGCGCCCGCGCCTCACGACCGGCCGAGGCCGAAGTGGCGATCTGGTTCCACGACGCGATCTACGACGCGCAGCGCTCGGACAACGAGGCGCGGAGCGCCACCCTCGCCCGGGACGCGATCATCGCGGCGGGCCTCGGTCTCGATGTCGCTGATCGCGTCGAATCGCTGATCCTCGCGACGCGGCACGACGAGGCGTCCGTCACCGGCGACGCTTCGCTCATCGTCGATGTCGATCTCGGCATCCTCGGCGAAGGCGCGTCGCGGTTCGACGAGTACGAGTCGCAGGTGCGCGCGGAGTACGGGTGGGTCCCGGAACCCCTGTTCCGCCGCAAGCGCGCCGAGATCCTGCGTCGGTTCCTCGAGCGGGATCGGGTCTACCGGACGGCCGAGATGGTGGCCTGGGGGGAGGCGCGCGCCCGGGGGAATCTCGCCCGGTCGTTGGAGGGCTTGCGCTAGCGGTTCGACGCCCCGGCGACCCGGTCGCCGGGGCTGTTCCGCCCTCCGATCCTGAAACCGGCTGGTGCCGGCGTCGCGTAGGGCCCGGCATCCCCAGCCCCCCACCATGCCGGCATCGTTCCGCGACATCCGCCTCGGTCTCCGCACGCTCGCCAAGAGCCCAGGCCTCACCATCGTCTCCGTGATCGCCCTCACCTTCGGGATCGGGCTCACGACGATGATGTTCTCGATCATCTACGGTGCGATGCTGAAGGGGCTGCCGTTCGATGGCGGTGATCGCATCGTCGCCATCTTCCGCACGAACCCCGAGCGCGACATCGAGCGCTCCGGCATCCCGCTCGCGGACTTCGCCGACCTGAAGGCGAGCCAGCAGTCGTTCTCGCACTTCGGCGCGTACACGTCAGGCACGATGAACGTGAGCGGCGGCGAGCGGGCCGAGCGCTACCAGGGCACCTGGATCACCGCCGAGGCCCTCAGCTTGACCGGTGTGCAGCCACTGCTCGGACGCGATTTCCGTCCCGGCGAGGACTCGCCCTCAGGCGCGAAGGTCGCGGTGCTCAGCTACGGACTCTGGCAGAACCGCTATGGTGGCGCGTCGGACGCCCTCGGACAGGTCATCCGGGTCAATGGGATCCCGCACGAGATCGTCGGCGTGATGCCCGAGGGCTTCGAGTATCCGAATAACGACGGCCTCTGGCTCCCGCTGCAGACCGACCCGCTCACGTCGGCACGGGACGGGCAGCAGGTGAGCGTGGTCGCCAAGCTCAAGCCCGAGGTCACGGCCCCGCAGGCGACCGCCGAGCTGACCACCGTCCTGCAGCGGATCGGCGAGCAGTTCCCCGAGACGAGCAAGGGCTTCAACGCGACGGTGCAGGAGTACACCTCGGCCTTCATCGGCAACGAGCCGAGGCAGCTCCTGTGGACGATGCTCGGCGCGGTGTTCTTCGTCCTGCTGATCGCCTGCTCGAACGTCGCGAACCTCCTCCTCGATCGCGCCGCGCATCGCAGCAAGGAGGTCGGCGTCCGCACGGCCCTCGGGGCATCGCGCGCGGCGATCATCCGGATCTTCCTCTCGGAGGCCTTCGTCCTCGCGATCGCCGGGACGGTGCTGGGGATCGCGCTCGCGTACGTCGGGATCGAGGCGTTCAACCGCGCGATCGCGAACACCGACCCGCCGTTCTTCATCGAGATCGGGCTCTTCCCGCCGGTGCTGGCGTTCGCCGTCGGGGTCGCGTTCGTCGCAACGCTCTTCTCGGGGCTCATCCCCGCGCTCCAGGCGTCGCGTCCGGATGTCGCCGAGGTGCTCAAGGACGAGTCGCGCGGCGCGTCGAGCCTCAAGCTCGGCCGGATCAGCAAGGGCCTCGTGATCTTCGAGGTCGCGCTCTCGTGCGGTCTCCTCGTCGCCGCCGGTCTGATGATCAAGAGCGTCGCCCGCGCGGGCACCGCCGACACCGGGTTCGAGACGGCGAGCGTCTTCACGACACGCGTGGGCTTCCCGTCGGTGTACACGGACACGGCGATGCAGCGCCAGTTCTTCGAGCAGGTGAACGAGCGCGTCGCGGCGATCCCGGGGGTGCACGCCGCGGCGATCGCCTCAGGACTCCCCGGTGCCCAGCAAGGCTTCGGCGGCCGGCGATTCGCGCTGGACGGGGCGACCTATGAGCGCGATCTGGACTACCCGACGACCGCTGCGGCGAGCGTGAGCCCCGGGTTCTTCGCGACGCTCGACATCCCGGTGCGACAGGGCCGGCTGTTCACGACCGGGGACCGGCTCGAGACCGAGCAGGTGGCGGTCGTCAGCGAGCGGTTCGTCCGCGAGTTCGTGCGCGAGGGCGACCCGCTCGGTCGTCGCATCCGCTACGGCGATTCGCGCTCGACGGAGCCCTGGTTGACGATCGTCGGCGTGATCCCCGACCTCTTCGTCGGCGACCCGGAGGACCCGCGGCCGGCGATCGTGCTGCGCCCCTTCGCGCAGGAACACACGCAGTTCGCGTACGTGGCGGCGCGCACCACTCAGGGCTCGCCCTTGGCACTCGCCGACCCGATCCGCGCGGCGGTCGCCTCGGTGGATCCCGACATCCCGACCTACTGGCCGATGACGCTCGATCAGGCGATCGCCGAGCCGCTCTGGTTCGTGCGCGTCTTCGGCACGATGTTCATGATCTTCGGCTTCGTCGCGCTCTTCCTCGCGGCGATCGGGCTCTATGCGGTGATGTCGTTCTCGGTCAGCCGACGCACGCGCGAGGTCGGCATCCGGATGGCGCTTGGCGCGAGCGGGGGGAGCGTGCTGCGGATGATCCTGCGCCAGGGCGTCTGGCAGCTCGGGATCGGTCTCGCCATCGGCCTCGCCCTGGCCGGCGGCATCTCCCGGTTACTGTCGGTGGTGCTCTTCGACGTGCAGCCGCTCGATCTCCAGGTCTTCGGCGCGGTGACGTTCGTCCTCGCCCTCACCGGCGTGGTCGCCTGCCTCCTGCCGGCGCGGCGCGCGACGCTCGTGGATCCAGCGGACGCGATGCGGACGGAGTGACGACCGACCGCGCATCCTCGAGGTCGGCCTCGAGTCGGTCGCACATCAGCTCGCAGAGCGCGAGCACATCCGGACCGGCGAGCCGGTAGAGGATGAAGAGCCCCTCACGCCGCCGCGAGACGAAGCCGGCGGCGTGGAGCTGCTGCAGGTGCTTGGACAGGTTCCCTTGCGCCAGCCCCGTCGCGGTCACCAGTTCGGTCACGCTCCGCTCGTCGCCCTCGAGGGCGTGGAGGATCGCGAGTCGCGCCGGCTCCGCCAGCGCGCGGAACCGGCCCGCGACCAGCGTCAGCAGCGCTGGCGTCGGCTCGCGACGCGCGCGTTCGGGGCGACGCAGGGGAACGGTCACGCCGCCGTCTTCACTTCGGTCGGCAGCCAGCGGATCACGGCGAGGAAGATCGCGCCGACGACCAGGGCGACGATCACCGACGGCAGTCGCAGCACCCCGAAGAGCGTGATCCGGCCGAGGTCCCAGACCTGCACGAGCGGCGCGATCAGCGTCGTATAGAGCAGGGTGAAGGCGAGCGCCCCGACGACGCCACCGAGGATCGCCGCGATCGCATCGCGCCGGCCCTCGCCGATCCCGACGACACAGGTGCCCGGGCAGTAGCCGCCGAGGCCGAACCCCACGCCGAAGACGAGCCCGCCCACCAGCACCCCGAGCACATAGGTCGGCTTGATGTCGAAGTGCATCGCCTCGGGCAGGAGCGCCGCCGCGAGGTAGGTGACCATCATCCCGACGGCGATCGTGAGCGCCATGAACTTGATCACCGAGAGGTTCTCGAGGCGCAGGTTGCGGGCGATCATCGCGGGACTCGACGCCCGCACCCGCTGGATGAAGAAGCCCATCCCGACACCGACGAGGAGGGCGTAGAAGGACGCGAGCATGTCAGGCTCCCGCCGCACGACGCGCGTGCAGCCACTTGGCGGTGATGATGCCGGCGGCGAACGTGCCGGCGGCGAAGATGAAGGCGCTGATCGAGAGCTGGGTCATCCCGGAGATGATGTGGCCGCTGGTGCAGCCGCCGGCGATGCGCGCCCCGAAGACGATCAGGAAGCCGCCGAGGAAGGCATCGCGATACCGGCGCCCGAGCGTCGTCTCCCCGGGATGGATCATCTCCACCTTCGGCGCGTGGTCGCGCTTGGTGCGCGCGCCGAGGAAGCCTCCGATGAGCAATCCGACGACCAGGAAGGTCTCTGGCTTCACGAGCGAGCCCATCCGCACGAGGTACGGATTCGCCGATGCGTACACGGGGTCGAACGCACGGAAGAGCGCACCGATGAAGCGGGGATACGTCCCCGAGACGCCGATCGGTCCCCAGAGGAGGATCGACACGGCGCCGAGGACGCCGAACAGGATGCCGTAGAAGGCCCACGGGGGCATCTTCCCGGTGCGCTCCGCCGCCGCAGGGGCGGCCGTCGCAGCAGGTATCGCGGAGTAGGTCATGGGGTTCTCCTTGGGTCGCTCAGCGCGCGGCTGCCGCGGGCCGACGGTCGTCGGGCACGAAGCGGTCGCGGTAGGGCATGCGCACGGCGCGCAGGCGCGCCGCATCGAGGGTCGTGGTGTCCGGCAGGATCCCGTCCTTCGCCAGCAGGTACGCCGTGAGCGCGTAGACCTGGTCGTCGGAGAGCGAGCCCGGGGCGGTGAGCGGCATCGCGCGCCGGATGTAGTCGAACAGCGTGGTCGCGTACGGCCAGTAGTTGCCGATCGTATGCACGAGCTTCGGGTCGGAGGCGAAGGCGAAGTCCTCCGCCTTGGGGTCGCGGCCGCTGAGGGCGGGGAACGCCGGCGCGATCCCCTCGCCATTCACGCCGTGACACATCGCGCACTGCGCCGCGTACAGCGCGCGGCCATCGGTGACGCTGCCGCGACCGCTCGGGAGCTCCGCACCCGGCTCGCCGACATCGCGGTCCATCGCGGCGAGGGACGCGGCGTTCGGCGTGCGCCCGAGGCCGAACCGCGCCGGGTGCGCCGGCGGCGCGGTGGTGTGGGGCGGCGCGCCGGATGCGGCCGCCGCCGGAGCGGACGCGCCAGCATCCGCAGCGGGCGCATCCCCTTCGCAGGCCACGAGCACGCCGACGCACGCGGCAGTCACCAAGGTGGCTCGCACGGCCGGGACGCGAGCGGGAGCGAGACGACACGTCCGCATCTCAGGTCTCCCCGTGGAACGTGACCCTGCCCGTGCGCGCCACCTTCCAGCCGACCACCTGGTTGAAGTGATAGTCGGTGCCGAGGCCGCGCTCGGCGATCAGCGCCGTGCGAGTGGGCTGCACGAACCCCGCCTCGTCGGTCGCGCGACTGAGCAGGGTGGCCTCGCCACCGCGCCACTCCCACAGGTGCTGGAATCGCACGGTGGACTTGCTGCGGGGCTCGCCGAGCAGCTCCGCGTCCTGCCACCGCCGGCCGCCATCGGTGCTCACCTCGACACGCGTGATCCGGCCGCGGCCACTCCACGCGAGCCCGCTCACCGCGTGCCAGCCTCGCTCGCGGAGCGTGTCCGGGTGCGAGGGGGTCGTGATGATGGACTTGGCGTCGAGCTCGAAGGTGAAGATGCGCGCCGTGCGGTCGGGGAGCGGATCGGTGTACTTCGATGTCTCCCAGCGCGTCATCCAGGGCCGCGTGCCGAGCTCGAGGCGGCGCAGCCACTTCACGTTGATGTTCCCTTCCCAACCGGGCAGCAGCAGGCGGAGCGGATAGCCTTGGGCAGGGCGGAGTGGTTCGCCGTTCTGCGCCCAGACGATCAGGGCGTCGTCCATCGCCTTCGCGACGGGCACGGAGCGCGTCATCAGGCAGGCGTCACCGCCCTCCGCGAGGAACCAGGTGGCCGCGCGCTTCACGCCGACCTCGCGGAAGAGCGTCGCGAGCGGCACCCCGGTCCATTCCGAGGTGCTGACCATCCCCGCGACGCGCTGCGCCGTCATCTCGGGCTTGGGGTCGCGGAACGCTGCGCGCCCGTTGCCGGAGCACTCGATGAAATGCGTGCGCACGACCTGCGGGAACCGCTTGACGTCCTCCACGCTGAACGTGAGCGGCCGGTCCACGAGCCCGTGGATCGTGAGCGTGTGCCGCGCCGGATCGAGGGCGGGGATGCCGGCGTGATGTCGCTCGAAGTGCAGGTCGGACGGCGTGATCGAGCCGGTCAGGTCCTGCAGGGGCGTGTACGAGCTGCCGACGGTGTCGCCCGTGGGGGATCGCCGCGGCGCCTCGAAGGGTGACCGCTCGCCCAGCGGCGCCGTCGGTGCCCCCTGCAGCTTGGTCGCGTCGTCGGGGACAGTAGGTCGCGCGGGCGGGGGCTGCTGGCCTTCGGCTCCGACAGGGAGTCCCGCGAGGACCGCGCCGCCGATCACGCCGGCGGCGCCGGTGAGGAGGTCGCGACGCTTCATCGCTTGCCGACGACCGGGGGGTTCGGCACCAAGGCGCCCTTCGGGTTCGCGCGCGGGAGGAGCGGCGGTGGCCGGAATGCCTTGTGTCCGCTCCGGAGATCGTAGGGCACGTCCACCGGCGAGCCGCCCATCGGCCAGTCGAGCTCCTTACCCGGGGAATCCGGTCGCGGCTGTGAATTGATGTAAGCGGCGAGATCGAACGCCTCCTGGTCGGTCAGTGTGCCCGGCGCCGTCTGCGGCATGTTGTGCCTGATGAAGCTCGCCGCGCGTTCGATCCGCGACATGGAGGCGCCGATCGAATACGACCTCGGTCCCCAGAGCGGCGGAAGCGGACCGATCCCCTCGCCGTTCGCGCCGTGACAGGCGACGCACGTCTTGGACGTGAAGAGGGCCTTCCCGCGCTCGGCGTCGCCGTCGAGGCGCTCTGGCATCTTGACGAGTCCGTCCGCGCCGGCGAGCTGCACGCCGATCGGCACGTCCTTCGAGAGGAATGCGAGGTAGGCGAGGATGTCGGTCATCTCCCGGCTCTCGACCGGCAGCGCGTTCCCGGCCAGCGATCTCGTGAAGCAGTAGTTCACGCGATCGGCCAGTCCGATGACTGCGCCCGAGCGCGGCATATACTTGGGGAAACGCGCGTGCGAGCCGGTCAGGGGACCCGCGGTGACCTTGATGCCGTCGTCCTGATGGCAGCTGGTGCAGCGCAGCCCGGAGGTCGCGTACGCCGGGAGGCTCTCGGGGGTGTTCCTCAGGAGATAGAGCCCGCGCCGGATCGAGGCGCCGAGCGAGTCGCCGGGGATGTCACCCTCCCGCGGCGCGACCCAGGCGGCCTCGTTGAATGTCACTGCCGCCGCCGCGGCCGCCGGCGGAGGTTCCTCGTCAGCACACGCGCCGAGCGCGGTGAGGCCGACGGCGAGGAGGGTGGCGTGAAGGCGGAGGGGGATCGGCACGTCGTGACTCCGGGTGGCCGGTGATTGCCTGTACTCCGATACGGTAATATCCACTGGGTACGGCCGCAAGCGAACGGGGGGCCGGGCCGAGTCGGCCCGACCCCCCGAGACGCCCCCAGCGGAGGCTAGTGCTTCATGATGTTGCTGACGGTGAGCTCGAGGTTGTGGCTCACGCGGAGCCCGAACACGCCGTCCGTCGAGGTGAGCTTGTCGGCGCCGGAGTACTCCGCGGCCGACAGCGACTTCACGACCTGGCCGTTCACGACGCACGAGGCCTGGCCGTCACGCACCCGCCAGCCGATCGTGTTCGTGGACTCGCCGGTCGTCGCGTCGGCCTTCCTGAGTGCCGGGTGCTCCACCTGGTCCACGAGCGTCGTCACCTTCGCCCCGTGGAAGGTCTTGATCGAGTACTTCCCGGTGCCGTACACGATGCAGTACATCAGGGTCTCGTTGTCCGACTCAAGGTCCTTTCCACCGATGAACATCCCGTACGAATGCGGATGCGACGAGGCCATCTTGTGCTCCTTGAACGTCGCCATCACCTCGTAGTTGCCGCTCGCGGTGTTCGCCGGATTCCAGAAGTTTCCCGCGGGCCCGACGGAGAGCCGGAAGGCGTTCCCCTCCTGGACGAACTTCGAGTCGTTCACGGTCTTGCCCTGCGAGGCTGGCCGGCGGTCCACGCGGCCCTTCCAGTTGGCGACCTTGATGCCGCCGTCCTTCACGGAGCGGTCGGCGTCCTGTGCGACGGCGGTGCTGCCGATGAGCGCGAGGGCGACTCCGGCGATGGCGAGGGTTGTTCGACGCATCTGCTTCTCCAGGTTGACGATCCGATGAGTCTGGGTCGGGCCCGGCGGGCGCACAAGGCGCCCCCAGGCAGGTTCACACAAAGCGAACACGCGGGCGGCGGCAAGGTTCCCGCCGCCCGCTCGCTCGCGAGAGCGAACCCAATCAGCCCAGCAGCGCGAACGCGACGCCGATGAGGACGAAACGCAGGGTGTGATACCCCCCGTTGATCAGGAAGAGCGTCATCCCCTTCTTCTCGAAGAGGTAGTTCGTCGCGATCGCCGCCGAGACGAAGAGGGCGCCGATGACGGCGCCGAGCCGGACGGCGTCCCCCATCATGGGCGAGGGACCGACGACTGTTCCGAAGGCATACGCCGACACGAAGCTCAACAGGAGCATCGAGCCGTATGTCTTGGCCGGGTTGAAGTCCTTCGTCAGGTCGGCCTCGGTGTAGCCCCACTGCGCCATCCAGGCCTTCCCGAAGAGCGGCCCGTACCAGAGGGCGCCAAGGATCCAGCCGGCGAGGGCTCCCGCGGATGCGGCGAGCAGGGGGACGTCAGGCATCGGTGCTCCGGAAAAGGGAAGGTCACGAACATCCGACTCTCGGGTCCGGCGCGGAAGGGGCGCCGTCGCGCGGCGGCCCAAGGTTCCGCATCTTCTCAGCATGACTCCATCGAAGCGTTCGACAGCCAAGGGCGTGAAGCGGGGCAGGGCGAAGCCCGCAGCCAAGCCCGCAGCCAAGCCCGCAGCCACGGCCACAGCGAAGAAGCGCGCGTCCAAGCCCGCACGTCACCTACCGGATGTCGAGCGCGTGATCCGCGAGCTCGAGCGACAGCACGACGGCGAGCCCTGGCATGGTCCGTCGCGAGGCGCGATCCTCGCGGACGTCGGCGCGGACGAGGCGGCGTGGCAACCGGGCGGTGGCGCGCACAGCATCTGGGAACTGGTGCTGCACATGCGTAGCTGGACGCGCGAGGTCGAGCGGCGCCTGCTGGGCGGCACCCCGGCGATGCCCGAGGACGGAGACTGGCCGGTCGTACTGGACAAGAGCGCCGATGCCTGGGCCGAGGCTCAGGCGTCACTCGCCGCCGCGCATGAACAGCTCGTCGCCGTGACGCGGCGCCTGGGGGCCGAGCACCTCTCGGCCAAGGTCGGTGCGACCAAGGCGCAGCCGAACGGGACCGGGATCACCCACCGCGCGATGCTCTACTCCCTCGCGCAGCACGACGTGTATCACTCCGGGCAGGTGGCGTTGTTGAAGCGACTCGCGCGCGCGGCGCTGTCCTGAAGCGTCAGAGCAGCCCGCGGATCCAGCCCCCGTCCACTGCGACGTTCTGCGCCGTGATGTAGCCCGCGCGTTCGCTCGCGAGGAACGCCGCGAGCGCGGCAAACTCCTGGGGTTCGCCGAGCCGCCCCATCGGGACCTGCCGCTCCCACGCGGCGTAGGCCTCCTCGATCGTCGTCCCCTTCGCCTTGGCGTTGTTCTGCGCCAGTTGCACGAGGCGCTCCGTGCGCGTGTATCCCGGCAGCAGGTTGTTCACGGTGACGTTGAAGGAGCCGACCTCGTTGGCGAGCGAGCGGGCGAAGCCGGTGACCGCGGCGCGCACGCTGTTCGAGAGGATCAGATGCTCGACCGGCTGCTTCACCGCGATCGAGGTGACGTTGAGGATCCGGCCCCAGCGGCGGGACTTCATCCCTGGGAGCGCAGCCCGCACGAGGTTCACCACGCTGTGCAGGTTCAGTTCGACGGCCTTCTGCCAGGCCTCGGCGGAGTGGCTCTCGAAGGGTCCCGGGGGCGGCCCACCGGCGTTGGTCACGAGGATGTCCACCGCCCCGAGCCGTCCGATCGCCGTGTCCATCGCGCGGGCGACATCGGTGGGGACGGTCACGTCCGCCACGATGCCGAGCGCCTCGACGTCGTGTTCCTCCGTGAGCGCGGCGGCGACGTCGTGGATCCCCTCCGACCGCGCGCAGCAGGCCACGCGCACTCCCTCGGCCGCCAACGCGTCGGCGATCGCGCGACCGAGACCCCTGCTCGCCGCGGCGACGAACGCCGCACGACCGCGGATCCCCAGGTCCATCGCTACTTCTTGTGGAAGTACGAGTCGGTGTGGTTCAGCCAGTCCTCGCGGGGCGGACTGAAGATGTCCACGTCGAGCGTGTCCTCGAGCGCCTCCGCCTTGTGCCAGACGTTCGACGGGATGTGCAGTACCTCGCCCGCGCGGACGTCGAGCACCTGCTGCTGGTCGTCGCCGATCCAGAAGCGGAGCGCGCCCTTGAGGATGTAGGTGAGCTGCTCGTTGTGGTGCTGGTGCTTGGGGACGACGGCGCCCTTGTCGAGGTAGACGTGGGCGAGCATCATCGCCTGGCCGGTGACGAGGCGGCGCGAGATCTGGTCGGTGACCTTCTCGCGCGGCATGTCATCCCAGCGGAAGAAGGTGACGGCGGTCGGTGTCGGCATGCGGCGAATGTAGCATGCGCCGGCGCCGCATGCCGGCGTCGCGGCGGCGGATGATCAGGGCGAGAGCGTGAAGATGAACCGCTGCTCCACGAGCTGCCGGACGCGCCGTCCCGCGGCCTCCGCAGGGCGGAATCGCATCGCGAGCACCGCGCTCCGCACCGACTCTTCGAAGAGGGGGTGGCTCGCCGCCCCGGTGCGGAACGACGCGGGTTCGACGCGTCCGAGCGTGTCCACGACGAACGTCGCCACGACGACGCCCTCCGTCCGTGCGCGCCGCAGGATGTCCGGATACCGAGGCACACGCGTCCCGCCGAGCGGCACGACAGGGCGATCCACCTGCCCGGCGTCGAAGGGGATCGGACCCGGTCCGGATGCGCCGAGGGTGGGACCGTTCGGCGAGCCGTCCAGGACGCCATCCCCGGGCCACAGGTCGAACCGGCCTGGGATCCGCGCGGCGTCGCCGAGCGTCGGGATGTGGATCGGCACGTCCACGGGTGCTACCACGATCTCCGGCGTCTCGGGAGCTTGCGGCACCGGACCCGCCGGGCTCGTCGGCGCGCCAGGCAGCGGCGCCGGTGCAGGCGTCGGATGGAAGATGATCGTGGGGCCAGAGGGCTCTGCTGCACGAGGCTCTCCGGTGGCGGTGCCGACGACAACGCCGGCGATGACCGCGGAATGCGCGACGACGGAGACGAGCGTCGCGCTCGCCGAACGCCGGCGCTCAGGTCGCGACTCGAGGAGCTTGAACACGTGTCCTCCCTTTGGATGGTGGCGCGCCGGGGCGGGCGCCTGCCTATCCGTACCACGTGTTCACTTCGCGGCCGTGAAGGGCCGGTGAGGGAACGTGATCAGGGTCATTACGACTTGATGACGCGCAGCATCTCCCAGAGCCGCACACAGCGGGCCGACGCCCGCGCGAAGCCCGCCTCGCGTGAGGCGCCCTTGAGCGCGACGAGCTGCCAGAGCGCGCGCCGCTCGTGGGGCCGCCACGTCGCGATGCGCGGGATCAGCGGCGCGAGGATGGGCACCAGGAGCGCCGCCCCGCGCCGCTCGGCGGCGCTGAGTGCGCCACCCGCTCCCGCGAGGCGCTTCAACTCGCGCGCCTGCGCCTCGATGAGCGCGCCTCGCGCGCCGGCGGGGACGGCCGACAACCCGTGCGTCGCCAGTGCACCCGCGTGCACAAGGATCGATTCCGGGATCGGCCGACGACGCAATGGTGGCCCCAGATCGAGCGCGAGGTCGCTCCGCGCGATCCGGCGGAGTGTTCCCGCCGAGGAGCGATGCGTCCGGTCACGCGCGATGGCATCGCGCTCCCTCGCGGCGATGCGCGCCGCGCCGGCTCCCACCGGCCGGAAGCCCAGCCGGTCATAGAACCAGTACGCGCCCGACGCGATCGCCTCGGGATTGCCCGCGCCGACCTGATAAGGGTTCACGAGGAACCGCGAGACGCCGAGGTAAGTGCGCGCGGCGCGCAACGACTGCCCGAAGAGGAACGCGGCTTCGCTGTTACGGAAGCTCTCGAACAGGTTGGCGCCGGTGTTGCACTGCCACCCGAGCGAGGTGAAGCCGCCATACCCGACCGGGACCCCATTGGCGAAGATGACGTATCCATAGTTGGCCTCGAGCGCCGAGCGATCCGCCGGCGCGACACCCAGGAGGCAGAGCGTGGCGCCCTCGCCGAGCGGCGCGAGCACGACCTCGCGCGGGTTCGCGTACACCGTCGGGAACACCTCGCGGGCCCGTGAGGCGAGTGCCGAGAGCGCTGCATCGTGCCAACGCTCGGCGGCGACTCCCTCGAGTACGCGGATGCCGCGGAGCGGCGTCCCCATCCACCCCGCGACATCGGTCGGTGGACGCCGGAAGCCCCGACGGATCCTCGCGCGCACCGGGACGCGGCAGCGCGTCGCCGACCGGGTCGAGTCGTCGAGGTCCCAGCGGATCGTCAGGTCGGCCTCGTCGAAGAGGGCGCGCCACTGACGTCCGTCCGCCGAGGTGCGCGCGTCGGGCGCTGCCGCGAGGAGCCAACCGACATCGGACGCCGCGCCCGCCGAGGCCTGCGTGATCCACTCCTGCGTCCCGATCTCGCCCGAGTCGAATCGATCCTCCTCGGCCGGCGCCAGGAGTCGGCGGAGCAGCGGGTCGAGTCGCTCCGCCTCGCCCGGCCGGGTCCAGTGGAACCGCAGGCGTTCGGCCCTCGCCGCGAGGTGGCGGGCGAAGCCGTAGATGAAGCTGTTGGTCGTCACGGTTCCGGCGATGCCCGAGTCGTCGAGGGTCGAGCGATCGGCCGCGGGAAGTCGCGCCACGGCCATCGCGATCCGATCGAGTGCGCTGCGGGCGGCCTGACACGCCGCGCGCGAGCCGGGGAAGGCCAGCGTGAAGAGGAGTTCGTCGTGATACGCGGCGAGGTCCGCGGCGCTCTGCCAGCGCACGCGGGCGAGTGCCCGGATCAGCCGCGTGCGTTCCCGCACCGCGTCGCGGTCGAAGTCGCCCCGTGTCGCGAGGAGGCGCTCGAGCCGCGGTGGCATCGTGCGCTCAGCCGAAGATCGACTTGGCGACGAAGAACACGTTCGCGGGCCGCTCGGCCAGCCGCCGCATGTACCAGCGGTACCAGGCCTCCCCGTAGCTGACGAGGGTGGTCACCGCATGCCCTTCGCCCCGGAGCCGTCGCTGCTCCTTGTCGCGGATGCCATAGAGCATGTGGACCTCGTACTTCCCCTTCGGCACCCCGAGGGACTCCGCGCGCGCGACGATCCGACCGATGAGCGGGATGTCGTGCGTGCCGAGGACGGGGAGGCAATCGCCGTCCTTCGCCCAGCCGAGCATCGTGGCCGAAAGCTGCTCGAACGCGGCATCGGTGTCGGCCTTCCTGGGGAAGGCGACCGCGGCGGGTTCGGCATAGGCGCCCTTCACGAGCCGGATCACCGGCTTGAGCGGTCGGAGGCGCTCGAGGTCCTTCGCTGTGCGGAAGAGGTACGCCTGGAGCGCCAGCCCCGTGCGTGGGTGCTTCGCCTTCACCGCCTCGTAGAGCGCGAGGGTGCGATCGACGTAGGACGAGTCCTCCATGTCGAGCCAGAGCGCCGACCCGGTGGCGTGGGCCTTCTCGGCGAGGGCGAGGCAATGGTCGCGGCACGCCGTCTCGGATTGGTCGAGACCGAGCTGTGTCGGCTTCACGCTGACCGTCGCCGGCAGGCGACGGGCCTTGATGGCGTCGAACAGCCAGAGGTAGTGGTCGCGGACCGCGTCGGCATCCTTCAGCGCGGTGAGCGCCTCGCCGAGCTTCGTGTAGATGAGTCCTCGCCCATCCTTCGCGATCCGTTCTCCGGCATCGAGGGCATCCTCGGGTCGCTCCCCGGGCATGAACGCCTTCGTCGCGCGGCGGACGACGCGGCTGCGGGTGGCGAAACGGTTGAGTCTGTCGCTCTTGGCGGCGGCGAGGAGGAGCGTGCGGCCGAGGGGCATCGCGGGAGTGGGATCGGGGGAGACGCTGCCTTGAAAGATGGCGGCGTCCCGCCGCACGGGGCAGGGCGCCTGGGGGCGTCCTGCGCCCGCCCCGCGCCACACTTGGTCCCGCCCAGGTCCCGCGTGCCGGACCCGGTCCTGACGGCGTCAGGCCATCGCGTGGAGTCCGATCCGGTTCCCCTCGGTGTCCTCGAACTGCGCAATGAAGCCGAACTCACCGATGGACATCTTCTCGACGACGGTCCTGCCACCCGCGGCCTTCACGCGAGCGAGGGCCGCCACGATGTCGTCGGTCGCGAAATAGATGACCGTGCCATGGTGTGACGGCACGTACCCCTCGGTCACGATCAGCGCGCCGGCGCAGCCTGGCTGGTCGGGTCCGCCCGGGAACATCTCCATCGCGGAGGGGCCCATGTCCATGTGCGTGAGGGACTGCTTGGTGACCTTCTCATAGAAGGCCTTGGCGCGCTTGAGGTCCTTCGCGGGGATCTCGAACCAGGTGCCGATGTTCATGCCGACGGTCCTCGTGTGGAGAGGGAGGGATGACGACGCGCAACGAGCCAGCGACGATGGGAGGCCCGGGGGCGCCGTGTCTTGTACGAAAGCGGCATCGTCCGCAGATTCGCGCTCCCTCCAGATCCGCAGGTACGGATGATGTCCCAAGGATCCCGCGCACGCCGCATCGCGCCCGTGCTCATCGCGCTGTCCGCACTACTCGCGTTGCCGCCCGACGTCGCGGCACAGTCAAGTCCGCGCGGGACCGTGCTCGCCGACCTCACCTGGGTCGAGGCCGAGCGGGTGCTCACGCGTGATGCGGTGATCGTCATCCCGCTCGGTGCGCAGGCCAAGGAGCACGGACCGCACCTCCGGCTGGACAACGACTTCCGTCTCGCCGAGTACTACCGGGCGCGGGTGCTCTCGGCTGCCGAGGTGATCATCGCGCCGACGATCAACTACCACTTCTATCCGGCGTTCGTGGAGTACCCCGGCTCGACGCACCTGCGATTCGAGACCGCGCGCGACCTGGTGCTCGACATCGTGCGGGGGCTCGCCGCCTTCGGGCCGCGCCGCTTCTACATCCTCAACACCGGCGTCTCGACGGCGCGGCCACTCGCCGCGGCGCAGGCGATCCTGCGCGCCGAGGGGATCCTGCTCGACTTCACCGACGTGCTCGCCACGGGACGCGAGGCGGAGGCGAGCGTGCGGCAGCAGCAACGCGGCACGCACGCCGACGAGCTCGAGACCTCGATGATGCTCTACATGGATCCCGCGCGGGTGGACATGTCCAAGGCCGTGCGCGACGACAGCCCGCAGGGCACCGGAGGGCTCTCCCGCGTGCGCGGGAACGGCCGTACCTACTCTCCGAGCGGCACCTGGGGCGATGCGACCCTCGCGACCCGGGAGAAGGGTCGCATCGTCGTCGAGGCGTACGTCACGGAGATCCTCGCCGCGATCGAGGCGCTGCGGAGGGCGCCGGCGCCGTGATGGGGACGCCGGCGCGGACCAGGACCATGATCCTGGTCCGCGACGGATGCGCGTTCAGCTCGCGCGGATGTACATCGCCCCCGCCTCCTGCGCCTTGAGCGAGGCGAAGACGCCCGTCGGTTGCAGGATCACGCCCGGGACGAGGTAGCCGCGGGCGCGGGTGAAGGCCTCGCTGTCGGAGATCTTGTCTGCCGCGGCGACCATCCCCGCGATGTCGAACTCGAACGCGAGGGCGCAAGCGAGGATGATCCCGCCCCGCTGCTGGAAGTCGGCGAGCGAGTTGTGCCCGAAGCGCTCGGGGAGGCCGTCCCGCGCGGTCATGAGCGCGGGATTCATCGTCGTCGGCTCGCCGGTGAGCGGGTGCCCCACGCCCTTCGCCTTGCCGACAGCGTACTTGTCCCAGAACGCCTGGTTCATCGCGAGGATGATCGCGTTGTGCCGCAGCACCATCACGCTGGAGAGCTCCCGCGGCGGGGTGCCCATCTGCTCCATCGTCCGGCCCCAGCCGATGGCGCGCCAGGCGCCCCAGCCGTGCTCCACCTCGGGGACGTCGAAGACCGCCTTCAAGCGGCCGTTGATGCGTCCCGTCCAGGAGAGGTCGTAGCCGCCCTGCTGCGGCGGGCTCCCGGCGCTCAGCGCGCCGGGGAGCGCGTGGAGCGCCATCGGCATCGCGCCGAGCGCGAGGGAACCGGTGGCGAGCTTGTCGAGGAACTGGCGTCGGGTGGTGCGCATCGTACCTCCGTGGTGGCGAACGGATGCGGTCCCGGTCACCGCGACCGGGACCCCTCATCCATCCAATTGCGCGGGTCGGCCCCTGCGGGCGACACGCGCCGATCACCGGGAGGCGTCAGCCCGCGAGCCGCGCCTCCGCGAACACCGGAGCCATGAGTCCCTTCGCCGAACGACCGTGCGGATCCTGCCCCGCGCGGATCGCGTTCACCATCTCCAGCGCGGTCTGCGCACAGGGCGGCAACTCGGCGTCACTCGTGCCGAGGGGCGTCACCCGCGCCCCCCACCGCACGAGCAGCGAGCAGAACGTCAGTCCGCCACCGAAGGCCGGCATGAGCAGCCAATCCCCCGGATGCACGCGGCCCGCCTCAAGCGCTTCGACCAGCGCGACCGGGACCGTCGCCGCACTCATGTTGCCGTACCGCTGCACGGTGAGCATCACCTTCTCCATCGGGATGCCGGCATGCTTCGCCACGCTCTCGATGATCCGGAGGTTGGCTTGGTGGGGGACCACCAGCGCCACCTCCTCGGAGCGGACGCCGCGGTCGGACAGCACCTTCACCGACGCCTCCGACATCGCCTTCACCGCGCGCTTGAAGATCACCTGGCCGTCGAAGTCCCACAGGGTGTCGCCGAAGGTGATGCCGTATCCGGAGTATCCGCAGCCGAATCCACGCACGCGGAGGGTCGCCCGCGCCTCGGCATCGCAGCCGAGCACCGCGCCGAGCATCCCCTCCTCGCGATCGGTCGCCTGGAGGACGACGGCGGCGGCGCCGTCGCCGAAGAGCACGGCGACGTTCCGGTTGGACCAGTCCATGTAGCGCGATATCAGCTCGACGCCGATGACCACCGCGTTGCGGATGGTGCCGGTGCGGATCATCGCGGTGGCGGTCGCGAGGCCGTAGCAGAAGCTGGTGCACGCGGTGTTGAGGTCCACGGCGGCGGCCCGCGTGGCACCGAGCATCAGCTGCACCCCCGACGCGCTGTTGGGGCAGAGCTCCTCGTTGCTGACGCCGCCGTAGATGACCAGGTCGAGCTCGGCGGGATCGAGACCCGCACATGCCAGTGCGCGCCTCGCGGCCACCGTGGACATCTCGACAGCGGTGACGTGCGAGATCCGGCGCTCCTTCATCCCCGTCCGCGAGGTGATCCACTCATCGGAGGTCTCGAGGAAGGTGGAGAGGTCGTCGTTCGTCAGGACGGCCGGGGGCATGCACTTACCCCAACCGGTGATCGAGGCGTATTTCATAGGGTGGGGAAGATGCCGAGCCGCGCGGGGGGCGCAACCGCCGCGCGCCGTCATCCACCGAGCCCGCTGCCCGATGAACGCTGCCATCATCCTCTCCACCGTCACGCTCACGCTGCAGGTCGCGGCGTTCGTCGGCGCGCTCGTGATCGGCCGCGCCCCCGGTTGGCGACGGCTGCGGATCCTCGCCATCCTGGCCGCATCGGCCGGGGCGTACAGCCTCTCGAACCTCGTGACGTGGGGGATCGGCCATTCGGCGGAGGTCGTCTGGGCCGGGGCGAACTTCAACCTCGTCGTCGTCGGCGTGCACGTGGCGGCGTGGCTGTGGTTCAGCTTCACCGACGCCGGTGGTTCCTGGCGGGTGCTCCCGCGCTGGGTGCGTCGCCTCGCGCTCGGCACGATCGCGGTGACGACGACGCTCGGCGCAACCGGTCTCGCGCACGACCAAGGCAGCTACGCCACGGTCGAGATCCCGCGGCTCGGGCTGACCTTCGGGCGGGTGTTGCTCACGCCGGCGGGGTCGGCGGCTGCGGCGCTCGTGCTCGTGGTGGTCCTGGTCTCGCTCGCCCGACAGGTCCGCGAGGCGCGACGCGGCGCGCGGGGGGCGTGGGCGATCGTGGTCGGCTTCGCCGTTCTGCTCGCCGCCGGGGTCGAGGAGTCGCTCGTCGCCTCCGGTGTCATCGACTTCATGTTCCTCGCCGAGGTCGGCTACCTCGCCCTCGTCGTGCCGGTCACCGAGCAGTTCCTCGCGCAGTTCGTCAATGATGCGCGGCGCCTCGAGGTCCTTTCCGAGTGGCTGAAGGCCGAGGTCGAGACGACCACACAGGAGCGGGATGCCGCCCGAGGCGCGCTCGAGGCGCAGCAGCGGTTCGCCGCGCTCGGCCGGATCGCCGGCGGGATCGGACATGAGATCAACAACCCGCTCCAGGCGCTCACGCTCAACCTGGAGGAGCTGCGGGAGTCACACCTGCGCACGGCGCCGCCGGATGCGCGCGAGGCACTGGCCGCTGCCGACGAAGCCGCAGAGCGGATCGGGCGGGTGATCGCGGCCGTACGCGCCTACGCGCAGCCGCTCGCGATCGCCAAAGAGCCGCTGAGCCCCCAGGCGATCGTGGACGACGGCGTGCACCGGGCGCGGCACTATGTGCCCGGGAACACCAGGCTGCGCGTCACGCACGACGGCGCGCCGGCCATCCGCGGGGATCCGGACCGACTGGCGCAGCTCGTCGCTGCCGGGATCGCGAATGCCGCGCGCGCGGTGGCGCGGCGCGGCGAGTTCGGCGAGGTGCGCGTGCGAACGGCGCGGGGTCAGGCCGGGGACGTCGTGGTGGAGATCGCCGACAACGGGCCCGGATTCCCGCCGCGAGTGCTTGAACGGCTGGACTCATACGGGTCGGACGTGCGCGAAGCCGCCGGGGCGTCGGGTCTCGGACTCTTCGTCGCCCGCGCGATCGTCGAGGCACACGGAGGATCGCTGGAACTCGGTCGTGCCTCGATCGGCGGTGCCCTCTTCCGCGTGCACCTCCCGGCGGCAGGTCAGGCCACGGCCGTGGCCTCGACCTCCACGAGGGCCCCGGGCTCCATCAAGGCCGAGACCTGAACCGCGGTCATCGCCGGGTAGTGCTTCCCGATGACCTCGCGGTAGACGGCGCCAAGGGGCTTCGCGGCCGCGAGGTACCCGGCACGGTCCGTCACGTACCAGGTGAGGCGCACGAGGTGCTCCGGCCCGGCGCCGTCCTCCGCGAGGATCGCGACGACGTTCAGGAGCGCCTGCCTCGCCTGGGCGACGAAGTCGCCCGCGGCGAGCCGCCGCTCGGCGTCCCACCCGATCTGTCCTGCGACGCAGATGATGCGTCCGGTCGAGGAGACGCCGTTGTTGTAGCCGCTGGGACGCGGCCAGCCGTCGGGATTGAGGAGCCGCGGACTCATCTCGCCTCCTTCAGGCGGAAACGTTGGAGCTTGCCGGTGTCGGTCTTCGGGAGCGTCGCCACGAACTCGACGACGCGCGGGTACTTGTAGGGTGCGATCGTCGCCTTCACGTGGTCCTGGATCGCGCGGGCCCGCGCATCGCTCGGGTCGAGGCCGGGGCGGAGCACGATGAACGCCTTCACGGCCTGCCCTCGGTCGGGGTCTGGGACGCCGACCACGGCGCACTCGGCGACGTCAGGGTGCGTGAGCGCCGCGGCCTCCACCTCGGGAGCACCGATGTTGTAGCCGGCCGACAGGATGAGGTCGTCGGTGCGGGCCTTGAAGAAGACATAGCCGTCTTCGTCCATCGTGCAGGCGTCGCCGGTGAGGTTCCAGCCGTCGCGCACGTACTCGCGCTGGCGGGGATCGCTGAGGTACCGGCATCCCGTCGGCCCGCGGATCGCGAGCCGTCCGACGCTCCCATGCGGCACGGGCCGGAGCTCATCGTCGAGGATCGCGACCTCGTAGCCCGGCACCGGCTTCCCGATCGCCCCCGGGCGGACGTCGGCGCCCGCGGCGGCGATGAAGATGTGGATCATCTCCGTCGCGCCGATGCCGTCGAGCATCTCGATGCCGGTGACCTCGCGCCAGAGCGTGCGCGTGGCATCGGGGAGCGCCTCGCCGGCGGAGACCGAGGCGCGCAGCGATCCCACGGTCCAGCGTGCCGGCTCCCGCTTCATCGCGAGCGCCATCTGGCGGTAGAAGGTCGGCGCGGTGAAGCTGACCGTCGCGCCGGTGGCAGCGATGGCGTCGAGCAGGGTCTCGGGCGTCGCCTTCTCCAGCAGGACGGCCGCGCCGCGCGCGGCGAAGGGGAAGCAGAGCAGGCCGCCGAGCCCGAAGGTGAACGCGAGCGGGGGGGTCCCGATGCAGCGGTCGGCGCTCCCCGTGCGGAGCACCTGGCGCGAGAACCCATCGCACATCGCCATCACGTCGCGGTGGAAGTGCATGCACCCCTTGGGGACGCCGGTCGTGCCCGAGGTGAATGCGATCAGGCAAACGTCGTCGCGGCTCGTGGGGACGCTCGCGAAGGGCGCCGAGTGACGCGCCATGAGCGCCTCGAGCCCATCGGCGGCCTCGGAGCCCCACAGCCGCAAGGCGCGCACGCTCGTCGGCGCCTCGACGGCGGCGCGCAGTTCGTCCGCGAGCCGGGCATCGCAGAGGGCGGCGTCACAGCGTGCGCGCTCGGCGATCACCCGCAGTTCGCGGGTGCGCAGCAGCGGCATCGTCGTCACGGCGACGAGGCCGGCCTTGAGCGTCGCGAGCCAGGCCGCGACCATCCACCGACCGTTGAATCCCCGCAGCAGCACGCGGTTGCCGGGCACGAGGGCGAGGTCCTCGCGCAGGACGTGCGCGAACGCATCCACCTGCGCCTGGAGCTGCGCGTATGTCGTCGTGGTCCAGCCGCCGGCCCCGTCCGGAGTGACGATCGCGGGGCGCCCGCCGTGGCCCTCCGCCACCGCGTCATCGAGCAGTCGCGCGGCGGCATTGAGCGTGGCCGGATAGTCGTAGGCGCCCTCGAGCCGCAGCACCGGCCACTCCTCCGTCGGTGGCAACTGCTCTCGCGGCCACGGGTCCTGGTGGGCGCTGGGAAGGAGGCGCGCGTTCATCGCGCGGCTCCGCCCGGCGCGTCGGCCTTGAGGACTTCGCGGCCCACGAGGAGTCGCTGGACCTCGGTGGCCCCCTCGTAGATCCGGAGTGCGCGGATCTCGCGATAGAGACGCTCGACCACCTCGCCGCGGCGCACGCCGCGACCGCCGTGCAACTGCACCGCGCGGTCGATGATCCGCTGCGCCAGCTCGGTCGCGGCGAGCTTGGCCATCGCCGCCACCGCGGTCGTCCTCACCTGGCTGGTGTCGCGCTGCCAGGCGGCGCGGTACGTCAGGAGGGCCGCGGCATCGAGCTCGGTGGCGCTGTCGCCGATCAGCGCCTGGGCGAGCGGTTGCGCGCCGAGCGTCGCGCCGAACATCGCCCGCGTGCTCGCGTGCCGGAGGGTCTCGCGCAATGCGCGCCGCGCGAAACCCACCGCGGCGGCGGCGACCGAGACACGGAAGATGTCGAGCGTCCGCATCGCGAGCTTGAATCCCTCACCCTCGACGCCGAGGAGGTGCGACGCCGGCACCTCGCATCCGTCGAACGTGAGCGTCGCGAGGGGATGGGGCGCCATCACGTCGAGCCGCTCGCTGACGGTGCAACCGGGGGTCGCCGCCGGGACGAGGAACGCGCTGATCCCCTTGGAACCCGCCGCGCCCTCCGCGCCCGCCGCGGTGCGCGCGAAGACGCAGTAGAAGTCGGCGATGCCGCCGTTCGAGATCCAGGTCTTCGTGCCGTCGAGGCGCCAGCCGCCCCCCGTGCGCTCGGCGCGGGTGGCGATCGCCGCGACGTCGGACCCGGCGTCCGGCTCGGTGAGTGCGAAGGCGCCGATCGCGCGCCCGTCGGCGACGCGCGGCAGCCACTCCGCGCGCAGGGCCTCCGAGCCGCCCAGCGAGATGGCCCCCGAGCCGAGTCCCTGCATCGCGAACGCGAAGTCGGCGAGGGCATCGTGTGCGGCGAGCGCCTCGCGCAGGACGCAGAGCGATCGCGTGTCGAGTTCGTCGAGCGCGGCGACCGCGCCGCCGTGACGGTGGGGAACGCAGTAGCGGAGGTAGCCGGCCTTGCCGAGCCGTGCCACCCACTCGCGGCAGGCGGCGTCGGGGTCGCGGTGGTCCACCTGCTGGGTCGCGACCCACTGCGCCACGCGCGCGCCGAGGTCCCGGTGCGCATCGTCGAGGAAGGGCCAGTCGAGGTGCTGCACCGGCATCGGCGTGAGGCGCCGTCCCCGTCGCTCGGTCCCGTGGTCCATCAGTTCCCCTCGAAGGTGGGAGTGCGCTTCGCCGCGAACGCCTCGAACGCGCGGCGGAAGTCCTGCGTGCCCATGCAGAGCGCCTGTGCCTGCGCCTCCATCTCCAGGGCCACGTCCACGGTGACGCTCCACTCCTGCTCCAGCATGCGCTTGGTCATCGCGTGCGCGAAGGCGGGGCCCGCGGCGAGCGCGCCGGCGCGCGCCGTCGCCTCGGCGAGAAGCGACTCGGGCGGGACGATCGCGTTGTAGAAGCCCCAGCGCTCCCCCTCGGCGGCCTCCAGCGCCCGGCCGGTGAGGAGGAGCTCCGCGGCGCGTCCCTGTCCGACCAGCCGCGGGAGGATCGCGCAGGCGCCCATGTCGCATCCCGCCAGGCCGACGCGGGTGAAGAGGAACGAGGTCCGCGCGCGCGGCGTCGCCAGGCGGAGGTCGCTCGCCATCGCGAGGATCGCGCCGGCGCCGGCAGCGACGCCGTCCACAGCCGCGATGACGGGTTGCGGGCAGGCCCGCATCGCCTTGACGAGGTCTCCCGTCATCCGGGTGAACGCGAGGAGCTCGGGTACCGCCATCCGCGTGAGCGGCTCGATGATCTCGAAGACATCGCCACCGGAACAGAAGTCCCGCTCGGCGCCCGTCAGCACGATGGCGCGGACGTCCGACGCGTACGGGAGCTCGCGGAAGAGGTCGCGCAGCTCCGCGTAGGAGTCGAAGGTGAGGGGGTTCTTCCGCGACGGGCGGTCGAGGGTGATCACGCCGACGCGTCCCTCGTGCGCGGTGGACCAGTGGAAGTGGCGGAAGGTGCGGCCGGCGATCGGCCGGCGCATCGCGGACATCGGGTCGTTCGCAGTCATGCGGTGGTCCTCATCGGGCGGAGGTGCTGCTTCACGGTGCCGAGGAGCGCGTGCATCGCGCGACGCTCGGATGCACTCAGTCCGGCGAGAAGCCGGACGATCAGGGCCTCGTGCGCACGGGCCATCAGCGCGAAGTGCCGGCGCCCCGCGGGCGTCAGGCGCACGACGACGGCGCGGCGGTCGTCGGATGCGGTGCGCCGTCGCACGAAGCCCTCGTCCTCCAGCGCCGCCACGAGCCAGGTCACGTTGCCGTTCGTCGTGAGGATGCGCTCGGAGAGCTGCCCCATGCGGAGGCCGCCGGGGGCGCGCTCGAGCTGGGCGAGGAGGTCGAAGCGTGGCAGGGAGGAGCCGAACTCCCGCTTGAGCATCGAGTCCACCTCGCGCTCGACCATCGTCGTGCACGTGAAGAGGCGCAGCCAGAGGCGCAGGGCCTCGTGGTCCGCGCCCTGGAGCCGCGTCTCGGGATCCGCCGCGCGGAGGATCATGGCGCGCCCCGGCCGGTCGCGGCGCGGATCACGCGTCCCCCATGATCGGACGGGCCTCGCCGCTCGCCGTCGCGTCCGGCGCGCAGTAGGCGAGCACGGCGCGCGCGACCTCGTCCATCGTGACGAGGCGACGCTGTCCCGCGGAGGTGAGGATGGTCCGCAGCGCGTCCTCGGCGCTGCGCCCGGTCTTGGCGACGATCGCCTGCACCGCCCCGTGCACCAGCTCGGTGTCGGTGTAGCCGGGACACACCGCGTTCACGAGGACCCCCTTCGGCTGGACCTCGGCGGCGAGCGCGCGGGTGAAGCCGACCATCGCGTGCTTGGCAGCGGCGTACGCGGTGATGTACGGGGCGCCCTGCAGTCCGGCGATGCTCGCGACGTTCACGATGCGCCCCGCGCCGCACGCGAGCATCGCGGGGAGCACCGCCTGGGCCGCGTGCACCGGCCCGAGCAGGTGCATCGCGATCAGTCGCTCGAAGAGCCCGATGTCGGTCCTCAGGAAGGGCTGCGATGCCGCGGTGCCGGCGTTGTTCACGAGGATCGTGACGGGGCCGAGCCCGGCCGCCGCGGTCTCGCAGCCGCGCCGCACCGCCGTGCCGTCGGTGATGTCCGCCGCGACCACCGCGACGCGGATGCCGAGGCCGGAGAGGTCGCTGGTGACCGCCGCGGCCTTCGCCGGGTCGCGCACCATCAGGGTGAGGTCGGCGCCCTCGTCGGCGAGCCGTCGCGCGATCGCCGCGCCGATGCCGCGGTTCGCGCCGGTGACGAGGGCATGCTGTCCCGCCAGTCGCATCAGGTGAGTTCTCCCCTCGGAGGTGGCGGCGCCGCCGCGGCGCGCTCCGCGCGCTGGCGCTCGAGGAGCCGGTCGAGCTGCCCCTTCGCGGCGAGGTACTGCGATGGCCAGAAGCGCTCCATCCGCGGATAGGCGAGCCGTGCGCCCTCGACGAGCGTCCACGCGGGGTTCACGAGGTGCGGCCGGCCGATGGCGACGAGGTCCGCGCGCCCCGACGCGATGATCCCGTTCGCCTGGTCCGCGTCCGTGATCGCCCCGACCGCGATCGTCGCGATCCCCGCCTCCTGCCGCACGCGGTCGGCGAACGGGGTCTGCCACATCCGTCCGAACACCGGCTGCTCCTCCTTCACCACCTGGCCGGCCGACACATCGATGAGGTCGGCGCCGGCTTCCCGGAAGAGGCGGGCGATCGCGACGGCATCATCGGCCGTGTTGCCCCCCTCGGCCCAATCGTGCGCGGAGATGCGCACCGACATCGGGCGGTCGTCGGGCCAGGCGGCGCGCATCGCTGCGAACACCTCGAGGGGGAACCGTGCGCGCGCGTCGAGCGGCCCGCCATATGCGTCGGTACGCCGGTTCGTCAGCGGCGAGAGGAACGCCGAGAGCAGGTAGCCGTGCGCTGCGTGGAGCTCGAGCCAGTCGAACCCGGCCTCGGCGCCGAGGCGCGTCGCATGCACGAACTCGTCGCGCACGCGGTCCATGTCCCCCCGCGTCATCTCCCGCGCGCGCTGGGAGATCCCCGAGAGGTACTCCGTCTCCGATGGCGCGATGAGGGGCCAGCCCCCTTCGGGGAGGGGGAGGTCGATCCCCTCCCACATCCGCTTGGTGGCACCCTTGGCGCCGGCGTGGCCCAGCTGCAGCCCGATCCGGGCGGGGGTATGCGCGTGCACGTAGCGCACGATCCTCGCCCAGGCGGCGCGCTGTGGCTCGTTCCAGAGCCCAGGGCACCACGGGGTGATCCGTGCGTCGGCGGCGACGCAGGTCATCTCGGTCATGACGAGCCCGGCGCCCCCCGATGCCCGCGCGCCGAGATGGACGAGATGCCAGTCGCTCGGCGTGCCGTCCTCGTTGGCGGTGTACTGCGCCATCGGGGAGACGACCACGCGGTTGGCGAGGGTGCAGGAGCGGACCCGGTAGGGCGTGAGCAACGCGGGGGGCGGCGGCTCGCCGGCCGCGGCCGGCGCCCCTGCCTGCTGCGCGAACCAGCGCTCGAATGCCTCGACGTACGCCGCGTCGCGCTCGCGGAGGTTCTCGTGCGAGATCCGCTGCGACCGCGTGAGGAGGGAGTACGCGAGCTGCTCGGGCGCGAGTCGCGCGTAGCGATCGACGTGCTCGAACCACTCGGTGGAGTTGCGGGCGGCGTTCTGGAGCTTGAGGACCTCGACGGCGCGCTCGCGCTGGTAGCGGTCGAGCGCCGCGTCGAGCGCGGCACCGCCCGCCGGGTCGAGTCCCGGCGCGAGCGCCTGGTCGAGCGCGATCGCGTCCTCCAGCGCCAGCTTGCTCCCGGATCCGATGGAGAAATGCGCGGTGTGGGCCGCGTCGCCGAGGAGGATGACGGGGATGCGCCGGCCCCCGACGTCGAGCCGATGGACCCACTGCGCGCAGGTGATCCTGGGGAAGCGGATCCACTGTGCCGAGCCCCGGAGGTGGGTCGCGTTGCTCCTCAGAGGGGCGCCGTCGAGCTGGTCCGCGAAGAGGCGCTCGCAGAACGCGACCGACTCGTCGGACGTCATCGCGTCGAGTCCCGCGCGCTCCCAGACCTCGTGCGGCGCCTCGACGATGAAGGTGCTCATCCCGCCGTCGAACTGGTACGCGTGGGCCTGGAACCAGCCGTGCGGCGTCTCGGCGAAGGCGAAGGTGAAGGCGTCGAACCGGCGCGGCGTGCCGAGCCACACGTACCGGCAGCGCCGGAGGTCCACCTCGGGGCGGAAGGACGCGGCGTATCGCTCGCGGATGCGGCTGTTGATGCCGTCCGCCGCGATGACGACGTCGAAGCCGCCGGCCGTGACGTGCGACTCGAGCGACGGATCCTCCTCCTGCTGGAATCGCAGCTCGACGCCGAGCTCGGCGCACCGGCGCTGGAGGATCGCGAGGAGCGCCTTGCGCCCGATGCCGCTGAATCCGTGGCCTCCGGAGCGGATGACCCGGCCGCGGAAGTGGACGGCGATGTCGTCCCAATGATGGAGAGCGCCGGCGATGGCATCGGCACTCGTGGGGTCCGCGGCGCGGAGGTTCGCGACGGTCTGGTCGGAGAGGACCACGCCCCAGCCGAAGGTGTCGTCGGCGCGGTTGCGCTCGCGCAGGGTGACGACGGCGCCGGGATGCCGGCGCTTGAGGAGCAGCGCGGCATACAGGCCACCGGGACCGCCACCGACCACCAGGACGCGCGTGGGCGAGCCACTCCGCTGCGGGACGTCGGATAGGGTGCGCCGTATTCCTTCAAATGTCAAGTAACGGGCACCCGGGATCCGGGCGCCGCGGCCGAGCGGGATGGCGCGACGGGCTGATGCGCGAGGCCGGGACCCGCCTATCTTTCCCGCCATCCCGCATCGCCCCACCAGCACGAGAGAAGAGAACCGGAATTGGCTTCCCGCTCACGCCGCGGCGGCCGCGGCCGCCGCCGACGCGGCCCCGCGAAGGCGCCCGCATCCCAGGTCCGCCTCACTTCCGTCCCGACTGGGCGGGCGGCGTACAACGAGACGCGTCGCTGGCTCCTCGACCGCTTCGGCCCCGTCTGCGCCTACTGCGAGCGCCGCGTGTCCGAGCGGACCATCACGCTCGATCACGTCACCCCGCGGCGAGGACAGACCGCCTACGACCGGCGCGACAACCTCGTCCTCTGCTGCAAGACCTGCAACGCCGCCAAGGCCGACACGCCGCTGCTGGCGTTCCTCCTCGGGAACCGCAAGCGCGTCATCGCCCTGTTCAAGTACGGCCAGCACCTCAGCCATCAACTCGTCGAGATGGTGAAGGACCTGATCCCGCCCGATGAGTGGCCCGCGCTGCCGCCGGTGCACAGCGCCGGGAAGCCGCGACGGAAGTCCGCCGCCGAGCTGTTCGGCGACGACGACGGGCCCTCGCCCTACCGCGACGGCTGATCGTCGCACCCACTCCCCCGGGGACCACACGATGCCGATCACGACGATCTCGACGCCGCAGGCGCCGACGCCGGCTGGCCATTACTCACAGGCGACCGTCCACCAGGGGGTCGTCTACGTCGCTGGCCAGCTCCCGATCGATCCCCGCACCGGCGAGAAGCGGCTCGGGAGCGTCGAGGAGCAGGCCGAGCAGGTGCTGCGCAACGTCGAGGCCATCCTTCTCGCCGCGGGGAGCGATCTCGCGCACCTGCTCAAGGTGACCGTCTACGTGTCGGACATCGCGCACTGGGGCGCGATCAACGCGGTCTACGCCCGCGTGCTCGGGGCCCATCGTCCGGCACGCGCCGTCGTCCCGACCCGGGACCTCCACCACGGCTTCCTCGTCGAGGTCGAGGCGATCGCCGCGGTGCGCGCGTGAGCGGCTTCGAGGCGCTGCCGACGCCAGCGCTGTTGCTCGACCACGACCGCGTCCGCCGCAATGCGGCGCGGATCGGCGAGCGTGTCCGCGCCCTCGGGGCGCGCCTCCGGCCCCACGTGAAGACGCACAAGTCCATCGAGGTCGCGCGCCTGCAGGTGGAGGGAGGCTTCCGCGGGCTCACCGTCTCGACGCTGGCCGAGGCGCGGGCGTTCGCGGCGCACGGGTTCGACGACATCACCTACGCGGTGCCGATCGAACGGGGGAAGTTCGATGCCGCCTGCGCGATCGCGCGGGACGGGGTCCGGCTCGGCGTGCTGACGGACGATCCCGCGGTGCCCGGGCCGCTCGCCGAGGCGGCGCGGCGCTCGGGCGTGACGCTCGACGTGTATGTGAAGGTGGACTGCGGGTATCATCGCGCCGGGGTGGATCCCGACGGCCCGCTGCTGCCGGAACTCGCGCATCGGATCGGCGAACGCACCAGCCTCCGATTCGCGGGCCTGCTCACCCACGCCGGCCACGCCTACCACGCACCGGACGTCGCCGCGGTCCGCGCGATCGCGAGTGAGGAGCGCGACGTGATGCGCGCCGCCGCGGCGCGGCTCACGGCCTCGGGGATCACGGTGCCCGTGCTGAGCGTCGGGTCCACGCCGACCGTCGCCCACGTCGAGCATCTCGACGGGATCCACGAGGTCCGGGCCGGCAACTACGCCTTCTACGACGTGACCCAGGTCGCGCTCGGGAGCTGCCGGCCGGAGGACTGCGTCCTCTCGGTGCTCACGGCGGTGATCCGCCGCGACGCGACGCGCGGAAGCGTATTGGTGGACGCGGGGGCGATCGCGCTCAGCAAGGATCGCGGGCCGGTAGAACTCGATCCGGACGCCGGTTACGGCCGAGTGCTCTCGCTCGAGGGGGAGGACCTCGGGCTCCGGGTCACGGGGGTGTCGCAGGAACATGGATCCATCGCCGTGCGCGAACCGGCCCTGCTCGACCGGTTGGCCGTGGGTACGCGACTCCGTATCCTCGTGAACCACTCGTGCCTCACCGCGGCCCAGCACGCGGAGTACGTCGTCCACTCCGGTACCAGGGTGGTGGACCGCTGGACCAACCATCGCGGCTGGTGACGGTGCGCGCCGACGCCGCGGCGCGCCCCGAGATGCGCGACCAGCGATGCGCGAGCAGCGATGCGCGACCAGCGATGCGCGACCTCCCCTCGTAACAGACCCGTGCCCACCCACCGCCTGATCATCGCCGGCGCGCTCCTCGCGCTCCCGATCGCCCCCGCCGCGCAGACCGCGGCCGCCGCCCCTGGATCGGTCGCGCGCGCCGTGCGGACGACCGAGCCGATCCGCCTCGACGGGCGAGCTGACGAGGCGGTCTGGCGCAGCGCACCGGCCTCCGACGAGTTCTTCCAGTTCCAGCCGGCCGAGGCCGGTCCGGCGCGCTTCCGGACCGAGTTCCGGGTCGCCTACGACGACCGCACGCTCTACGTCCTCATCCGCGCGCACGACCCGCGCCCCGATTCGCTCGTCGCGCTGCTCAGTCGTCGCGACGTGCGGACGCCGTCGGAGTGGCTGAAGGTCGTCATCGACGGATTCCACGACCGGCGCACCGCGCTGCAGTTCATGGTCAATCCGGCGGGAGTGAAGCGCGACGCCACCGTCTACAACGACGTGCAGGAGGACAACGCCTGGGACGGCGTCTGGGACGTCGCGGTGCAGGTGGATCGCGAGGGGTGGTCCGCCGAGTACGCGATCCCGTTCAGCCAACTGCGTTTCACGCCGAAGGACCGGCAGGTCTTCGGGTTCGGGATCTGGCGCGACGTCGCCCGCTACGGGGAGCGCGACGCCTGGCCGGCGTATCGTCCGTCACGCCAAACCTTCGCATCGCAGCTCGGCGAACTGCATGGCATCGAGGGTATCGGTCGTAACCGGCGGCTCGAGATCATGCCCTACGCCGTCACGAAGAACGTGAGCTCGCTCGACAGCATCAGGCCACCGCCGCCGGCGGCCGGTGGCGTGCCGTTCTACTCACACCCTCAGCAGACGACGGTCGGATTGGACCTCAAGGCCGGGTTGACGAGCAACATCACGGTCGACGCGACCTTCAATCCCGACTTCGGGCAGGTCGAGGCCGATCCCGCCGTGCTGAACCTCAGCGCCTTCGAGGTGCGGTTCGACGAGCGCCGGCCGTTCTTCCAGGAGGGGATCAACCTCTTCCGCTGCAACGGTCCCTGCGAGGGGATCTTCTATACGCGCCGTGTGGGCCGCGCACCGCAGCTGCGGGCCGACCCGCGGGACCCGCGCTTCAGCACTATCCAGGCCGCGGCCAAGGTGACCGGACGCTTCGAGGGAGGCACACAGGTCGGGTTCGTCGCCGCCCGTTCGGCGATCGAGCGGGGGGTGGGCGGCCAGACGATCGAGCCGGCGACCACGACCCTCGTGGCGCGGCTGGTGCAGGACTTCCGCGGGGGGCGCTCGCAGCTCGGGTCGATGGTGACCGGCCTCATCCGCGACCTCGACGCCGACACCGAGGATGCGCTGCGGCGCGACGCCTACACCGTGCTGCTCCAGGGGTATCACCGGTTCGCGGACCGCTGGGAGCTCTCCGGCTACGCGGGGCGCTCCACCGCGCGCGGATCCGCGGAGGCGATCGCGGCGACGCAGCGCTCGAGCGTGCACTATCATCAGCGGCCGGACCACGAGCGCGCATACGATCCGGCGCTCACCGAGCTCTCGGGTGGCGTGACCTCGCTCTCGCTCCGGCGGTTCGCGGGGAGCGTGCGCTGGGAGACGGTGACGCGCTACGCCGAGCCGGGCACCGAGCTGAACGACCTCGGGTTCGTCACGCTCGTGAACGATGCGATGTTCCGGAACCAGGTCGTGTTCGTGACGACGCGCCCAGGCACCTGGTATCGGCGGCTCAACGGCGTGCTGAGCCAGGAGAGCCACTGGACCACGGGCGGCCTCCCGGTCGGCCTCACGCTCCAGGCGCACGGGTCGGCGGAGCTCTCGAGCTTCTGGACGGGTTCGTTCACGCTCAACGGGTCGCAGCTCGGCGCGACGCACTGCGTGTCGTGCGCGCGCGGCGGACCGGCACTGCGGCAGTCGCCGCGGACTCGGCTCAGCCTCACGCTCGACGGGGACGCGCGCCGCGCGCTCCAGCCCGAGTTCGACTTCGAGGTCGCCACCGGCGACGAGGGCCGCTCCTGGTCGCGGCGGATCGCGGCGGGACTCAACGGCCGCGTCGGGACGCGCACCTCCGTGGAGGTTGAGGGCTTCCTCGAGAAGGGGGTCAACGACAACCAGTGGGTGCGGACCTTCGGCTCCACGCTCACCGACACCGCCCACTTCACCTTCGCGCGGCTGCGCCAGCGGACCGCCGGGTTCACGACCCGCGCGAACGTGACGCTCACTCCGGACGTCAGCCTGCAGGTGTACGCGCAGCCGTTCATCGCGACCGGTGCCTACACCGACCCGCGGGAGATGGTGGATCCGCGCGCGAGTGCCTACGAGGACCGCTTCGCGCCGTGGACCGACGGTGGCACGCCCACCGGCTTCAACGATTGGCAGTTCAACTCGAATCTCGTGTTCCGCTGGGAGTACCGGCCGGGCTCGACGCTCTTCGTCGTCTGGCAGCAGGGACGCACCGGACTCGGCACGCCGGGCGCCTTCGACGTGAAGGGCGACCTCGTGGACCTCTTCGGGACGCGTCCGGACAACACGTTCCTCGTGAAGCTCTCGTACTGGTTCAATCCATAGGGGAGGCGGAGGGGAGCGGCGCCGCGCATATTCCCGCGCCATGCCGCTCCTCCCCGACACCACCCGCGACGTCCGTCGCGTGATCCTCGCGTCGTCCCTCGGCACCGTCTTCGAGTGGTACGACTTCTACCTCTACGGGTCGCTCGCGGCGATCATCAGCCGCCAGTTCTTCTCCGGCGTGAATCCCACGGCGGCGTTCATCTTCGCGCTGCTGGCGTTCGCCGCGGGCTTCGCGGTGCGCCCCTTCGGGGCCCTCGTCTTCGGCCGGCTCGGTGACCTCGTCGGTCGCAAGCACACCTTCCTGATCACGATCGTGATCATGGGGGTCTCGACCTTCATCGTCGGCATCCTCCCCGCGTACGCCACGATCGGAATCGCGGCGCCGGTGATCCTCGTCGCGCTGCGGCTCCTCCAGGGGCTCGCGCTCGGCGGCGAGTACGGCGGGGCGGCCACCTACGTCGCCGAACACGCGCCGCACGGCGCCCGCGGCGCGTACACCTCGTGGATCCAGACGACCGCGACCCTCGGCCTCTTCCTGTCACTGCTCGTGATCCTCGGGTGCCGCGTCATGCTCGGCACCGAGGCGTTCGAGGCCTGGGGTTGGCGCATCCCATTCCTCCTCTCGCTCGTGCTGCTCGGGATATCGGTCTGGATCCGCCTCGCGCTCGACGAGTCGCCCGTGTTCAAGGCGATGAAGGCCGAGGGGAAACGGTCGAAGGCGCCGTTGCGCGAGTCCTTCGCGCAGTGGGGGAACCTGCGGATCGTGCTGCTCGCGCTCTTCGGACTCACCGCCGGCCAGGCGGTGGTCTGGTACACCGGGCAGTTCTACACGCTCTTCTTCCTGACCCAGACGCTCAAGGTGGAGGCCGGGACGGCGAACATCCTCGTGGCGACGTCGCTTCTGCTCGGGACCCCGTTCTTCGTCGTCTTCGGCGCGCTCTCCGACCGCATCGGCCGCAAGCCGATCATCCTCACTGGCTGCGCGCTCGCGGCACTCACCTACTTCCCCCTCTTCCGCGCGCTCACTCACCTCGCCAATCCGGCGCTCGCGGCGGCGCAGGCGTCGTCCCCCGTGCGGGTGACCGCGGATCCCGCGACCTGCTCGGTGCAGTTCAATCCGGTGGGCACCAGCAAGTTCACGTCGTCCTGCGACGTCGCCAAGACGGCGCTCGTCGCGCGCGGCGTGCCGTATGCGAATGAACCCGGCACGGGCGAGGCCACCATCTCGGTGGGCGCCACGCGGATCGCCTCCTTCGACGCGAGTGCGGCGGATGCCGCCGCGCGGCGCGCCGTCTTCGATGCGGAGTTGCGCGCCGCCCTCGATGCCGCCGGGTACCCGCTCCGCGCCGATCCGGAGCGCGTCAACAAGCCGATGGTCGTCCTCGTGCTCTGGATCCTCGTGATCTACGTGACACTAGTGTACGGTCCGATCGCGGCGATGCTGGTGGAACTCTTCCCGACCCGCATCCGGTATACCTCCATGTCGCTCCCATACCACATCGGCAACGGCTGGTTCGGTGGCTTCCTGCCGACGACCGCGTTCGCCATCGTGGCGGCGACGGGGGACATCTATGCGGGACTCTGGTATCCGGTGGCGATCGCGGTGATGACGTTCGTGGTGGGACTCCTCTTCGTCCGCGAGACGAAGGACGTGGACATCATCGCCGACGTGTCGGCGCGATGAGGGGCGCCATGCGTATCTCCAACCGCGCGATTGGGCGACCCGTCGCAGCGCGGGTGGCGATCGCGGTGCTTCTCGCGTCTGCGGCCCAGGCGTGCGAGGGCGCCGCGGCGCGGGGCGGGGCGCCTCGATCCCCGACACCGGCCTCGACCCCCGGTGTCGTCCGAGTCGAGACTGTCGCCAGTGGGCTCGAGCATCCCTGGGCGCTCGAGTTCCTTCCCGACGGCCGAGTGCTCGTCACCGAGCGGCCGGGAAGGCTGCGCATCGTCTCGCTCGATGGGACCGTCTCGCCGCCGGTCACCGGCGTGCCGGCGGTCCATGCCTCCGGCCAGGGCGGCCTCCTCGACGTCGCGGTGGATCCGGCGTTCGAACGGAACCGGACGATCTACCTGTCGTACGCCGAGCCGGGTCCCGGCGGTGCTGGCACGGCCGTCGCCCGGGCTCGCCTGGGCGCCTCGTCGCTCGAGGAGCTGACGGTGATCCATCGCCAGGATCCGAAGGTTTCGGCAGGCGGGCACTACGGCTCCCGGATCGTCGTTGCCCGTGACGGCAACCTCTGGGTGACACAGGGGGACCGGCGTGAGCATCGCGACCGCGCGCAGGATCTGCAGCAGGGCATGGGGAAGTTCGTGCGGATCGCACCCGACGGCAGCATCCCCGCCGACAATCCGTTCGTCGGGCGGACCGATGCGCAGCCGAGCATCTGGTCATACGGGCACCGGAACGGCCAGGCCGCCGCGATGCACCCGGAGACAGGCGACCTCTGGACGGTGGAGCACGGTGCCCGCGGCGGCGACGAACTCAACCAGCCGAGGGCGGGACGCAACTACGGCTGGCCGGTGATCACCTATGGCCGCGACTACTCAGGCGCGCGGATCGGCGAAGGCCAGGTGAAGGAGGGGATGGAGCAGCCGGTCTACTACTGGGACCCCGTGATCGCCCCCTCGGGGATGGCGTTCTACACGAGCGATTCGATCCCCGGTTGGAAGGGGAGCCTGCTGGTCGGCTCGCTCAACCCCGGTGCGCTGGTGCGGCTCGAGATGCGCGACGGGCGCGTGACCCGGGAGGAACGCTATCTCGGAGAGCTGGGCGCGCGCATCCGCGACGTGCAGCAGGGGCCGGACGGATTCGTCTACCTCGTCACCGACAGCGGGATGGGGCAGCTGCTCCGGGTACGTCCCGTGCGCTGAGCGCGCCCCCGGTCACACGAGCAGCAGCGTCGCGAGTCCGAGGAAGAGCCCCATCGACGCGACGTCCGTCGCCGTCGTGAGGAAGATGCTCGACGCGGTCGCGGGGTCGGCGCCGACGCGCTTGAGCGTGAGCGGGATGAGGGCGCCGGAGACACCGCTCACCACGCAGCTCCCGATCATCGCGAGCGCCACGATGGCCGAAAGGCCGAACGCCGCCTCGTTCCCCTGCATCCGCGCGACCACGAACATCCCGGCGCCGGCGGTGAGGCCGACGAGGCTCCCGTTGAGCAGTCCGAGCAGCGCCTCCTTCGCCACCAAGGCCTTCTCGGTCCCGCCCTTGAGCTCGCCCAGCGTCATGCCGCGCAGCGTCACCGCGAGCGCCTGGCAGCCGGTGTTCCCGGACTGTCCGGCGAGCACCGGGAGGAAGAGCGCGAGGATCACCATCTGGTCGAGCGTATCCTGGAAGATGCCGACCACCGCCGCGGCGACGAACGCCGTCAGCAGGTTCAGCTGGAGCCACGGGTGCCGGAAGCGCAGGCTGCGCTTCCAGTGCGTGAGGAGGCGCTCCTCCTCGGCGACACCGACCATCCGTCCGGGCTGGGCGCTGATCTCGAACGCCTGTTCCTCGAACATCGCGCTGCCGCGGACCTGGCCGAGCAGTCGGCCGCCGGCATCACAGACGGGATACACTGGGTAGTGCCGGTGCAGGACGACGCGCATGGCGTCGGCGAGCTTCATCGTCGGCGAGAGGGTGAAGACCTCCTTGATCATCACGTCGCGGAGGGTCGCGGCGTCGTTCGCGAGCAGGAGATCGCGCATCGTGACGACCCCGACCAGGATCCCGGCGTCGTCCGTGACGAAGAGGTAGGTGAGGAGCACGCGCTTGCTGAGGTCGCGGACGCGGGTCGTGACGTCGCCGACCGACTCTCCCGGCCGGAACTGCGCGGGCACGGGCTCGAGGAGCCGCCCGATCTGGTCCTCGTCGAACGAGAGGTTGGTGGACCACTGCTGCGTCAGCGCCGTGGGCGCGGCGGCGAAGAGCGAATCGCGGTGTTCACTATCCAGTTCGGGGATGATGTCGCTGGCGACCGCCGGGTTCATCGCCTGCAGCACCTCGACAGCCACCGCGCTGTCGAGCTGCTCGAGGCGGTCGGCTGCTTCGGCCGGGCCGAGCTTGATGATCTGCGACGCGACGCGCTCTGCCTCGGTCAGCACCGGACGCTCGAAGCGCCGGCGGTTCTTCCCTGCGTCCACGGTCTGCGCTCCGGAGTGGGTGGCGATCGAGCATCAAGATGCCGTGCCGGGCACGGTGACGCGAGGGCGTAGCCCCTCGAGCCATCGGGTGATCGCGCCGAGCACGTCGTCGCGCTCGGGTTCATTGAGGATCTCGTGCCGGAGCCCGTCGAACCGTCGCGCCGTGACGATGGCGCGAGGGGCCCGCTGCGCGAACTCCTCGCTCCCGGCGGCCGCCACGAGATGGTCGTCCCCGGCCCAGAGGAGGAGGGTCGGGACCGTCCACGCGCCGGCGGCGGCCCGCACCGCGTGACCCGCTTCCAGCGCTCCCCACGCGAGTCTCGCCGTGATCCGGTCGTGCACGAGCGGATCCTCACGGTAGGCCCGCACGACCTCGGGGTCTCGCGAGATCCGCGAGACCTTCAAGCCGTTCGGCATCGGGAGATCCGGGACGAGCACCCGGCCGACGTGCAGCTGGACCCGCTGGAGGATCGAGAGGTCCGCGGCGAGGGCGGGCGATGTGAGGACGAGTCCGTCGACCCGACGGAGGCCGCGGAGCACGAACCACGCGGCGACCAAGCCGCCCAGGCTATGCCCCAGGAGGACGAGCGGCGCGTCGTCGGATCGAGCCTCGTGCGCCCAGTCGGTCACGAGAGCCAGATCGTCCAGGAGCGTGCTCGCCTCCGGCACGACACCGCGACGCCCTTCGGAGTGCCCGTGCCCCCGCTGGTCGTAGCCGGCGACGGTCCAGCCGCCCCGTCCGAGCGCGTCCGCAACGTACTCGTAGCGTCCGAGGTGCTCCCCGAGCCCGTGCACCAGCACGATCGTGCCCCGGGAGCCGAAGCCGGGCGTCCAGCGACGGGCTGCGAGGAGGATGCCGTCGCGCGCACGGATCGTGGTCGCCGAGTGTGACGTGGATGACATCCGGGTGGCTGGCGGGACGCGGGGACGCGGGTGAGTTTCCGGTGTACCCACGAATATGGCCAACGCGGACATCCGATGATCACTTATGAGGTCACGGCCGAGGTGCGTGACGACCTCCGCGCCCGGTTCGAGCTCTACATGCGCGATCGGCATATCCCGGACGTGCTCGCGACCGGGCTCTTCGTCGGCGCCTCATTCCTTCGCGGCGACGACGGACGGTACCGGACGCGCTACCAGTTCGCCGACCGGGAGACGTACGACCGGTACATCGGCACGCACTCCTCCCGCCTGCGCGCCGACTTCGCCTCGCATTTCCCCGAGGGGGTCACGCTCTCAAGGGATCTGTGGACGGTGCTGGCGGAGTGGCCCCACTGACGTCCCGCCCCCGCGCGGTCCTCGCGGCCACGCTCATCCTCACGCTGCTGGTCCCGCACGCGACGGCGATGCCGGCGCGGGATGCGGACGCGGCACCCGACGGCGCGGCGATCGACACGCCGTCGGCGACGGCGGCCCGCGAACTCGTCGTCGTGATCCACGGGCTCATCCGCACGCCGCGCTCGATGCGTCCCGTGGTCAGGGCGCTCGAGCGCGAGGGGTTCGAGGTCTTGACCTTCGGCTACTCGAGCACCTGCTGTGAGATCCCGGAGATCGCCGCCGACCTGCGCACGATGCTGTCGCGCGAGGTGCGCCCCGAGCATGAGCGGGTGCACTTCGTCGGTCACAGCATGGGGAACATCCTCGTGCGGTACCTCCTCGCGGGCGACTCAGTGCCCCCTCGCGTCGGCCGCGTGGTGATGCTCGCCCCGCCGAACCAGGGGGCGGAGTTCGCCAACACCATGTCGCCGCTCGTCGGTTGGTTGCTCAAGCCCACGGCCGAGCTGCGCGCGGACAGCGGCGCGACGGTCCGGCACATCCCGCCGGTCCGCGGCGTCGAGATCGGGGTGATAGCCGCCCGCGACGACGACACCGTCAAGCTCCCCGAGACGCACCTCCCCGAGGAGAAGGAGCATATCGTCGTGGACGGGGGCCACTCCTTCATCATGAACCGGCGCGACGTGCACCAGCTGACGGTCGCGTTCCTGCGCCACGGGACCTTCCAGCCCCCCGGCGAGCCTCAGGGGACGAGCGTCACCAGGTCGCCGTAGGTCGCGGCCCGTCCCTGCCGGATCGCCTCGAGCATCGGCTCGATGCGCATCGTGAGCTGCGCCAGGCGCGAGCGCGGGTTCCGCGTCGGCAGCCAGCCGCGGTTGGAGACCGAGCGCACGAAGGTGCTCGTGCTGTCGGTCGGGAAGGTCGCGAGGTTCGCGGCGAACCGCTCGAAGACGCCATCCTGGAAGAGGTACTGCTCGACGTTCGACGAATAGAAGACGCCGAGGGTGGCCTCCTGCGCGCGCAGCCAGCGCGCGACGGCGCGGAGCGCCTTGTCGCCGGCGAAGTCGCCGACCACGGGCACGATCAGGTTCCGCTCCTGGCGGTCCTTGAGCACGCGGTACGCCGCCTCGCTCGCGAGGTACGAGCGTTGGACCCCGTGCTCGTCGGTCTCGATCATCATCTCGTAGAGCGTCGGCATCCACGACCCGAAGCGCCCTGAGCCCCCCATCTGGCCGAACGAGTAGGTGATCGCGGTGCCGGCGGTGCCGAAGGCCGAGAGGATGTAGCGGAGGGACTCGAGGTCCTCCGGCGTGAGCGCGAAGCGCTTGAGATCCATCAGGTGCGCGCGGACCTCGTCGAAGGTCCGGCGGAAGAGCGCGCTGTCCCCGGCGACGGCGGAATAGGCCTCCATCAGCTCACTCACGCCCGACGTGGAGTCCAGCCCCGCCGGCCGCGCGCGCGAGAGGAGTCGCGAGAGGTACGTCGCGCGATCCGGCGAGGTCTCCATGAGCGCCTTGAAGAGCAGGTGTTGCACGAGGTTCTGGCGCCGGATGTCCACGATGAACGCGATCCCCGGTTCGAGCGCGGCGATGTACGTGAGGTTCTGCTCCGGCCCGACGCCCACGTAGGCGCGGCCGCGCGCGCCGGCGCGCTGGAGGTCGCCGATCACGTACTGCAGCTCCCCCTCGTTCGAGATGAAGTTGTCCGAGCGGAAGTAGCCGCCGGGTTCCGAGAGCTCGGTGACGAGGCGCCAGAAGGAGGCATCGTCGAGACGCTGGGGCAGGGCCGCGGGTGGCGAGGCCGGGGCGACGGAGAGCACGGCAGCGGCGATGCCGACCACCGCGATGCGCAGCGCGGGCATCATCGGGTGAGCGCCTCGTAGTCGTGCGGGGTGTCCACGTCCTGCAGGTCACCCGCAGGCCACTCGTGCACGCGGGCCTCGGCGCGATGATCGAGCACCACCGACTTCCCGCAGCCGTCGCCGTGCCAGGCGAGCAGTTCCGGCCATAGCGGACGTCGGAAGAGCAGCGGCGGGGCGAAGACGTCGCCGTAGCGCGAGACCTCGAGCGGCGCCGTGTCCTCGCGCGACGATCGCACCAGCGCCGCGATCATCCCCGAGGTCACGTGGACCATGTCGCCGAGGAGCACGACCACCGCGTCCACGCGCGCGTCGGGGCCGAGTTCGCGGAGCGCCGGATGGAGCGAGGCGCTGGTCGGCCCCTCGGGTTCGTCGCTCTCCACGAAGGTGCAGGCGAGTCCTCGCAGTGCGTCGCGCACCAGGGCGGACTCGTGGCCGAGCACCACGACCAGCGGCGAGAGTCCGGCATCGAGCGCGCGTGCCGCGACCCGCCGCACCATCGGCTCGCCATCCACGGGGAGCAGGAGCTTGTTGCGCCCCATCCGGCGCGAGCGGCCGGCTGCGAGCAGCACGCCCGCGACCCGCGCCGGGGCGACCGGGCCGCTACTCCTCGTCGTCGGCATGGATCGGCGCGTTGCGCTCGCGCAGGGAGCGCGGCCGCCGGCCGCTCCGCACCGCGAGGAGTTCGGCGACCACCGCGAGGGCGACCTGCTCGGCGCCGTCGGTGCCGATGTCGAGACCGATCGGCGCGTAGATGCGATCCTCCTCGAAGGGAGCCTCCCGGCGGAGGACGCCGAGGAGGCGCTCGGTCCGCGCGCGCGGGCCGAGCAGCCCGAGGTACCGCACGGGACTGCGGAGCAGGGCGCGCGCGTAGTCGGTGTCGTCGGCGAAGTGGTGCGTCATCACGACCGCGAAGTCGTCGGCTTCGAGCACGACGCGCTCGCCGAGGCGCGTCGCGTCGGTCTCGACGAGGCGGATCGGGGACGGGAAGCGCGGGGCGGTGAGCAGGCCCGGCCGCCGATCGGCCACGACCACGCGGAATCCGACGCCGGCGGCGAGCGCCGCGACGTGCCGGGCGTCATCACCCGCGCTCACGAGGAGCAGGCGCGGGGGAGGCACGAGCACGTCGACGAAGACGGGGTCGCCGTCCCGCTCGGCGAGTCGCGAGCCGCCCTGCAGCCAGGGCGTCGCCGCGGCGCCTTCGAGCGGCTCACGGCGGGGGGGACCGCTCGCGGTGGCGGTCCCGGCTCCCGGAACGGCCGTGAGCGACGTGAGGACGACGTGCGCCCGCTCGGCATCGATCAGGGCGCGCTCGGCGTCGCGCGCGTCCGTCACCGGCTCGATGAGGATCTCCACCTCACCCTCGCACCCGACGCCGAGGTCCCACGCGCTGATCTCGTCCGCGCCCCCGCACCAGCTCCGCCGCTCGGCGACGCCGGTCCGCATCACCTGTCGCGCGACCTCCCTCACGTCCTCCTCGAGGCAGCCGCCGCTCACGTTGCCGGTGACGTCATCCTCGGTGACGAGGAGCTTGGCCCCCTCGTGCCGATACGCCGAGCCGCGCACGCGGATCACGGTCGCGAGTGCCGCGCGGCGTCCCGCCTGCCGCACGGCGGCGAGGCGCTCGAGCACCTGGCGGGTCTCGAGCCACGTCTTCACGCGATCAGCTCCAGCTCAGGTCGTGCCGGGAGAGCGGGAGGGAGCGGATGCGCTTGCCGGTCGCCGCGAAGATCGCGTTGGTGAGCGCGGGGATGACCGGCGGGAGCGCCGGTTCGCCCATTCCCGTCGGCGAGAACTCGGTGGTCCGGAAGTGCACCTCGACCGGCGGCGCCTCGGTGATGCGCAGCAGCTCGAAATCGTCGAAGTTGCTCTGCACCGTCCGGCCGCCCTCGATCGTGATCTCCTGCTTGAACGCCTCGGCCAGTCCGTCCAGCACCGAGCCCTGCACCTGCTGGATCGCCCCGCTCGGGTTGATGATCTGGCTTCCGACATCCCCGGCCGCCCAGACCTTCACGACCTTCACCTCGCCGGCGCGCGAGACGTTCACCTCGACCACTTCGGCGAAGTAGCCGCGATGGCTGTAGTGCATGCCGACGCCCATCCCCGATCCGCGCGAGAGGGTGCGCCGACCCCAGCCCGACTTCTCGGCGACGAGCTGCAGCACGCCGCGCATCCGCTCCGCGTTCATCGGCGGTGCCGCGCGCTCGGGGATCGGGGCGGCCGGATCGAGTTGCGCGAGGAGGTCGAGCCGGAACTGCACCGGGTCGCGCTTGGCCGCGTGGGCGAGCTCGTCGATGAACGACTGGAAGACGAACGCGATCGCGTTCGACGTCGGCGCGCGGAGGAACCCCGTCGGGATGCCGAGCGGGAGCTGCGAGACACCGAACCGGAAGTTCGGGATGTAGGCGACGGGGAACTCGGTGGGGCCGATCGAGGCGGCCGTCCCGAAGCGCTGTCCCTCGCCGAAGGTGACGAAGTGGTTCTCCCACGCCGTGAGCTTGCCGGCGCGATCCACGGCCCCCTTCAGCTTGTGGTAGCCGGCGGGCCGATAGAAGTCGTGCTGCATGTCGTCCTCACGCGTCCACACCAGCTTCACCGGGACGCCCGCCTGCCGGGCGATGAACGCGGCCTCGACCATATAGTCGTTGTTGAGCCGCCGGCCGAAGCCGCCGCCCGACCGCATGATGTGGATCGCGATGTCGGGCTCGGCGATCCCGAGCGTGCGCGCTACGAGCACGCGACCCGACTGCGGATTCTGTGTCGGCGCCCAGATCTCCATCTTCCCGTCGGCGAACCGCGCCGTGCAGTTCATGGGCTCCAGCGCCGCGTGCGCGAGGAACGGGTACTCGTACTCGGCCTCGACGACGGCGGCCGCGCCACCGAAGGCGGCGGCGAGGTCCCCGTCGGTGCGCACCACCGTCGCCGGCGCCCCCACGAGGAGCTCCTTCGCGCGGCTCGAGAACATCGCGCTCGAGAGCCGAGACGTCGGATGTTCTTCCCAGCTCACGCGGAGGCGGCGGCGCGCCGAACGCGCGGCCCACCAGGTGTCGGCCACGATCGCGACGCCCGGCAGCAGCCCGGCGAGGTCCGAGCCCCCCTCGACGACGAACGCGTGCTTCACTCCGGGGAGCGCGCGGACCTCGTTAAGGTTCGCGCTGGCCACCTTCGCGCCGAACACGGGCGCCTTCTCGAACGTCGCGTACAGCATCCCTGGCACCGTGACGTCCATGCCGAAGAGGGGCTGGCCGGTGACGATCCGCTTGTTGTCCACGCCCGGGATCGGCTTGCCGATGATCCGGTAGTCCTTGGGGTCCTTCGTCCGCACCGAGGCCAGGTCGGGCGCCGGGAGCGCCGCCGCCCGCGCGGCGAGCTCGCCATAGGTGGCGCGGCGGCGTGACGCACGGTGGTGGACGGCGCCCGACTCGGTGATCAGCTCGGTCGCGGGGACGTTCCACGACTGCGCCGCTGCCTCGACCAGCATCGCGCGGCCGGCGGCACCCGCCCGGCGCAGCGGTTCCCAGTTGATCGGGGTGGCGGTGCTGCCGCCGGCGGACTGCTGACCGTACTTCGCCGGTTCGCTCATCGCCTGCTCGACCACCACCTGGTCCCAGCTCACGTCGAGCTCCTCGGCGACGAGCATCGGGAGCATCGTCTTCACGCCCTGCCCGATCTCCGGGTTCTTGGCCATGATCGTGATCGGGCCGGTCGCGGGGATGCGGATGAAGGCGTTCAGTTGCGCGTCGGCGAAGGGCTCGGCGGCACCGACGACGCCGGGCAGCGAGAAGTCGAGCCAGGTGCCGATCAGGAGGCCACCGCCGGCGAGGGAGGTGACGCGGAGGAAGTCGCGACGGTCGAGTCCGCTGGATGCGGCCGGATCCTTGAGTTCGTTCGGCATCGTAGGCCCCCTACTCTTGGTTCGCGGCGAGTGCCGCTGCGCGATGGATCCCCTCGCGGATGCGCAGGTACGTCGTGCACCGGCAGAGGTTGCCGTACATCTCGGCGTCGATGTCGGCGTCCGTGGGCTTCGGGTTCCGCGCCAGGAGGTCCGCGGCCTGCATGATCTGGCCCGCCTGACAGTAGCCGCACTGCGGGACGTCGAGCTCCTGCCACGCGCGCTGGAGCGGATGGTTCCCATCCGGGGAGAGCCCCTCGATCGTGGTCACGCGGCGTCCCTGCACCGCACTCGCCGGGATCTGGCAGGAGCGCTGTGCGTTCCCGTTCACGTGGACGGTGCAGGCACCGCAGAGCGAGACACCGCAACCGTACTTCGTGCCCTTGAGGTCGAGGACGTCGCGGAGGATCCACAGCAGCGGCATGTCAGCGGGGACGTCCACGGTGCGGGACGTGCCGTTGACCGAGAAGGTGACTCGCATCGGGCCTTCGGCTCCAGTGAGGGGATCGGGGACCAACTTCGCACGCGGGGCGGTACCCCGCAACGCGCGCGGAGTCCCCTTCTCGGTACGCGCCGTGGGCGCGGAGGGTTGCTCAGCCGGTGTCAGCGAACGGTGCGGCGCTGGGCGCCGAGCCGTTCAGGGGACCGTCTTCCGATAGGTACCGGTGACGGTCGGCGCGCCCGACCAGCTGAGTATGGTCTCGCTCGTCAGGAGCGCGCCCCCAGGCTGCATCGTCGCGGAGAAGGTGCGGCTGCGCACGGCGGAGACGAATGCGAAGCCGACCGCCTCGCGAGTCCAGGTCCCCTCGTCGTAGAACGTCTCCTGCCGGTCCTCGACCCCGGAGTGCATGATCCGCAGGTGCACGCGCTGCTCCCACGTGCCGGAGGCGGTCACGTCGATGGTCGCGGAGTCGATGTGCGTCTCCTCGGCGGTCAGTCCGATCGTGCGCTCGGCGATGAGCGCGGGCATCGCCTCGGCGTTGGCCTCGTGCATGTACCAGCGACCGGCGGAGAGGTTCGGCGGGAGGATCACGACCGTGCCGCCGTCGCCCTCGCAGCCGAGGAGCCCGGCGGCCAGCAGGGCGAGGAACGCAGAGCGGCGGATCAGGGAGCGACGCATACGCAGGGCGCTTGGGCTGGGGTCCGTGCCTTCCCGACTGCTCTGAGCGAAGATAGTAACTTGGAGGCGATGCTGCAGCGCCTCGTCGGTGACCTCCCCGGTTGGTGGCCGTACGCGCTCGGCGTGCTCGCGATCGCCGCGAGCCTCACGGCGAGCCTGCACGTCATCGTCCGCAAGCGTGACGTCCGGGCGGCGATCGGGTGGGTGGGGCTCATCTGGTTCGTCCCCGGGCTCGGCGCCTTCCTGTACGCGATGTTCGGGCTCAACCGGATCCAGCGTCGGGCGAGCCTGCTCTATCGCGAGCGGCGCCGGCTCCCCCTCTCGACCCCGTCGGCCACGAGCATCGCGCGCACCGGAACCGCCAGCGCCGTCTCCTCGGGGCTCACCACGCTCGCCCGGCTCGGCGAGCAGATGTCCGGACGGCCGCTGCTCACCGGCAACCGGGTGGAGATGCTGCACAACGGCGACGAGGCGTATCCGGCGATGGTCGCGGCAATCGAGGAGGCGAGCCACTCGGTCGCGCTGGTGAGCTACATCTTCGCCGATGACCGCTCCGGGCGCGCCTTCGTGGAGGCGATGGGTCGCGCGGTCGCGCGCGGCGTCGAGGTCCGGGTGCTGGTGGACGGCGTCGGCGTGCGGTACTCACGCCCGCTGGTCCATCGGTCGTTGCGCAAGGTCGGCGCCAAGGCCGAACTCTTCCTCCCGACGATCACGCAGGCCGGACTCGCCTTCTTCAACCTGCGGAACCACCGCAAGGCGATGGTCGTGGACGGGCGTGTCGCCTTCACCGGCGGGATGAACATCTGGGAGCGCTGCGTGCTCGCGAACCGCGACCGGAACGCGGTGCGCGACCTGCATTTCCGCGTCGAGGGACCCGTGGTGGGCCAGGTGATGGAGTCCTTCGCCGAGGACTGGATGTTCAGCACGCGCGAGGTGCTCGACGGGCCGGCCTGGTTCCCGTCGTTGCCGCACGCGGGCCCGACGACGGCGCGCGTCATCACTGACGGCCCGGATGGCGACCTCGAGGTGACGCGCACGGTGCTGTTGGGCGCGATCGCGACGGCGCGGGAGTCCATCCGGATCGTGACCCCGTACTTCCTGCCGGACCAGGCGACGATCGCGGCGCTCTCGGTCGCGGCCCTGCGCGGCGTGCGGGTGCAGATCGTGCTCCCCTCGAAGGTGAACGTGCCGATGATCCAGTGGGCTTCGACGGCGCAGCTCTGGCAGCTCCTCCGGCCGGGGTGCCGGATCTTCCTCACGCCGCTGCCCTTCGACCACACGAAGCTCGCGGTCGTGGACGGGATCTGGTCGCTGGTCGGCTCGACGAACTGGGATCCGCGGAGCCTCCGGCTGAATTTCGAGCTCGACGTCGAGTCGTACGACCCGACGCTCGGCGCGAAGCTCGACGAGGTGGTGGACGCGAAGATCGCGACCGCGCGGGAGATCTCGCTCGCCGAGGTGGATGCGCGTCCCTTCCACATCAAGGTGCGCGACGGGATCGCGCGCCTGGGCTCACCCTACCTCTGAGGCGCGGCCGGGCGCCTGGCCGGGGCAGCGCTCAGAGGAGCGCGTCGACCACCAGCACGACGGAGAGCACGACGCCGAGCGCGACCTTCGCCCCGGTGGCGAGGACGCGGCCGACGAGTGCCCCCCACGCCACGCGACCGGCGGCGTCGTGCCGTCGGTGCATGCTGTACTCCGCGACGAGCGCGCCGAGGAACGCCCCCGCGAACGAGCCGATGATCGAGCCGAGGACCGGGATCGGCACGCCGACGATCGCGCCGACGAGGCCGCCGATGAGGGCGCCCCAGCCGGCGCGACGCGACCCGCCGTACTTCGCCGTGTAGCGCGTGGCGAGGCCGAGCTCGATGAGCTCGGCGATGGTGGCGAGGAGGAAGGCGACGCCGATCGCGACCCAGCCCACGGGGAGCGTGGGGTCGAGCGACTTCCAGATGGAGACGCCCGAGAGGAGGAGCCACGCGCCCGGCAGGCCCACCGCGGTGAGGGGCAGCGTGAGGAGCGCGGCGACGGCGATGATGATCGCGGGCATCCCACAAGATGGGAGCGGAGGGAGGCAAGTGGGAGGTTCGCGGCGCGGATTGCGTCGGCCAGTACCCCCGTCCAGCTTCCACCCTCCACCTTCCATCGTCGCGCCCGTGCCGACACCATCCTTCCGCACGACGCTGATCCGAGTGATGACGGTCCAGGCGATCTCGCTCGCCCTGCTCTGGCTCCTCCAGCGGCGCTACGGGGGCTGACGCGTGCACTGGATCAACTGGTTCATCGTCGTCTCCTACCTCTCGTTCGTCGTCTGGGACGGCCTCAAGCGGTCGCGGGGGGCGAAGGACATCGAGGGGTACTTCCTCGCGAACCGCTCGCTGCCGTGGTGGGCCGTCGGCCTCTCGGTGATGGCGACGCAGCTCTCGGCGATCACGCTGATCGGCACGACCGGGCAGGGCGCGACCGATGGGCTCCGCTTCATCCAGTTCTACCTCGGCCTGCCGATCGCGATGGTGATCCTCGGGGTCACCCTGGTCCCGTTCCTGCACGGGGCCAAGGTGTACACCGCGTACGAGTATCTCGAGCGCCGGTTCGACGCGCGGACGCGCTCACTCACGAGCCTCCTCTTCCTGCTGTCGCGTGGGATGTCGTGCGGCGTGATCATCTCGGCGCCCGCCGTCGTGCTCTCGGCGATCTTCGGCTGGGACCTGACGTGGAGCGTCATCCTGATCGGCGCCCCGACGGTGCTCTACACGGTCCTCGGTGGGGTGCAGGCGGTCACCTGGGCCGACGTGAAGCAGATGGTGGTGATCGTCGGTGCGCTCGTCGCGATCGTCGTCGTGCTCCTGCTCCGGATGCCGGCGCCAGTGGACGACGCGCTGGCGCTCGCGGGAGCCGCCGGGCGGATGCGCGCGTTCGACTTCTCGTTCAGCCTCGAGAACCAGTACACGTTCTGGTCCGGGATCATCGGCGGCACGTTCCTGATGCTCTCGTACTTCGGGACCGACCAGAGCCAGGTCCAGCGCTACCTCACGGCGCGCTCGGTGGAGGAGGCGCGCAGCTCCCTGCTCATGAGCGCGTACTGGAAGATCCCGCTGCAGGCACTGATCCTGCTCGTGGGCGTGCTCGTCTTCCTGTTCTTCACGTTCGAGCGCGCGCCGATGCTCTACAACCCGGCGCACGACCGCGCGGTCCGGTCGGCGGCGCCGTCGGTCCACGCCGACCTCACGCGGCGCCACGACGCGGCAGCGGCCCAGCGCGAGGCCGCCGCTCGCGCATTCATCGCCTCTCGCCAGGCTCACGATGACCCCGGCGTCCAGGCGATGCAGGCCGCGTTCTACCGGACCGCCGAGGAGCAGGTGCAGGCCGTGCGCGCGGAAGCCCTCGCCGAGGCGTCCCGCGTCACCGGCCAGTCGTCGCGCGACGTGAACTACGTGATGCCGCGCTTCGTGCTCGACCACCTCCCGCTCGGGTTCGCCGGCCTCTTCCTCGCGGCGGTGCTGGCGGCGGCGATGTCCAGCATCGCCGCCGAACTCAACTCGCTCTCGACCGCGACCGTCGTGGACTTCTACCGCCGCTGGTTCCGGCGCGAGGGGAGCGACGCCCACTACCTCACCGTCTCCAAGACGGCGACCGCGTTGTGGGGCGTCTTCGCGATGGTGGTCGCGACCTTCGCCGCCAACCTCGGGTCGCTCATCGAGGTCGTGAACCGCTTCGGCTCGTTCTTCTACGGGTCCATCCTCGGCGTCTTCCTGCTCGCGATGATCCCGCGAGCGGGCGCGGCGGGGGCCTTCTACGGGCTCATCGCGGGGATGACCACCGTCGGGCTGGTCAACTGGCAGTATCCCGCCGTCGCGTTCCTCTGGCACAACGTCATCGGCGCGGTGATGGTGGTGGTGAGCGGACTGATGGTGAGTTATGCGAGAGGGCGTGCATAGCGGTCGCATCCCCTGCATGGCCATGCGCGGCCCTTCCGGTCGGGTCGCCGCCAGGTAGGCTCCCCGCATGACTTCCGTGCGCATCATCGGCGTCCCGATGGACCTCGGCGCGTCGCGGCGCGGCGTGGACATGGGACCGTCCGCCGTCCGCTACACCGACCTCCGTGTCCGGCTCGAGAAGCTCGGGCATGTCGTGGAGGACGTCGGCAACGTGCACGTCCCCTTCCGTGAGGACGCCGCGCGCGGCGCGCAACGCGGCGCGCGCTATCTCGGCGCCATCACCGACGTCTGCGCGGACGTGGCGGCCCGGACCCGCGCGGCACTCGACGGGGGCCAGCTCCCGGTGGTGCTCGGTGGCGACCACGCGCTCGCGGCGGGGTCCATCGCGGGGGCCGCCGGATTCTTCGCCGCCAAGGGACAGCGCATCGGCGCCGTGTGGGTGGACGCACATGGCGACCTCAACACGCCGGGGACGTCGCGCTCCGGCAACGTGCACGGGATGCCGCTCGCGGCCCTCCTCGGCAACGGCGACAGGGCGATGGCGGCCATCGCCGGGGCGGCGCCGGCGCTCAAGGGGAGCGACGTCGCGCTCGTCGGCACGCGCGACCTCGACCAGCCGGAGCGCGTCCACATCAGGAAGTGGGGGCTCTCGGCCTTCACGATGCGCGCGCTCGACGAGCGCGGCGTGCGCGCGGTGATGGAGGAGGCGATCGCCATCGCCACCCGGGACACCGCCGGCCTCTGGGTCTCGTTCGACATGGACGTGATCGACCCGGCCGAGGCGCCGGGCGTCGGCACCGCGGTGCCGGGCGGCATGACCTACCGGGAGGCGCACCTCGCGATGGAGATGCTCGCCGACACCGGCAAGCTCGTCGGGCTCGACGTGGTGGAGGTCAACCCGGTGCTCGACGAGCGGAACCGGACGGCCGAGATCGCGTGCGAACTCATCCTGAGTGCCCTCGGCAAGCGGATCCTCTAGGGCGCGCGGCGCCCACCCCCGGACGACGATGACGAACACGACACGCTACGTGCCGCCCGACTTCACCCGCGCTGACCTCGCGCAGGCGCCTCCCGCGCGCACGGTCCCCGCCGAGCGGGACGGAGTGCTGCCCGATGGGTTCTTCGCGACGACGAACCTCCCCACCTACGTGAAGGGCGACGACGGCCGATGGACGATGCCGCGCGAGCCGCGGATGGACGGCGTGCTCGTGCGCGACGCGGCTGGCGCCTGGTGGGTGCGCGAGGGGCGTCGCGTGCGGAAGGGGGATCCCGTCGTCGTCGGCCTCGCCGAGGATGGGAGCGAGGGCGTCCTCGTGCACGCGCGTGGATTCGTCGAGGAGGGGGGAGCGCACGGCGAGTTCCACTTCATGTCGAGCCAGGTCTCCCGCGAGAAGCCGATCGACTACCCGCTGATCGCCCGGATGCTGGTGGACGAGAAGCGGCGCGGCGGCTACGTGGCGTGGGTCACGGGGCCGGCGGTCGTGCACTCGCGGGCGCGCGACAACCTCGTCTGGTTCATCCGGAACGGCTTCGTGCAGGCGCTGCTCGCCGGCAATGCCGTCGCCGTCCACGACATCGAGGCGGCGATCGTGGGGACGACCCTCGGCATGACCCATGAGGGGGATCCGACAGCGGGTGGCCACGCTGCGCACATGCGCGCGATCAACGCCGTGCGGCGCGCCGGCTCGATCGCCGCCGCGGTGAAGGCGGGGATCATCTCGGAGGGGATCATGCACGCCTGCGTGGTGGAGGAGGTGCCCTTCGTCCTCGGCGGCTCCATCCGCGACGACGGCCCGCTCCCCGACGTGCTGACCGACGCGGTGGCGGCGCAGGAGGCGACCCGCGAGCACACGAAGCGCGCGACGATGGCGGTCATGATCGCGACCGCGCTGCACTCCATCGCCGTCGGGAACATGCTCCCGGCGTACTACGAGGATCCCCAGCGGGGGATCGTCGAGCTGCCGACGATCTGCGTGGACGCGAGCGAGTTCCTCGTGAGCAAGCTGAAGGACCGCGGGACGCACCAGGCGGTGGGTGTGGTGACGAACGCGCAGGACTTCATGAGCATCCTGCGGGCGGCGGTGGAGCGCGAGGTGCGGGGCGGTCAGGACTGAGCAGGACCGTCCTAGCGCCAGCGGGCCGCGTGACGCGACCTTCGGGCATGCCTTTCATCTCCTATCCTGACCTCGCCGTCCGCCCACTCTTCGGCGGCACGATCCGCGGCCGCTACGGCCACACCGAGCGCATGACGCTCGGGATCGTCGAGCTCGACGCCGGCGCCGTTGTGCCGGCGCACGCACACCCGCACGAGCAGATCACCTACGTCGTCGAGGGGCGGTTCGAGTTCTTCGTCGGCGAGGAGCGGACGACGCTCGAGCCGGGGATGGCGGCGCTGATCCCCGGGGGCGTGACCCACGGCGGGCGGACGCTGACGAAGGTGCGCGTGGTGGATGTGTTCGCGCCGGTACGCGAGGACTACCGGTGATCGGTCACGCCGCGCTGAACCGCGCGACCGCCACACTCGGCGCCATCCCGAACGCCCGCTTGAACGAACTCGTCAGGTGCGCGTGACTGTGGAAGCCCAGGTCCAGCGCGAGCGCCGAGAGCGCCCCGCGCCGCGCCGGGATCAGTCCCAGCGCCGCCCGCAGCCGCAGGTCGCGCCGGTGCTCGTGGAGCGTGCGTCCCGTCGCCGCACGGAACGTCCGGCAGAGATGGAACGGTGACATCCCGAGCCGAGCCGCGATCTCCCTGACGCTGAGATTCTGCTCGAGCGTCGCCGCGAGCAGCGCCTTCGCCGCTTCGACGACGTCGCGCGACGCGCGCGAGCGTCCGGCGCCGGCCGTCCGGGCCGCCGCCGAGGCCATCCGCGCCGGATCGCTCGAGTATCCCACGCCCAGCGCCTCGGTCACGATGCCGATCGCCCGCTCCTCGATCTCCAGCGCCTCGACGCCCGGCCGGCGCGTCCGCGCGAAGAGCAGCCGCTGCTCGGCGTACAGCCGCGACGGCACCGTCGCCCGCCCGAAGCGGAACGCACTCAATGACTCGGCGTCGTGCGCCGAGTACCGCCCGACGATCTCGCGCGCCAACGGCTCGGAGAGTGCGATCCAGTCGGTCTCGTCGCCCTCGCGCGAGATGACGTCACGCTCGTAGGCGTGCCCCGGCGTATGCAGCACCGCGAGCGAAGCGTCGCAGACGAACGGTCGTTCCCCCTCGCGATGGATCCACACGGCGCTGCGCGGGAATGCGACCACGTAGTTGCGGATCCGGCCCGCGCTGCGGAAGCCGGCGAAGTCCGGCGCCGCGCGGAACTCGCCGAGCAGCACGTCGTTCGTGTGGAAACAGACGGTCTCGCACCCGGGCTCGGGTGTCGCGACGACTCGGGGCGGTGGGGTGTCGAGGGCCATCGGCCCCCAACATACCCCGTTCAGCGTCCCGAGATCACGAACATCCGTCCGGACCGGAATCCCCTGATGTTGCTCCAGGACGACGTGACGAGCAGGTCGGGCGTACCGTCGCCGTCGATGTCGCCGACGCCGGTGGCATCGAAGCCGAGCGTCTCGCCCGGCACCCGTCCGCTGATGGTGCGCAGCAGCGCCCCGTCCTTCCCCGAGTGCAGGTAGATCCGGCCACCCGATTGCGCTACCGAGCCGTGCTGCCACGCGCCGAGCAGCAGGTCGTCGTAGCCGTCCTGGTTGACGTCGCCGACATCGGCGGAGCCGATCCCGAAGCCCTCGCCGGCCGAACCGGTCAAGGTGCGGATGCGGCGGCCGTCGGCACCGGAGTGCACATAGATGCGTCCCGTAGCAGGGCCCTTGGCGGAGTTGGCGAAGTCGCTCGCATACACATCGGCGACCCTGTCGCCGTCCACGTCGCCGACGAGCGAGGTGAACATCGCGCCGAGTGCGCCGCCGGTGGAGTCGGCGTCGACGGTGAATCGCGGGGTGCGGGAGCCGGCGTCGAACACGAACACGCGACCGCGCCCCGGGACGCCCGGCACGACCGCGCCCGGCGCTCCGACGAGTACCGGTGTCCGCGTCCCGTGCTTCGCGCCGGCGACGATGCTGCCGAAGCCGTCCCCGGCATTGCCGCCGTCGAGCGTGACAAGTACCTGACCACTGCGACCGGAGATGATGTACGCCCGGCCGGCCCCCTGGCCGTTCGCGTTGCTCGCGGGCGCCCCGACGATGAGATCGGCCCGCCCGTCGCCGTCCTGGTCCCCTGCGCCCGACGCCGAGGAGCCGAACCGCTCGCTCGCCGTCGGCCCCTCGATCCGGTGGATCACGCGGCCGTCGCGGCCGGAGAACACGTAGGCCCGGTTCCCGAACGGCGCACCGGCGATGACGTCCGGGATGCCATCGCCATCCACGTCGCCGGCGCCCTCGAGCCCGGTGCCGAGCATCTCGCGGCCCTGGCCGTCAGCCTGCCAGAGGAGACGGCCGCTCTTCCCGGAGTAGACGTAGATCCGCCCCGGTGCGCCCGGCTGCGCATCGTTCCCGTGGGTCGGCGCGGAGGTCACGATGTCGGTGATCCGATCGCCGTCCACATCCCCGATGCCGCGGGCGATCCAGCTGAACTGGTCGTTCTTCGCCTCGCCAGCCCACTCGTGGATGATCCGCACCCGCTCGACGAATGGCGGCGTGAAATCCGCCGGCCGCCACGCGATGCGGGCGAACCGCGCGTCGGCGCGGAGCGGCGCGAACGCCGCGCTGTCGAGCACGAGGTCGAGGTCCCACGATCCGCTCGCGCGGAGCGTGTCGATCAGCGCGAACGCGGCATCGGCTCGGCCGCGTCCCGCCTCGACCTGCGCGGCGCGGTACCGCGCCGTGAGCCGCGGCTGCAGCGGCGCCCGCACGCCGCCGTAGGTCGCGACCGCGCGGTCCAGGTCCCCGCGGCGGCGATACGAGTCGCCGAGCAGGAGCCGCGCTCCGACCGCGGCCGGCGTCGCCGCGACGAACGGCTCGAGGACGGCGATGGCGCTGTCCACCTTGCCGCCCTGCAGGTACGCCTGCGCCTGCTGGACCGCGGCGGGGAGCGCGGGGCCGGCGGGGCCGCCCTGCGCGGGTGCGGGGGGGACGAGCGAGAACGCCGTCGCGATCGCGGCGAGCGGAAGCGCGTGACGGAGCTGGCGTGCCATCAGGGGATCCTCGGGTGAAGCGACATCGGCACGCTCACCCACGCGTGCCCTCGTCCGCTATCACCCCGTTGCGGCGACTCAGCCGACCTTCACGCCCGCCGACGCCCAGCCCGCGGCGTCCCTCTTGCTGTCGAGTTCACGCGCGCGGTCCACGAGCACCTTGCCGTCCTCCACGCGGATCGCGAACCGGTCGAGGTTGCGGGGCGCCTTCCCCTGGATGCGCGTCCCCTCGGGCTTGAAGGTGCTCTTGTGCTTGGGGCAGAAGAAGCGCGCGTTCTGCGGCTCCCACGTCACCATCGTCCCCTTGTGCGGGCATTCGAGCGAGAAGGCGTGCACCATCCCTTGGAAGCGCACCAGGATCACGCGGTTCGCCTTGTCTATCGTCGCCCCGTCGGTGGTCGGCAGGGGATAGCTCAGCAGGTCACCAGCCAGCGCGGCGCCTTCGACCTCCTCACGCGCGAAGGCGTGGAGCGGGACCGCGCCTCCGGCGACCGCGGTGAGCGCGGCCACGGCGCGCAGGCCGTCCCACAGGAAGGCGCGGCGACCGGAGTCGAAGGCGCAGTCAGGGAGATCGGGGGTCGTGCAGTCGTCGTGCGAGGCCATGCGCGAGCGTCCGGTGATCGTGTCCTTGAACGTACAGCGCGGAGGCGGCCAGGGTTCCGGCTGTCGGACGCTCCCCGGCAACTGGCGTCCGACGCGACGCGTCGCCATCCTACCGCCGAGGCGCGCACGCACTCGGGGGGAGACGATGGCATTCACGGCCGAAGCACAGGCGATCTGGGACCGCGTGCCCGACGCGACGAAGGCGAAGCTGCTCGACAGCGGCTTCTGCTCCTTCTGCCTCGCGACCCGACACTTCGATCTGGTGGAGGGAGAGATGCGCGGCAACGAGCTCGCGCTGATCGGCAAGTGCGGCACCTGCGGACACCGCGTGGTGCGGATGGTGGAGGTCGGATGACGCCGGCGCGGATCCGTTCGGTGGCCGTCGGCATCGCGGTGGCGGCGCTGGCGATCGGGACGGCGAGCGCACAGGGGGGGCGCTGGCGCCAGATCGGCATGACCTCCACCGGGAATCCGGTGTTCCTCGACCCGCGCAGCGTGTCGCGCGACAGTGCGGGGATCATCACGGCGACCCTTCGCTCCACCTATACCAAGCCGGTGTCCACGCCCAGGGGGCCGATCACCGCGACACGGGCGACGGCGATGTTCGATTGCGCCGCGAAGAAGGTCGCGGTGAAGGAGACGATCATCTACCACGACGAGGCCAAGGGAACGGTCTATGAGCGCCGCGCTCCAAGGACGCCAGGGTTCGGACCGGTGTTCACCTCGAACTTCTCAGGCGTCGCGCTCCAGCACCTCTGCGCCCCGCCCACCACCTCGCCGCCACCGGCGACGTCGCCGTCCAAGGCGCCGTCCAAGGCGCCGGCGAGCGTACGCTGATGGCTCAGCGGATCACGATGTACCGCTCCAGCCGCGCGACCTCCTTCGCATCCACGTACTTCCCGATCTCCCGGCGGAACTGCTCGACGTTGCGGTAGGGCCGATACTCCTTGAATTCACGCAGCATCCGCGGTCCGAGCCCGGGGATCGTCATCAGGTCGTCGTCGCTCGCAGTATTGAGGTCCAGCGGGACGAAGACGTACTGCTCGAGGCGCGCGACCTCCTCGGCGTTCACGTACTTCCCGATCTCGCGGCGGAACACCGCCATGTCACGGTATGGCCGGTACTCGAGGAACTCCCGGATCATCCGCGGGCCCATGCCGGGGATGAGGGCGATCTCCTCCCGCGGCGCCGAGTTCAGGTCGATGTGCACGAAGAGCCGCGCGTAGAGCGCTGAACGCTGCTCGGCGGAGAGCTTCGGCGTGAGGTGTGCGTCGAGTTCGCGGATCCCCGCGAAGGGGCGCGCGGCGACGAGGGCCTTGGCGAGTTCGGCGGTCATCCCGGGCATCGTGGCGATCTCGGCCTCGGGAACGGTATTGGCGTCGCGGACGCCGACGGAGCGTCCGACCTGGGCCTCCGCGCGGTTCGCCAGCGCGATCAACGTCACGCCGACGACCGCGCGCACAACGGGACTGGTTCGCATCTCAAGTCTCCTGTGAGGGACCGAGTGAAGGGTGGCGATAGGCATAGAGGAGGCCGAGTAGGCCGAACTGCACCAGCGTGCCAGGCGCGAGGGCCGGCGCCTCGCCGCGGAAGACCGCGACCCAGAGGTCGAACCCGAGGAGGTCGGGGTCGAACTCCCGCTCCGAGAGGTAGTTCCCGCGCACGTGCAGGATCGCGCCGACGGGGCCGGCCACGACGAGCAGGATCATCACCGCTTGCAGGACCCGGAGGCTGCGGCGCCCCTCGTCCCACCAGTGCCAGGCGATCACGACGAGGGTGATCGAGAGCAGCCCGAGCGGGATCCACATCGCCCGCTCCTCGTAGTGCTCGAGCAGGATCAGCTCGCTGATCAGGCCGACCGCGCCGAGGGCGAGGAGGGCCAGCAGGCCGCGCCGGAGCAGGGAGAGGGTCGAGGATGGCACGTCGGGAAGGTACGATATTCCGGGACGCGCCACACGTCCGGAGGAGCCGCACGCCCCCGTCCGGAGAACCCTGCGTCAGGAGGAATCACCCATGGGAAAGCGGACCCTGCTCACCGATTCCGAGATCGCCGCTGGACTCGCGGACCTCGGGGGATGGAACCGGGAAGGCAACGCCCTGAGGAGGACGTTCGGGTTCGCGGGCTTCCCGGAGGCGGTCGCATTCGTCGACCGGCTGGTGGAGCCGGCGGAGGAGTTGGACCACCACCCGGATGTCGACCTTCGCTACAACCGCGTCATCGTGACGCTCTCCACCCACAGCGCCGGCGGGATCACCGCACTCGACCTCGAGCTCGCGAGGCGGATCAGTCGCGCCGGCCCCCCAGCAGCCGGAGGATCGCCATGAACATGTTCAGCAGGTCGAGGTAGATCGCGACCGCCGCCTGCACGTAGTCATCCGGGCCGTAGACGTTCCGGAGGCGCCACGTGTCGAAGATGAGCAGGCCGGCGAAGACGAGCACGGATGCCGCGGCGATCCAGAGCGACGCGGTCTGGTTCTGGAAGAAGATGTTGAGCAACGAGGTGCCGATGAGCACCCAGAGTCCCACGACGAAGAAGCTCCCCCAGGCGCTGAAGTCGCGCTTCGAGACCCAGGCGTAGCCGGTGAGCACGCCGAAGGTCGAGAGCGTGAGGAGTCCCGCCTGCGTGATGAGCCCCGGTTGCGTGGCGCTGTAGACGTAGATCACCGGGCTGATCATCACCCCCATCGTGAAGGTGAAGAGCAGGGCCAGTCCGATGTTCGCCGGGAACGCGGTGCGGGCGCGCATCGCGAGGAGCAGCGGCGCGAAGGCGCAGAGCATCGTGATGATCGGGTGCGCGGCCACCGCCTGCAGCAGCCGCGGTTGCGAGAACGTGAATGCGACGCCGGCGATCGTGAGCACCACCCCCGCGAGGACCAGCAGGTAGGTGCGCTTGACGAGCGTCGCGCGCTCCGCGCCGGTGCGGACGATGACGCCCTGGTACGGGATGGACTGGTTCATGGGACCCGGGGTGAGGACCCCGGAATATACCCCCCCGGCCCCGAGCGGGGGTCAGGGCCGCGCGGCGCGTCCCTCGGCGTCCAGGCGCCGCAGCGCGGCGTCGCCATTCACGGTGCGGATGCGGACGGGATGGGTGCCGGCGCCGAGAGTCGCCTGCAGCCGCCGTCGGCTCGGCGCTCCGGTCACCAACATCGGGAACTCGGTGGAGACCGATCCGCTCGTCGTCGCGAGATCCACCCGCGCCGCCGCGTCCTCGGGGAGGAAGACGAAGACGTCGCCGTTCAGCGTGCTCGCCACCACGGAGTCGCTCCCGGTCATCGAGGTCATCCGGAGGTCCACGTCGCCGTTGGTGGTCTCCCCGCGCACGGGACCGACGGCGGTGACGACGATGATGTCGCCGTTCGTCGTGCGGGCCTCTACCGGCGCGCTCGCGGCGGCGGTGATGTCCCCGAGCACCGAGCGCAGGTCGAGCCGGACGCCGGCCGGCACGGCGAGCTTGAAGTGCACGCGGGCGTCGGTCACCCCTCGGGACATGTTGAAGCTCGAGGAGTAGTCCCTCACCGAGCACGTGCCCTGGCCCCAGACGGCGCAGATGAGCACGTCCTCCCCGACCCTGCTGCCGGTGAAGTGCAGGGTCTTCTCGGGGTCGCCTCGCCGCCACGAGATGTCGGCGGTGACGCGCACGACGGAGTCTGGCGAGGGCTCGACGGTGATGGCGCCGTTGAAGTCGCGCACGCGGACCGTCATCCCCGGTCCGGCCACCCCCTCCCAGACGAAAGCCCGCTCCCGGTGCTGGAGCGGGCCTTCTCCCCGGAAGCATGCGGCCATCACGAGGCCGGTCGCGGCAGCCAGGACGAGGAAGGGGCGGTGGCGGGACATCGGGGCACCTCGGATCAGGTGCCCCGACCTACGCCCCGCTCCCGGTCAGAGTTTCCGCAGCCGGATGCTCCCGTTGACCGTCCGCACGCGGATCGTCGGGCCGCCGTTGCCGATGTCGGCCCGGATGCGGCGCGGATTGATGGTTCCGTCGAGGGTCATCGGGAAATCCGAGGAGATGCGGCCGTTGACCGTCGAAAGGTCCACCTCGGCGTTGGTGCCCGTCGGCATCTCGACGGTGATCGAGCCGTTGACGGTGGAGTAGGAGACGCCGCGGTCCGGGCTGGCGGTCCGGACGGTGACGTCGCCATTCACGGTGCTCGCCTCGACGCGGCCGCGGGTCGAGCGGGCCTCGACGTCGCCATTCACGGTGCTGGCATCGATGTCCGCGTCGGTGCCATCCACCATCATCTGTCCGTTGACGGTCGAGGCGTCGACGCGGGCGTTGCGCGGGATCCGCACGACGAAGTCCACCGAGACGTCATTGTTCCGCCGCCAGCCGTCGCGGTCCCGGTCGTTGTTGCCGTGATATCCATCCTCGTCGCAGGTCGCGCGCTCGCTGAAGAGCGCGCAGATGATGATGTCGCCGCCGCGGGCGCCGCTGGTGGTGCGCGCCTCGATCCGCACCCACTCGGGATCGCCGCGGCGCCAGCGCTTCATCGCGCGGACCTCGACGGTGTTCCCCGAGCCGGGCTCGAAGCGGACGTCGCCATTCACGTTGCGGAGGTACACGGTGCGGCCGTCGCCGAGCTGGCCGCTCCAGTCCCAGGTGGTGCTCTCCTGCGCCGCCGCGGTGGCGGCGGTCGCGGCGAGCAGGGTGCCGACGAGCAGGCTGCGATTCATGGGTCTCACTCCTGTGGGCGCGCCGGGAGGCGCCGGATGGTGATGCTGCCGGAGAAGGTCTCGGCGCGGATGCGCGCGCCGCCCTCGCCGATGGTGAACTGCATCCGACGCGCACGCCGCCCGACGGCGTTGTCCGGCTGCAGGGTGAGGGGGAAGTCGCTGGAGATGCTGCCGCTGAAGGTCTCGAGCTCGAGGTCGGCGCCGGCGTTCGCGGGGAGCGCGAAGCGGATCGCACCCGAGTGGGTGTTGAGGTCGTAGCGTCCGTCGCGCGTGAAGGTGCCGTCGTAGGTGATGCCGCCCGAGACGGTGGTGGCGCGGAACCCGGTGAGCCGGCCGTTCCGCACGTCCACGTGCGCGGCGACGGTGCTCGCCGAGAGGTCCCCGCTGATGCCGTCCACGAGCACCTGCGCCGCCACCGTGCCGACCTCGACCCGGCCGGAGACGCGCCGCAGTGTCGCGGAGCCGCTGACGGTCCCGACATCCACGACCCGGCTCGCGTCCTCGACGAGGACATCGCCGCTCACGGTGTGGGCCTCGACCTCGTCGCCGGTCCCCTGGATCGTGATGTCGCCGGAGACCGAGCCGGCGTGGACCCGGGTCCCGACCGGAACGACGAGCTCGTAGTTCGCCTCGCCGAGGCGCCGGTTCACGTCGCGGGCCTCGATGCTCACCCGGGTCCGCGAGAAGCTCGTCTCGAGCCGGCCACGTTCCACGTCGGCGATGATGCGGATCTCGGCGCGGTCGTGCGCGCGGACGCGGATCTCGCCGCTCACGATCGAGAGCGAGACGCTCCCGCCGCGCTCGAACGCGAAGGTGGTGTCCACCCGCTGCTGCCGCGACTGTGTCGACGCGGACTGCGGCGGGAGGGAGACGAGGGCGACGATCGCCACGCCGAGGGTGATGCGGAAGGAAGGCATCGTGGTCATCCGGTTCAGGTCCCCGCCGGCAGCTTCGCCGTCGTGCGGAGGAGGTCGAGCTTGGTCGAGTACGCCCGCGCCAGTTCGGTCGCGAGGAACCGGCTGGCGGGGTCGGCGAGGAGGGCCTTGCGGCTCTTCTCGATCGCCGCATCGATGAGGGCGAGGTTCCGCTCGAGCACGTCCACCGTCGCGGGATCGAGGCGCGCGAGACGCTGGTCCACGATCACCCGCAACGCCGCGATCTCGCCGTCGAGTCGCGCGTACTCGGCCGCATTCGACGCCTCGCGGAACGCCGCGACGGGCGACGCGGCCGTGGTGCCGGGAGCGAGGTCGGCTCCGACGTCGGAGCCCGGCGCGTCGGCGCCCGCGGCGCCCGCGGCGACCGCCCCGATCCCCGAGCCGGGGGAGGCTGGGTCGCGGCGCGTCGCGACCTGCCAGGTGATCGTCGCCGATGCGGCGACGAGCAGCGAGGCCGCCGCCGCGAGCCGGACCGCGTGGGAGCTGAACCAGCGCCGATGGGCGCGGGCGCCGGCACCGGCCCCGCCGATGCGCGCCTCGATCCCCGACCAGAGGTCGCGGCTCGGCGAGAGCAGCGGCAGGGCGCGGGCATCGGCGCTGATCCGCTCGAGGTCCGCCCAGACGGCGCGGCACTCGGCGCAGCTCTCGCGATGCAGTTCGTTGGTGACGTCGTGCGTGTTCATCGGGTCAGCATCCTCCTCAGGAGCATCCTCGCGCGGTGCAACTGCGCCTTGCACCCGCCCGCGGTCACACCGAGCATCTCGGCGATCTCGTCGTGCGTGTAGCCCTCCACGTCGTGCAGGACGAAGACCTTCTTCGCCCCCGGCGGCAGCGACGCGATCGCCTGCTCCAGGTCGAGCGAGAGGCCCGGTATCGGCAGCGGGTGCACGTCGCCGTGGGCGATCGTGTCCATATCCTCGATCCCGTCGTCGTGCCGGTTCCTGCGCCGCCCCTCGGCTTCCCGGTCGTTGAGCACCACGTTCACCGCGAGGCGGTGGAGCCAGGTGCTGAACTGCGAGTCGCCGCGGAACGTCCCGAGCTTCTCCCACGCCCTCACGAAGACATCCTGCGTGAGGTCCTCCGCCCGGCTGCGATCCCCCACCATCCGGACACAGACCGAGAAGACGCGGTCCACGTTCGCACGGTAGAGCCGTTCGAAGGCCTTCCGGTCCCCGCCCTGTGCGAGCTCGGGATCGGACATCCGGTACGGGGCGGGTGAGTCGGGCTCGAGTGGCAGGGGGTGGGTCATTCGGCGCCGTTGTCTGGCGCTGTATGGGATGGTCGGGCGGGGCCGATGGTTTGAATCCGGCGCGGCTCCCTGGTCTACGGGAAACGGTATCCTTGTGTGTCCCCCTGGCGACACCTCGGTGCCCCGACGTCCGTAGGAATTAGGGCTTCCTCCCACTGGCCACCCGCATAGATGAGTCCTCTCCACGCTCAGTCCCAAGCGACCCCCGACCTCGGCCGGGCGATGGAAGCCCTCGACGGGCTTCGGGCGCTCGATGGGCTCCCGCAAGGGACGGCCACGACCACGGCCCCGGCCAATCCTCCGATCCCGGCGATCCCTGCGGCACCCGGCGCCCCGACGGGAGGGGTTCAGCGGGTCGTGATCGTGGACGGCCAGCAACAGGTGCCGGTGGTCGCGGGCCAAGGCCCCGGAGGGACCATCGCGACCACTGGGCAGCCGCCGGAGATGCCGGTGGATCCAGAGGCGATCGTGCGCGCAGCGCTCGACGGGGCCCTTCCCATCTTCGGGATCCTCCTCTCGATGGTCGCGTTCCTCACGGTGGGCTGGCCACTGGCGCGGGCATTCGCCCGGCGACTGGACAAGCGCGCTGAGATCGGGATGGTCAAGGCGTCTGACGTGATGCCGCAGATCCGCCAACTGCAGGAGAGCGTGGACGCGATGGCGGTCGAACTCGAGCGGATCAGCGAAGCGCAGCGGTTCCAGGCGAAGCTGATGGCGGAACGGTCGCCGGTGTTGCCTCCGCACGACGCTCCGCAGGCCTGAGGATCAGCGCCGCAACGAGGCGGCAAGGCGGGCGGATTCGCGCGCCCAGCGGGCCGGTTGTGACGCCGGCGAGCAGTCGCCGCACCTCGTCCACGAACTCGCCATCCGAGGTCAGCGCCATGAGCGCCGGTGCTCGCTCGGCGAGAGCACGCGAGCCGCTGCCCTCCGCGACGGTGTGGAGGCCGTGCGCGAGCGACGCCAGGGGCGGCCGATCGATGGGGCGGGTGCGACGCAGGATGCGCTCGATCCGCGATGCCATCCGGGCGATGCCGTCACCCTTCCGCAGCGCCGAGCCGCCGAGCGCGGCCCGCGCCGAGCGCCGAGCGAGGAAACGACGGAGGAGCGTCGTGAGCCGGCGGACGTCCGCGACCGGAGCGACGCGCTCGTCACCCTGGGCGACGCGAGCGATTGGCAGCACGCGATCGGCGCGATGGCTGATGCGCCACCGGTGCGAACCCCACGACTGGTAGCCCGCGACGAGCAAGGGATCGCGACCGTCCTCGCGCACGAGTGCGAGGAAGCCCGACCGCGGTCCGTCGAGGAGGGCGAAACGTGGCCCCGCCGGCCCACGAGCCCACTCGTGGAGCAGTCCGGCGAGGATCCCGACGGCGCCCGGCGTCGTCGTCGCACGGTCCGCGTGCCTCCGCTTGCGTCGGAGTCGCGCGCCGAGCCGCACGAGCTCCGTCGCCTCGGCAGGAGCGACGAAGCGGGTCTCGAAGACCTCTCGCGTCAGCGCCCCGATGCGGGTGAGCCGACCGCGCCGCTGCTCCAGCCGAGCCGGCGTCCACGGGAGGTCGGCGTGCACGAGGATGCCCACTCCCTGCATCTCGACCCCCTCGGAGAGGAGATCGGTGGCGATCAGCAGCCGGACCTCCCGCGGGTCCGATGGTGTGATGCCGCCCGCGCGCGGTCCGACCCGGGCGAGGATCTCGTCACGGCTCCAGCGACCGGCGGCAGCGCGCACGACGCGTCCGGTGACCGCGACCACTCCCGGTTCGCGGCGCATTGCCAGATGCAGCGAGGCCACCGTCTCCGCGAACCGACTGAACACGACGATCCGGCGCGCAGGATGTGACGCGGCGAGTTCGCGGAGTGACTCGGCGCGGGCCGCGATGTCTCCCGCGATGAACGGTCGGATCAGGGCCCGCATCGAGCGCACGGCGGCGAGATGCGCGCTCACGACCTCGATGGCCGCGGAGGCGGGCGGGGCGCCTTCGGCGGTGGGCGTGTCCGACACGAGTGGGGCGAACGCGAGTTGCGTCGAGTCCGGCGCGAGGACCCAATGCCGGAGCGCGCTCGCCGTTGGCGCGCGACCCGCGTCGAGCACGTCGAGGATCGCCATGCCCCGCTGGGTCCGCCTCACGAGCGCGCGGTCGAGTGCGGCCAGGCTCGATGCCCAGGCGAGCGCGAGTGTCATCCGGATCAGGGCGATCGCGCTGCCGCCGTCCGCGACGGGCAGCGGCGCCGGGAGCGAGCGGAGCGCCCGGCCCAGTCCGGGCACCGCGATCGCCGGCCGGAGCGGCGCGAGTCGACGCACGGGCGGCGACGCGGCCCGGGCGTCATCGCACTGCAGGACGCACCGCGCGAGTTCGGCGCGCGAGAGGCGCGCGGCGCGGTCGCCGAGGAAGAGGGAGAGCAGGGCGATCAGGTCGGCGCGTCGATTCACCACCGGTGTCGCGGTGAGGAGGAGCACGCGGGAGCGCGCCAGGAACGCGCGGAGACGACGATGACGCACCGTGGCCGGGTTCCGCGCGTGGTGCGCCTCGTCGAGGATCACGAGCTTGCCGGCGTGCGGCGTCGCCCCACGGCCCAGCGACTCGTACGAGACGAACCGGATCGCGATGCCGGTGCGCGCCGCCGCGTGCCGCCATTGGGTGCGCAGGGTCGCGGGGGCGACCACCAGCGTGTCCGACGCTCCGCGCGCGACCGCGAGCGCGACGATGGTCTTGCCGGCGCCCGGCGGGTCGGCGACCAGGGCACCCCCGAACTCGGCGAGCGCGGCGTTCGCGCGGGCGACGGTCTCGCGTTGCGCCCGGCGGAGCACGATGCGTCCGAGGCGCGCATCGACCGTGGCGTCCGAGAGCCAGGCGCGTGCGATCAGGCTTCGCGCCATCGGAGCAGGGGCGCGAGGGCGTCGAGCGGGATCCCGTAAGCGGCCGCCACGGCCCGATCGAGCGCGGCGTGGTCCGGAGGGTCGCCCCGCGACGCCGCCCGAGCGATCGAGGACAGCGTGGCGCGGGCCTGTGCCCACGCGCGCGGCACGGGCAACCGGGCGCAGGTCCAGCCGAGATATCGGCGGTAGCCGCCGCGCGCCGGCTCAGCGATGGCCACGAGCCACGCACGCGCCACGCGGGAGTTGAGCAGCGCGGCGAGCGCGTGGGCGTCTTCCTCCGTCGGCGCGCGGACGACGTAGCAGGTGTTCAACGGTACCGTCGGGTCGCCGGCGGCCAGCACGAGGGCGCGGGGACAGCGTCCGATGTCACCCCAGACGACGCGAGGGCGGTCGGAGCGCGCCGATTCCGTGCGGAAGAGCGCCCACCATCGCGCGCCGCGTCCATCGGTCCGGACCTCGAGCCGCCGCCGCCACCGCGAGAGCCGGCGAGAGGCGGCCGGTGGGAGCGATGCGAGCGGCGCTCCCGAGGCGTCGTGGGTCCAGAGGATGCGCGCGCGCGGCGCGCCGTCGGGGAGCCGCCACGCGGTGAGGTCCTCTCCGCGCAACAGCGGGCGGATGAGCTCGGGCTCGATCCCATCCAGCGGACCGACGAACGCGTCGTTGCATCCGGTCTTCACGCCGAGCAGGGGACGTCCGAACGCGGTGTCGGACAGCGGGATCCCGCTCGCGGTGAGTCGGTCGAACGCGTCACGGACGTCGGACGGCGCCAGGAGCCACGGCGCACCGGGGGAGTCGTCGAGCGCGATGCGTCCTCGGAGGACGCGGTGCTCGACGGATCGCCCTCCCTCGTGCCTCCGGAGGAGCACCACGCCATTCGCGTCAACGGCATCCGCGTCCCGGCCGCGCACGCGCACGTGGATCGCCGACGGATAGACCGACGCATCGAACCCTCCGTCATCCGCGCCCCAGTCGTCCACCGCGAGGAGCGTGCATCGCCGCTGCAGGAACGCACGCACCCCGCCGCCCGCGAGCGAGCACCAGAGCTTGGAGGGCAGGAGGAGCGCGACCTCGCCGCCGGCGCGGGTGACCTGCACGGCGCGCTCCGTGAAGAGCGCGGCGAGGTCGGCTTGCGAGCCGAACCCGCGACCGGCCGCGGCGGCGCGCGCGCCCGCTTCCCACGCCGACGCGCGGCCGCTCTCGAAGCGCGCGCGCAGGGTGTCCCGTTCCGCCGCGGGGATCGCATGGGGTCGCACCCACGGCGGATTCCCGATGACGAGGTCGAACCCCCCGTGAGCGGCCACGTGCGGGAAGTGGGTGGCGAACCCGAACGCGAGTGCGCCGCCATCGCGCAGGCGTCGCAGCGCGAGGCCCGCGCTGCGCAGCTCGGCGCGGAGGCCATCGAGTGTCCGGCGTGTCGTCGCGTCCACGCCGCGTCGCGCGCCGAGGAGATCCGGGGATCGCGCGGTCACGAGCAACTCACGTCGCTCCGCGGTGAGCCGTGCGATCCGCTGCTTCGCCGCGGCGATGGCGCGCGAGCGCTCGGCGCGGTCGAGGGCCCGGGCCAGGGTGACCTTCCGCGCACCGGTCGCCCGCGCATACCGGAGCCGGAGCTGGTCAACGGCGGTCGTGCCCACCAGCGGACGGTCGCCGAACGCGTCGCCCGCGAGCGCATCCCCCTCGTGGATATTGCGGTCGAGATTGGGCAGTGGAGCGAGACGCAGCGGATCGTCCGCCTCCTCGTCCACGACCACCGAGAGCCAGAGCCGAAGCTGGCAGAGCCATACCGCCAGCGGATCGCGGTCCACGCCGTGGATGCATCGCGTGAGCACTTCGCGGCGCTGCGCCGACTCCTCCGCGATCATCTCGAGCGTCGCGACGAGGAAGGCGCCGGATCCACAGGCGGGATCGAGGACGAGGAGGTGGTGCGGGGATACGCCGCCCGCTCGAGCGGACGCGATGGCCTCGGCGACGATCCGCGTGGTGAGGGCGTGTGGCGTGAAGAACGAGCCCTGCGCGCGCCGCGCGTCGGTGCTCATCAGCGATTCGAAGGCGCGGCCCAGCATCTCGGGATCGACCGCGGCGTCCGAGAGGTCCGACGTGGTCTCGCGCGCAGTGAGCCGGAATCGGACCAGCAGGTCGCCGATGATCGCGGCGAGCGCGTCGTCGGTGAACCGCAGCGCGCGGCACCGCTTCTCGACGCCGCTGCGGGTGAAGAGACCGCCGTTCAGGAATGGGATGCGCCCGAGCGCACGTGCCGCGGGGGAACGCGCATGGACGGGCGTGTTGAGGGTCCCGAAGAACAAGGGCTCGAGGAAGCGGCGCTGCACGTCGGTGACGCCGGCGGCGCGCTCGAGCCCGTGCCTGAGGTACGCGCGGTCCTCGTCCAGCCACCCCTTCGCCTCGAGGAACGCGAGGAAGAGGAGACGCGAGCTCGTGAGCAGCGCCATCGTGCGGCGATCCGCGCGGGAGGCGCGGCCCACCGCGGTGTCGGCGAGCGTGTTCACGCAGCGCTCGAGCTCGCTGTAGAAGCGCCGGGAGAGGGCGTCGCGACCGAGGGTCTCGCGCCACCGCAGGTGTACCAACAGCTCGTCGCCGTCGCCACCGGCGGCGAGCGCCGCGAGCGTCTCGGCGTCCGACTCACGCACGCGGGAGAGGTCCACGAGCAGCGACGGGAGGGGCCCCCGACCGTCCGGTGGCGGTGCGGCGATGAGGAGTTCGCCCGTGCCGGGGTGCCGGGCCAGCAGGAGCCACCGGAGTTGGGGCGAACGTGCGACGATCGTGCGGGCGATCGCGGTGGCGCCGGTGCGCAGCGCCGGCGCGTCGGCACGGCACTCGAGCGTCAGCACGCGGAGGCTCGCGTGTCGGGGCGCCGTGGCTGCGCGGACGATCGCGCCGCCTGGGTCGAGGCTGCGACGGTCACGCGGGCCGAGTGGCAACGGGCGCGCGAAGCCGAGGAGCGCGGTCAGCGCGTCGAGTGATCCTCCGGCCAGCACGCGCGCCGCGTCACGGGTGGTGAGCACGCGCGCACGATGTGCCGCCGCGGGCCCCCCGCCGGCATCACTTCATCGCAATCCGGTGCACGAGCGTGCGCACGTCGTCGAGCGAGTGGAGCCAGTGCCCCGGCCCCGCCGTCTCCAACTCCTCACGGGTGCTCGGTCCCCAGAGCGCCGCCGCCGTCGATACCCCCGCCGCGTTCCCCGAGCGCATGTCATGCACCGAGTCGCCGACGAACAGTGCCTGCTGGGGCTCGAGCCCGCCCAGTCGCTCCAGCGCGTGGCGGACCGGCTCCGGGTCCGGCTTGTGTCGAGCGGTCGCGTCGAGCCCGACGACCGCCGTGAAGCACTCCTCGATGCCAAGGAACCTCAACGACCGCCGCGCTCCGACCTCCAGCTTGGACGTCACGATGGCCAAGGGGTGCCCCGACGCGTGTAGCGCACGCACCGTCTCCACCGCCCCCGGATACGCCCGTGTCATCGCATCATGATGGATCAGCTGGTGTTCGCGGTACCGCGCCCGGAGGAACTCGACGTCCGCCTCGTCCCGCGCCCATCGTCGCAGCATCCCGTCGAGCGGCGTCCCGATCGCCGCGACCCACTCCGTCCTGTCCGGCCGGTGCTCGCGCCCCTCGAACGAGTACTCCATGGACGCCACGATCAGCCCGATCGAATCGATGAGCGTGCCGTCGAGGTCGAAGAGGACTGCCAACGGCGGCGCGATCGGCGATGGGCTGGGAGCAGGTGCCTTCACGCTCCTCCCTCGGTCTCTCCGGCCCCGACGCGGTAGCTGCGACCACGCCACGAGACGTCGAGGCCGCGCCATGCTGCCTCCACGCAGATCCAAGTGAAGATGAGGGCGCCGAGCGGGTAGCTGAGCCCCCACAGCGGGCGGAGACCCGCGTAACGGTAGATCCCCATCCAGAAGACGAGGTTCACCGGCGCGGTGATCGCACCGAAGAGGAGCGCGCCGGGACCGAGCACGCCGAGCCACCCCAGCAGCGGCACGACGAGCGGGATCAGCGGGACCATCGGCGAGAACGGCAGCGAGAGCCGGAATGCCCAACGTCCGAGGAATCCGCCGGGGAAGGTCTCCAGCCCACCTGCGAAGACGTTCTTCCCCCAGCCTCGGCGGATCTCGCGCAACGTCGTGTACATCCGCGTCGAGAGGTGGTCCTTCGCCAGCACCATGTGCATCGCGCCGCCCAGTGCCGTGACCCGCTGTGCGAGGAGGAGGTCCTCCGCCACGTGGTCGCGCACCGCGGCGTGCCCGCCGACGCGTTCATACCAGTCGCGGGGGAAGAGCAGGAACTGCCCGTTCGCGATCTTGTTGATGGGTCGGCGCGACCGGCTCATCGCCTCGAGTCCACCATAGCGCGAATGCAGGAGCGCGAAGACGCTCGGCTGCACCACCTTCTCCCAGAACGTTCCGAGTTCCTGGTGCCCGGCGACGGTGAGCAGGGCGGCATCCCGGTCCCCCATCGCGCGGATCGCGCGCGCGAGGAGCTCCGGACCGTGCCAGGTGTCGGCGTCGGTGAAGAGGAGGATGCCGCCACGCGCGACCTGCGCGGCAGTGTGACAGGCCCACTGCTTGCCGAACCATCCGGCGGGGAGGGCCGGTGCGCTGATGACCTTCACCGTGCGGTGGACCGGCCGCGTGGGGCGCGACGGATCCACGAGCACCCCCGCGGCCGATGCCGCCGACGCCTGTTGGGCCACGCGCCGCGCGATCGCAGCCGTCCCGTCGGTCGAGTGATCGTCCACGACCAGCACCTCGAGCGCCGGCCAGGTGCTGGCGAGCACGCTGCGAAGGCACCGCTCGATGTTGCGCGCTTCATCGCGCGCCGGGATCACCACGCTCACGAGCGGCGCCTCGTCCGGCACGATGGCCGGCCACTCATCCAGCGACCGCGAGTCGCGGAACCGCCAGGCGGTCCAGCCGACGAAGCCGACGAAGAGGGCCGCGAGCGCCAGCGCGACCGGGTGCGCGATCATCCCTCGGCGCGCTCTCCGCGGGCCAGGATCACCGCCGCCGTCATGTGGCCGGTGATGTTGGTGGTCGTGCGGAACATGTCGGGGATGGTGTCCACTCCGATCAGGATCGCGATCCCCTCGATCGGCACGCCGGCCGCGGTGAGCACCGGGATCATCACGATCATCGATCCCGCCGGCACACCGGGCACCGAGAACGAGGTCACGATCGTCGCGAGGCCGATCGAGAGGTACTGCGCGGTGCCGAGGTCCACGCCGTAGAGTCGCGCGAGGAACAGCACGCCGATCACCTGCCCGACGCCGGCGCCGGCGCGGAACATGGACGATGACAGCGGGATGAAGAACTTCGAGATGGAGGGCGGGAGCCGGAGCACCTGCTCCACGCTCTCGAGCATCGCCGGGAGGGCGGCGAGGGAGGACCGTGCACTGAAGGCGATCCCCTGCGCCGGGAGCGCGGCCCGCGCGAAGAGCTTGAGCGGTACCCGCCCCAGCAGGATCGCCGCCGGGTAGAGGAAGGCCACGTTGTAGAGCACGCACACGCCGGTGACGATCGCGATGTAGCTCGCGAGCGCACCGATGGCCGAGAGCCCCATGCGCGCCGCGAGCGGCACCGCCAGTGCGAAGACGCCGAGAGGGGCGAAGGCGAGGATCGCCCGGACCAGCACCAGCGAGGCATCCTGCAGGCCCTCGAAGAACCGCACGACGGCGACGCGGCGGTCCCCCTCGACCCGGAGGAGGGCCGCCGCGAACAGCACCGTGAAGACGATGAGCGGGAGCATCGCCCCGCTCGCGGCGGCGCCCACCGGGTTCACAGGCACGAGCGACACGAGCCACTGGGTGAGGGTCTGCACGCCCTGCGCCCGCTCGGCGGCGCTCGCCGCGCCCTCCATTGCCGAGGCGCGAAGTGACTCCACCACGGCGGGGTCGAGCGGGAAGAGTTCCATGAGCGGGACGCCAAGGAGAAGGCCCGTCGCCGACGACGTCGCGCAGACCACGATGAAGACCACGATCGCTCGCGCCCCGATGCGTCCGACCGAGCGAGGGTCAGGCGCCGAGCTCACCCCAACCACGAGACAGGAGACGACGAGCGGGATCACCGTCATCCGGATCGCGTTGATGAACAGCGTCCCGATGGGGTCGAGGATCGCCGTGATCGTCGGAGCACCCGGGAAGGCCGTGACGGCGAGCAGGATACCGAGCGCGAGCCCCGCGAGGAGGGCGATGAGGACCTTGGTCGTCAGCGACATGGCGGAAAGATGGCGGCCCGGCGCGGCGGCCGATACATATCGCACAGCCAATCCGGAGCCGATCCATGCGTCGTGTCAACATCCTGTTCGCTGCGCTCTTCCTGACCTCCCCCGAGGTCGTCATCGCACAGGCGACGGGCACCGTATCCACGGCGTCGCGGGGCGCCCTCCCACCGGCGGTGCGGCGGTTCGTTCGCACCGATGCGGCCGTGATCCTCCTGCGCAACGCGCGGATCATCGACGGCACCGGCGCGCCCGCGCGCGCCGGCCAGATGCTCCTCATCCGCGACGGGCGCATCGTGGCGATGGGAGCGGAGGGGACCATCCCGATCCCCACCGAGGCGACGCAGATCGACCTCGCGGGGCGGACGCTGATCCCCGGGCTCGTGATGGTGCACGAGCATCTCTACTACCCGACCGGGAGCGGGACCTACGGCGCGCTCGGCGAGAGCTTCAGTCGGCTCTATCTCGCGGGTGGCGTGACGGCGATGCGGACGGGTGGCAACATGAACGGCTTCGGCGAGATCAACCTCGCGCATGCGATCCAACGAGGGGAGAAGGCCGGACCATGGATTGACGCGACCGCTCCCTACATCAACGGGCCGGGCCTCGCGCTCTCGCAGGTGCAGCCCCTCCGGGACCCCGCCGCGGCGCGGCGGCACGTCGCCTACTGGGCCGATGCCGGCGCCACATCGTTCAAGGCCTACATGCAGGTGACGCGGGACATGCTCGGCGCGGCGATCCTCGAGGCGCGCTCGCGCGGACTCAAGGTCACGGGTCACCTCTGCTCGGTCACGTACCGCGAGGCGGCGCAGCTCGGGATCCATAACCTCGAGCACGGGTTCTTCGCCGCGACCGACTTCGTGACCGACAAGAAACCCGACGAGTGCCGGCAGCTGGGCCCCGAGGAGCAGGCGATCGCGATCGACACGGCGCGCGCCGAGATGAAGGACCTCATCGCCGAGCTCGTGCGCCGTCAGGTCGCGATCACCTCGACGCTCACGATCTTCGAGACGTTCGTGCCGGGCCGCCCGTTGCCGCCCGGACTCGACGTGCTCGAGCCGTCGCTCAAGGCCGACTACGAGCGCCGGCACGCTGCAGTGGCGCAGCGCACGAGCGGGTACATGCAGCTGTTCGCGGCGGCGCGAGCCGCCGAGGTCGCGTTCCACCGCGCCGGCGGGCTCCTCCTGGCCGGCACCGACCCGACGGGCGGTGGGGGCGTCGTGCCGGGATTCTCGAACCAGCGCGCGATCGAACTGCTGGTCGAAGGAGGCCTCACGCCCCTGGAGGCGATCAGCGTCGCCACGCTGAACGGTGCGCGCTACCTCGAGCGCGACCGCGAGATCGGGTCGATCGCCGTGGGAAAGCAGGCCGACCTGGTGGTCCTCGGCGACGATCCCGTGGCCGACATCACCGCGATCCGGAACGTCGAACTCGTGTTCAAGCGTGGGGTCGCGTACGACCCCGCCCGGCTGATCGAATCGGTGCGGGGGAAGGTGGGTCTCTGGTAGGGACCCACGGGTTACCTTTCATCCTCCACCCTCACCCCAGTTCGATGTCGTTCCGCACCGGACGTGACCTCGTCGCCGACGCCAAGACCCGCATCCGCCTCGTGACGGTCGAGGAGGTGAAGTCCGCCCTGGCGGGCCCCACGCCACCGCGCCTGCTCGACGTGCGCGACCCCAACGAGACGAACCTCGGCCGGATCCCCGGCGCGACGACGATCTCGCGCGGCAACCTGGAGACCAAGGTCGAAGCCATCCTCCAGCGCGAGGAGCCGATCGTCGTCTACTGCGCGAGCGAGAACCGCTCATCGCTCGCCGCCGACACGCTCCGTGAGATGGGCTACACGAACGTCGTCGCGATGCTCGGCGGCTGGGGCGCATGGGTCGCCTCGGGTGGCGCGGTCGAGGGCTGAGTGACGGCAGCGTCGCATCCGTTCACGCGACGACTCGCCACCGCGCTCGCGGCGCGCACGCCGGCGCTCGCCGAGCGAGACGAACCCTATAAGGAGGCAGCGGTCGCGCTGGTGCTCGTCCCACGCTCCCACCATGACGCGGAACTGCTCCTCATCCGGCGCGCGACACGCGAGGGGGATCCGTGGAGTGCCCAGGTCGGACTTCCCGGCGGCCGCCTTTCGCCTGGCGACCGATCACTCGAGGACGCCGCGCTCCGCGAGACACTCGAGGAGGTCGGGATAGACCTGCGCCGCGTGGGCCACGTCGTCGGCGCCCTCGACGAACTCCGGCCGCGCACCCCGGTGCTCCCGCCGATCATCGTGCGACCGTTCGTGGCGATGGTGGAGGCGGCGCCGGCGCTCACCCTGAGTGACGAAGTGGCCGAGGCCCGCTGGGTGCGGCTCGGCGACCTCTTCCGGCCCGCTGCCCGCGTGCGCACCGAGGTGATGGTGCGTGACCGCCGAATGCAGGTCGAGGCGTACCAGCTCGCGGACTTCACCATCTGGGGGATGACCGAGCGCATCCTCGCCGGACTCGAGGGACTGCTGCGATGACCGGACCCGACGCGACGTCGGCACACACGCCGCCGGGAGCGCGCGCCGCGTGGAAGGCCCTCGCCATCACGTTGATGGCGGTGCTGGTTGCGACCGCCGCGGACCCCTGGGTGTACCTCAACGTCCACGACCCGCGGGTGTACGATCGGGACTGGGGGCGGCTCCTCCGCGTGATGGGGTTCCTCGGGACGTGGCTCGCCCTGGCGATCGCGGTGCGGTCGCTCGAAGGAGGGGATCCCGCGCGGGTGCCGCGGGCGCGCCGTCGCGCGAACCTGCTCTTCTGGAGCGCGGCAGCCGGCGGAGCCGCGGCGGAACTCCTCAAGCTCGTCCTGCGGCGGGAGCGGCCGGGGCTCCACGACGGTCTCTACGGATTCCGACCCTTCGACGACCGCACCTGGAGCACGTCGGGCCTGGCGTTCCCGAGCTCGCACACGATGGTCGCGTTCGCAGGCGCGGCGATGCTGGCTCGGCTCTATCCACGCGCGCGCTGGGTGGGGTATGTGCTCGCCGCCGGTTGCGCGCTCACGCGCGTCACCAGCCGAGCGCATTTCGCCAGCGATGTCGCACTCGGCGCCGGGGCGGGTTGGCTCGTGGCCTGGGCGATCGCCCGCCGGTGGCCTCCCGAGCCGTCGTGACGCGGGGACGAGACGAGCGGTAGGATGGGCATGGGACGGGCGCAGATGATCCTCGCGGCGGTGGTGACGCTCACCGCCTGTGACACCTCGCTCGGCATCGGCCCGGTGGAGCAGCAGGTGCTCCGGCACCGGCTCGAGCAGGCCGAGCATCGCTGGGACGCCAATGGTCCGGACTCCTACGTGCTCACGCTGCGCCGGATCTGCTACTGCGCGACGACGGAGCCACGACAGGTCACCGTCTCCCACGGGATCGTGACCGACGTGCGCGTCGTCGGTGCCGACGAAGCCCTCCCAACGGAGCAGTGGCAGTGGTACCCGTCGGTCGAGGGGCTCTTCGACATCGTCCGCGAGGCGATCGAGATGCCGGCGTACTCCCTCGAGCCCCTGTACGACGGGGACTTCGGGCATCCGATCCGCGTCGCCATCGACTGGGACGAGATGGTCGCCGACGAGGAGGTCACCTTCGAGGTGATGTCGCTCGTCGGGTTCTCCGGACCGGTGTACCTCGGCCGCTGAACGCGCCTACTGGCGGATCATCGTCCCGAGGAAGGTCGCGACGCACTTCTCCTCGCCACGCGAGAGCGCGAACACGTCGCAGGCGGTGACGGTGAGCCGCTTCCCCGACCGCACCACCCGCGCGCGGGCGACGAGGTGCTCGCCGACCGCCGGCGAGAGCAGGTTCAGCTTGAATTCGACGCTCACGACGTCGTCGCCCGGCTCCATCCGGCTCAGCGCCGCGTAGCCGCAGGCGGCGTCGGCGATGCTCGCGACGACGCCCGCGTGCGCGAACCCGTGCTGCTGCAGCAGCCCGGCGCGGATCGGGAGGCGGATCTCGATCGCGCCGGGTGCCACCGACGTCAGCTCGGCGCCGAGCGTGCGCATGAAGTCCTGTCGCGCGAAGCTCTCGCGGATCCGGCTCTCTAGCGCGTCGCTCATCAGGGTGCCCTCACAGGTAGCCGTGATGGAGCAGGCGCTGGCCGGCTTTGGGGTAGTAGCGCGCGTCGGGCAGTTCCCAGCCGAGGGTATCCGCGAGCCGGTCGTAGATGTTGAACAGGAAGGCCACGTAGAACGCATCCCGCACCTGTTCGCGGCTCACGCCGGCCGCGAGCGCCGCGCGCACCGCCTCGGGCGTCAGCTCATCCGGGCGCAACGTGAAGGTCTCGAGCAGGCGCAGCATCGCGCGCAGGCGCGCGCCGATCGGCGCGGTCTCCACATCCCGCAGGATCGCGGCCATCGTCCCATCGCCCAGCGCTGCCTCCGCGACCGCGGAGTGAGCGTTGGTTCAGAAGACGCATTGGTTCAATCGCGAGACGTACGCCGCGAAGATCTCACGCTCGCCGACGGACCAGGCCGATGGGCCGCGCATCACCTGCTGGGTGAGCGCGCTGAAGGGCCGACCGAAGTACTCCTTGCGGTAGAGCAGGGTGCGGACGACCCCCGGCGCGTGACCCGCGAACACCCGCATCAGCGCGAGCTGCAGCTTGTCGCGCAGGCCGTGCCCGGTGTGGACGCGTCGGAGCCTCATGCCTGCTCCAGGGCGCGGAGGCCCGCGGTGAGGCGGTCGTGCGCGGCGCCCAGCGCGGCGCTCACGACGACCTCGAACATCGCGTCGTCGCCGCGGCGGGACTGGGCGCGCGCGACGTCCTCGTCCGTCACGCGGTAGGCGTGCGCGCGGATCTTCTCCACGAGGGGCTGGAGGTCCTCGGGCAGGTCGCGACCGGCGGCGGCGGCGCGCCGGAGCTGCTGCGACGAGACACCGGGGCCGTCGAGCACGGTGCCGGTGACGCGGTCGCGCAGGGGGGCGTGTGGATCGGTGAGCATCGGCGCAATCTGTGTCGGCGGCGGCGCGGTCACCAGCTCTCGCAACTTCATTCAAGCCCGGTCGTCGAGTCGCGCCGAGGTTGCCGGACGACCGCGTTCCCACCTGGAGTACCGCATGGCCAGCGCCCGCGTCACCGTCCACGCCCCTCTCGTCGTCGCCGCCCTCGTTGCGACCGCGCCGATCGCCGCGCAGTCCCCGATGTTCCGCGGGGAGCCGGCGCATCGGGGTGTCTATGCCTCCGCCGCGCCCACGCTCTCGACGCTCGCGTGGAAGTTCAGGACCGGGGGGCGCGTGATCTCGACGCCCGCCGTCGTCGGCGATCGCGTCTTCGTCGGCAGCACCGACGGCGCGCTCCACGCGCTCGACCGCGCCACCGGGACCGAGCGCTGGACGTACCGGACCGGCGGACCGGTCGCGTCGTCCCCCGCGGTCGCCGACGGCCTCGTGATCGTCTCGAGCGTTGACGGGCTCGTGCACGCCGTGGACGCGAACAGCGGCGCGAAGCGGTGGACCTTCGCGACCAAGGGCGAGCGACGCTTCACCGCGCCCGGGATCCACGGCGCGCTCCCGCGGACCGAGCGGATGCCCGACCCATTCGACGTCTTCCTCTCGTCGCCGACCGTGGTGGATGGCGTCGTGTACGTCGGCAGCGGCGACCAGCACGTGTACGCGCTCGATCTCGCGACCGGCGCGCTCCGCTGGTCGTTCGCGACCGGCGATGTGGTACACGCGTCGCCGGCCGTCGCCGACGGCGTCGTCTACATCGGGAGCTGGGATCGCAACCTGTACGCCCTCGACGCCGCCACCGGGCGGGAGCGCTGGCGCTACACCACCGGCAACGACACCACCATCTACAACCAGATCGGGATCGCGAGCTCGGCGGCGGTCGCCGGAGGGATGGTGTTCGTCGGCGGTCGCGACGGGCACTTCCACGCGGTGGATGCGCGCACCGGCGCCCTGCGGTGGAAGATCGACAACCGCGGCGGGTGGACCATCGCCTCGCCGGCAGTGCATGACGGCGTCGTCTACTTCCCGACGAGCGACGGGAGGCGGTTCAAGGCCGCCGACGCCGCCACCGGCGCCATCCGCTTCGACATCCAGATGCCGACCATCTCGTTCTCCTCCCCGGCGATCGCAGGGGACGTCGTCTACTTCGGCACGTCGGACGGCTTCCTCAATGCGGTCGGCATCAGCGAGCGCGCCTTCCGTGCGCGGTTCCAGACCGACGGCTCGAAGGAGAACGGCCCGCGGCTCCTCAGCCCGAGCGGCCAGCTCCGCACCGACCTCATGTACCCGGACCGCACGCTCGATGGGATGATGATCGGCATGCGGACGATGATGACTCTCGGGTCGGTGCTCAGCTCACCGGCGATCGTGGATGGGGTCGCGTACTTCGGCAGCACCGACGGGCACCTCTACGCCGTTCGCTGAAGGCGCGTCGAGTCCGAGGATGAGCTGGACCAGGAGGTCGTAATCGCGCTGGGTCGCGTCCACGCGCGCGAGCGCCGCGGCCCGGTCCTGCACGGCCTCGTTGAGCCGGCGCAGGGCCGGCTTGAAGTGGCGCCGGGCGCGCTCGTTGCGGGCCTGTAGGTCGCGCCGGACGCCGCTGTCGAGGGGGGCGAGGACGGTGCGCAGTTCCTCGCGCGGGAGGTCGTCCATCAGGTAGTCGAGCACCCGCATCCAGGCGCTGTAGCGCGCCCAGGCCGGCGCGCGGTCGCACGCGAGCCACCCCACGTACGCCGCTTCGGACTCGTTCGCGTGCCCGAGGCCGTGCGCCCACTCGTGCGCGAGCACGTAGGGACGCTCGAAGGGGAGCAGCTCGGGATTGATCGCGACCTCGTGGAAGAGGCTCAGGTAGTAGCCGTTCATCGCGATCCGCGGCATGTAGTAACCGAGGAGCGTGGCCTTCGGCCGCGCGAGCGCCGGACGCCAGCCGGCGAACGCCTCGGCGGCCTCGCCGAAGTGCGCCGCGAGTGAGTCGTGCATCACGGCATCGTCCGGCCACGACGCGGGGAGCGCGGCGTGCGTCTCGTTCAGCACGCGCACGGTACGCTCGGCCAGCGCCCGCACGCGCTCGGGGGTGAGGCGCGACCCGTCGAACCGCGCGGACTCGCGCAGCGGCACGCGCCGGAAGTTGAGGCCCCACGTGAGCGCGAAGACGATCACGACCGCGGCCCACAGCGAGAGGAGCCGCGCGAGGGATCGCGGTCCCTGGGTGCGGGGACGGAGTAGGATCCGCAGGAGCAGCACGAAGGTCGCCGCCGCCACCCCCAGGAGGACGAGGTCGAAGAGGGCGAACGGCACCAGGCCGGAGAGCGTGGCGACCACCGGCTGCACCAGGCGGTAGAGGCCGCGCGAGTACCAGCCCTCGACCAGCGCGGCCGGGATCGGCGCGAAGAGGAACGCCGCCGCGAGCATCCACGACGCGACGGCGCCCCATCCCGGGCGGGATGGGGCGCCTCGCAGTCCGGCGTCCACTCGCGGTGGCATCTTCGCCTGGCGCGCGGCCGGTCGCTCGCGGTCAGCGGCGCGCGGTCACCGCGGCCACCCGTCCTGCGGCATCCCCTTGAGGATCCGCACCGCATTCCCGTAATAGACCTTCTTCAGCACCTCGTCGGGAAGGTCGATGCCATAGAGCTTCCAGTAGGCGTGGTAATCGCGGTAGTAGTCGAAGTAGTCGTCGCGCGTCTCGAACACGCGCCAGTAGTACGGATACTCCTCGGGCTGGAACGAGTCCTTCCCGAAGAGGATGCGGTCCTGGTACTTGATGAAGAAGTCGCGCGCCGCTCGCGGCTGGCGCCCGATGTCGTAGAGCACCGCGCCCACCTCGGTCAGGAGGTTCGGGTAGTCGTCCATCATCTTGGCGAGTCGCCCGAGGTCGTTCGCGTGCCACCCCATGTGCGCGATCACGAAGATCGTGCGCGGGTGCTTCCGGAACAGGTTGTCGCGCTCGGTGTTGAGTTGCTCCCACGCGGGGAAACGATCCCCCGGGTAGCGCCGGTTCGGGAAGAGCGCGAGCTCGAGCCATCGCTCGTTGCTGAAGTCGATCGGGTTCCAGAACTCCTGCGGGTCGGCCACGTGGATGAACACCGGGAGCCCGAGCCGGCCCGCAGCCGCCCAGACCGGATCGAGGTCGGGGTCGTCGATCGCGAGGCGCGAGCCATCCACCTTCCGCGTCGAGAGCCCGAGTCCCTTGCCGATCTCGCCGATCCCCGACGCGCCCGCTGCCGCGTCGGCCTCGAGCCGCGCCACCGCGCGCTGTGCCCATCCGGGGCCCACGCCGCTGAAGTCGATGCCGGTGAGCACGCGGACGCGGTCCCGCATCCGTGGCGAGGAGCGGATCGTCGCGAGGGTACGCGTGAGGTTCTCGCCCGAGATGTTGCTCGCGGCGATCATCACGCGGAGGTTCAACGCGTCCATCTCGTCCCCGAGTCGTTCCAGGCCTTCCGCCGAGTTGAGCAGCCCGCCGCCGGGGTGACCGTGGAAATCCACCGCCGGGAACTTCGCCTTCGGCACCGGGTGCTCCGGCACCTTGAGGGTCGACCGCGGCCGGTAGTCCACGATGCTCGGCGCCGGCATCGTCGGCGCCTGGCAGTTGCGCGGACGCACTTCGGTCATCCCCGGTGGGCACTGCTCCCCGGGACCGATCTGCTGGCCGGCATTGGTTCCGCCGCGCGGCTGGGCCGAGGCCAGGGCGAGCGGCAGGGCGGTCGCGGAGAGCACGATGAGCAACGGACGGCGCACGCAGACTCCTGGTTCGAAGGGCATTGTCGCGGGAATCTATCGAATACCCGCGGGTGGACCGGCGTTCCCCCGCGCCGCATCTTCCGGTCGAGCGACCAACCTCGGCCCCGACACGGTGATGCGACGCGACCTCCATTCTCCCCATACGACCGCGGCGGCGACCGCGCTGGCGGCCTGCATCCTCGTCACGGCCGCGACATCCCTCGCCGCGCCCCTCGCGGCGCCGCTCGCCGCGCAGTCGGCCGACCCGCCCCTCGTGCGCCGCGTGGATTCGCTCTTCGCGCCGTTCGCGCGGACGACGACCCCGGGGTGCGCGGTCGGTGTGGACCGCGGCAGCTCGTCGCTCCTGCGACGCGCGTACGGCATGGCCGACCTCGAGAAGGGGACGCTCTTCACCACCGGCACGATCTCCGAGAGCGGATCCGTGGCCAAGCAGTTCGTGGCCGCGGGGCTCGTCCTCCTGGTGCTCGACGGCCGGCTCGGCCTCGACGACGACATCTCGCAGTGGGTCCCGGAGGTGCGGGGGATCGGCAAGCGGATCACCACGCGCCAGCTCCTCTCCCACACCAGCGGCCTCCCCGACCGTTACCTGCTCCACGAGATGATGGGCCGCCCGGCCGGCGTGGTGGATCACCCCAACGCCGAGGTGATGGACATCGTCTCCCGGCTGCGGGACCTCAACTTCGACCCCGGCGAGGACTACCTCTACAGCAACACCGGGTACGTCGTGGCGGTCGCGGTGCTCGAGCGCGTGAGCGGGATGACCCTCCAGCGCTTCACGGACGAGCGGATCTTCCGCCCACTCGGCATGACCGACACGCGTTGGCGTGAGGACCATCGCACCGTCGTGCCGCGCCGGGCGACGGCCTACGCCGGGACCCCCGCCACGGGGTTCCGTCACGACCACCCCTTCACGCGCGTGTTCGGTTCGGGTGGGCTCCTCATCACGGTCGATGACTTCCTCAGGTGGTCAGACGCGATGCAGCGCGGCGAGGGTCCGTGGGGTGCGGTCCGCGACTCCCTCTCGAGCGGCATTCGGCTCAACGACGGCACCGCGATCACCTATGGGCTGGGCGTCAGCACCGACGAGTGGCGCGGCGTGCGGCGCGTCTCGCACACCGGATCCACCGGCGGATACCGCGCGGCGCTGTACCGCTTCCCGCAGCAGGCGGTGTCCGTGGCGCTCCTCTGCAACGTGGGCTCGGCCAACCCCGCGAGCCTCGCGACCGCGGTCGCGACGGTCGTCCTCGGCGATGCGCTGGCGCCGGTCGTCGCCGACGCGACGCCCGCGATCGCGGCGAGCCCGGAGGCGCTGGCGGCCCTCGCGGGGGCGTACCGGTCGCCGCGCACCGAGGAGGTCTCGGTCCTCGTCGTGCGTGACGGGAACCTCGTGGACTCGCTCTCGAACGCGGTCTTGCTGCCCCGCGGCGGAGAGCGCTTCCGCATGCGCGGCGCGCCGGTGGAGGTCCAGTTCACGCGGCAGGGGTCGCGACTGGTCATGCGGGAGGAGGCGCCGAACGCGCGGGCGGTGGAGTACGAGCGGGTGGACCGCCCGACGGTGACCGCCGCCGATGCCCGCGCCTACGCCGGCACCTACCGCAGTCCCGAACTCGGGTCCTCGCTCACGCTCATCGCCCGCGGCGACACACTCGTGGTGGACGAGGGCTGGCGGGGACAGACCATCCTGCGGCCGCTCTTCCGCGACGCGTTCCGCGAGGGGGGATCCACCGTGCGCTTCACGCGCGACGCGCGCGGACGGGTCACGGGGTTCGTGATCTGGGCCGGTCGCGTACGCCACCTGCGGTTCGATCGCGTCGGCGACCGCTGAGCGGGGAGCTCGCACGGCGCAGTCGGCGGCGCAGGAACGTTCAATCCGCGCCGTGAGCGGCGCGGCGAGCTTCCGCCGATGCTGATCCCTTCCGCGCTCCTCGCACTCGTCACGGCTGCACAGGCGCCCAGCGCGCCACAGGTCGATGTCACCCGCATCGCCGATGGCGTCCACGTCGCGATCGTCCGCAAGTCGCCGAGCCTCTACTTCGAGCCGAACTCGGTCTTCATCATCGGCCCGGACGACGTGATCGTGGTGGATGCGCAGTTCTCGCTGGTCGCCACGCAGGCGGTGCTCGCCCGGTTGCGCCGCCTCACCGACAAGCCGGTGCGTTACGTCATCAATACGCACGGGCACGACGACCACATCACGGGCAACCAGGTCTGGCGCGACACCTTCCCCGGTGTGGAGTTCATCGCCCACCGCGCGACGCGAGACACGATGACGGCCGTCGGCGACGCGAAGCGCGACTCGTTCCTCGCGACCGCTCCCGGGACCCTCGGCTACTTCCGCAGCCTCCTCACGGGCGGCAAGGGACCCGATGGAGCGGCCATCACCGCCGAGGAGCGCGCAGGCTTCGCGAGCGACTCGTTGATGCTCGCACGCTTCCTCTCGGAGTCCCCGCGCCTCACGCTGGTCCCGGCCACGCGCGTCGTCGAGGACCGGCTCCTCCTGAGGCAGGGACCGCGCGCGGTCGAGGTGCTCTTCCTCGGCACCGCACACAGCGCCGGCGACCTCGTCGTGCACCTCCCGGCGGAACGGGTCGTGGTCGCCGGGGACCTCGTCGTGGCGCCGGTCCCGCTGGTCGGCTCCACGTCACATCCCCGATCCTTCGCGCGGGCGCTCGCGCGGCTCCGCGCGCTGCGGCCGGCCATCATCGTGCCCGGGCACGGTCCCGTGCAGCGCGACGATCGCCACGCCGCCGACGTCCAGCGGATGCTGGAGGTGATCGTCGCCGCGGTGGATTCGGCCGTCGCCCGCGGCGACTCGCTCCCCGCCATCCGGCGGGTCGTTGACCTCGCGCCGTACCGTGACCGGTTCGCCGGGACGTCGAAGCTCCAGCGCTTCGTCTTCGCGAACTATGTCAGCGGACCCGCGGTCGCGGCGGCCCACGCCGACGCCGTCTCCGCCGGCAGTGCGCAGGGCGACCGATCCCTCGCGATCGTCGGCGCGGGTGTGGTCACGATGCGTGACGCCCGCGTGCTCCGCGATGCCACCGTCGTCCTGCGCGATGGGCGCGTCGTCGCCGTGGGCCCCTCCGGCACGACGCCGATCCCCGAGGATGCGCGGCGCGTGGACGGTCGGGGGCGCTGGGTCATCCCCGGCCTGGCCGACATGCACGCCCACCTCTTCGCCGACGACTACGTCGGCGACGCCTCCGCACCTACCGAGCTCGGGCTCTTCCTCGCCCACGGTGTCACCACGGCCAGGATCCAGATCGGGCGGCCGCTGCATCTCGACCTCCGTCGGCGAGTGAGGGAGGGAACTCTCCCCGGACCGCGGCTCTGGGTCTCCTCGCCGCACCTCACGGGGGACTCGGTGCCGAACTCGTACCGCGTGCGGACCGCCGCCGATGCGCGCTCGGCCGTCCAGGCCGCCGCGCGCGAGGGCTATGACCTCATCAAGCTCACCACGAACATCACGCCCGAGGTCTTCGATGCGGTGATGGCCGAGGCCCGCGCGCGGGGGATGAGGGTCACCGGGCACGTGGATCCGCGAGTCGGCGTGATGCGGGCCCTCGCGGCCGGGCTCCAGGTGGAGCACCTCGACAACTACATGGAGTCGAGCCTGGCGGACTCGGCGCCGAGCCGCGTCTCCGTCTCCGACGTCGGCGCGTACCGCGCGGCGAACTGGGCCTCGCTCGCGTACGTGGACGCCCGGCGGCTCGAAGCGCTCGCGGGCGCCACCGCCCGCGCCGGGGTGCGCGTCACGCCCACGCTCGCGTTCTTCAAGTCGTGGTTCGCCACGCGCTACACCGACGACGAGGTGCGCGCGCGCCCCGAGTACGGCCTCCTGCCGGAGGGCTACCGCACCGGCTGGGAGCGGTCACGTGCCGGCTACTGGCGGAACCCGCCGACCGACGACCAGCGCGCGCGCTACGTCGCGTTGAGGGACCGGATGGTCCGCGCGATCCTCGACTCGGGCGGCGCGGTCATGGCCGGCTCCGACGGTCCGAGCGGGCTGATGTCGTACGGGTGGATGCTGCACCGCGAGCTCGAGGCGCTGGTCGCAGCGGGTCTCTCGCCCTACGAGGCGCTGCGCGCCGCGACCGTCGTGCCGGCGGAGTACCTGGGCGTGTCGGCGGAACAGGGGACGGTCGAAGTCGGCAAGCGCGCCGACCTCGTGCTCCTCGAGGCCGATCCCCTGGCGGACATCCGCGCGACAGCGGCGATCGTCGGCGTCGTCGCGGCGGGTCGCTACCACGATGCGCGGGATCGCGCCGCGCTCGTGGAGGACGCCCGCGCGCGCCTGACCGTCCCGCGCGACACGGTCCCCGTGGCGCCCACCGCGGAGCAGGAGGTGCTCGCCGTGGTCCAGCGGCTCTTCGACGCGATGCGCGTGAAGGACACCGCGACGATCCGCTCCCTCTTCGATCCAGACGCGAGGCTGTTCGGCATGCGACCGGGCCGTGACGGCGGGAGCGTGGTCCAGCGGCTCACGGCCGAGGAGTTCGCGGCCTTCGTCGGCCGGGATGCGCGCGGGCCGTGGATCGAGCGGGTGTTCTTCCCGGAGGTCCGGATCACCGGGACGCTCGCGACCGTGTGGGCCGAGTACGATTTCCACTTCGGCGACACGTTCAGCCACTGTGGGACCGACGCACTCCAACTCCTGCGCACGGACGCGGGGTGGAGGATCGTGTCACTCGCGGACACGTTCCTCCGGACGGGGTGCGGGACGCGGGGCTAGTCGCCGGGACGCCGCCCGCATCGGCGCGCCAGCGCGAGTCCGGGAGCCGCGACGTCCGGGGGTGTGACGGCGGGCCCGGATCGGCGAGATTCCCCCGCATGACCTCGCCCCCGCCGGTCACCGCGACCTTCGACGAAGGCCGCTACTTCGATCTCTGGATGCTCGTGCATTTCGCGAGCGGAGTGACCGGCGGCTTCTCGAACGTCTATTGGGAGCTCCCGGTCCCGATACTCCTCGCGCTCTCGCTCTTCCTCATGCTGCTGTGGGAGGGAGGGGAGCTGGCGCTCCGCATCCGCGAGTCCTGGTCGAATCGCATCATCGACATCGTGATCGGGCTCGCCGGCGTCGCCCTCGCCGAGCGGGCCTCCCGATCGCTGCTACCCTCGCAGGAGGTCCTCGCGTTCTGGGCGTGTCTCGGCGTCGCGCTCGGTGGCCTCGCCCTGGGCGTTCGCGCCTACAATCGACGGCGGTCGGCGGCCGGCGCGTAGCCGGGCCCGGCGCCGCCTAGCGCTGCGCGGCGGCGATGCTCTCCTGCACCTTCCCGACGAGCGCGTCCTCGATCCGTCGCACGTCGTCCTCACGCCGCCGACGGAGCACGCCGGCGAGCCAGCGACCCGCTCGCAGCGCCCCGTAGACGCCGACGCCAAGGCCGCCGAGGATCGCGATCGGCTCGGCGTCCCTTCCGCCGACCTCGAACGCGATCGCCCCGAACATCGTCCCGAGCGGCATGCCGACGGCCACGAGCGAGACGAGCATGGACAGCGCCGCCGAGAGCCTCGTGCTCCGCGACACCCGGATCGCGGTCTTGCCCTGCCTCGGGACCACCGCGACGTCGAGCCGCCGACCCCAGATCCCCTGCCACCACGCGAGCTCGCGCGTCTTCGCCAGGGTGTTGCCGAGCCGGCCCGTTTGGTCCCGCAGCACGTTGACCAGCCGCTCGACGTCGCGCGCCGGGAGCTCCCCCTGGACCTCCGTCTCCCGCACGATGTCGAGGGGCGCCTTCATGAGACGGGACGCCTTGACCGCCACCGGCCGGGGCGCCTTGGGCACGGGCACGACGCCGCCTGGCGCGAGGCCGTGCTCCTGCAGCGCGTGCTGCACATAGCGCGTGTCGATCCCGGCCTCCAGCGCCGCCGCGCGGACGTCATCCACGGCGAGCCCGCCGCGACGCCGTCGGTCCTGCTCGGCATCGCGCACCCGCGCGACGGGATCCGGCCGCGGCACGATCCCGGTCTGCGCCTGCAGTTCGGCCGCGCGCTTCCACACCTGGTGCGCCTCGGTGTCGCTGACGTGCGAGGGCGCCGCCGGCAGCAGCGGTGCGGCGATCGCCGCCTCGAGCGCGTCGCGGAGCGCCTCCGCCGTGGGATAGCGATGCCCCGGATCCTTCCGGAGGCAGCGGTCCACGATCGACGCCAGGGACGACGGCACGTGCGACGCATGCTGGGACACCGGCGGCGCCTGCTTCGTGACGTGCGAGACGAGCACGGCGCTCGCGAGCTCGCCGTCGAACGGGAAGCGCCCGGTGAGGGCGAGGAAGCCGACGACGCCGAGCGAGTAGAGGTCGCTGCGCGCGTCCACGGCGTCGCCGGTCACCTGTTCCGGGCTCACGTAGTAGACGGTGCCGAGCACCTGGCCGGTCGCCGTCAGGGGCGTCGCCTCGGCGAGCCGGGCGATGCCGAAGTCGGTCACGAGCGCGCGGTCGGTGCCGCGCTCGACGAGGATGTTCTCGGCCTTCACGTCGCGGTGGATGATCCCGCGCGCGTGCGCATGCGCGAGCGCGGCGGCGACGTCGCGGAGGTAGCGCGCGACGGCGAGCGGCGGCAGCGGGCCGTGCGCGCGCACCCGCGCGGCGAGGGACTCGCCGTCCACGAACGACATCACGAAGAACGCGTGCCCGCCGACCTCGTCGGCGCCGTGGATCGGCACGATGTTGGCGTGCGACATCGCGCCGGCGGTGCGCGACTCCCGGAGGAACCGCTCCCGCAGCGAGGCATCCTTGGCGAGGTCGGGGGGGAGGGTCTTGATCGCGACGAGGCGGTCGAGCCGCTTGTCGCGCGCCAGGAGGACGATCCCCATCCCGCCGCGGCCGATCATCCGCTTGATCGCGTACTGCCCGGAGACCGCCTCGGCGAACGGACGCACCTCGTCGTCCAGCGCGCGCGGGTCCGGCGTGGGGAACTCGAGGGCGGTCATCGGTCAGCTCCCGGGACGGCGCGGCGCTCGACGCGCATCCTCGATCGAGAGGTATCGGGGTGTCGGGACTCGCAGCGTGCCGCGGACGCTGCTCCCACCCCGGAGGAAGGTGATGAGCTCGCGCTGCACCTCGGGGAGCGGCAGCAGCTCGTGACCACCGTTCTCGACGGTGAGGGTCTGCGCGGAGCGGAACTGCTCGGCAAGGATGCGGGCATTGTACGGTGGGGTCCGGTCATCCCGCGTCCCTACGATGAAGAGCGTCGGACGATTCACCGTCCGACGCCGCACCGGAGCGAGCGTGAAGGGCCCCCCCCAGACGGAGAGGCAGAAGTCGAGGTCGCTCACGAAGTTGTCGAGCAGCGGCCCGAACAGCGTCGCGCCGTCGGTCACGTCCACGGCGATCGTGCGCGCCGAGCTCGGCGGCTGGGAGCAGGTCACCGCGCGCGACATGAGCGAACCGGCGCCCGAGGTCAGGTCCTGGAAGACCCCGGCGACGAGTGGGCGCAGCACCGAATGGTCGTCCACCTCGAGCGTCGCGACCAGCGCCGGGATCCGCGGGTCGGCGATGCGGCCGGTGATCGTCCCCGCGAGCAGGTCGCGCCCGACCGGGATCGTGATGCTGTCACCGCCGCCCGCGGCGACCCGCACCGGGATAGGCTCCGCCGCCGTCCGCGCGAGCAGCGCCTCCGTGCGACGCACCAGGTCTCCCGAGAACGGCGCGGTCACCGGGTCGGCGGCCGCCTCGCGGGCGACGAGCACGAGGAGCGAGTCGTGCCACGCCGCCGCGCGATACATCAGGTCCGGGTCCGTCGGGCCCTGCAGCACCAGGCGGTCGACGCCCTGCGGATGGCGCCGCGCGTAGGTGATCGCGAGGCGGGTCCCGTAGCTGAAGCCGATCAGCGTCATTCGGTCGGCGCGCAACGCGCGGCGTAGGGCCTCGAGGTCGTCGACGATGGCCTGGTCGGTGAGCGCCCGCGCCGAACTGCCGCGGCCGAGGAAGTGCTGCGAACATCGCGCCACCACCGCCTTGTACGTCGCGACGAAGGCCTGCCGGGAGCGCATGAATCCGGCGTCCGGCGATGGGCCCGGCGGGCAGTCGAGGTTCGGTCGCGAGAGCCCGGTGCCGCGCTGGTCGAGCAGGATCACGTCGGCGACGGTGCGGAGCGAGTCGAAAAGCGCCCAGTACGGGGGGATCGCCGCCATCGCGCTGGCCGGCACCCCGGGTCCTCCCATCAGGAACACGATCGGCGACGATGGGCGCGGATTCGTCGTGGCGAGGCGCAACACCGCGACCGAGACCATCGGGCTCGACGGCGAGGTGCGTGATTCGGGGACCTCGAGCCGTCCGAGCTGCACGGCCTGATCGCCGCCGTCGAGCGTTCGGACGGTGTGCGACTCCCACGTCAGCGCCGCCGGCCCTTGTGCACCGGCCGGCATCGCGAGGCAGAGGACGAGGGTCACGACGGAGCGCCGCATCCGGTGAATGTATGCCGTCGCGGGGCACCGTCCATCGGCGCTAGGTTTCGGCACGATGCCTGCCAAGCGTCCCTCCCGACGCCGCCCGACGGCGAAAGCGGGCGGTCCCCCGCTCACGCTGCAGGCGGAGGACTACCTCAAGGCGATCTACGAGCTCGAACGCCATGGCGACGCGGGCGCAGCGGCCGGCACCAACGACATCGCCGCGCGGCTGGGCATCGCCGCCGCGAGCGTGAGCGGGATGGTCCAGCGGCTCGCGCGGCTCGGCCTCGTGCGCGCGGAGCGCTACCGCGGCGCTCGGCTGACCGGGGCCGGTCGAATGGCCGCGCTGCAGCTGATCCGCCGGCATCGCATCATCGAGAGTTACCTCGTCACGCGGCTCGGCTTCGGCTGGGATGACGTGCACGAGGAGGCGGAGCGCCTCGAACACGCGGCGAGCGACGAGCTCATCGCGCGGATGGCCGCGGCGATCGGCAACCCGACCGAGGACCCGCACGGGGCGCCGATCCCGTCGGCCAGGGGCGAGGTGGACGAGACGCGGCTCGAGAGCATCGCGGACCTCGCGGTGGGCCGACGGGCCACGGTCGTGCGGATGTCCGACCGCGACCCGGAGTTCCTGCGCTACCTGGATGAGCTTGGGATCCGTCCCGGCGCCGAGGTCCGCGTCACGAAGCGGGCGCCGTACGATGGTCCGACGACCGTGGCGGTCGAGGGAGCCGAGCACGCCATCGGCGCAGCGACCGCGGCTCAGGTGTTCATCCGTCCGCGGGGCGCACGTCCGAAGGATTGACGACGGATGGGGAAGGGTGCCTCTTCCCCCGATGCGCCTCCTCATCGCCCTTCCGTTCCTGGCCGCCGCCTCGCTCGCGGCGCAGTCCTCCATCGCGCCGCCGGCGCGCTTCCCGGTCGCCGACCGCGAGGCCCGGCTCCGTCGCGCCCTCCCCGCCGTGGATTCGGTGATGCGGGCATTCCAGCAGCGCGCGCGGGTCCCCGGCATCGCCTACGGGATCGTCGTGGACGGCCGGCTCTTCCACGTCGCCGCCCACGGCGTGCGGGACACCCGGGGGAACCAGCCGCTCGACACGAGCTCGGTGTTCCGCATCGCGTCCATGACCAAGAGCTTCACCGCACTCGCGATCCTGCAGTTGCGTGACGCGGGTCGGCTGTCGCTCGACGAGCCCGCGGAGACGTATGTGCCCGAGCTGCGCGCCCTCCGCTACCCGACCACCGACAGCCGCCGCATCACCGTCCGCGACCTCCTCACCCACAGCGCCGGGTTCCCCGAGGACAATCCCTGGGGCGACCAGCAACTCGACGCGAGCGACGAGGATCTCTCGCGGATGATCCGCTCGGGGATCCCGTTCTCCACGACGCCGGGCACGGCGTACGAGTACTCCAACTTCGGCTTCGCGATCCTCGGCCGGATCGTCGTGAACGTCGGCGGCATGCCCTACCCCCGGTACATCCGCGAGCGCGTGCTGCTCCCGCTCGGGATGACCTCCACCACGATGGAGGCGAGGGAGGTGCCGGCGGGCCGCCTCGCCCACGGGTACCGCCTGCAGGACGATGCCTGGCTCGAAGAACCGCCGCTGCCCGACGGATCGTTCGGCGCGATGGGCGGGATGCTGACCTCGAGCGCGGACCTCTCCCGATGGGTCGCACTGATGCTCGACGCGATGCCTCCGCGGGACGGCGCCGAGTCGCCGGTGCTCAAGCGGTCGTCGCTGCGCGAGATGCAGCAGGTCGGCCGGTTCAACGGCGGGGGTGCGCAGTACGACCGGCGGAACGAGTCCCTGTCGTTCAACGTCGGAGGCTACGGCTATGGGCTCGGGATCTCGCAGAACTGTGCCTTCGGCCACGTCGTCGCGCACTCGGGCGGATTGCCGGGTTTCGGTTCCCTGATGCGGTGGCTGCCCGAGTACGGCGTCGGCATCATCGCACTCGGGAACCTCACGTACACGGGGTGGGGGGGGCCGGTGACCGCCGCGTTCGAGGTGCTCTCACGCGAAGGTGCGCTCGTGCCACGCGCGCCACAGCCTGCGCCGGTGCTCCTCGCGATGCAGGAGAAGGTCTCGCGCCTGGTGCAGCGTTGGGAACCGGCGCTCGCCGACAGCGTCGCGGCGATGAACCTCTTCCGCGACCTCTCCGCCCCGCGTCGCGCGGCGCAGATCGCGGAACTTGTCGAGCGGGCGGGAGGGAACTGTCGCCCCGACGGTGCCATCGTCCCGGAGAACGCGCTCCGCGGACAGTGGGTGATGCGCTGTGCGACGGGGGCGCTCGCGGTCGGCATCACGCTCGCGCCGACCGAGCCGGCGCGGGTCCAGGCGCTGAGCGTGCGGCCGCTTCCGACCGGCGAGCTCCCCCCGCCGCGGCGGTGCACCGTCAGCGGGGGGTAGAGTCCCCCTCGTGGAGTCGCCGCCGGACGACTTCGACGTGGTGCCGATTGTGGTAGAGCATGAAGTGGAGCATCTCGCGGACGGTGACGGGTCCGAGCAGGGGATGCGGCAGCCGCCGGCGGTCGAGGGCGCGCTCGGGCCACGCGAGCATCGCGTCGACCAGTGCCTCCAACGCCTCGCGATGCTGCGCCATGATCCGTCGCCGCTCGTCCTCGGGATCGGGCGGTGGCGGTCGCCGTCCCGGGGCGAACCGGCCTGCATCGGCGCCCTCGGCGAGCCGCGCACGGTAGGTCTCGCGCATCGCGGCGAAGTCGCGCGGGTCCCCACGTCCGCGGCCGAAGCGCAGGAGGAGCAGCCAGCGCGGCACGCGAAGTCCGACCGTGACGGCGCGCATGGACTTCGTGAGATGCCTGACGTTCTCCGCCGGGGACCACGCCGTGCCGATCGGCGCGAGGAACCGTTCCGTCGAGAAGCTCTGCCAGTAGGCGTCGCTCTCCTCGTGGAGTGCGCGGAGCGCCGAAGCCAGTTCCGCCGCCGAACGGGGATCCGGCGCGCCGAGCGCGCGGGCCGCGCGATCGCCGGTCACAACGCCTTCCGGTAGCACACCACCCGTTCGACCTCGCCGAAGCCGAGCGCGCGGTGCGCGCGGTGCGACGTCTCGTTGTCGAGCAGGGCGTCCGAGGCGAACTCGGTCAGCCCACGCGAACGGGCCCACGCCTCGGCCGCACGGACGAGCGCTGCGCCGATGCCCCGGCGCCGGACATCGGCATCGACGTACCATCCTTCGAGGTACGCCACGGGGCTCGTCTCGCATCCCTCGGCGTAGGGACGCGTGCCCACCTCGGCGAACCCGCAGAGCCCCGAGCCGCCCTCGCGCACGGCGACGAGGATCACCGCCGCGTCCACGGTGAGCCATTCGGCCATCCCGCGCCGGTGATCGTCCGCGTCCCCCTCCGGCCAGAGCGCGAGGCGCATGCGGAGCCACTCGGGATCGTCGGCCGGTGCGCGCGGGCGGATGGCCTCCATGGCGCTCAGTCTATCGCCGGTCCCGGCCAACGGCGACGGCTGGCGGGCCGCTCCGCGCGACCCGCCAGCCGCCTCCTGCCGATCCCGTCCGCCGCGACGTCACGGCCTCCAGCTGCGCACCGTCAGGCGGAAGCGCTCGGCCATCTCCTGCAGGTCCACCTCGTCGGTGAGCATGCTGTCGGTCACCACGCCCTTCATCCGTTCGAGGTTCCTCGCCGCCTTCACGTAGCTCGGATCGTGCTTCACGGCGAGCTCGTAGCGGTGCAGCGCGGCCACCTGATAGCCCGACCGTTCGAGCACCATCCCGAGGTTGTTCAGGAAGACGGGTGCCGTGCCGTTCACCTGCACCGCACGGGCGAGTGGACCGAGTGCGCCCGCCACGTCGCCTTCGCCGAGATGGAGCATGCCGAGGTTGTTGAGGCCCCAGGCATCGGACTCGTTCTGCGTCAGGAGCACGCGGTAGGTCGCCTTGGCCCCCTCGATGTCTCCCCCCTCGGCCTGTGCGCGCGCGAGCAGCCGCCACCCCTCGGAGGAGGTCGAGTCGATGCCGCGGCCCTGCGCGATCACTTCCATCGCCTCGGGGACGCGCTTCATGTCGAGCAACGTGCGCGCCTTGTTGAAGTACGCCTTGGCGAACCAGGGCGTGATCGCGATCGAGCGGTCGAAGGCGGTCAGCGCGCCGTTGAAGTCCCCCGACTTCCAGCTTGCGAGCCCGAGCATGTACAGCCCGTAGGCGTCCTCGGGATTGGAGTCGGCGCGCGTCCTGTACATCGCGGTCGCGACACGGAAGTCGCCGGCGCGGTACGCCTCGAGTGCGGTCCCGAAGGTCGGCGGCGGCACCGGCGACCCGCCACCGAGCGTGCGCACATCCACGGCCGCAGTGGGCATCGCGTGGCTGGACGATGGCGGCGAGACGCTCGCGACCGTCGCGATCGGGCGCGCCTCGGCCTCGGGGACCGAGGAGGCCGTGTCGTCTCCGCCGCACGCCATCACCGCGAGCGGCAGGGCGAGGAGCAGGATGCGGGCCGGGTGGCCCCGGGTGCTACGGATGACTGCGGTCATGCGGACCTCCTCGTGGGGGCGGGAACCATTTCCCGCTGGCCACGAGGAAGGGCATCAGTCGCGCCGCCAGGCGCGCCTCTCGGTCCCGACGCGCAACCCGATGCTGCCACGCGGCTTGCGCGTGGCTCGTGCGCGCAGACGTTGCCCGTTGGGTGTCCGATGGCACACGAACGCGCCTCCGTGGCGTGTCCAGCCGGACACGACCACGCTCCCTCGGCGCGTGCTACGGGCGCTCGATGCCCAGACGGCGCATGATCTTGAGCAGGCTCGCGTGGTCCGCGAGCTGGAGCGCCGCGGCCGTCCGGGTGATATGCCACGCGTGCCGCTCGAGCGCTGCGAGGATGATCCGCCGCTCGGCGTCGGCGCGCTGCGCCTGGAACGACTCGGCGGTCCCATCACCTCCCGCGTCACCGCCGCGCACCGTCAGCGGAAGGTGTTCCGCGCGGATCGTCTCACCGGCGGCTTCGACCACCGCGCGCTCGATCGCGTTCCGCAGCTCGCGCACGTTGTTCCGTCGCCAGTCGTGCGCGACGAGCGCCTCGCGCGCCTCGGGGGCGAGCCGCTTCGGGAGCACGCCGAACTCGCGACAGGTCGCCTCGACGAACCGCTCGGCGAGGCGCGGGATGTCCTCGCGTCGCTCGCGCAGTGCCGGAGTCGCGATCGCGTGCACGTTCAGGCGGTGGAACAGGTCCTCGCGGAAGAGTCCCTCGCGGGCCATCCGGTCGAGGTCGCGGTTGGTCGCGGCCACCACCCGGGCGTGGACGCGGATGGTCGCATTGCCGCCGACTCGGGTGATCGTGCGCGCCTCAAGCACGCGCAGGAGCTTGGGCTGCTGGACGAGGGGGAGCTCCCCGATCTCGTCGAGGAGGATCGTCCCGTCCGCGACAATCTCGAACGCGCCCGCCCGTGCCGCGGTCGCGCCGGTGAAGGCGCCCCGCTCGTGGCCGAAGAGCTCGCTCTCGACGAGGTGCTCGGGCAAGGCTGCGCAGTTGATCGCGAGGAAGGGCGAGGTCGGGTGAGCGCCGAGCCGGTGCAGCTCGCGCGCGACGAGTTCCTTGCCCGTCCCGCTCTCTCCGGTGATCAGGACGGGGCTCGGCACCCGCGCCACCCGTGCGATCTCGTCGCGCAAGCGCGCCATCGCGCGGCCCTGTCCGACGAGCGAGGACTCCCCGAGAGCGGACTGCAGCGCGCGGACCTCTCGGCGGAGCCGGTGGCGCTCGATCGCCGCCTCGATCTCGTGGACCACGCGCACCATCGGCTCGGCCTTGTCCACGAAGCCCGCGGCGCCGAGCCGGATCGCCTGGATGCACCGGTCGAAGTCCCCCGTGCCGGTGTAGACGATCACCGGCGTCTCGTCACCGCGGTGTTGCAGCTCGCGGAGGACCTCGAAGCCGTCGATCGCCGGCATCTCGAGGTCGAGGATCACGCAGTCGAACCCGCCACCGGCGAGGTGGGTGAGGGCAGCGCCCCCGTTGGTCGCCGTCACCACCTCGTGCTCGCCGAGCCGCTTGAGGTCGTACGCGTACTGGTCGGCCATCGCGGCCACATCATCCACGACCAGGACGCGGGTCATGCCGGGATCTCCACCGTGAACGAGGTGCCCTCGCCGGGCGCGGATTCGGCGCGGACGCTGCCGCCGAGGTCGGCGAGGAGGCGACGGACGACCGAGAGGCCGAGTCCGGTCCCGGTGGGCTTGGTCGTGAAGAAATCGTCGAACGCGCGGTCGAGCTCGCGTCGGGACATGCCGCGTCCGGTGTCGGTCACGGTGATCCGCACCCGGCGCTCGAGCTCGGCGCCGGTGACATCCGCGACGATCGTGACGGTGCCGTCGCGACCCTCGAGTGACTCCACCGCGTTCGTCACGAGGTTGTCGAGGATGCGGTGCAGCACAACGGCGTCGGTACGCACCGGCGGGAGGGCCTCCGGTAGTCGCAGCTCGACACGCGCGCCGCTCACGCCGCGCGCGACCTTGAGGATCGCCTCGCGGGCATCGGTGGGGCCGCGCCCGAGGGTCGGGGAGAGCCGTGCGTAGTTGCGCGCGAGCGCGTCCAGGTACTCGACGCTCGACTCGAGCGTGCCCCGCCGTTCGGCGAACACCGGGGCGAGCATCGCCGGGTCACGGTCGCTGAGCTCCCCGAGGTGCCGCAGCACGTTGCGGATCGGTGCGAGCCCGTTCTTGATGTCGTGGTTCACCTGGCGCGCGAGGTCGCCGGTGACAGCCGCTCGCTCGGCATCGCGCAGCCTCGCGACGCTGGTCCGGAGGCGACCGGTCAGCGCGTCGAGGGTCCGCTCGAGGGCGCCGACCTCGTCATCGCGTCCGGTCGCGAAGCGCGTGTCGAGCGTGTCGAGGTCGAGCCGCGCGGTCCGCTCGCCGAGGGCCACGATCGGCGCCGCGACCCTCCGGGCGAGCAACGCGGCAAGCGTGAGCGCGACCACGAGCGTCACGCCGAGGGTCACCGTGAGCCAGCGGTCGACGCCCGCCTTGAGCGCGAGCGTGGGGCCGTCGTCGTGCAGGAGCACGACTCGCGCCGAGTCGGGGCGACGCGGTGCCGCGTCATCGAGGAACGCCAGCGTCGCCGCCACGCGGGCGCCCGCCGGTGTCGGCGTGTCGCCGGTGAGTAGCAGCGCGGTCACCGTCGGATCGGTCGAGAGCTTCGCGACGCGTGCCGCGTCAAACGCCGTGCCACCGGTGACCGTGAACGTGGCGCCGCGCAGGTTCAGCGCCTGTGTCGTCACGAGGCTGCGCGCGACGCCCTCGGTCGTGGCCAGCTCCACGACGGCCACGCGCCGCGGATCCGCGACGACGAGTCGCGGCAGCTCCGCGGCGATGCCCTCCAGCTCGGCGCGCGAGTGTCCCGAGCTAAGGATGCGACCGGTGGAGTCCTGCAGTCGCAGCATCGTGAGGCCGGCGGCCGTCCCGGCAGTGCGGGCCCAGTCCGCGAGCCAGCGGCGATCGGCGGCGCTGCCGGTCGCGACCGCGGCGCGGAACCGGGCGTCGCGCGCGAGGACCGTCACGACGCCCTCGAGACGGTCGCGCTCCCGCTGCACCGCGTCGCGGAGCGCGCCGACCACGACGGACTCCGCGGCGGTCGTTCGCCGCACCGCCTCGGCGTCGAGGCGCGCCGTCATCTCGCGTCGCACGCCGAAGCCGAGGATCGCGACGGGTACCAGCGCGATCCCGACGAGCGCGAGCGTGAGGCGCGTCCGGTAGGTCACCGCGGTGGCCGGCAGGTCATGGATGATGATACCCCGGACCGTGACGCGCGCGGGAGGACGTTTGCACCGCCGCTCGACGGCGCGCATCGTTCCCAGCCGTGGGACCGATCCTCTACCTGTCGCGAGCCGATGTCGAGGCGGTCGCCCTCGACATGCCGACCGTCATCGCGCTCCTCGACCGCGCGTTCCGCGAGAAGGCGGCCGGGCGTACCGAAGCGCCGCCGAAGCCGGGCATCCATCCCCGTCCCGACGCCTTCATCCATGCGATGCCGGCGCACGTGCCAGCGCTCCGGGCCGCCGGACTCAAATGGGTGAGCGGGTTCCCGGGGAACGTCGCCGCGGGGCTCCCGTACATCAGCGGCGTCCTGGTCCTGAACGACGACGAGACGGGTCTCCCCACCTGCGTCATGGACTGCACCTGGGTCACCGGATGCCGGACCGCCGCGGCGTCGGCGCTCTCGGCGCGGTATCTCGCGCGGGCCGAGAGCGCGGTGCTCGGCATCCTCGGCTGCGGCGTACAAGGCCGCACGCACGTGGAGGCGATGGCCGCGCAGTTCCCCCTGCGGCAAGTGGTCGCCTACGACCACCTGCGCGGGAACGCCGACCGGTTCGCAGAGGAGATCCGCGCGCGATACGGGCTGGCGGTGGACGTCGTGACGACGCCGCGGGAGGCGGTCGTGGAGTGCGACCTCGTCGTCTCCGCCGGTCCGATCCTGAAGCAACCGACTCCGACGATCGCCGCCGGCTGGCTCCGCGCGGGAGCGTTCGCCAGCGCGGTGGACTTCGATTCCTACTGGATGCCGGCGGCGCTGGCGGAACTCGATCACCTGAGCACCGACGATCGCGCGCAGATGGAGCACTACCGGGGCATCGGCTACTTCCAGCGGACGCCGCGTCCGCACTCGGAACTCGCTGAACTCGTGAGCGGCGCGGTGCGCGGACGCACGTCGCCCGCGCAACGGACGATGGCGATGAATCTCGGCCTCGCGATCGAGGACGTCGTCGTGGGGGAGGAGGTCCGCCGCCGCGCGCTCGATCGGGGGATCGGTACGTCGCTCGAGCGGTGAGTCCCTCGCCCTGCGTCGGCCCGACCCGATCAGGTCTCGGTGTGAGCGGTCCCGTGGGCGACGAACGCGAGTGCCCCGGAAGGGCACTTCGCGACCTGTGCCTCGATCTCGTCTGCCGATGCCGCCTCGACGGCGATCCACCGCTTGCGTCGCACGTCGAAGACAGCCGGGAGGCCGCGGACACATCGCCCCGAGTGGATGCACACGGCGGGGTCGAAGGTGACGGCGAATCCGTTGCCTTCGTAGGTCTGCAGCCGTCGGCTCATGACTCGGGTCCCGGGGAGGTGGCGAGGAGCGCCTGCATCAACGATCGCTGATCGGGTGCTCACTCGGGGCCGAGCACATACGACCGGACGAGGTCGCTGCCATGAGGCTGTCGTGCCCGGAGCGCCACGTCGCCGAGCGGCAGCCCGACGAGGGTCCGGCGGTACTCCCGCTCCGTGGCCGACGCGAAGAGGCAGTCGGAGACCTCGCGCGCGCGGACCTCGAGGATCACCTCACCCCCGACCTGCCCGATGATCACGCGCGGATCGCGCTGGCACGTCCGCAGCCAATAGGTCGCCACGAGTTCCCGGGTCGGGTGACCGCGGGTCGAGAGGGTGAGCGCCAGGGACTGGACCTGAAGGCGCACCTCGTCGACGACCAAGAGCTCCGAGCAGCCGGTGACGGTGAGCGCGGTGCCCCACAAGAGGGCGCGGAGGAAGCGGCGTGAGGATCCCATGGTGACCTGAACCACCCTACCCGGCGTGATCACCGCGCGTGACACCCGAGTCCGACCGGCGCGACCCGCGCCACAGCGCCCAGACATGGAGTCCGAGCATCATCATCGCGCCGACTGGAAGCAAGAGGTCGCGCCATCCGGCGTCCGGACCGGTCGCGTCCGTCGCGATGAAGACGATGAAGAGCCACACGACCATGAGCTCGGTGAGGAGTTCGCGCCGTGTGATGGTGCCGTCGAGTGGCAGGTGTACCATGTTCCCTCCGTGTTCGGCGCGCCGCCGCCCCGGACCGTCCAAGCGTCGGCGCGCGTTCAGACCCCCTGTCGCATGTACTTCGCGATCGCCCCGACCGCCCGCTCCGCCTCGGCCATCGTGTTGTAGAGGTGTGGCGAGAATCGGATCCCCGGCCGGTCGCTCCCGCCACGCGGCGCGCACCCGATGCGGTCGTTGCGGTAGAGCGCCTGCGTGAGTCGCGGGATGTCGAGGGAACCCGGCCGGAAGCTCACGACCGCGCCCGAGCGCGCGGGGTCGGGATGCGTCCAGATCTCGACGCCATCGATGCGGCGCAGACCGGCGATCAGTGCCTGGGCGAGGGCGCGCGAGCGCTCCTCGATCGCCCGGCGGCCGATGCGCTCCTGGAACGCAAGCGCCTCGCCGAAGCCGATGATCGCCGGCTCGTCGCGCTGGCCGAACGATTCGTGCGTCCGGGAGAGGCCGGTCGCGCCGGGGTACGCGCTGATGACCGTCGGGTGCAGCCGCGACTGGACCTCGGAGCGGACGAAGAGCACGCCCACCTCCTTCGGACCGCAGGGCCATTTGTGCGCGCTGCCGGTGAAGAAGTCGGCGCCGAGCGATCGCAGGTCCAGCTCCACCATCCCGAACGTGCACGCACCGTCCACGAGCGTGAGCACCCCATGCTCGCGCGCCAAGCGGCAGAGCTCCGCAGCAGGGAGCACGTCGCCGACGGTGCTCGTGTGGTGCGTGAACGCGAGCACCCGCGTGCGCGTGGTGATCGCCCGGCGCACGGTCTCGAGGTAGTACTCCGGTCCGGGGTGCGGCGTGGGCTGCGCGAGTGTCGTCACCGTGAAGCCGGCGCGCGCCCCCTTCCGAGTCCACGCTGCAAGGTTGCTGGGGTGGTTGTCGGCGAACACGAGCACCTCGTCGCCCTCGCCCAGGTCGAGCCCGCTGGAGACGAGATTGTTGCCCTCGCTCGTGTTGCGCGTGAGGAGGATCTCCTCGGGCGTCACCCGCAGGAACGCGGCGACCCTGCGACGCGTCGCCTCCTTTCCCTCGCTCATCTTCGCCCGGTTCTCGAACGACGGGTCCCCATCCATGTCGCGCGTGGCGCGGATGACGGCATCGAGCACCGGTGCCGGCGACGGGCAGAGGTTGGCGGCGTTCAAGACGCCGAGCTCGCGCGGCATGAGGAACTGATCCCGCACCGAGAGCCAGAACGACTCGTCGGGGAGCGCCGGCGTGGGTGGCAGCGGCGGGACCGCGGGAAGCGGTCGCGGCAGCAGCGCGGCGCTGCCGACCGCGAGGAAGCGGGCGAAGTCCCGCCGGCTCAGCGGGGATGCGGACCCTGTCATGGAGGACCTCCGTGGCCGCAGATGCTACGCGCGGACGGTGTTGCCGTCCAGTCGCGTGGCGTGGGACCGTGGACGCGGTGTCAGGACGAGGGTGGCCGGCGATCAGGGTGACTTCAGACGTCGTACCGCGGGACCCTCACTCCCCCCGAAGCGCCTCCACCGGGTCCACTCGCGCCGCTCGCCTCGCCGGGAACCAGCTCGCTCCGACCGCCACGAGACCGAGGAGCAGCGCCACGGACGCGAACGTGCTGACGTCCCATCCCCGAACGCCGAACAGCAGGGACTCCAACACGCGCGCGAGCGCGAGCGCGCCGGCCACGCCGAGCGCCACGCCGATGGCCGCCATCCTGAGCCCATCCCCGAGCACGAGTGCTCGCACCCGTCCCAGGTCGGCGCCGAGCGCGACGCGGATGCCGATCTCGCGCGTGCGTTGTGCCACCGTGTAACTCAGGACCCCGTGGACGCCGACCGCCGCGAGCACGAGCGCGGCCACCGCGAACGTGATCAGCACCAGCATCGTGAATCGGCGCTGCGCCAGCGTCCCCTGGATCGTCTCGGTCAGCGGCTCGATGCCGAAGAGCGCGAGTTGGGGGTCCACCTCGCGCACGGCCTGCCGCACGAGCGGCACGGCGCTCGCTGGATCCGCGCCGGCGGTCCGCACGAGGATCGCGCTCGGGGTCGGGGCCTGGGCCAACGGCAGGTACACCGCCGGTGGCGCATCCGTCGCGAGACCCTTCATGCGCTCGTTCCCGACGACGCCGATCACCGTGCGCGGACGCCCCCAGAGGAACACCTGTGCTCCCAAGGGCGCATGATCCTCGAAGAACCGCGAGCGCGCGCTCTCGTTGATGACCACCACCGGCGGGGCGGCCGCGTCATCGGAGGCCTCGAAGACGCGGCCAGCGCGCAGTGGCACTCGCATGGTGGCGAAGTATCCCGAGCTCGCGGTGCGGATGCTCGGCTCCGGCCAACCCGCGGCCTCGGTCTCCCGGCCCACCACGAGGATCGAACTCGTGAATCCAGCATCCATCGGGTTCGCCGTCGCCATCGCGACGGCCTCGATCCCCGGCATCGCCTCGAGTCGCGCGATCACGTCGCGCGCGAAGCGCTGACGCTCCGGCCAGTCGGGGAAGCGTGAGAAGTCCTGCGGGTACCGACTCAGCGGCAACTGGAACTCCGCCTTCAGCACGCGATCGGCCTCGAAGCCGGGGTCCACGGACTGCAGCGTCCAGAGGCTCCTGATCAGGAGGGCGGCGACGATCGTGAGTGTGGTCGCCATCGCGAGCTCTGAGACGACGAGCGCGGAGCGGAGCCTGCGCTGGCGTGTCCCGCCTGCCGCGCCCCGAGCGTCCGACTGCAGCGCGCTGGCGAGGTTCGCGCGCCGCGCATAGAGCGTCGGCAGCAGACCGAACACGAACGCGATCCCGACGGAGATCGCCGCGGTCGCGGCCAGCGCGACCGGGTCGAGACGCAGCTGATCGGCACGCGGGAGCGTCGCCGGTGCCATCGCGCGGAGGAGGTCCACGGTCGCGACGGCGAAGATCGTGCCCAGGGCGAGCCCGGCGCCCACGAGGACCGCACCCTCCACCGCGAACTGGCGCGCGAGGCGGCCCATGCTCGCGCCGAGCGCGGTGCGGACGGTGACCTCCCGGGCGCGGTTCGCGGCGCGGGCCAGGAGGAGGTTCGCGACGTTCACGCACGCCACCAGCAACACGATCCCCACCGCCGCCGCAAGGACCCACATCGTCAGTCGCACCTCCCCGAAGACGACATCGGCGAAGGGCTGCACGACCGCGCCGCGCCCGTCGTTCGCCTCCCGATACTCCTGTTCGAGGTCGGCGGTGATCCGGACCATCTCGGCGTGGGCGCCCGCGAAGGTCGAGCCCGGCGCGAGGCGCCCGAGCACGAAGATCGGATGGTTGCCCCGGTTCGCCGCCGGATCCGCGCGCAGCGGGAGCCAGAGGTCCACGCGCGGCCGTCCGCCACGGTCGACGAAGCCGCGCTGATAGTCCGCCGATCCCAGCAACTGCAGCGCACCGAAGTCGGCGCCACGCGGAGCGATGCCCACCACCTCCCACTCGACCTCGTTGAGGCGCAGCGTCGCACCGAGCGCGCCCGCGGAGCGCGCGAACCAGCGCTCCCAGAGATCCTCGCCGATGATGACGCCCCGCGGGCCGCCGGGGCGATCCTCGTCGACACTGAAGTTCCGCCCGGCGAGGAGGGGCAACCCGACCATCGGGAACCACTCGGCGCTGACCGCGAGGCCGGCCAGTCGCTCGGGCTCGGCGTCCGCCGCGGCGACGTTGACCTCGATCGGCGCGACCGCGGCCAGGGTCTCGAAGCTGCGACTCCGCGACCTGAAGTCGTTGAAGTCCGGGATCGACGCCGGCTCGTTCGTCGTCCCGGCGTTCCGGTCCGTCTCCCACACGAGCGCCAGCCGATCCACCTCGCTGAACGGGGACGGCCGCAGGAGGACACGATTGATGACGCTGAAGATCGCCGCGTTGGCTCCGATCCCGATCGCCAGTGTGAGCACCGCCGCGATGGCGAACGCGGGACTGCGTCGCAGGGATCGGAGGGCGAAACGCAGGTCGCTCAAGAGAACGTCCACGGAGGCTCCGGAAGGCATGGCGAGTGGCGAACGCGCGGTGGGCGGTCGGGGGGCACCCCTCCACCTCCTCCAATAGACAGCGCGGCGCCTCAGCGGGTTGTGTCGGGCCTCGATGGAGCCCCGCTGCGGGAGCGACTTACGGTGGCGCCGCCGGGCCCAGGACCCTTCGCTCGAACACGTCGATCACACCGGGCATCGCCGCGCCGGTGCGGTTGGCGACCACGAGGATCGCCGCGCGCCGGTCGCGGAACATCACCGCCCGCGCCGCGAAGCCCTCGAGTGCCCCCTCGTGCTCCCAGACCCGCTCGCCACCGCGCGCGCCGATCCGCAGGCCGTACCCGTAGCGCACGCCCTCGGCGTTCGGTACCTCGACGTGCCCGGTGGTCACGCGAACGACCGCCTCCGCCGCGAGCGGCGCCCGCGCCGCGATGCGCCCGCTGTCCATGAGGGCGATCGCGAGGTTGGCGAACTCGCTCACACTCGTGATGAGGAATCCCGCGGCCCACTGGGCGGTGTTCTCGGCATAGGGTCGGATCACCGACGCGTCGCGATTCGGGGGCCCATCGTGGCCGAGCGCGAAGTCATGGGTGAGGGCCTGGAGTGGACGGAAGGTCGCCCGAGGCATGCCGACCGCTGTCAGGACCTCCTCTGTCGCAAGGGACCCGAAGCGTCCCCCCGTCGCGCGCTCGGCGACGTAGCCGGCGAGTGCGTAGCCGGGGTTCGAGAACGCGAAGGCGCGCCCGGCCGGCGCGATCTGCAGCGTGTCGCTGACTTCGCGCATCACCTCGCCCAGCGCGCCCTCGCCCATGCGGCCATACGGGACGAGGTTGTTGAGGAAGCCGGCGGTGTGGGTGAGGAGCTGATGCGTGGTCACGCGGCCGACGTTCTTCCCCTCCAGCTCTGTGACGTAGCGCGCGATCGGTGCATCGAGGTCCAACCTCCCCTCGGCCGAGAGCTGGGCGAGGGTGGCGCCGGTCACCATCATCGTCAGGGCGCCGACGCGGAAGAGGGTGCGCTCGTTCACCGCGCGCCGCGTCTCCATGTCCGCGTATCCGTATCCACGGATGTAGGCGATCCGGCCGTCGAGCACCACCGCCACCTGCGCGCCCGGCGCGCGCGTCCGCGCGAGTTCCGCTCGCATCGTGGAGTCGATCACCCGCGCCCACGGCGGCGCCTGCGCCGCGAGTCCGTCGGGCGCGAGGGCTGGCGCGAGGACCACCGAAATCGCGAGGACGGTCGTTACGCTGGCCCGCATCCGGAACGCGCTCATCACCTGCCCCCCTTGGGCCCGATGGCCTTCGTGATCCGTTCGACCTCCCGAGCCGGATCCTCCACTTCGATGATGATCTCGTCCCACGCCGCCTCACGCGCGCATCGGATCACGATCGCGTTCTCCGGACGGCGCACGGCCCAGAAGTCGGGACGCCAGTCTCCTTGGTAGAAGGTACCCGCGGTGTAGAACCCCGGGATCTCCGTCCCCGGCGCCTTGAGCCCTTTCCAGAACTTGCGCGCCCGCGCGGGATCGTGCCGCACCTCGCGGATGTCGCTGAGCGGGACACTGAGCTTCGACTTGAGCGCCCAGAAACGGTGGTGCCCCTGCATCTCGACGTGCAGGCTGCGGGCGGTGATGGAGAGCTTCACCATCTCAGCGGGCTCCGAGGGTCGCGACGAGCCAGTCGGCGAGGGTGCCCATCACCTCGCCTCCCACTCGACCGTCCTTGAGGCGCACGTAGCCCGACGGGTGTCCGCTGGGGTCGTGCAGGAACAGGTGATTGAGCTCGGGGAAGATTCGCAGTGTCACGCGGCCATTGCCTGCCTCGCGCAGTGTCCGGTCGAGGAGCGTGGCCTCCTCCGCGCGGATCTGGTTGTCGGTCGCTCCCTGCAGGATCAGCACCGGCTGGCGCACGCGCCGCACGGTGGGCAGCGGGTCGTACTCAAGGAAGAACCGCATCCACGGTTCCCTCGCCATCGTCGAGTCGAAGGCAGCGCGGTTCGCGCGGATCACCGAGTCGCGGGCCTGCGGCGCGATCGTCGCGTCACCGCGGACCCCGTTCTCGATCTGGTAGGCGATGATGTCGCGCCCGCGATGCGCCGGCCCGGCCATCAGCACGATCGCCGCGAGCCGCGGATCCTCCGCCGCGAGCATCGGCGCGATCATCCCGCCCTCGCTGTGCCCGACCAGCGCGATCCGCGCGGCGTCGATCTCCGGGCGCGACCGGAGATACTCGACGGCCGCAGCGATGTCGCCGGCGAAGTCGGCGCTCGTGCCGCGGACGTCGCCCCCGGAGCCGCCGACGCCGCGATCGTCGAGTCGCAGCACGGCGACGCCGCGGCGGCTGAGGGTGTCGGCGACCTGGCGGAAGAGTCGGTAGCCGGGGATGAAGGCGATCATCTCGTCGCGGTCCTGCGCCCCGGAGCCGGTGATCGTGACGACCGCCGGGACGCGGGCGGTCGCCGCGGCGCCGCCCGGGAGCGTGAGGGTGCCGGAGAGGGAGTGGCCGGCCGGGGTGCGGACGAACACCTCCTCCGCGCGATAGGGCGCCCCGGCAGGCGCCGAGTAGTCGGGCCTGCCGAGGGAGACGCGCGCGGCCTCGGCGCCCGTGACGACGACGATCCGCACGTCCTGCCCCGGGAGGTGACCACCGGTGACGTTCCCTTCGGCGTCCACAGACGCGACGGTCGCGTTGCCGGCGATCGCGAAGCGCGCGCTGTCGGGGTGGAACAGCTCAAGGGTGGCGTCGAGCGTCATCCCGCCGGAGAGGGTGAAGACGGGGAAGGACATGGTGGTGAGACCACGGGCGCGGGCGCGGCGGACCGCTTGCTCGACGACGACGAAGTCGTTGTTGACGACGAGCAGCGCTTCGCGGCGCGTCCCGATCCGCTGGGTCACCTCGCGGCCGCCGGCGCCGCGGATGAGCACGATCGCCGAGTCGCCCACGAAGTCGATCGCGCCGCTCTGGAGTACCGGGGCGTCGGCGGGGGCGTTGGCGGCACGGGCGGCGAAGGTCGCGCGCGACATCAAGTGGTCCGGCGTCAGCGAATAGGTCAGGGTCAGGCTCGGCGCGCCCTTCACGGCGACGGTCGCGGTGACTCGCTCGCCGGCGCGCTGGATGCGCTCGACGACCAGGGTGTCGTTCCCTTTGAGGAGGACGATCGCCGAGGAGCGGACCGCGACCTGGGCGGCCAGCGGCGCGGGCGCGAGCACCAGCACCGCGGCGCCGATGATCGCGAGGAGGCCGAGGATGAAGGCGACGATCTTCAGTCCGTGGGCGGTGCTGGGACGGTGGAGGAACATCATGGTCAACTCTCCGAGGGTCGGCGCGCCGCGTCGCCGGCCTTCGCCGCCGACGCGCGCCCCGCACGCTTCAGTGCATCGCGCAGCAGGAACTCGATCTGGCCGTTCAGGCTGCGCAGGTCATCGTTGGCCCAGCGCTGGACCGCGGCCAGGAGGTCGCGGTCCACACGCAGGAGGAAAGGCTTCTTCTCGGCCAAGGAAGGGCCCCGGCTCAGGTGTAGAGCGAGCCGGTGTTCACTACGGGCTGGGTCGCGTGGTCGGAGCAGAGCACGACGAGGAGGTTGGAGACCATCGCCGCCTTGCGCTCCTCATCGAGCGCGACGATCGACTTCGTGCTGAGCAGCTCGAGCGCGGTCTCGACCATCCCCACCGCGCCCTCGACGATCTTCTGCCGGGCCGCGATGATCGCGCTCGCCTGCTGCCGCTGGAGCATCGCCGCGGCGATCTCCGGCGAGTACGCGAGGTGCGAGATGCGGGCCTCGACCACCTCGACCCCGGCCTTGAGCAGCCGGTCCACCAGCGCGCGCTCGAGGGCGTGCGAGACGTCCTCGGTGTGCGTCGAGAGCGACTTCTCGCCCGCGGTGTGCGAGTCGTACGCGTACTGGGTCGCCGTTGCCCGGAGCGCGGACTCCGACTGCACCGCGACGTAGGTCGCGTAGTCATCGACCTCGAAGAGCGCCTCGGCTGAGTCCACCACCTTCCACACCACGATCGCGCCGATCTCGATCGGGTTCGAATGGTTGTCGTTCACCTTGAGCTTCGCCGTCTCGAAATTCCGGATGCGGAGCGAGATGGCGTGCTTGGCCAGGAAGGGATTGGCCCACCAGAAGCCGTCCTTCTTCACGGTGCCCTTGTAAGTGCCGAAGAGGACCAGCGCCTTGGCCTCGTTCGGGTGCACGATGAAGAGTCCGCCGAACATGAAGCAGGTGATGGTGAGGCCGCCGAGGTAGATGATCCCCATCAACTCGTTGCTGGCCTTGAACTGCTGCACCACCAGGACGCCGAGTGCGATGGTCGCGACGAGGAGGACGAGGATGATCGGGAGGCCATGCTTGGCCGAGTAGGGCGTTTCGCGGTACACGGAAGTTCTCCGGTGAGTGGTAGCAAGATGATATCATCTTGCAATCGGGGTGTCAATGGGGGGCAGGTGGCAACAGATTCGGCGCATGGACCGCCCGCGCATCTCGAGACGCCCCTTGGGGATAGGTGCCGTCCTGCTGGCCATCGCCGCGTGCGAGGAACCGCCGGATCGCCCCGTCGGCGGCGAGTATCGGCTGGTCTCCCTCAATGAACGGACGCTGCCGGTGGCGCGCCCGCGTGGCGGAGGGGAGCTGATCGAGGGTGGCTCGCTCTGGCTGGTGCGTTCCGCGGCGAGCGATTCCCAGCGGTTCGACCTCCGGTTCGCCTCGCGGCGCGCGACATCGCCCGCGACCGATTCATCGGGGGTCGAAGGGACGTTCCGGATGACGGTGGACTCGCTGCTCTTCTTCCCGGGCGGGCGCACTGACCGGCCGGCGGTGCGCTTCCGCTACGTGCGGGGCGACAGCGGCGGGATCATCCTCGTGGACACGAACGGCGACCGGTGGGCCTACCGGCCGCGATGATCGACGGGCGGTCGGTCCTTAGATTCTCCAGCATGAGCCCGCGTCCATCACTCCTCCTCGGCGTCGCCACGACGCTGCTTGTCGTCGGCTGCGGTTCACCCGACGCCCCGGGTGCCGCACCCGCTGTCACCGACTCGGCGTTCGCCGCATTGCAGGAGCGTGGCAAGGCGGCGATGGGTGTGGATCAGTACACGTCCACGCACGTGTTCGAGGACCTGCCGGACGGCGGGCGCATCGTGCTGCAGCGCGACTCGGCCGACGCGGAAGGGACGGCGGTGATCCGCGCGCATATGCGGGACATCGCCGACCTGTTCTCGCGGGGCGACTTCTCGATCCCGGGGATGGTGCACGCGCGGGAGGTCCCGGGCACCGACGTGATGGCGGCGAAGCGGGCAATGATCACATACGTCGCCGACACCCTTCCGCGCGGCGGCCAGGTGCGGATCACCACCACGGATCCCGACGCGCTCAGGGCCGTGCACGCTTTCCTCGCGTTCCAGCGGATGGACCATCGCGCGGCGGGACACGCGCACTGAGCGCCGCCCACCGTCGCGGTCCCGCGGAACGCCGCCGTCCGTCATGACGCACGCGATCCGTCTCGGCGCGCAGGGCTGGAACTATCCGGCCTGGGTCGGCCCCTTCTATCCACCGCGGACCCGTCCGGCGGACTTCCTGACGGTGTACGCGCGCGCGTTCGACACGGTGGAGGTGGACTCCACCTTCTACGCGGTGCCGGCGGCGAAGACGGTGCGGGGATGGCGCGATCGCACGCCGGAGGGCTTCACCTTCGCGCTCAAGCTGCCGCAGGAGATCACGCACGAGCGCCGGTTCGTGGATGCGCAGGAGGTCGCGGCTCGATTCTATGACGCGGCCCGCGAGCTCGGACCGAAGCTGGGACCCGTCCTCATCCAGTGCGGCCCGGACTTCTCGCCCTCGGAGAGGGACGCGCTCGAGGAGTTCCTGCTGACGGTGCCGCGGGACCTCGCCTTCGCGATCGAGTTCCGGCAGAAGGCGTGGATCAACGAGGAGGTCCTGACGATGCTCGAGGCACGGGGCGTCGCCCTCGCGCTGGTGGACGCGCGCTGGATCCCCCGGAAGTGGATGTTGAAGCTCGCCGAGCGTCCGACGGCCGGGTATGCGTACGTGCGCTGGATGGGGCCGGACCGGTCACTGACCGACTTCTCCCACGTGCAGGTGGACCGCACCGCGGAGATCGAGGCGTGGGCGGCGGTGCTGCCGACGCTGGCGAAGTCGGTCAGGGTGTACGGCTACGTGAACAACCACTTCAGCGGGCACAGTCCCGCGAACGTGCGACTGTTCCAAGCGATGCTGGGCCAGGACCCGAAGGACCCAGCCCAGCTCGCGGAGCAGTTGGGGTTGTTCTAGGGGCGGCGCGTCGCGAACCGGACCTTCACGCCACCGCGCGAGGCGCACCGGAGGGCCGACGTATCCGCCACGACGTAGGTACCGTCGCCGCAGATGAGCGTCGTGCCGCGCGGCATGGGCTCGGCTTCGATGCGGACGTTGGCCCGGCTCGGCGGCAGCGGCGGATCGGCCGGCGCGGCGATGTCCACCGGCACGGGCGATTGGAGCGGGGCGGCCACCGGCGCGGCCGGCGGCGGAGGCGTGCCGCGAACGCGGAAACGGATGAGGACGCCCCCCTTTCCGTCACACGCGGTCTCCGGCGCGAACGCGACCGGATAGGAGCCGTCGCGACAACGCAGCGTGGCGCCGCCGGGTCCCATACCGGCGAGGTTGGTCGGTATCGAGCGCGCGGTGGTGTCGGGCGCGGGTGACGCTCCGGCACGCTGCGCGCCGAGCGGCGCCGCGAGCAGGAGTGCGGCGAGGATGGGGACGACAGCGGTGCGGGACACTAGGGCGACCTCGTCTGGAAGCTGATCTCGTGCGCGAGGAACGCGGGGTGCGTGATGGTGAGGGTGCCCCCGCCCGGTGCGAGCGCCTTCACCCAGAAGATTGCATACGAGGATCCGGGCGCGACCTGCACGGTGGAGACCGGTCCCGCTCCGAGCGTCGTCTGGAGATTGGCCGTGGACGAGAGCGTGAGGTCGAGCGGCGCGGCCGAGGCATACAGCCAGGCCTCATCCGCCGCGTGGAGATCGAGGTACACCTGGACCGAGTCTCCCTGCCGGATCGTGGGGAGCAGGTTCTCCGTGCGGATCTCGCCCTTGCCGACGTAGACGGTCAGCGACTCCGGTGCGAGGCCCGCGGCGCTGATGACGAGCGTGTCGGTCCCCTCGCTGATCCCGCGGACGCCGAAGTAGGCGTAACTCTGGTTCTGTAGCAGGACCGAGTCGGTCATCGGCGCTGCCCGCCCGCCGACCGTCTGGAACCTGATCCAGAGCGAATCCACCGATCCGCCCAATGAGACGTACCGATACTCGTCGGTCTCGGTCCCGGGGGCAACGTGGATGGCTCGCTGATTGTCGTCGACCTCCATGGTCAGGCCGCGGACCTCGACATCAACGGACGCAGGAAGGGTTCGCGCGAACGGGTCGGGACGCAGATCCCGGATCGTCAGGTGGGTCTGACCGCGAGCGACACCGACCAGCCACTCGAACTCGTCATAGTAGTCGAAGCCCACCGGGAGGCTCGCCGAGTCCGGCGTCATCACCGCGATGGAGGGATCGGCGGACTCGAACCGTATCGGGGTCTCGACGAGCGAGGGGAACGACGAATAGCCCGCCGAGTAGCGATAGACGTCCACCCGGGACCGCTCCCCCACCGCGATGTCGTCATCCACGTAGCCCTCGAATGACGACGCGGTGACGAACGCCAGGAATCCACTCGGCGCGTATCCGTCGGCGCTCGCGGTGATGAGCGCGCTGCCGGTCGTGTCCCCCGAGGTGACCTCGAAGTACGCATAGTAGCCGTTCGCGGGGATCTCGACGGAATCGGGGACCGAGACGATCCCCGGTGCGGAACTCTCGAGCCGGACCCAGACGGCCGTCGGCAGGATGCGCTCGCGCTGGACATAGTGGTAGCCGCTGTAGGTCCGCTCCTGCATCCCCATCACGAGCGGTCCGTAGTTGGAGATGAGGAGCCGAGGCGCGCGAACGGTGACCATCAGGGACTCCGGGGCCGCGCTCCCATTCAGATGTTCGGTCACGAGCCACGTCTCGCCCGGCGTGCGCGCCTGCACGGAATAGTAGGGCTGGGTGTTCACGGCACCCGGCAGGATGACCCCGGTGTCCGGGACCACGCGCACCACGGCGGTGTCACGGGAGAAGAGGCGCACGCGCATCGTGTCGCGCACCGCCTGCGTCGCGAACGTGCTCGCGTTTCGGAACCGGACATCCACGAAGTCCTCGGAGGTGCCGAGTTCCATCTGGGAAGAGGCCCCGAAGATCGAGACCCGCGTCCCCTGGTGCTGGATCAGGAGCGTGTCAGGAGTCATGCCCGGCGCGCTGGCGATCAGCGTGTCGGTGCCCGCGTTCGCGCCCCCAAGGATCGTGAGCGTGCGCGAGGCCGAGCCGATCGGGAACGAGTCGGTCGGTGCCAGCACCGCGGACCCCGCCGCCCCCTGGATGTTGAATGCGAGCGGGAGGACGGTGGACGTCGGCGTCAGGCGCTGGATCGTCGCGCCGATGCGCAATCCACGACCGACCGACACGGTCGTCGTCGTGAAGTTCAGTCTCGGGGGTCGTACCGTGATCGTGGCGGTCGTGTCCGGCTGGTATCCCGGTGCGTCGATCGTGAGCTGTGCGGTGCCGGGTGCGATCGCACGGAAGGCGCCGCCGGTCGCGCCGCCATAGTTGGGCGAGAAGGTGAGGATGGAGTCGGTCACTTGCAGCACGGCGGGATTGGTCGAACGGATCACCGCCCGCATGGTGTCCGCCACCGGCCATCCGTACACGCCGTCGGTGGTCGAGGCCGAGATCGACCGGCTGGCGCTATCCGGGTCCACCGTGATGGCGCCGCCGTACGAGTTCAGGAAGAGCACGCCCGGGAAGACCTGGAACGGCAGGCTGTCCGGAGCGTGCCCGGGGGCCGTGACGTGGATCATCGCGGTCCCCGCGCTCACGCCCACCAACCTCGCGTAGTGGACGCCGTACCCTTGGTTGATCGTCACGGTGGGCGTGAGCACCCGAACGATGTTTGGGTCGCTCGAGGTGAGGGTGACCGACGTCGCCGAGATCACGCTGCCGGCCGGACGCTGCACGTAGAATGAACTGGTGACCTGGCCGGCCCCGATCCGCGCGGTGTTCCCCGCGAGCGAGAGCACTCCGCCGCTGACCGTGAAGAGCACCGAATCCGCGACGTGCCCCGGCGCCTCGTACACGATCCATGTCGAGCCTTCGCCGACACCGATGATCCCGATGCCGGCCTCGTAGTACCGTTGATCGAGACGACGGCTGCCGAACTCCGGGACGGCGACGCCCGGATCGCGGCTCGTGAAGGTGACGGTGACCGGCTCCGCGGGATCGTCCCCGTACGAGAAGAATCCGTTCGCGTCCCATCCGAGATAGAGTTCGCCGCTGGCTCGCGCTCCGACCGAGATCGAAGTGCCGTCGCTCGGATAGAAGTACAGTCGGGGCGTGGCCACGGTGACGTCCACCGTGTCCGCGAACCCGTCGAGCTCCGCGATCAACTGCGTCGTGCCGACGCCCACCCCCGTCCAGGACACGAGCTGCGAGTACGAGTCGTCGCGCCGAATGAGTGCGAGCGAGTCGACCGTCGCGACGGCGGGGTTGACGCTCCGGACGCGCACGAGGACATCGCGTCGGGCATCGGCGCCGCCTCCCCGGTACATCTCGACGTACGAACGCTGCCCGACGCCTAGCGTGCTCGCGCCGGTGTACATGGTGATCGCCCCGGTCTCGGTGACGATGACCGTGCCGGTGCCGACGAGACCGGGTGCCTCCAGCTCCAGCGCGACGTTCTGCGACCCGACCAGCGGGATCACGGCCAGCTGCGCGCTGACGTGTCCCTCGGGGATCGTGATGACCGCGGTGCCGGCGGGGGGCGCGAGGAGCGAGACCGTCGTGGCCGGGGCGCTCCGGATGTCGTAGCAGTAGTAGCAGACCTCGTCGTTGAACCCGCCGCCCGTGCCGGGCGCGACGAGCACGGCGCTGCTGTCCGTCGACCGGACCGTCACTGTGACGCCGCCGACCCCTGCCGGCTCGTCGATCAGCACCAGGGTCCGCAGCGTGTCACCGACGATCACGTAGTACGTGCCGTACCCGTCGATGGTGGCGCTCGCGGAATCCACCGTGACCAGCACCGAATCGGTACCCGCAGCCGAGCTCGCGACCGCGTAGGTCGTGCCGACCGAGACGCCCGTGATCGACGGGAACGCTTCGGCCCCGCCTGCCGGGATCACGACCGATGAGGTGCTCCAGGTCGCGAACGGCTCCCGCATCGCCAGCGTGACCGTGAGCGGAGAAGGCGTCGGGTTCGTGAGGAAGACCGGCGACTGGCGGGTGCGCCCGATCGCGACCGGCAGCTCGTCGTAGCCAAGATAGAGCGACGGAGCCCCGCCGCCTCCGCCGGCCACGGACGCCGTCGCCGTGGCCGGCGTCAAGCCAGAGACCGTCGCCGTGAGCTGCTGCGAACCGGCGGGTCCGACGGTCCAGCGCGTGGCGGCGAGGCCGTTCGCGTCCGTCACCGCGGTGGTCGGCGAGACAGTGCCCCCGCCCGCCGTCGCTGAGAAGCTGACCGTCACGCCAGCGACGGGATAGTTGAAGGTGTCGCGCACGCGGAACTTGATGGAGTCCGCGAGCGCCGTGTTCGCTGTCGCGCTCTGGCCGCCCCCGCTGAAGAGCGCGATCGCCGTCGGTGGCGCGGCCGCAACGTTGAACGTGTTCGACTGCAGCGGTGGGACCGCCGGGAGCGACGGCAGACTCGCGACGATCCGGTATCCCGTGCCGGCACGGTCCACGGTGAGGCCACTGAAGACGGCGACACCATTGAGCGCCGTCACGGAGGTCGTCCCAACGAGGCTCGCGCCGGCCGTGCCACCGCTCAGGGTGAGCTGGACCCCGCTGTTGTACTCCGGGACCGTGTCGCCCGTCACGTCCCGGACCACCACGCTGAAGGTGGGGATCGCGTTGCCAGCCGTGATGTTCGGCGGCTGGGCACTGAACGTCAGGTTGTTCGCCGCATCCGAGAGTTGCGTGCCGCCGATGTTCACGCCGATCGCGGTCTGGTGGATCGCGGCCCGGAGGATGGCCGTGCCGGCGGAGTCGCCGGCCGTCCAGGTCACCTCGGCCTCGCCATTCGCGTCGGTCGTGTCGCGGACCTGGCTCACCGTGCCCTGGCCCTGAAGCACCGTGAACTCGATGTCCACCCCGGACACGCCGATGTTGTCCACCGCCACCGCGCGCACGCGGACCGGCTGCGGGAAGGGCTGCGCCTGGAGGGTCTGCTGGCCGCCACCGCTCACGAGCACGACGCCCGTCGCCACCGGCGTGATCGAGACGAGCGCGGTGTCCGCCTGTCCGGTGAGCGTCTGCGCGATGATCTTCGCGGAGCCGCGCGCGCCGAGGAGGGTCGTGGCGCCCGTGCGGAGGTTCACGTGCACGCGCTGCGAGTCGGTGGACGTGAACGCGACCGGCGCCAGCGGGAGCGGCGCGTCGCTGGAGTCGAGGACGGTCGCCGTGAAGGACGTCGCGTCGAGCCGGAGCCCCGTGTAGTCGGTGGGGGCGATCGTGATGGACTTCGCGTTCGCGCCCACGCCGACGTAGTCGATGGGGAGCTGGACCGGCGCCGGCGCTCCGCTCGAGGTCGGCTTCGCCGTCACCTCCAGCGGACCGCCCGAGAAGACCGTGTCCCCTGCGACGTTCACGTACTTCATCGTCACACTGAGCGGCTCGCCTGCCGGTGGCGCCTGCGGGTCGAGCGTGATGTTCAGCTTGAGCGAGATGCTCTCGACGGTCGGCGGGAAGGGAACCAGCGTGTCCACCGCGATCGTGCCGTCCATCCGACGCAGGACCACCCGCACGCGGTCGAACTCGACCACGGAGCCGATGCTCAGCATCTCGCCGGTGCCACCGAGCCGGATGCTCGCGAACTGCGGGTCGAGGAGGAGGGCGCCCGGACGCCCGCCGCGGCCATCCGGGCCGGTGATCTCGCGTCCGCAACTCAGCAGGCTCGCGAACAACATGGCGCCGGCAAGGGCGGCGAACCGGATGCTGGGGTGACGCTGGGGCATGGGCTGCGGGCGCACGAGGATGGGCGGGGCGTCCGCCGATCCACCGGCGGCACCCCCTGAAACTCGCCACTGACTAGGTTCCCTGCAATCTCCTGCGGCGACCGTTCGCCGTCGGTGATTCCCCTTACAGTCTCATTGTCATCGTGCGCACCCGGCACCTCCTGGGACTCCTGATCCCGCTCGCCTGCGCGGCGGTCTTCGTCCGCCTCGGGCTGTGGCAGCGCGCACGACACCTCGAGCGGCTGGGATTCAACGCTGCGCTCGAGGCCCGCCTGGAGGCGCCGTCAGTCCCCTTCGATTCGCTCCCCGGGGCGGGGCCGGTCGAGTGGCGTCGAGTCATCCTCGCGGGGCGCTTCCGATACGACCTCGAGCAGGTCCTCGGCGGACGGACCAATGCCGGGTCCCCCGGGGTCCACCTGCTCACCCCGCTCCAGCGGCAGGGCAGCGACACCCTCGTCATCGTCACGCGTGGGTGGGTGTATTCGCCCGACGCAGGCGCCGTCGAGCTCCCGAGGTGGCGCGAGGCCGACACCGTCGTCCTGACGGGATACGTGACCGCCCTCCCGGACACGGCGGAGCTGGCCGCACCAGCCGACCGTCCGTTGCGCGCGCTCGGCCGTCGGGAACTGGAGGCCCGCGTCGGCGCACCCCTCGCGCCATTCCACGTCGTGATGACCTCGGACTCGACTGCTCGCGCCGACTCCGTCCCGCGACGGCTTGCGCTGCCGGCGGTGGATGCCGGTCCGCACTTCTCCTATATGATGCAGTGGTTCGCCTTCGCGACCATCGCGGTCATCGGGGGCGTCGCGCTCTTTGCGCGGGGTCGGCGCGCGGGATAGGTATAGGGACCCTGCGGGAAGCCCTGCGACCCGCTCGCAGCACACCACTATATGGTTGCAGCAGGAGGGCCCGCCGTGTCCGACGATGGCAGGCTGGACGGCGCCACTAGGCGCGAAGCGCGAGACCCGGACGGGACGCCTGGACGCGAGGTCGCCTCCGAGCAGGAGGCCCGCGACGTCGCCGAGGACGCCCGCGAGACCGAATGGGAACATCCGAGCTTCGTGAAGGAGCTCTTCCTCGGCCGGTTCCGATTCGACCTCGTGCATCCGCATCCCGAGGAGGATCCCGCGAGCGAGCGCGAGGGGGAGGCGTGGCTGGCCAGGCTCGGCGAGTTCCTCTCGCGCTACGATGCCGACATGGTGGATCGCACCGGCGAGATCCCCGAATCGTACGTGCAGGAGCTGCGCGAGCTCGGCGCCTTCGGCATCAAGATCCCGAAGGAATACGGGGGACTGGGGCTCTCGCAGATGACGTACGTGCGGGCGATGGGGATGGTGACCGCGACCTGCGGCTCGCTCTGCGCGCTGCTCTCGGCGTCCCAGAGCATCGGGGTGCCGCAGCCGCTCAAGCTCTTCGGCACCGAGGAGCAGAAGCGTCGCTTCTTCCCGCGGATCGCGAAGGGCGGCATCACCGCGTTCGCGCTCACCGAGGTGCACGCCGGGAGCGACCCGGCGAACATGACGACCTCCGCCACGCGGAGCGAGGATGGCGCGCACTGGGTGATCAACGGCGAGAAGCTCTGGACCACCAACGGCACCCGCGCCGACCTCTTCGTCGTGATGGCGCGGACGCCCGACCGCGTGGTGAACGGGAAGCTCCTCCGGAAGCAGATCACGGCGTTCATCGTGGATGCCCGGACCCCCGGCATCACGGTCAAGCACCGCTGTCGCTTCATGGGCCTGCGGGCGATCGAGAACGGCTGGATCTCCTTCACCGACGTGAAGGTCCCGAGCGAGAACATCCTCTGGGGGGAGGGGCGTGGTCTCAAGCTCGCGCTCATCACGCTGAACACGGGGCGGCTCACGATCCCCGCGTCGGTGGCGGGCGCGAGCAAGGCGCTGGTGAGGGGGGTCCGCGAGTGGGCGGCGGCTCGCGTGCAGTGGGGCCAGCCGATCGGCCGCCACGACGCGATCGCGCAGAAGCTCGCGCGTCTCGCCGCCAACACCTTCGCGATGGAGTCGGTGGCGCTCCTCTCCACGGCGCTCTACGAGCGCGGCGGCACCGACATCCGCCTCGAGGCGGCGGTCGCGAAGATGTTCAACACCGAGCTCGCGTGGCGGAGCGTGGACGACGCGCTCCAGATCCGCGGCGGCCGCGGCTACGAGACCGCGGACTCCCTCCGCGCGCGCGGCGAGACGCCGCTCCCGATCGAGCGGGCGATGCGCGACAGCCGGATCAACCTGATCTTCGAGGGATCGAGCGAGATCATGCGCCTCTTCATCGCCCGCGAAGCGGTGGACGAGCACTTCTCGATCGCCTTCCCGATCGTCGCGCCCAAGAGCTCGCTCGGCACCCGCGTGCGCGCGGCGCTGAAGGCGGCGCCCTTCTACCTCACCTGGTACCCGGCCCGATGGATCCCCTCATTCCGCCGGTACGGTGGGTTCGGCCCCCTTGCCACGCACCTGCGATTCGCCGACCGGACGACGCGCCGCCTCGGCCGCGCCCTGTTCCACGCGATGGTGCGCTTCGGTCCCAAGCTCGAGAAGCGGCAGATGGTGCTCTTCCGCGCCGTGGACGTCGGCGCGGAGCTGTATGCGATGAGCGCGGTCATCGCGCGCGCGGCGATGCTGGCGGAGCGCGGGAACCGCGAGGCGATGCAGCTCGCCGACGTCTTCTGCCGCGAGTCCCGCGAGCGGATGGAGGCCTCGTTCCGCGGTCTCTTCGGCCGGCACGACCGGGCGCTCAACCAGCTCGCGCAGGCGGTCCTCCGCGGGGATCACGCCTGGCTGGAGCGCGGGATCGCCGAGCCGGCCGAGCTCGCGTCGCGCACGGAGCCGGTGTCGCGTCCGGCGTGACGCGTCAGGCGACGCGGTCGCGACGGAACTGGAGGAGCACCACCGCGGAGATGATGAGCGCGCCCCCCACGAGCGTCGGCGCGCGCAGCGGCTGTGCGAGCACGATCACGCCAAGGATCGCGGTCAGGAATGGCTCGACGGTCGAGACGATCGCCGTGCGCACCGGCCCGAGCCGGATGAGGCCCATCAGGAAGAAGACGCTCGGCAGGACCGTGCTGAAGACCGCCAGCGCGACGATCGCCATCCAGGCGTCGCCGCTCAGCTGGTAGGTGAACGAGCGGTCCGCGACGCTCAGGACGAGGAACGCGAGCGCCGCACCGATCTTGGAGTAGGCCGATGTCGGCGCGACCGGATGGTCCTTCTGGAGCGCGCGCATGATCGGGATGTACGCGCCGTACACCAGCGCCGCCGAGAGCGCCAGCGCGACCCCGCGCCAATCCACGCCGCTCTCGCCCGGCATCCCCACCATCACGCCGATGCCGCCGAACGAGAGCGCCAGCGCGCCGGCGCGCCGCGCGTCGAGCGCTTCGGCGCCGCGCACCGCCTGGAAGAGCGCGACCCAGGCCGGGTACGAGTAGAAGAGGAACGCGAGTGTCGCCGCCGGGATGTACCGGAGCGACGAGAGCGCGAGGTACACCAGCAGCGCCTGTCCGAAACCGCCGATGGTGACGAATCGCAGCATCTCGTTGGGCGGGATCCGCTTGTACGAGTGCGTCCCCACCCAGCCGGTGAGGATCACCGCGGCGAGCAGGTAGCGCCACGCGAGCACGGTGGAGAGGGCGAGCCCGGTCGCGGTCGCGAGCGAGGTCAGGATCGCCACCGCGGCGAAGCCAGTGGCGGCGAGGAGGGTGTAGATGGTGCCGGGGGCGAGCTGGCTCGCGTCGGGCTTCGTGGTCGCGGACATCAGTCGGGTTGCGGGGCGTCAGGGAGAGCGGGGGTGGCGGAGCGTTGCAGCAGCAATATCGCGCCGATGATCAACGCGCCGCCCGCGAGCGTCGCCGGCCCGAGCGCTTGGCTGAGGAGCAGGGCACCGAGGAGCGCGGTCCAGAACGGCTCGAGGGTGGAGAGGATGGCCGTGCGGACGGGCCCCAGGACGCCGAGCCCCCGGAGGAACGCGATGAACGCGAACACGGTGCTCCAGAGCGCGAGGAGCGCTGCGAGCGCCCACGTGAGTGGCGTCATGTTCGCGACGAGCACGTCCTGCGCGCTCGCCGCGGCAACGAACGCGATGGCTGCGCCGACGATCACGTAGGTGGATGCGACGGCGGCGTCGAGGGGACCGCGCAGCCGATGGAGCAACGGGACATACGCGGCATACACCACCGCGGAGCCGAGGGCCCGGGCGACGCCGGGGAAGGGGAGCGCGGAGTCCCACGGCGTGCCGACCATCAGGGTGACGCCGGCGAGCGCCAGGGCGAGCGCCGCCGTCCGCCCCACGGTCAGCCGCTCGAGTCCGGCGAGGGCGGCGAAGACCGCGACCCACGCGGGATAGGTATAGAAGAGGAAGCCGAGCGTCGCGGCCGAGATCCACTCGAGGGACGAGAGGGAGAGCCACGTCACCAGCGTCTGGCCGCCACCTCCCGCGAGGAGCAGCGCGAGTCGGCGTCCCCTGGGGACGGCGAGGAGCGCGCGCGGCCCGCCGGAGATCACCGCGAGCACCGGGGCCGCGAGGGCATAGCGCCACGCCATCAGCGCGATGAGCGCGACCCCGGCGCGCGAGGTCACCGTCGTCACGATCGAGATCGTCCCGTACGCGCACGCCGATGCGAGGACCAGGATCGTCGCCTGGCGCGCGGTGATCACAAGAGGGTGCCGCGGAGCAGCGCCAGCGCCACCGAGAAGTAGAGCACGACCCCGGTCACGTCCACGAGCGTCGCGACGAGGGGCGCGGACGCGCTCGCGGGGTCGAACCCGGCGCGCTTCAGCGCGAACGGCAGCATCGCCCCGGTCAGGGTGCCGAAGAGCACCACGCCGACGACGGTGGTCCCGACGGTCGCGGCCAGCATCAGGTAGTGCGGCCCGAAGTCGTAGAGACCCATCCACTCCCACGCCGCGACCCGGAGGAGGCCGACGGCGCCGAGCAGCGCGCCGAGGACGAGGCCGATCACGAGCTCGCGCCGCATCACGCGCCACCAGTCGCGCGCCCCGAGTTCCTGGAGCGCCAGGGCGCGGATGATCAGGGAGGTCGCCTGCGAGCCGGAATTGCCGCCGGAGCTGATGACGAGCGGGATGAAGAGCGAGAGCACGACCGCCGTCGCGATCTCGGCCTCGAAGAACCCCATCGCGGCCGCGGTGAACATCTGCCCGACGAAGAGCACGAGGAGCCAGGGGGAGCGCTTCAGGATCAGGTCGCGCAGCGAGCTCTGCAGGTACGGCTCCTCGAGGGCGGTGAGGCCGCCGAACTTCTGCACGTCCTCGGTCTGCTCCTCCTGGATCGCATCGATCACGTCGTCCACGGT